>CAYSLU010000013.1:67947-75505 GCA_964431965.1 uncultured Verrucomicrobiota bacterium
CTGGGGCGCTTGTTCCATTCCCGGAGTACGAGAATGTAGCCTGAGCGGGCGCCGACGGACTGGAAGCCCGTCCATCCGGTGCCGTCCGGCTCTTCGCCGATCGGCAGGATGGGGTTCGCGTGGATGCGGGCCATGTGTCGGCGGTACGTCCGGACGAGGGGCGCGATGGCGAAGGCCTGCTCCGGCAGGCACGAGGCCTCGAACCACGCCAGCGGCTGCGCCATCATGGCGATCGCGAAGCAGTAGGCGAACGGCACGCGGGCCGGCGCGAGGGGGTCGTCTTCCGGATACTTGTCGGGATTGCGCCAGGGGTTCAGGAACTCGATCTGCAGCGACTGCGGCGGGACGTAGCGGGCCAGGTGCCAGAGGTTCCGCAACGTCCAGTGCGGATAGTAGTTGCCCCAGTCGGTGTAGCGGTTCTCGAGGAACTTGTTCCCGTACTCGTTGAAGTAGTGGTAGCCGAAGCGCTGTCCGGCCGTGATGTCCAGGTTGAACACGGCCTCGCCGCGGGCCGCGGCCTGGACGCGGTCGAGCATGCGGCGCAGGTTCCGCTCCGCGGCTCGGTCCGGAACCTCCACGCCGTCAATCTTGAACATCCGGATGCCGTGCCGGCGCAGCAGGCCCGTGAGCACGCGCGCGTCGTCGGCCCAGTGCGCGTAGCCGCCCTCCGGGCTGGGGTTGAACCAGGCGCCGAACCGGATCCCGAGCCGGCGGGCCAGGGCGACGACCGGGCCGAGGCCGCGCGGCAGGCGGGCGGGGTTCTCCGCCCAGAAATCCGGGGTGGTCCAGATGTTCTTCAGGTCGCCGCCGGCGACCGTGTACGGCTCGCGCCCCTTCTGCCAGCCGGCGTCGACCTGCACGTGGGTCAGCCCGAGCCGGGCCGCGGCCCGCACCTCGGCGAGCAGGAACTCCTCGGTGATGCGCTTCGCTCCGCCCCGGTCCCCCCACGTGTTCGCCAGAATCATGTCGTCCCGGTCGGGGCGCCGCGTGCGGGACGACTCCTGCCAGCGGCGGAGCGCGAGCAGCGCCTCGTCATCGCCGCCGGCGAAGACGCCGACGACGCAGCTGTATGCGCGGGTCCACTCGGTCTCGGAGATGTCGCCGAGGCGGAGCCCCAAGCCGGTCACGAGGATCCCGTGCTCGGTGCAGACGAAGTCACAGCCCGGATACCCGAGTTGCATGTCGGAGCAGGGCGCCTCCTTGAGCACGAATAGGCCGGCGCCGGTGAGCGTGCGGCGGGCGAAGAGCACGTTGCCCGCCGAGTAGGTCGGCGAGCGGTACGGGGAGAACGACTGCCGGTGGACGAGCGTGTTCCGGCGGTCCGTGACATCCAGGAACCGGACGCACGCGACATCCGCATGGCGCAAGCCGGTTGCGAGGCGGTCGAGCAGGGGCGCGCTGAAGGCGCCGCCCCAGAGCAGCCGGTCGTTTTCCGGCGTCTCGAGCGCGGCCCGGGCCTCGCCGGCCGCTTCAGCCCACGGCCCCAGGGCCCGGCCGCGGAGGTGCAGCTCGGAGGCGATCGCCGGCGCGTCCGCGAAGATCCGGAAGACCCGCCGGACGCGGAGGTCGCCGACGCGGAGCCCGACGGACGCTTCGAGGTGGGCGGGGGCGACGGGCGTGGCGGGCCGCTTGCGGACGCTCAGGCGCCCGCCGCCCGACGTGGCGGCCCCGCCGGGGAAATGGAGGTCGGGCACGCTCCCCGCGCAGGCCCAGGAGGAGCCGCTGCGCCGGTCGGCGATCCGGAGCGTGACGAGGTTTCCGCCGTTCCAGCGGAACCGCCGCTCGATCAGGCGGTTGCCGAGGGTGAGCGTGTCTCCGTCCAGTCGTGCGTATGGCGTCATTGTGTGCCTGTGTCGGTGGCAGTTTCGGCTTGATGGGGCTTCGATTTGAAGTAGAGTTTGTAGGCCATTTTTCGCGGGACGGGAAGTCAAAACCGGCTGGGGCCGGGGCGGGACGATACATGAAGAAGGACATCGGAATCGGGCTGATCGGATTCGGCACCGTAGGAGCCGGGGTGGTGGAGGGGCTCCAGAAGAACGCCGACCTGATCGAGAAGCGGACGGGCATCCGCCTGGAGCTGAAGTGGATTGCGGACATCGATCTGGACCGGGACCGCGGCGTGCGCGTGAGCCGGTCGATCCTGACCCGCGACGCGGAGGCCGTGATCGAGGACCCGGCGGTCGACATCGTCGTGGAACTGGTCGGCGGAACGACCATTGCGCGGCGGCTGATTCAGAAGGCCCTGAGCCTGGGCAAGCCGGTGGTCACGGCGAACAAGGCGCTGCTGGCGGAGTTCGGCGAGGAGGTGTTCGGCCTCGCGGAGCGCAAGAGCGCCGACGTCTATTTCGAGGCCAGCGTGGCCGGCGGGATTCCCATCATCCATGCCCTGCGCGAGGGGCTGGTCGCGAACCGGATCCAGAGCATCTACGGCATCCTGAACGGAACCTGCAACTACATCCTCACCCGGATGGAGCGCGAGGGGCTGGCGTTCGACGACGTCCTGAAGGAGGCGCAGCAGAAGGGGTACGCCGAGGCGAACCCGGGCCTGGACATCGACGGGCACGACACGGCGCACAAGGCGGCGATCCTGGCGTCGCTCGCGTACGGGTTCCACGTGCCGATCGGCTCGGTCCACGTGGAGGGCATCCGCAACGTGACCGCGACGGACATCGCCTACGCCGCCGGCCTGGGCTACCGGATCAAGCTGCTTGCGGTGATCAAGGACTCGGGCGGGGACATCGAGGTGCGCGTGAACCCGACGCTGGTGCCGGTGGATCACATGCTCGCATCGGTGAGCGGCGTCTTCAACGCGGTGGTCGTGGATGGCGACGTGGTGGGCCAGACCGTGTATTACGGACGGGGGGCGGGCCGGCTCCCGACCGCGAGCGCGGTGCTCAGCGACATCGTGGATGCGGCGCGGAACCTCAAGTTCGGCTCCCCGCGGCGGTCGTCGGCCCCGTTCCAGGGCGGGGGCGACCGGCTGCGGCCGATCGGCGAGATCGAGGCGCGCTACTACGTGCGGCTGTCGCTGGTGGACAAGCCGGGCGTGCTGGGGCAGATCGCGACGGTCCTGGGCGAGCACCGGATCAGCATCGCGTCGGTCCTGCAGAAGGAGTCGCGGGCATTCGAGCAGGTGCCGGTGGTGATCGTGACGCACCGGGCCAAGGAGCGGGACTTCGTGGCCGCGCTGAAGGCGATCGGCGCGCTGAAGATTGTCGGGCGGGAGCCGGTGCGGTTTCGAATCGAGGACCTGGAGCGCGGCGACGCCGCGAAGAAGGCGCCGGGAGCCGGCGCCAAGACGGGGGCATCGTGAAAGTCGCGAAATTCGGCGGGACATCGCTGGCCGACGCCGGCCAGATTGCGCGGGTGTGCGACATCGTGCTGGCGGACCCGGATCGCCGGCTGGCCGTGGTGTCGGCGCCCGGCAAGCGGGGCAAGGGGGACACGAAGGTCACGGACCTGCTGATCCGGTGTGCGGAGCGGCGGCTGGCGGGCGGGGACGCGCAGGCCGAGCTGGACGCCGTGGTGGCGCGCTACGCCGAGATCCAGCGCGAGCTGAAGCTGCCGGAGGCGATCCTGGCCGAGATCCGCGCGGACTTCGAGGCGCGCCTGGCGGGCGCGAAGACGGCGCCGACCCCGGGTCAGTTCATGGACGCCATGAAGGCGGGCGGCGAGGACAACAGCGCCCGGCTGGTGACGGCCGCGCTGCGCGCGCGCGGGACGGAAGCGCGGTACGTCAACCCGCGGGATGCGGGCCTGCTGCTGAGCGACGACTTCGGCAACGCGCAGGTGCTGTCGGAGTCCTACGCGAACCTCAGGCGCAGCCTGAAGGACCTGAAGGGCGTGGGCGTGTTCCCGGGGTTCTTCGGGTACACGCGCTCGGGGCTGGTCGTCACGTTCCCGCGCGGCGGATCGGACATCACGGGCGCCATCCTGGCCGCGGCGGTGGCCGCCGACGTGTACGAGAACTTCACGGACGTGGACTCCGTATATGCCGCGGCTCCGGACATCGTGCCGGAGGCGCGCCCGATCCCGGTCCTGACGTACCGTGAGATGCGCGAGCTGGCGTATGCCGGGTTCGGCGTGTTCCACGACGAGGCGATCATTCCGGCCGTCCACGCGGGCATCCCGATCAACATCCGGAACACGAACCGGCCCGAGGCGCCCGGCACGATGATCATCCGCGACCGTCAGGAGCGGCCGGGCGAGGTCGTGGGCATCGCGAGCAGCGAGGGGTTCTGCGCGGTCAACGTGAGCAAGTACCTCATGAACCGCGAGATCGGGTTCGGCCGGCGGCTCCTGCAGATCATCGAGGAGGAAGGGCTGTCTTACGAGCACGCTCCGTCGGGGATCGACAACACGTCCCTGATCCTGCGCGAGAAGGACTTCGACGCGGGGAAGGAGCGCCGCGTGGTGGACCTGATCCGCGCGACGCTGGGCGCGGACGACGTCTCGGTCGAGCGCGGCCTGGCCCTGGTGATGATCGTGGGCGAGGGGATGCACTACACGGTCGGGATGGCGGCCCGGGCCACGCAGGCGCTGGGCGGCGCCGGCGTGAACATCGAGATGATGAACCAGGGGGCGTCCGAGATCAGCATGATGTTCGGGGTGAAGTCCGAGGACCGGCGCCGGGCGGTGAAGGCGCTGTACGACGCCTTTTTCGGCGCGGCCTGAAGCCGCGCGTCCGGCCGTTCGCAGGAATCCAAGCCATGGCTTCGAAACGCAAGATCCAGATCTACGACACCACCCTGCGCGACGGCGCGCAGGGCGAGGGCGTCAACTTTTCCGTTGCCGGCAAGCTGCGCCTCGCGCGGCGGCTGGACGAGTTCGGGTTCGACTATGTGGAGGGCGGGTATCCCGGGTCGAACCCCAAGGACATCGACTTCTTCAACGAGCTGAAGCGCCAGCCGCTGGCGCGGGCGAAGCTGGTGGCGTTCGGGAGCACGCGGCGCGCCGGCGCCCAGGCGGCCGAGGACGCGGGGCTCGTGACGCTGATCGACGCCCGGACTCCGGCCGTCGGCATTTTCGGCAAGTCGTGGCTGCTGCACGTGCGCGACGTGCTGCGCGCGACTCCGGAGGAGAACCTCGCCATGATCCGCGACACGGTCCGCTTCCTCCGGGAGCAGGGCCGCGAGGTGATCTACGACGCCGAGCACTTCTTCGACGGGTACAAGGACAGCCCCGAGTACGCGATGTCGACCCTCCGGGCCGCCGCGGAGTCGGGGGCGTCCGTGCTGGCGCTGTGCGACACGAACGGCGGGTCGCTCGTGGACGAGGTCGCGGCGATCGTGGCCGAGGTCGCGCGGTCGCTGGGCACGCCGGTGGGCATCCACACCCACAACGACACGGGCCTGGCGGTGGCGAACAGCCTGGCGGCCGTGCGGGCGGGCGCCGGGCACGTGCAGGGCACGATCAACGGGTACGGCGAGCGCTGCGGCAACGCGAACCTGTGCACGATCATCCCCGCGCTGGAGCTGAAGATGGGCTGCGCGTGCCTGCCCGAGGGCGGGCTGCGCGGGCTTCGGGACCTGTCGCTCTTCGCCGACGACATCGTGAACATGCGCCACGACGGCAAGGCGCCGTTCGTGGGCGAGAGCGCGTTCAGCCACAAGGCCGGGATGCACGTGAACGCGGTGGAGAAGAACCCGCGCACGTTCGAGCACATCGAGCCCGCGCTGGTCGGCAACGAGCGGCGGGTGCTGATCTCGGACGGCTCGGGCAGCAGCAGCGTGCTCCTCAAGGCGGTCGAGATGGGGCTGGGCCTCAAGAAGTCGTCGCCCGAGGTGCGCGAGGTCCTGGAGGCGCTCAAGGACCTGGAGAGCCGCGGGTACGCGTTCGAGGCGGCGGACGCCTCCTTCCGGATCCTGATCCAGAAGGTGCTGAACCAGCACAAGTCGTTCTTCGAGCTCGAGGGGTTCCGCGTGATCGTGGACAAGCCCGGCCGGAACAAGCCGTGCATGTCCGAGGCGACCGTGAAGGTGCGCGTGAAGAACCGGGTCGAGCACACGGTGGCGCAGAGCTGCGGGCCGGTGAACGCGCTCGACGCGGCGCTGCGCAAGGCGCTCATCCAGTTCTACCCGCAGATCGCCGAGGTGGTGCTGACCGACTACCAGACGCGCATTCTGGATCCGGAGCAGGCGACCGCGGCGAAGACCCGGGTGATCATCGAGTCGAGCGACGGCCAGGACACGTGGGGCACGGTCGGCGTGTCCGAGAACATCATCGAGGCCTCGTGGGAGGCGCTGGTCGACAGCGTGGAGTACAAGTTGTTCCGGGAAGAGGAGAAGGCGGCGAGCAGCCGCGAGAGCCATGGCTGAACTCGACAAGAAGTACGACCCCAAGCGGGTCGAGGACAAGTGGTACGCCTGGTGGACGGAGCGCGGGACGTTCCACGGCGACGCGGCGCGCGGCGGGTCGCCGTATTGCGTGGTGATCCCGCCCCCGAACGTGACCGGCATCCTCCACATGGGCCACGCCCTGAACAACACCGTCCAGGACATCCTGGTGCGCCGCCGCCGCATGGAGGGGCGCAACACGGTGTGGATGCCGGGCACCGACCACGCCGGCATCGCCACCCAGAACGTGGTGGAGCGCGCGCTGCGCAAGGACGGCAAGAGCCGCGAGGACCTGGGGCGCGAGGCATTCGTCGACCGCGTGTGGGAGTGGAAGCGCGAGTACGGCAACACCATCGTCAGCCAGCTCAAGCGGCTGGGCGCGTCGTGCGACTGGGCGCGCGAGCGCTTCACGATGGACGAGGGCCTGAGCGACGCGGTGGCCGAGGTCTTCGTGCGGCTCTACAACAAGGGCCTGATCTACCGCGGCAACTACATCATCAACTGGTGCCCGCGCTGCCACACGGCGCTCTCGGACGAGGAGAGCGAGCACGTGGACACGGCGGGGCGCCTGTACTACATCCGCTATCCCGTGGGCTCGGCGGACAGCTCCGAGCATGTGGTCGTGGCGACGACCCGGCCCGAGACGCTGCTCGGCGACGTGGCCGTGGCCGTGAACCCGAAGGACCCGCGGTACGCGGCGCTCAAGGGCAAGACCCTGTGCCTGCCGGTGCTGCACCGGTCTCTGGCCGTGATTGAGGACGATTTTGTCGATCCCGCGTTCGGCACGGGCGCGGTGAAGGTCACGCCGGCCCACGACCCGAACGACTTCGCGATGGCGCAGCGGCACGGGCTCACGCCGGTGAACGTGATGAACGGCGACGGCACCATGAACGAGGCCGCCGGGCCGTACCGCGGGCTCGACCGCATGGAGTGCCGCAAGCGGATCGTGGCCGACCTGCAGGCCGCCGGACTGATCGAGAAGATCGACGAGCACGCGCACGCCGTGGGGCACTGCTACCGCTGCCACACGATGGTGGAGCCGCGGCTGTCGCTGCAGTGGTTCGTGAAGATGAAGCCGCTCGCGGAGCCGGCCATCGCCGCCGTGCGCGACGGGCGGATCACGTTCACGCCCGACCGGTGGACGAAGGTGTACCTCGAGTGGATGGAGAACATCCGCGACTGGTGCATCTCGCGGCAGATCTGGTGGGGCCACCGCATCCCGG
>CAYSLU010000014.1:0-73358 GCA_964431965.1 uncultured Verrucomicrobiota bacterium
CGCCGCCAAACCGTGTCCCGACCCTCTGTGCCAATTCCACATTAATATAGATTTCCCCGCTGGCATCCCCGGGGGACTGTCCCGGCAGGGGATCAAAGGAATAGGAAATGACATCGGTTGAATCATCATGCCCGAGATGAAGGCAATTCACCTCTCGAATGCCGCGATCGTTGGTTAGGACCAGCGAAACCTCATCCCAGCACTGGCCGGCCCCATGCGTCGCCTTATTCATCAGGAATTTCAGCAGACGACGTAGTCTGACCTTGTTCGCCGCAGGGGTTCCCGGGGAGGTGACAACGGACGCTCTCATGGCCGTGGGTAGGCGATCCGGCTGTGAAGCATGCTGGTGAGACACAGTACGAATGCCTGTTTGACTTTCGCCAACTCGGCCAGAGTCATTTCGCTCTCATCCAACTGGTTGTCTTCGTAGCGGTTATCGACCAAACAGTCAATAAGTTCACCAACGTGGACGGGAGTGGGCTTTTCCAAAGAGATGGAGGCTTCCCGGCTGACAGGGCGCGGTCCGGGATAGCGGTAGGGCGATTGATCCACGGTTATGGTATTTGCCCTGCCTGGCCGCTCCTGGGCGGCTTCCTCAGCCTGCCTGCCCGCCTTATGGTGGAAATAGGCCACCAATCCTGTCCCGTGATGCTGTTGAATGATATCCATTACAGCTCGAGGAAGCTTGTGCAGCATGGCCAGACTAAGACCTTCCTTGACGTGGGCCATAACCAGAAGGGCGCTCATGCTGGGAGCCAGGTTATCATGGGGATTCTCGCCGCCCTGGATGTTTTCAGTGAAGAATCCCGGTTTGGTTAATTTCCCGATGTCGTGAAAATAGGCTCCAACCCGAGCCAGGATGGGATTGGCCCCAATGGTGTCGGCGGCTGCCTGTGCCAGATTGGCGACCATCAGGCTATGGTGATAGGTGCCCGGTGCTTCGAACGCAAGTCGCTGGAGCAAGGGATGGCTGAGATCCGAAAGTTCCCGGAGTGTAATATTGGTGGTTAATCCAAACAACGCCTCGATCAAGGGCAGAATGGTTACAACAATGAGCGCCGATCCTATGCCGTCAAACAGGCATGCCAGGACCTGATTTACGACAACGGGCATGAGCGGAGGGTGATGGCCGAGCAGCAGCACGATCGCTCCAGCCGCTTTCGCCAATCCGACAACCACGCCTATCCGGATGATCTGAGTACGCCGTCGTGCGTGGGGGGCCATGCTCGCGGCGGCGGCCGTGGTGATTAGACCGGCTACCAGAACCGTCAGGCTATTATTGAACAGAATCGCGCAAATGTAGCTGACCCAGACGCCGACGATGGTGGCAGCGGCGGCCCCAAGTAACACGCCGGCAAGGAGTGGCGCCAAGGTTAAGGGAATCAGGAATTCCATTGTGGAAAAGGAGAGCCACGGGAGACCCTGACGGACGTGAAGAAGCGTATCGGCGGGTATAACGCTGCACAGCCCGCACATGGCCAGCAGAAGCAGCCTGCCGCTATCGTAAAAGATGGAGGGAGCCAAAACCCGCAGTAAACCAGCGGCGACAACGGTTCCGATCATCAGTAACAGTTCGCTGCGAGCCAGTCCCAGAGCCCACCCTATCTCTTCGGAGTGTTCCCCTCTCCCGGTGTAGAACAGAACCCCGACCGAGACCCAGAGCGCCAAGCCCAACAGGAGCCGCAGGGATGATCCTGTGAACCGGTTGGAATGACCCTTCGGCGCCTTGTTGCCTGATTCTCTCAGGCGCCCACGCAGGCGTTGCGCCCGGAATTTTGAAATCCATTGCTTCATGCTTGCGGGGTCCGTGACAAAAGGACCCTGACCTGATAGAAGTATTAATGCACTTTTCGAGGGGACTGGCAAGGTATGAGTAAGCACAAAGGGGTCTACTTGTTTTCGGGCGAAGATGAATTCCCGATGAATAACGCCGCGCGCCAACTTATCAACAGCCTGATCCATGAGAGCGAGCAGGCGTTTGGTCTGGAGGTGGTTGAGGGCCAGGCTGATAATGCGGATGAGGCATTGGCCTCCCTGCGGCGTTGTCAGGAAGCCCTTTTTACGCAAGGATTCTTGCTGGCTCAGGGCAAGGTCGTCTGGTGGAGGGATGTTTCCTTTCTGGCGGATGGGCAGACTGCCCAGGCGGATTCGGTCCGCACCCAGATGAAAGCCTTTGTCGCCGCTCTCGCCGGATCCGGGCCGGGCGAAAACGCCTTGCTGATTACCACGCCCAAGGCGGACGGTCGGTCGGCCTTGTTCAAGCTGTGCAAGGACCGGTTTGAGGTCCGCGAGTTCAATGTTCCCGAAAAGGCCCATTTGGCGGAAAATCAGGCCAGAGTCGTTATTCGGGAGGGGTTGAAGGCCCAAGGGCTGAAGCCGGAACCCGGGGTCGAAGACTTGATTCTGGGGCGTGTGGGGGGTGATGCCCGGCAGATTGCCTGTGAACTTGAGAAACTGTCGCTTTTTGTCGGGTCGCGGAAGGGGGTGACGGTGGCGGATGTTGAAGCCATGGTCTCAACCTCAGCCGCCTCGGTTATGTGGGACCTCCAGGATGCCGTGGGTTCCCGGAATCTGGTCAAGGCATTGAACACGCTTCACGATCTGCTGGCGCAGAAAGAAAGCCCGATCGGGATCGTGGTCTCGATTTTCAGCCGGATACGGGATTTGATGCTCTACCGCGAGGCGTTGGATCAGGGATGGGTGGCGCTCAAGCCGGGATACGGGGGCGGGATGCTTGCCGACTGGGGGGCGTTTCCTCCCGAGGCTGAGAAGGTTCTGACCGCCGCGTTGAGGCGGGCGCCACGTTCGATTCACCCCTTTGCGGCGGGAAAAATGGCCGTGCAAGCTCAGAACTACACTCCCCTTCAACTCCGACGATTCCAGAGGCTGGTCGTGGAAACTCACGAGGCCATGGTCTCCAGCGGTGTGCCCCAAACGACGCTGCTGGAGCTTATGCTGATTCGCGCGATGGGTTCACGCGGGGGTTGACACCCGCCTTGTTTCCTGTATGTTACGGACTTTCTGAGGCCAACGTAGCTCAGTTGGTAGAGCAGCGCATTCGTAATGCGCAGGTCGTCGGTTCGATCCCGACCGTTGGCTCCATCTGGGCTCGATTTCGCCGTCCGCTCCGTCGGCTTGGCCCTATTGAAGAACTTTGGGCTGCACGGTCTTCCCACACGCCGGGGTCCGATTTCCGTCAGACCCGTTCAGACGTGGCGCGACAGCAGGGGCAGTGCTCACCCCGGGTTGCGCCATAAGAAAATGCTACCGAAGCCGAGGATGGGGGGGAGACCCGCTCCATGGCTCAGAATCCGCTCGACGGTCCAGACCGACGCGACCTACTATATCCGGCTTCGTGTGCTCCAAAGTTGCGGCAAAGGCTGACGAGGTCACAATGAGAATCATCACCGTGCAGATTGCAGCGGCTATCGTTCTGCTAGCCGTGTGGACCGGTTCCCTCTTGGCTCAGCAGCCCGGCGCTGCGGATCCCGCCAAGACGGCTGCTCTGGCCGAGCTCAATCTGGCGACAGAGGCCCTGAGAAAGGGCGATGAAGCAAAGGCGTGGCAACTCTACGCCCAGAACGCCGATGCCTTCGTCCGGAACTGGGCGGCGGTGGATGGCGCCCTGACGGCTTGGATCCCGGATCAGCTCCGAAAGCAGAAGCGGTTCAAGGAGGCTATCGCGCTCAGCGATACCATCCTCACGAAGTCGGGAAACCTGAAGCCCGAGCAAGTCGCCGGCATCATGCTGACCAAGGGCGACGTGTTCCGCGATCAGGAGAACTACGCGGCAGCACGGATGGAGTATCAGGGCTTGGATCGGAACAAGACCTACCGCGACACCGAGTCCGGCAAGCGAGCCCGCTTCCGCCTCGTGGATATTTTCCGCATCACCAAGGACTACGAGTCGGCCGACGGCATGCTCGAGCGGCTCAAGGATTCGCCTGACTCCACCATCCAGGCCGAGGCGTATTACTATAGCGCCCGCATCGCCTTCGACCGCGAGGCGTACGACGAGGCGCGCTCCTTCATCGATGAGGTGAAGAAGCGTTCGCCCGAGCACTTCGAGACCCTGTTCCTCGAGGCCGAGCTGAACTTGAAGCAGGACCGGCTCCAGGACCCCGAGCTCGAAATGGGCTCTCGCGTCCTGACCACCTACGTCGTTCCGGGACGACCCATCACGATGAAGATGCAGGACCGCAACCTTGCGGTCGTGCGCGGCGGCGGCGGCATCCCGGTGCAACTGCGCACCGTCAAGGGGCATGACGAGGAAGTCGTCACGCTGTCGCCTTCGCCGCGCGATCCGACCCTGTTTCGCGGCAGCGTCAGCACCCGCCTCGGCGAGCCGGCTACCAACAACATGTATATCGAGGTCACCGGTGACGACATTGTCAGCTACAACCTTCTCCCCAGCTTTCAGAAGTTGAATGACCTGAAGTATGAAGACAAGAAGATGGTGGTTGTGGCTGACGGACAGATCACGGCCTCGTCCGCGGACTTCGTGACCGAGGAGGAACGGGAGCGGCAGATGGTTCAGGCGCAGCAGGCGGGGCTGCCGGCTGCGGGGCCGTCCGGTCCTGCCTACAGTCGGGAGTCCGCGCGCAACACGTCGGTCGTCCGGCCGGGCAACGAGATCTATGTGCAAGTGATCGACGCCGACCGTGATGTCAGCGGGCAGAGCGACCATGTCTTTGTCGATGTGGAGACGTCGTCCCGAGATACGGTCGGCGCGGTTCAGTTGGTCGAGACCAACACCCACAGCGGCGTGTTTCGGGGAAAGTTGCCGACGGCCGTGGCGCCACCGAAGGCGAATGCGTCTGACTCAGCTCCGGGGCTGGACCCGGCGTCAGCCATCCGGACCGGCGACTCCGGCGGCTGGACGAGCGGCGCAGACGTCAAGGGTCCGAAGTGGTTCGAGATCGACCTGATGACGGTCTATCCCCTGGCTGAGGCGGCTCTCGATCTGGGCGACGCGCGTGCATTCAAGTCCGTGATGCTGCTTGGCGGATCTGACAGCCTGACGCTGCGCCCCGTGTCTGATCAGAATGCCGCACCGGAGACGATGTATGGCTACATCGACATCGGGCGGCATTTCGGCAAGACCCAGCAGACCGCCGCGTACCTCTATACGGAGGTTGTCAGCGCCGGCGATCAGGACGTCGTGCTCAAGCTTGGCAGCGCGGGCGGACTGGCCTGCTGGCTGAACGGCGCGAAGATCCACCGCGTGGCCGATGCCCGCCTCTGGAAGCCGGAGCAGGATGCCGTCAACGCGAAGCTGAAGTCAGGCGTGAATGCGATCCTGCTGAAGGTCTCTCAACTCACCGGGCCGTGGGGCGCCAGCCTCACCATCGTCGATGCGGCGGGTCAGCCCCTGCCGTCGATGCGCGTGTGCCCGCCGTCGAAGCCGGGTGTCGTGCTGCAGTGGCATCTGTTCAACCGCCTGACGCCCGAGGACATACAGGTCTCCGAGCGCATCAACGTGCAGAATCCTGTCCGAGTGGGAGACGAGCAGTTTCGGTGGATTCCGACGAATCTGACGCCGGTGGCCTCGCTCTCCGTCGAAAGCAACCGCGTGCGCAGCGTGTTCCACCAGGGGACCGGGTTTCGCCGGTTGCGCTGGGTTTTTGACGGCGTGCCGCCGGCTGGATCCGTGACGGTCCGCAAAGCCACGGTGACGAGCAAGTTCGGCGAAGCGGTTGTTCCGACGACTCGCGATTTCTCAGCCGGCGCCACCAACAGATCCCTCGAACTCGGGCCGGGAGACCGCATCCTCGTGAAGTATTCGGACGAGCGGAACACGCGCGGCGCGCCTCGCGTGCTTACCGCCACGATGATGTCCGGGTTTCATGACGCAAAGGTGTCTCTGGAGTACGAGACCATCGGGATGGACTCAGACGGCAAGCGCGCGATCATCTATGATGCCGCGCTCCGCTATCGGCCGGGCACGACGGAGAGCCTCGTCGCTCGGGTGGTGGATTACGACGAGGACACGACAGAAGCCCGCGACAAGGTTCGGATCCTGGTTCAGACGACCGCCGGCCGACAGCTTTGGCTCGATACGATCGAAACGGGAGAGCACTCAGGGGAGTTCATCGGGATTCTGAAGCTTGGGACGACGAACGCGGTCGATACGGTCCAAGTCGGCTCGGACGACACCATCACCGTCAGCTACCAGGACCGGGAGAACAGCGACGGCCGGGTTGAGAAGAGCGCCGTGGTGCAACCGGCTCCCGAAACGCCCCCGGAGCTGATCCTGCTTCAGAATGTGGTCCTGCAGGACGAGCTCAACACGAATAACTCGGGTCCGATCGTCAAGACGCGGCTGCCGCCGCGCGGCGACGGCACGAACGGAGAGCAGGCCGTGGTGACCAGTCTCGATACGGCCCTGGTGTTCAAGGTGATCTATCCGGCCGCGGCGCTCAGCGAGAACGCCACATTCCCGGCGCGCCTGGTGACCGAGCGCGAGGCGTCCGCGGCAAAGGCCGAGGGGCGGGAACCGGTCGCGATGGTCGTTGCCATGCGCCTCGCCAACTCGGCGGATGCCGAGTTCCGCGCGGAGGTGCCGATGCGGACGGGGAATCCGTCCGACTATGCCGACGAGGCAGCTGATGACGCGGAGTCGGCCAAGCCATCCAAAGGCAGGGACGTGGAGCTGCGCGTCGCCTGGCTCTACGTCCGGGGCGACGACATCGTTCGGGTTTCGGTACAGGCCGCCGGCTCGGACACGGTTCGTGAGGGACTCTACCGCCTGGCGAGCGATGCCGTTGCGAGCTTTGCCGATCGCAAGTATGTGAAGCCGCTGTCCGAGGTGTATGTCGGCGACTACCTGTACCTTCGCGTGTCGGACCGGGATCGCGACGTGTCGGACGGCCTGGACGAAATCCGGGTGTCGATCGCCAGCGCGGCCGGACGGGTTGAGCCGGCCATGGTGGAAACGCTGCCGCACTCCGGTCTATTCACGTGCCGCGTGAAGACGGAACTTGCGGTCGGCGGGGGAGTCGCTTCCGGGGCGGAGACCGGCCATGTTCTGCGCGTGAAGCATGGCGAGCGGGTGCGGGCGGAGTACGCGGATGCGACGTCCGTCCTATCCTCGAAGCCGCGTACGGTGACGGCTACGGCCGGCGTGTATCCCGGAGCGGATGGCGCGCTTGCGACGTTCACCAAACTATTCGCCGACGAGGAGATCGCGGTCCGGACCCGGCTCCTGATGGCGGAGGCCCTGTTCGAGCTCGCCAAGAGTCACCGCGAGACGAACCAGAAGGAGATGGCGGAAAAGGAGATCGCGGAGGGCAAGGCCATCCTGGAGGAGGCGATCCTGGACTATCCGAACACGACTCATGCGCCGCACGCCGAGTTCCTGCTCGCCAACCTGGCGCACGAGCTTGAGCACTACGAGGAAGCGCTGGGCCGCTACAACAAGGTGCTGTCGAACTGGCCCAACTCCGAGTTCGCCGCGCGCGCCCAGCTGCGCAAGGGCATCTGCCTGGAGAAGATGAACGACAACGAGAACGCGCTCGATGCGTACGTCGAGCTGACCTACTCGTATCCGAGCAGCCCGCTGGTATCCGACGCGGTCATCCGGCTGGGGCAGTACTTCTACCGGACCAAGAAGTACGACGTGGCGGGCCGGATCTTCGCGAACTTCCAGGCCCGCAACCCCGAGCATCAGCTGGCCGCCAAGTCGCTCTTCCTCGCCGGGCAGAGCTACCTGAAGGGCGCTGAGGAGCGCAAGCAGGAGCAGGCCGGGCGGTATGACGCAAAGGCGAACGAGTGGCTGAACGAGGCGATTCTGCGCTTCGACAAGCTGATCGGCGCCTACGACGACAAGGACCTGCGGCCCGAAGCCATGTACTGGCTGGCGGACAGCTACATGAAGGTCAAGGACATGAAGAAGGCGTACCAGAGCCTGAAGAAGCTCACGTGGGACTATCCGGAGTCGAAGTGGGCCAAGTTCGCCCGCGGGCAGCTGGTGCAGAACGCGCGTGCCTTCGAGGTGTTCGAGAAAGAAGAGTAGCACGGGGTGCGGCGGAGGCGGGACGACATGATGCGAACGCTCAAGCGATGGGGGCGGCCAGCCGTGCTGGCGACGGCCCTGGCCGTGGCGGTCGGGCTGCCCGATGCCCGGGCGGCTGGCGGCGCCATCGGCGATGCGTGGGACTGGCCGCTGCCGCCCCGGCGGTTCGGCAAGCTCTCCCAGGCGGATCGCCTGCAGTACGGCCGGGCCGAGGACCTCGTCCGGCAGAAGAACTACGAGGCGGCAGCCATCGAGTTCGAGAAGTACATGACGCAGCAGCCGCAGTCCCCGGTCTACTCCCACTGCCAGCTCATGCGGGCGTATAGCTTGCACATGGCCCGGCAGCGCAACACGGCGATCGGCATCTATCAGGAGCTGCTGGACTTTCACAGTGAGTTCATCGATGACGCCGTCCCGGCCATGTACCTTATGGCGGCCGCTCAGTTCGAGAATGGCAACGTGGAGTCGGGCGTCAAGACGCTGCGCGAACTGGTCGCGAACGAGAAGTACCTGGTCCATCCGGTGGCCGACGTGGCGTTGAATCGTCTGGCCGACTACTCGCTGGGCGCGAACGACGAGAAGGGCGCCGAGGCGAGTTGGCTGAAGGTCATCCAGAACTACACCGCCGCCTTCATGCGTCCGGATGGGGCGGTCAAGGAGGCCCGGTCCAAGCTCACCGATCTCTACATCCGGCGGCAGCGGTACGCGGCGATTGACGACCTCCTGAAGACCGAAGAGGCGGACCCCGTGAAGCGGGTCGAGAAGCTGGTATACGTCTATGACCGCGGGCTGTCGCAGGCGGACGCCCTGGATGCAGACGGGAAGGATGCCCTGCTCAAGTGGTTCGCCGGCCGTCGGCCGGTCTTTGCGGAGGCCGACCGGACCGAGGATTTCATGAACCGCCGCCTCCAGCTGGCGTTCCGGGTAGGCGCGAAGGATCCCTGGAGAGATTTCGTCAAGGAGGCGATCCAAGGGGCGCGCGTCGCCGCGCCGGAGAAGCGCCCCTCCGTGTACTACTGGCTGGCGGATCGGCTCACCGAAGCGGGAAACGCGGGGTGGACGGTGGCGGATTCGTGGAAGGCATTTACTACGGCTGTCTTGGAGGACACCAAGGCTTTGCCCAACGATCAGCAGATCCCGATCTACACGGGCGTCATGGACCGGATCCGGGTCAAGGTGGATCCCGTGTCCCCCGCGGGCGAGCTGTGGGCTTCGCTGTCGGCCCGGCTGCTGTCCCTGTACAAGCTGCTGCTGGACAAGGATCGCGACCTGGCGATGTCGTCGCTCGTGGACCGCCTGCGCCGCCCGGAGGCGATCCAGCGCGCCTACGATGTGGCCGCCCTGATTGAGGACGTTCCGCTGGCCAAGTGGAAGACGATCGAACTGCTGGGCTTCGAGCAGAAGTTCTCCGCGCAGGCGGCGGCGTGCGAAGAGCTGGAGACGATGGACAACGCGGACTTGTCCATGCGGGCTCTCCGCACGCGTGCCGCCCTCTACCGGGATCGTCTGGCCCGCTACGAGGATGCGATACGCCTGTTCAATCAGATCAACGACCCTCCGGGCACCTCGTGGTCGATCGTGGACTGCTACGAGCGCTGGGGCAAGCCGCTCGAGGCGGTGAGCATGTGCTCCGAGATTGAGAACTTCTTTGAGCGCGACGCTCCGGTGGCGGGTTTGCGTAAGGCGCAGATTTGGGAGCGCGCGGGCGACCGCAAGAAGGCCGTCGGCGAGTGCCGGGCGACGATCAAGAAGTACCCGCGCCACCAGGTGTCATCGCAAGCGCACCAGATGCTGGAGCGTTACGGCGTGAAGACCGGCGGCGGCGTGTCGGAAGGCGAAGACTGAGAGGACGGACGTATGCGTAGACAAGGCATGTTGCAGATCGCGCTGATCGCGGGCGCACTGACGTGGGCTGGCGGGTGGGCCGGGGCGGTCCGCGCCGCGCCGGCGGCCGTGGCGCCGGCGGCCGACGAGAACCAGGCCGACAGTCAGGCGGACAAGCTCCTGCAGCGGGGCATCGCCCTCGTCGAGGACCGTCAGGAGGACCGGGGCATCAAGCTGATTGCGTCCATCCCCCTGAACTTTCCGAAGTCAGATGTCCGCTTCAAGGCCGCTCTGTACATGGGCAAGTACTACTCGGGTAAGGGCGAGTTCCAGGTGGCCCTCAAGAATCTGGCTCCCGTGGCCGAGGCCGATGGGGCCGATCCGGAGGAGCGGGCGGAGTCGCTGTACCGGATGGGCGTCTGCCACTTCGGGCTGGCGGACTACAACCGCGCGCTGGCGATGGAGCGCCGGGTGACCGAGGAGTTTCCGTGGAGCGTGTTCGCGAATGAGGCCTACTACTACATTGGGCTGGCCCACTTCAAGCTGAGCCACTGGCGCGCCGCCGTCGAGGCCCTGAAGCTGGTGGGCACCAGCGTGCCGCCGAACGCCAAGGCGCAGAACTTCGTCGAGTCCGGCCAGCGCTTTTTTGTGAAGGTGCAGGATAAGGACCTGCGCGTCCTCGAGACCGTGGGCGGCTCGCTGTCGGTCGCGGTTCGGACCGAGTCCGGCGACACCGAGACGGTTCCCACCGCCATTTTCGACCGCGACGGCGAGACGTACGTGGGCTCCATCAAGACGGAGCTCGGCAAGGCCGTGCCGGGCGACGGGAGGATCCAGCTCAAGGGCGGCGACGTGATTCGGGTCGACTATGCGGACGCGAACACGCAGGAGGGGGCGGCGCAGGTTCAGCGGCTCGCCGTGTCCCGGGTGGTTTCCACGGCTGTCGCCGGGTTCATGGACGGCGCGTACCGCGAGTACGTGAGCGGCGTCATTGCCGGCCAGAACAGCTTCCTCCGCGTGAAGGACTTCGACGCCGATGTGTCCGACGCCAGGGACAAGGTGAAGGTGCGCGTCTACTCCCAGTACCGCGTGCAGAAGGAAGCGGCGGATGCCGCCGCCGCATCGGTGGCGGTTGAGGACGAGCCCGAGTTCGCCATTCGCGATTCCGTCGAGCTTAGCCTGGAGGAGACCGAGCCCCATTCCGGCTACTTCACCAGCATGATGGTCGTGCAGGAGGCGAAGGAGGCGCCGGCCGTCAACCCGGCCGACGCCCAGCTGGCGGCGTTTGACAAGGACACCGTTCACATCGAGTACATAGACAAGGAGCACAAGGGCGGCCTGACGGATCCCCGGACCGTGACGGCCCGGGCGGAGTTCCTGACCGGCCAGATCCAGGACGTGTGGATCGCGCACCGCGAGGTGAGCACCGAGGACCTGCGGGCGCGCAAGAACCTGATCGAGGCCCGCTTCTATCTGCGGCTGGCGCAGATCTTCCGCGACGTCGGGCTGCTGGCCCGCGCGTCGGAGAAGGCGGACATCGGCCTGGACAAGATCGACGACATTCTGCGCCGGTCCTTGCAGGCGAGCATCGGACAGGACGTGGTCGAGCAGTCCTACGAGATCCGCTGGGAGCTTCAGCTCGCGAAAGGCGACCTCGACAAGGCGGTGGCCACCTGCCGCACGCTGGTGGCGCTGTACCCGGCATCCAGTCTGGCCGACCTCGCGCTCCTGCAGATCGCGCGGGCGAACGTCGATGCGAAGAAGCCTCAGGAGGCGATGCGCGTGCTGCAGGGAATCCTGAGCATGAAGGGCAGCGGCGAGCTCAAGGCCGAGGCGCAGTTCCTGATCGGCACGATCCTCGAGGAGAATGCGGCGCGGCGGCCCACCCGCGAGGACAAGCTTCGCGCCATGGGGCAGGCGATCGAGTCGTTCAAGGCGTGTGCGGACAAGTACCCCAATTCACCGTTTGCCGGTCAGTCGCTCGGCAAGATTGTCGACTTCTACATCGAGCAGAAGGACTACGATCGCAGCCAGGAGCTGATCCAGACCGTATTCCAGGACTTCCCGGATGCGTCGTTCCTCGACGAAATGCTTCTGAAGTGGGGCGTGGTCTTCGCGCAGCAGCGGCGCTACGACGAGGCCAAGGGCAAGCTGCAGCAGCTCGTGAACGAGTACCCGAACAGCCCCGCGGCGGGCCGGGCGCAGAAGCTGCTGGAGGCGATCAACAAGAAGACCGAAGGCTGATCGGAAAGGAATCCGTTCCATGCTGCGATACCTGTTGGATGGCGGAATGTGCATGTGGCCCCTGCTGGGGCTGTCGATTGTCGGGCTTGCCGTCGTGTTCGACCGCTGGCGCGTGTTCAATCTCGCCAGCGTCGATACCTCCGTGATGCGGCGGCTCATTCTGCACCTCGTGGCGGCGGGCAAGGTGGACGACGCGGTGCGGCTGTGCGAGGAAACAAAGGGGCCGGTCGCCGCCATCCTGCTTGTCGGCCTGGATCGCTACCGGAAACTGCTCCGGCTCCGGCGCAGCAAGGACGAGATCGAGCTGAGCGTGACCCGCAGCATGCAGGACTACGCACCCCACGTGATCGGGGCGCTTGAGAAGCGAGTCGGCCTCCTGCTCATGGTGGGCAGCGTGTCGCCGCTCGTCGGCATGCTCGGGACCGTGACCGGCATGATCAAGGCCTTTGCGGCCATGGCCTCCGCCGGCGCCCTCCAGGGCAGCGTCGTCGCCGGCGGCATCGCGGAAGCGCTGATCACGACGGCTGCCGGACTGATCATCGCGGTGCCGGCGGTCATCTTCTACAACGTGTTCATCACGAAGCTGGATCAGTACACCGCCAAGATCGAGGAGTCGGTGACCGAGTTTGTGGACTTTATCCACCTCGAGGCACCGAAGCCCGAGTCCGCCGGATGAAGCTCGCCCGCAAACCGAGGAAGATCGGCGACATCGACGTCACGTCGTTCTCCGACCTCGCCTTTCTCCTGATCATCTTCTTCGTTCTCACGACGACGTTTTCGCGCCCGATGGGCGTCGGAATCACGATTCCATCCCGGACGTCCGATCCGGAGAAGAAGTCGTCCGAGGAGGTTCCCACGATCAACGTGTCGAAAGACGTGGTCCTGCTCAACAAGGACGAGGTCACGATGGTGGAGCTTCGTCGGAAGCTGGTGGATCTGAAGCTTCCGGAGCGCGTCGAGGCCCAGCGGATCGTGATCCTCGAGAGCGCGGCAGACGTCCCCTATCAGCGGTACTTCGAGATCGTCACGGCCGTGGCGCATGCGGGCGGCATTCTGGCCTTGGTCGAGACGGTCGAGGAGGGGAAGAGCCCGTGAAGATCAAGCGGAAGCTGCGGCGCGCCGCGTTCATCCCCACGGCTTCGTTTGGGGACATCGCGTTCCTGCTGAACATCTTCTTCATGGTCGGCGCAGTCTTCCTGCGCGAGGCGCACATCAGCAACATCACGCCGCCGAAGTCGCAGGACGTGAGCCGTGTCCGGGACGTCACGGTGAGCGTCGTCTACGACGGGAACGGCGATCTGTGGCTGCAGGGCTTGAAGTGCTCCCGCCAGGCGCTGGAGCCGGAAGTGACCGCGCTCCTCCAAGGACAGTCGGATAAGACGGTGTTCGTGAAGATCGACCGGGACCGCCCGCAGCAGGAGTTCGGCGACATCCTGCTGGCGCTGGGCGAGGCTGGCGCGGACGTCGTGCTCATCGGCGATAAGGAAGGAAAGTGACCATGGACATCGAGACCACATGCTCGAAGTGCGGAGCGGCGCTGAAGCTGCGGGCCGCAGTTGTCGGCCGGACGATCCAGTGTCCGCGCTGCGGCGCAAAGACGGAAGTGGCCCGGCGAGCCAAACCCGCGCTGTCCGCGACCGCGGCGTCGCCAGACCAGACGTCCGCGCTGCCCCCGGTAGAGGCGGACGTCGTCGATGAGCCCGCAGAGAGCCCGGCGCCGAGCGCCCCCCCCCAGCCTGATGCTGACGCGGAGCAGCTGCGCGGGCTACAGGATCAGGTCCGGCGGATGGAGGCGGATCTGGAGGTGGCCCGTTTGCGCACCGAGGAATCCGATCGGGCCCGCCAGCAGGCGCTCGACAGCCGTTCGCTCGACCTGCAGGCCGCCCAGCAGGAAGCGGTTCAGCATCAGGCGACCGAGCTCCAGACGGCGAAGCAGTGCATTGCCGAGCTCCAAGCGCGGCTTGCAGCCGAGTACCAGAAGCGCATCAGTTCCTCCGCCGGGCGCTCCGCGGCGGAGATCGAGCGGGAGGTGCTCCAAGCCGGCGGCGGAGCGATGCCGGTGGTGGAGGACGAAGTGGCGGATCCGGACGCGCTGATCGCCGATATCAAGCGCTCGTCCTTCGGGCGCGACCTGCGCTCCTCGGTTCTGATCCACGCGGTCCTGATCGCTATCACATCGGTCGGCCTGCTGATTGCCTGGGTGCGCGGAGCGCCACCGCCCACCAGTGAGCCGGACAAGTCTGGCCAGCCAGCGGCCACGAATGCCGTCCCGGCGTCTCGCGGCGCGGCCTCGGACTCGACCAATCCGGCAGCCGCCCGTCCGGCCGTTGCGCCGGCGGCGCGCTCCGCATCGGCGGAAGGGAGCGGCACGAGCTCGCTCGAGCAGGCTGTCCAGTCGCTTCCGTCCAAGAGTGAACTGCCCAAGGAATCCAGCGTCAGTCTCGACGGCGATCTCTGAGCATCCGTCGCTTCTTCCGACCCATGAGGAATCGCTTCCAGAGGCTGACTCGCATGCCCGTCATCGGGATGTTGCTGTCGGCACCCGCCCGGTTGGACGGGTGGGTGGCCCGTCAGTCGGGGCGGCTGTGGCGGCGCGTCGAGCCCGCGTGGCGGTACGCGATCGATCGGGCCTATCCGAGGGTTTTGGCCGCCGTGAATGGGGCGGCGGCGTGGTCGGCGCGCCAAGCGCAGCCCGCTTTGAGGGTGGCCGTCCGGGCGGTCCGGCGGGTGCCATGGTCGTCCGACTTCGCCGTGCTGTCCGGCGCGGCCGCACTGTTCGCCCTGCTGCTGTGGACCCGGGGGCAGATCGGACTCTTGTCCATGCTGGGGCTGGACGAGGCGCAGCTGGCCGTCGTGCGGAAGCACGGCTTGGCGGGATACCTGACCGTCGCCATGAGGCTGGCGCTGGTTGTAGCGGCGCTGAATGCAGTGGCCGTGGCGGCCACGCCGTTCCGGAACCGGGTGTGCTTCTGGCTGATCAAGGCCGGTGCCGCGGGCTATGCGGTGCTGGTTCTTCAGGTGCTCAACGCGGCCTGGTGTCTGCCGTCGGCGCTCAATGCGGTCGACTCCGAGTTCATGCCATCAGAGGTGCGGAATGAACTGTGGGTGCATGGAACGATCGTGTTGCTTCCGTTCCTGATTCACGCCGCCGGGCTCCTGTTTCTGCTCGTTCTGCGCTCGGCCTCGGCTTCGTACGGGTATCCCGGCCACGCGCCCCGCTGGGGCGACCGGGTCGTGGAGAGCGTCCGGACCCACGGCCGCGATCCCGTCTTCCGGAAGTCCGTCTACAAGTCTGCCGCCGTCCACCTGTTCTTCATCATCGTGCTGCCCCTGATGCTGTTCTGGTGGGGGTGCAGCCGCATGTCGCCCTACGCGGTGCCGAAGGGCAGCGGGCAGCAGGTTTTGCAGGCGATCAAGATCAAGAAGATCAAGAAGCCGAAGCTGGAGAAGAAGTTCGTCGTCAACATGAACACGGCGATTTCATTCTACATCCCGAAGATTGACGAAAGCGAAGTGCTGGAGGATGTGGACAAGGCCACGGAGGCCACCTACGAGGCCCAACAGACGGAAGGCGGCAAGCTGGGCGCGGGCGGGGGCAAGGAGGGGGGGTGGCCCAACGGCATGGACAAGGCGCGGGTGCGGTTCATCCGCCTCGAGTACGCCGGCGGCGATTGGGATCAGGACATGGGCATCGGAGCCGACTACAACATGCTGGTGCAGTTCCACAAACTCACCGGGTTCAACATCGCGGCCAACACGGAGTCGATCCGCGTCCAGGATCTGCTGCGTTTCCCGAAGAACCGGGCGCCCCCGTTCGTCTACATGACCGGCGGCCTCAAGGGCAATATCACGATGAGCCAGTCGGAGATCAAGGCGATGCGGAAGTACTGCCTCGACCTCGGCGGGATGGTGTTCGCGGACAACGGGGGCGGGAACTTCGACGGCAGCTTCCGGGCCTTGATGCGCCGCGTATTCCCGGACCTGCCGGTCGTCGAAATCGCGTACGACGACACGGTCTTCCGCTACCCGTACCAGTTTCCGAATGGAGCCCCTCCCTTGTGGCATCACTCCGGAAACCGGGCCCTGGGTGTCAAGTACAAGGGGCGCTGGGTGGTCTTCTACCATCAAGGCGATGTGAACGATGCCTGGAAAGACGGTTACTCCGGTGCCTCGCCAGAGATCGCGATGCAGGCGTTCAAGCTGGGCGTGAACGTGATCAACTACTCGTTCAACCAGTACATGAGCCTGAACTTCGGCGATGGCGTGCCGCGCTGATACGTCCGCAGGAGCTGCGCAACACATGAGTGGCAAGAGCCAACTTCACTACTTCCACAGTTCGTTCGCCTTCTGCGTGGCCGCGGTCCTGGCCGGCTGGTTCATCGGTGGCTGGCGCGCCGTGGTGACTGTGGCGTTCCTGACGCTGCTTGAGACCACGCTGTCCTTCGACAACGCCGTGGTGAACGCCGGCATCCTCAAGAACTG
This sequence comes from uncultured Verrucomicrobiota bacterium, assembly GCA_964431965.1. GTDB lineage: Bacteria > Verrucomicrobiota > Kiritimatiellia > CAIKKV01 > CAYSLU01 > CAYSLU01. The sequence goes on from CAYSLU010000014.1 coordinate 16,565, forward strand.
GGACGATGTGTGGCGGCGGCGATTCCTCACATGGGGCATCCTGATCGCCGTCTTCGGCATGCGGTTGATCTTCCCGCTCGTCATCGTCGGCGTGGCGGGCCGAATGAGCCCGTGGCATGCGCTTGATCTGGCCCTGAACGCGCCGGACGAATACGGCCGCATCCTGACATCGGCTCAGCATCAGATTGCGGCTTTCGGCGGGACCTTCCTGATGATGGTGTTCTTCAAGTTCTTCGTCGCCAGGCACAAAACGAACCACTGGCTGCAGGCCATCGAGAGGCCGCTGACCCGGCTCGGCAAGATGGAGGCCATCGAGGGGGCGCTGTCGTTGCTCGCGTTGCTGCTGATCTCGCAGGTGCTGGAGCCCGGGTTGAGGGCCGAGTTCGTGATCGCCGGGGTCTGGGGGGTCGTGACGTTCATCCTAGCCAAGGGACTGGCGGCTCTGCTGGGGGGCGAGCATGCGGATGCGGGCCATCAGGTCGTGCGCCAGGGCGTCGCGGGGTTCCTCTACATCGAGCTGATCGACGCCAGCTTCTCGTTCGACGGCGTGATCGGGGCCTTTGCGATGACCAATAACCTGCTGATCATCGCCCTGGGCCTCGGCGCGGGTGCCATGTACGTGCGCAGCTTCACCCTGATGCTGGTGGAGCGGGGAACCCTGTCGCGCTACCGCTACCTCGAGCACGGCGCCTTCTGGGCCATCGGGGCGTTGGCGGTCATCATGCTGGCCAGCGCGCGGTACCACGTTCCCGAGATCGTCACGGGCGTCCTGGGGGCTCTGCTGATCGCGCTCTCGCTGTGGAGCTCGATCGCGGCCAACCGCACGGACGACCGCTCGCCGAGTGCGTAGGCCGACTCTGTCCTCGATGCGCCCCGAAACTGATCGCGCCGGGGCCGAACATGATCCGGATCGGGGCAGGCGGACCGCCTTCGAACGCCGTGCTTTAGCGCCTGAGTTCAGTCGTGCTTCGCTCTTGCCTTACCGCCCGACCTGTGAGAATCTCCTCCGCCATTATGCATTTCCCGTCAGGAAGTAAACGGATGATGCCCGTGCCGATGCGGTCCGACAGGTTCATCGCGGGTTGACGGTTGCTGATGTGAGCGACTGACGCGCGTCACCAAGTCAAGGAGGGTTCCAGCATGGCAGCACTCGATTTCAAGGCGCCGGTGGCCAAGGAGCAGGAGGATGCGGCGGTAGTTGCCCATAACAGCCGCATGGGCGTCATTCTGTTCGTTGTCTACGTTGTCTTCTACGGCGGGTTCATGGCGCTTAGTGCGTTCGCTCCAAGCGCCATGAGTCAACCGTGTCTGGGTGGCGCCAATCTCGCGGTCGTGTATGGCTTTGCCCTGATCGTCGCCGCGCTGGTTCTGGCGCTGGTTTACATGAAAGTCTGCCGCAAGGCGTGCAAGTAGGAGAGGGTTTCCATGATCCACGATACCTCGCTGATGGCCGTGCTGATCTTTCTGCTTTTTGCGGGTTCCGTCATCGGCATCAGCTTCTATCTGGGGCGCCGGGCGAAGTCCGCCTCGGGCTACTTCGCTGCCGGAGGCGGCATCCACTGGGCCGTGAACGGGATCGCCTTCGCCGGCGACTACCTGTCGGCGGCGTCGTTTCTCGGCATCTGCGGGATGATCGCGTTCTACGGGTATGACGGCTTCCTCTACTCGATCGGGTACCTGGCCGGCTGGATTGTGGCGCTGTTCATCATTGCGGAGCCGCTCAAGCGGCTCGGGCGGTTCACCTTTGCCGACGCGCTCGACAACAAGTTCAACTCGCGCGGCATCAAGCTGGCTGCCGCCGTCAGCACGCTCGTCGTGAGCTGCTTCTATCTCATCCCGCAGATGGTCGGAGCCGGCGCCCTCGTCCAACCGTTGCTGGGTTTTCCGCACTATGTCGGCGTCATCGTCGTCGGCTGTATCGTGACCCTGATTGTCACAACGGCGGGCATGGTCTCGACTACCTGGGTCCAGTTCATCAAGGGCAGCCTGCTGGTCGTGCTCTGCGCGATCATCACGGTCATGCTCCTGTTTCGCGGCGTGACCACCCATCCTGTGGACTCGGCGGGCAATCCCCGGCATATCGCGGCCCGCAATGTCACTGAAATCCCTGGAACCGTTCTGCCTGAGGCCGGCGCGTGGGCCGGAAAGCCCTACGTCCGCGCGCAGGATGCGACGGGGGTTGTCACCGTCTGGCGCAAGGACGCAAACGGCACGTTTTCCGAGACGCAGACGCTGACCGTTCAGAAGAATGGCCGGAAGCTCGCGAACGGAAGGCCTCGTGGGAAGAAGGACGGCGAAGCCGATCTTCATCCGGTTGGGTACGCATCCAAGCTGCCCGGCAACGTGGAGCAAACCGGACGCGTCAGCCCCTTTGGCTTCATCCGGACCATGCAGGAGAGCGAGGTGGTGCTGTGGGCCAACGAGAAGGTTGTGGAAGCTGACGGCTCCACCACGACCGTCTACTTCCAGAAGCCGACGTCCGGCAAGGATTTCATGGCGCCAGGCTCCAGCCCCACGTTCAAGAAGGTGCGGAGCGAGAAGTTCATGGACAAGCTCGACTTCCTGTCGCTGATGCTGGCCCTGTTCTGCGGCACGGCGTCGCTGCCCCACATCCTCATCCGCTACTACACCGTGAAGGACCAGATCAGCGCCCGGAAGAGCACGGTAGTCGGCATTGCGGTCATCGGGTTCTTTTACGTGTTGACGCTGTTCCTGGGGCTCGGAGCCATGACCAGCGGCGCACTGGACGTGACCGACTCCAATATGAGTGCGCCGTTGCTGGCCCGCAGCATCAGCGAATTGCTGTTCGCCGTGATCAGCGCGGTGGCGTTCACCACGGTGCTCGGCACCGTGAGCGGGTTGATCATGGCCGCCAGCGGGGCCGTGGCCCACGATCTGATGTCCAATTTCTTCAAGATCCAGATGGACGAGTTCCAGAAGGTTCGCGCCGCCAAGATCGCCGCCATGTGTGTCGGCGTGGTGGCGATTGTGCTGGGCATCCTGTTCGCCAAGATGAACGTCAACTTTCTCGTCGGCTGGGCGTTCAATATCGCGGCCTCAGCCAACCTCCCGGCCTTGGTCATGCTGCTGTTCTGGAAGCGGACCACCAAGCAGGGAATCGCCGCGGCCATCACGGTGGGGATGCTCTCCTCCCTGGGCTGGATTCTGCTGAGCGCTCAGGCCTACAAGGACGTCTACGGCCTGGACCCGGCGAGGGCCATCGTGCCCTTTAGCCAGCCGGCGATCGTGACGGTCACGCTCGGGTTCATCGTGCTGGTGGTCGTCTCCCTGCTGACCCAGCCCAAGGGTGGGAAGCAGGCCGCCGCTAGCTGAGACGGCAGGTGAGGAGTTTCCTCTCCTCCGTGTCCCACAGAACCAGCCTCCGGCGTAAAGATTCGAGATCGCCGTCCACGCAGGTGAAGCGCGTGGCTCCCACGGCAGCCTCGTGGGCGCAATGGAAATGCCCGAACACCCACGCCTTCGGCCGGTAGAGCAGCCCGGCCCACAGAAGGGCCAGTTCCGTCTCCCCGCAGTCATGCGGCGGGCCGGAATCAAACCCCGCCGCGTGGATGTGCTCGGCGACGCCGTGCGCCAAGTCCGGGGAGCTGCGCATGCCGATGCCGATGCGGGACGGGCACGAGTGCGTCACGATGAGGTCGGGGCGCTCGCGATTGAACAGGGCGACCGCCCGCTCGCGATCGCGCCGCCGGATGTAGTTTGGGAATCCGCCGAGCAGATTGTGGCGCTGGGGCCGGTCCACGTTCAGAGCCCCGCCCATGAATCCCACCGTGGAACCGCCCAGGCGGATAACCGAAGGCCGGGGCTGGTAGATCAGGTTACCGTCCTCCTGCCAGCGCTTGGCCGCCCCGCTGTGTAGGGACTGACGCAGCCAGCGATGATCCTCGTGGTTGCCGTCAATGGCATGGACGGGCACGGGGTACCGCACCTGCTCCGACCGGGCGCGCGCCATCACGTCCGGGAAGAAGCCGTAATCGCCGACCTGGATTCCGGCTCTGATCCCATAGTCGGTCTGGATCTCGCGCAGGGCGGCCGCGAGTTCGCGGTGCCGGCCGTGAATATCCCCGATGATCAGGACACGCATGGATTCAGGACGTCCGCGCGAAATCGTGCTCCAGGCGCGCCTGGAAGACGACGATGTCGGCGAACACCTTCTTCAGGAGCGAGCGCTCCAGATGGGACAGCTCCGCCAGGTTGATGTAGTTGTCGGGTGGCTCCCCGCGGCGGACTTGGGCTCCCTGGTGCGCGAGGCGCATCTGCATGAGCGCGGTGTAGGACTGGACCAGTTCGTCGCAACTCGCGGGCAGCAGCACGCCGTGGTCCCGAAGTCGGGCGAGGCGCTCCAGGGTGTTGGTCTCGGGCACGTGATGCCGGAGCGCGTACATGCGGGCGAAATTGACCAGCGGGATGATGGCGCTCTTGATGTTGAACGTCGCCGGATGGTGGCCGCCGGATTCGAGCTGAATGCCGCCGAAGAACCCGCGCGGAGCTTTGAACCGGAGGGTGCTTTGCGCCAGGTGGAAGAAAAACTCCGGCTGACCGGGAGCGAGCAGCTGCTGAAGGTGCTGGCGCAGTTGGGTGACGTGCCCCGTTTCGCCGTAGACACTGCGGAAGTCGAAGAAGATGTTCACGTCGAGCAGGTCCTGCGGATTGGCGGCCGTGACGCAGTCCGTGAAATACTGGCGCCACCGGCCGATCGGCTGGCACCACTTCGGATTGTCGGCCATGGTTTCGCCCTTGCAGCGCCGGTAGCCGACCGCGTCGAGCCATCCGCAGACGCGCTGGCCGAGCGTCAGAAAATAGGTGGGCGTGTCTGCGCCATCGGCGTAGATGATGGCGTTGTCCTGATCGGTGGCCAGCGTCTGTTCGCCGCGCGCGACGCTGCCAAAGGTCACGAACGTGTAGGGGACCGGCGGCGGGCCGAGCTCCGCTTCCGCCAGGGCAATCAGGCGCGTGGTGATCGCGTCCGCGACGCTCGACATGATGCGGGTGACGTGCTCGACGCGCGTGCCGGCATCGAGGAGCGATGTGACCAGTTGCGGAAGCTGGAGGCCGCAGTCCTTGAGTTCGTCGGGCGACTGCGCCCGTTCGATCTGCCCGAGGAGCAGCCCTACGGCGTGGCGCTGGGCGTGCAGGATCGCCGTGCCGGGCAGGACGCCTAGGGTGTTGCCCTGTTCGGCGGTGACGACCAGGTGCTGGACGCCGCGCTCGTGCATGAGTCGGGCGGCCTCGAACAGGAGCGCCTGCTCGGAGATGCGCACCAGGGGCGCGCTCATGATGGTGGAGACCGCCTGCAGCGGATCGCGGCGAGCGGCCAGCACGCGGTCGCGCAGGTCCCGGTCGGTGACGATGCCCACCGGTTCGCCGCCGGGCGCCTTCACGAGGATGGCGCTGGCCTTGGCGTGGGCCATCGTGTCGGCGGCCTTGGCGATGGGGGTGTCGAGCTCGCATGACGCGTGCGACAGTATCGCCGTCTTGAGGGGGCGCATGGCTAGCGGCAGCGTGGTTTGCAGCTCGGCCAGGAGCCGTTGCAGGGTTTCCTCCGTTCGTTTGTGGGCGGTCACGTCCTTGAGGGAGATGATCTGGCCGGTGCGGTCGCCGATCTGCACGGGGGCGGACGTGAGGACCACGTCGGCAGCCGTGCCATCCTTGCCGATCAGGCGGGCGTGCTGGTCCGAGACGGGCTCAATGAGCCGGTCCAGGGGGAGGTCTGTCAGTTCCTGCTCCGAGTAGCCGAGCCGTTCGAGCAGGTGCTTGTTCGCGTACACCGGGCGATCCTGCAGAACCATGAGAATGCCCTCCGTGGTCCCTTCGACGAGCAGGCGGTATTTCTCCTCTGATGCGCGCAACGCCGTTTCCGCATGCCAGCGCTGGCGGTCCAGACTGAGGCCCTGCTGGACGATGTAGGCCAGCAGCAGCGCGATGGCGATGGAGATGCCGATGGATACCTGCAGGCTGCGGCGGGTGATTTGGGCGATCTCGGCGCGAACGTCTTCGAGGTAGACGCCGGTGCCGATGATCCATCCCCACGGGGGAAATCCTTTGACGTAGGAGAGCTTGGGCGCCACCCGGTGCTCGTCGTCCTTCCACTGCCAGAGGTAATCGGTGTAGCCGTCGCCCTGCGCTCGTACCAGCTTGACGAACTCGACGAACAGCTTCTTGCCGGTCGGGTCAGCATAGGCGGAGAGGTCCTGACCGTTCAACTCGGGCCGGTAGGGGTGCATGACCATGCGCGGATGGGTGTCGGTGATCCAGAAGTAGTCCTTGGCGTCGTCGCCATAGCGGAGGCGCTGGATGCGGGCGATGGCGGCCTGCTGGGCGGCTTCGCGGCTGAGGATGCCGCGCTGCTCCTGTTCGTGCAGTCCGGCCAGTTCGCTCCAAGCGGCCTGCGTCAACTCCCGGATCATCTCCTTCTTCCGCTCGATGATGGTGCGGCGCATGGTCGGGATGCCGACGGCGAAGATCAGGCCGAGGCAGAGTACCAGCGTCAGAGCAACCGGAGAGATGATGTTGACGGCCAGATGCCCCCACTGCAGTCGCGGGTGCGGCGCGCCATGGCTATCGGTCATGGGCTGATCTCCTTCCGCGGCAGTATATGCACTGGAGCGGACAGCGCGAGAAACTTCTGGAGCCGCCCGACGGAAGCCTTGAGATGCCAGCGACGGTCGGGCAAGGCGACGGAACCGGCTGCTCCGGGCGCCCCGGCCGGAATCCATCTGGGCTTCTCCGCCGGGCCGGCATTCCAGTCGGAAGAAGCGCTCCGGCGCTATGGCCCCCGGCCGCCGCCTCGTCGAGCAGGTCCTGATCGATCCGCTGCGCCGAGAGCCCTTGCTCCAGCGCCCGTTCAACCGGCTCCCGGAATGCTCCTTTCCGGAAGCATCCCAACGGGCTGAACCCTCCGTCAACGCGGTTGGCCGTGGCCGCCCGCCGACAGCATGTCGCGCCCAAGCCGATGCGGGCAAGGGACCGGTGCGCGGGAACGTGCGCCGCGCCCCGCCCGCCGCCGAAGCGCCGCTTCCGGGTATATCGTGAAAAGATTCACAATTAGAGTTGACGGCGGGACCGATATTCGAGAAAACTATATCGAGACTGAATTCTCGACTGAAGTGCGATGCATGGAGAGAGGTGCTGCGTGAACGTGGAACGGGTTGGGATCAAGGCCATCGCCGGGCCGTCGCTGCGCCGACTGCCCACCTACCTCCGCCTGCTGGCCGCCATGGAGAAGGCCGGGGTGGAGCGCGTTTCCTGCACGGACCTCGCCCTCGGGCTGGCGCAGGACGCGACGCAGGTGCGCAAGGATCTGCACGCCGTTGGCGTGCAGGGCACGCCGCGCATCGGCTTCCCGGTGAGCGAGCTGCGGGCGGCGATCGTGGAATTCCTGGGGTGGAACCGGCTCGATGAGGCCTTCCTCGTGGGTGCGGGGAACCTGGGCCGAGCGCTGACGGCCTACGAGGGGTTCCGGATGGCCGGCCTGCGCATCGTCGCGGCCTTCGACCGCGACCCGGCAAAGGCGGGGCGGGAGGTGAATGGGGTGCGGGTCTTTCCGACGTCCAAGCTGGCGGACATGGCGCGCCGTCTGCGGGTTCACATCGGCATCGTGGCGGTGCCGGCCGAAAGCGCCCAGGAAGTGGCCGACGAGCTGGTCGGCGCCGGCGTGCGAGGGATCTGGAACTTCGCGCCGCGGAAGCTGCTGGCGCCCGAGGGCGTAGTGGTCGAGAACGCCGACCTGACTCCCAGCCTGGCATCGCTGACAGCTCGTCTGAAGTCGCTGCTGGCCGACCGGTCGCCGGAGATCCTCTGACGTGAAGCACGCACCGCCAATCGACCGGGACGGCGTGAAGCTCACGCGCGTCTTCGCCATCCTGGAGCGGAATCGCTACGAGCGGGCCCGGCTCATCCCCATCCTGCATGAGGTGCAGAAGGAATACACCTACCTGCCCGAAGACGTCCTGACCGCGGTGGCGACGGCGCTCGAGCTGCCGCCGGCCCACGTGTACGGGGTCGCCACCTTCTACGCGCACTTCTCGATGGAACCCAAAGGCAAGCATCGGATCCGTCTCTGCGACGGCACCGCCTGCCACGTCAAGGGCTCCGAGAATGTGCTGCGGGCCATTCGCGCCCGGCTTCAGCTGACCGGCCCACGACAGACGACGCCGGACATGATGTTCACCGTCGAGACCGTCTCCTGCCTCGGAGCCTGCGGGCTGGCTCCGGCCATGGTCATCGACAACGACGTGCACGGACAGGTGACGCCCGATCGGGCCGTCGCCCTTGTTGACGCCATCCGCCAGCGGGAGGGATACGCATGACGGCCGTCATCGATCACGCCGAGATCGCCGCCCGGTATCGGGCTGCCGCCGCGCGGACGGTCCGGCGGGTCATCGTCTGCGCCGGCACCGGCTGCGTGGCGAACGGATCGCTGGATCTGCATGCGGCTCTGGCCCGGGAGATCGCGGCCGAAGGGCTGCCGGTGGTGCTCGAGCTGCGCCGGCATGAGGATGTTCCCGAGGGGGCGGTCCACGTGTCCCGCAGCGGCTGCCAGGGGTTCTGCCAGATGGGGCCGCTGGTGACCGTTCTGCCCGAGCGGATTCTGTACTGCCGCGTCGGCGCCGTCGATGCACCTGAGATCGTCCGGGAAACCCTGCGAAACGGTCGCCCGGTTGAGCGCCTGCTCTACCGTGACCCCGTCACGGGCCAGCGCCACGCGGGAACCCACGAGATCCCATTCTACGCGCGCCAGACCCGGAGGGTCCTGGACCAGTGCGGGCGGATTGATCCGGATGACATCGGCGAGTACATCGCCCTCGGTGGCTATGCGGCTGCGGCCCGGGCGCACCGGGGGATGACTCCGGAAGCGGTGTGCGGGCTGGTGGCGCAATCCGGCCTGCGGGGGCGCGGCGGCGGGGGCTTCCCCACGGGCCGGAAGTGGGAGCTCGCGCGCCGGCAGCCCGGGGCGAGCAAGTTCATCATATGCAACGGCGATGAAGGCGACCCCGGGGCCTTCATGGACCGCAGCGTCATGGAGGGCGATCCGCACCGCGTCCTGGAGGGTATGCTGATTGCCGCCCGGGCGGTGGGGGCCGACCGAGGCCTCGTATACGTGCGCGCCGAGTACCCCTTGGCCGTCGAACGCATGCGCCAGGCGATCGCTTCGGCCCGTGCGGCCGGGCTGCTGGGGCCGGACGTATTGGCGACTGGCCGGGCATTCGACTGCGAGGTCATGGAAGGCGCCGGCGCGTTCGTCTGCGGCGAGGAGACGGCGATGATCGCCTCGATCGGGGGGAACCGTGGCATGCCGATGCCCAAGCCCCCGTTCCCGGCAGAGTCCGGCCTCGACGGTCTGCCGACGGTCATCAACAACGTGGAGACGCTGGCCACCGTGCCGCTCATCGTGCGCCACGGCGCCGATGCCTTCCGGGCGCTGGGCGTACCCGGCTCGCCGGGAACCAAGACGTTCGCGCTGACCGGGCACGTGGCCAACACGGGCCTGATCGAGGTGCCGTTCGGCGTCACGCTGCGCGAGATCATCTTCGGGATTGGCGGTGGCGTAACGGATGCTGCCGGGCGGCCGAGCCCGGACGGCTTCAAGGCGGTTCAGATCGGAGGCCCCTCCGGCGGCTGCCTCACCGCCGAGCACCTCGACCTGCCTCTGGACTTCGACTCGCTTCGACAGGTCGGCGCGATGATCGGCTCCGGCGGACTTGTGGTGATGAACCGCGACACCTGCATGGTGGGGATTGCGAGGTTCTTCATGAACTTCACCCAGGTGGAGTCCTGCGGCAAGTGCGTGCCGTGCCGCGAAGGCACCCGGCAGATGCTGGCGCTGCTCGCGGATCTCACGGAGGGGGGCGCGAAGGCGGATACCCTCCGGCTGCTTGAGTCGCTGGGGCGGGCCGTCCAGCGCGCCTCGCTCTGCGGCCTGGGGAAGACCGCCCCCAACCCCGTTCTGTCCACGCTGAAGCTGTTCCGGGAGGAGTACGAGGCACACGCCCGGGACGCGCGCTGTCCCGCCGGGCAGTGCCGGGCGCTTGCGACGCCCGCGATCGATCCGGAGCGCTGCAAGGGATGCACGGCGTGCGTGCGCAAGTGCCCGGCGGGCGCCATCCGCGGAGCCGTCCGCCAGCCGCACCGGATCGAAGTCGCCATGTGCCTGAAGTGCGGCGCGTGCAAGGCCGCGTGCAAGTTCGACGCCATTACCGGAGTGTGAGCCATGATCACCCCCACCGTGACCATCGACGGTCGGCCAGTCGCCATCGCGGATGAAACCAACCTGCTGGAGCTGATCCGCAAGGCCGGCATCGAGCTGCCGACCTTCTGCTATCACTCCGAACTGAGCGTCTACGGGGCCTGCCGGCTCTGCATCGTCGAAATCGAGGGCCGGGGCATACAGGCGTCGTGCTCGGTCAGACCGGAGCCCGGCCTGGTCGTCCGCACGCACACGCCGGCCCTGCGTGAGACGCGGAAGATCACGATCGAGCTGCTGCTGGCCAACGGCCACCAGGGGTGCGTGACGTGCCGGAAGAGCCCGGACTGCAAGCTGCTCGATATCGCCCGCCGGCTGGGCGTGGACACAATCCGCTTCCGCGCCACGAAGGACTCGGCGCCGGCCGATGAGACCAGCCCGTCGCTCGTCCGCGAGCCCGGCAAGTGCGTGCTCTGCGGCGACTGTGTGCGCTTCTGCGATGAGATCCAGGGAGTGGGCGCGATCCACTTCGCGCACCGCGGGAGCCAGGCGGCTGTGATGCCCGCTTTCAACCGGGGTCTGGGGCACAGCGAGTGCGTGAACTGCGGGCAGTGTGCCGCGGTGTGTCCCACGGGGGCCATCCTGCCGCGAAGCCACACGAGGGAGGCCTGGGAGCTGCTGGCCGATCCGACCCGACGTGTCGTCGCGCAGCTGGCGCCCGCGGTCCGCGTCGGCCTCGGCGAGGCGTTCGGGCTCCCGCCGGGGGAGGCGGCCACCGGGAGGATCGTGGCCGCCCTGCGGGCTCTCGGGTTCGCCGAAGTTTACGACACCGCCTTCGCCGCCGACCTGACGGTTCTTGAGGAAGGCCATGAGCTCATGGGCCGCATGGCCGCCGGCGAGCGGATGCCGCAGTTCACCTCGTGCTGTCCGGCGTGGGTCAAGTTCGCGGAGCAGTACTACCCGGAGATCCTCCCTAATCTATCCACATGCCGCTCGCCGCAGCAGATGTTCGGATCGCTGGCCGTCGAACTGCTGCCGGCGCGGCTGGGGGTGGCTCGGGATCGGCTCTCCGTTGTCTCGGTCATGCCCTGCACCGCCAAGAAGTTCGAGGCGGGCCGGCCCGAGTTCGCGCGGGGCGGGCGGCCGGATGTCGACTTGGTCCTGACGACGCAGGAGCTGGTCGGGATGATCCGGTCGGCCGGACTCCGGTTCGAGGACCTGGGGGAGGCGCTCTTCTCGCAGCCGTTCGGCCTCCAGACGGGGGCGGGCGTGATCTTCGGCCACTCGGGAGGCGTTACGGAGGCCGTGGCGCGGTATGTGGCCGCCGGATGCGGACGCGACGCCGCCGTGCGGGTCGAGATGCCGGAGCTGCGCGGCGAGGGGGCGGTGCGCGAGGGGGTCCTTCGCATTGGCGAGCGGGTGCTCCGCCTGGCGGTGGTGTATGGCCTGCGCGCGGCGCGCCGCGTGGCCGAGGCGGCGCGCCAGGGCGACTGCGCCTACGACTTCGTCGAAGTCATGGCGTGCCCGAACGGGTGCATTGGCGGCGGGGGCCAGCCCGTATCGACCGGCCGCTCGGCGCGCCGGAAGCGCGCCCGGGGGCTGTACCGTGAAGCCGGGGCCATCCCGGGGCAGGCGTCCCAGGAGAACCCGGCCGTCTCCGCCCTGTACGCGGGATTGCTGGGCGAGCCCGGCAGCCGGCGGGCCCACGACCTTCTGCACACCCGGTATCAGTTCCGGAGGCGGCATGCCGGGGAGGACATGGCGCTCAACCCGAGTGTCGCCGATCCGGCCCTTCGCGTGTCCGTCTGCATGGGCACGAGCTGTTTCCTGAAAGGATCGCAGGCGTTGCTTCGCGACTTCATGGAATGGCTTCGGCAGGAGGGGCTGGAGGATCGGGTGGACGTGCGCGCGACCTTCTGTCACGAGCGCTGTGACAAAGGACCGACGGTGGAGATCGACGGCGAGGTGCGGGAGCATTGCTCGCTCGAGACGCTGAAGGGATGCGTAATGGAGCGAGTGGCCCCATGAACCGCCTGCAGCCCGTCTATACGGAGAAGGCCGAATGCCAGGACTGCTTCAAGTGCGTCCGGCAGTGTCCGGTCAAAGCCATCAAAGTCGAGCGGGGCAGCGCGGAGGTCGTCCCGGCGCTGTGCCTTTCGTGCGGGCACTGCGTGACGGTGTGCCCGGTCGGCGCCAAGCGCGTCCGGGCCGATCTCGACCGCGTCCGCGAGCTGATCGCCCAGCGGAAGCAGGTCCTCGTCTCGCTGGCGCCGTCGTATGTGACCGAGTTCTGCGGGGTATCGCCGGGGCGGCTGGCCGGGGCTCTTCGCCTGCTGGGGTTCTGGGGCGTCTCGGAGACCGCGCTCGGGGCCGAGCTGGTGTCGGCTCGGGTGGCCCGGATGCTGCAGGACGACCCCGCGCCGCGGCTGCTGCTTTCCTCGGCCTGCCCGTCCGCCGTTGAACTCCTGCGCAAGTATTACCCCGATCTGGTGCCCGGCCTGACGGACGTGGTGTCGCCCGTCCTGGCTCACTGCCGCTGGCTGCGGCAGCAGTACGGGGCAGGCATCGCGATTGTCTTCATCGGCCCGTGCGTGGCGAAGAAGCTCGACGCCGACGACCACCCCGAGCTGCTGGATGCGGCGATTACGTTCCGCCATCTGCGGGAGTGGCTCGCGTCGGCGGGCCTGGAGGGCTCGCTTGCGACGGCCGAGCCCGCCGAGTTCATTCCGTGCCGGGCCGGGAATGGCGCGCTCTACCCGGTCGAAGGCGGCATGATCGCGGGCATCCGGGGCCAGGCGTCGGTGGTCGATGCCGGAGCGCTGACGATATCGGGCGTCGGCCGGATCATGGACGCCCTGAAAGGGCTTCGGGGCGCTCCGCTGCGCCAGCCGCTCTTCGTGGAACTGCTGGCCTGCGAGGGGGGGTGCATCAATGGCCCTCAGTCTTCGACGCCGGGTCAGTCCATCATCAAGCGGCAGCACGTCGTTCAGACGGCGGGAGATCGCCCGGCCGCGCTCGAGGGGCCGGCGCCGGCGCTCGATGCGACGGTGGCCGCTGCCGGGATACGGGTTGAGCGGTACACCGACGCCGAACTGTCGGCCGCCCTGCGCCGGGTGGGGAAGCGTGTGCCGCGCGATGAGCTGAACTGCAGCGGCTGCGGGTACGAGGACTGCCGGGCGTTCGCGCGAGCCTTGCTGGACGGCAAGGCCGAGCCGGCCATGTGCGTGTCGCACCTGCGCAAGCTGGCTCAGAACAAGGCCAGCGCGCTGCTCCACGCCATGCCGGCGGGCGTGCTCATCGTCGATGACGCGCTGCGCGTCGTGGAGTGCAACCGGACGCTGGCGACGATGCTCGGCGAGGACGCCGTGCTGGCGTATGACGCGAAGCCGGGTCTTGAGGGCGTCGATCTCGACAAGCTGCTGCCGCTGGGCCGGCTGATCGAGGGCGTGCTGCACGGCGCCCCGGATGCGTGGGAGCGCGACGTCCGCGTCGCCGGCCGGGTGTTCCACATGACCCTGTTCGCGATCGAGCCGCACCGCCTGGCCGGGGCCATACTGGCCGACGTGACGCAGCCGGCCGTTCGCCGCCAGCAGGTCATCCGCCAGGCGGAGGAGGTCATCCGGAAGAACCTCGCGACCGTGCAGCAGATCGCCTACCTGCTGGGCGAAAACGCGGCCGAGTCCGAGGCCACGCTGCAGTCCATCATCCGCTCGTTCGAGCCACCCGCGGAGGAGCCGGCGGAGCCTCGCCATGGCTGAGGGCGGCTACGTGGAGGTCGATGTCGCGCGGGCCTGCAAGCACGGCCAGTATGTGTGCGGCGATGCGTTCAGCTCCCAGCGCATGGCGGAAGGGGATCGCGTCGTCTGCGTTCTGGCCGACGGGCTGGGCAGCGGCATCAAGGCGAGCGTCCTGGCGACGCTGACCAGCGCGATGGCGCTACGGTGCCTGTGCCATGAGCGCGGGGTGGAGCGCACGGCGGCGCTTATCCGAGACATCCTTCCGGTGTGCGGCAGCCGTGGCATCGCCTACTCGACGTTCACGCTGCTCGATGTGTCGGGCGGCCGCCGGGCGCGGCTGATCGAGTCGGAGAACCCGGCGGCGCTCTTCGTGCGCGGTGGTCGGGTGGCGGACGCGGGGCGCCGCGAGCCGGGAGCCATCGCGGAAGCCGGCCGGGCGCGCGAGCTGCAGGTGGCCGAACTCGTGCTCCGGGAAGGGGACCGGCTGGTGCTGGTCAGCGACGGCGTCTCGCAGGCCGGGCTCGGGGCCGACGGCGCGCCGCTCGGGTGGGCCGTCGAGGGGCTCGGCCGCTTCGTTGAAGAGGCGGTGCAGCGCACGCCCGGCGTCTCCGCGCGTGCGCTGGCCCGCGCGGTGGTGGACGAGGCGCTGCGGCGGGACGGCGAGCGGGCGCGGGACGACATGACCTGTGCGGTCGTCTACATCCGCCGGCCGCGCGAACTGCTGGTCGTGACCGGCCCGCCCTATCACCGCGAGCGGGACCGGCTGATGGCTGAGCTGACCGATGCGTTTCCGGGGCGGCGCATCATCTGTGGCGGGACGACCGCCGGCCTGGTGGCGCGCGAACTCGGGCGCGAGGCCGAGGTGGATGTCGCCCGGATCGATCCGCTGATTCCGCCGGCATCGCGCATGGCCGGCGTGGACCTGATCACCGAGGGCACGCTCACCCTGGGGGAGGCGGCTCGTTTGCTGGAATCGCCGGCGGTGATCGACTCGGCTCCGCCCAATGCGGCCACGCGAATGGTCGAGTTGATGCTGGACAGCGACATCGTGCACTTTTTGGTCGGCACGCGCATCAACGAGGCGCATCAGGACCCGAGCGTTCCGGTCGAGCTGGATATCCGTCGAAATGTTATCCGCCGCATCCGTGAGCGCCTGGAGCGCGGCTTCCTCAAGGAGACGCGCGTGCGGTTTCTCTGACGGGCCAGAAACTTCTGGCGTCGGCTGAGTGAAGGGCCTTACAGTTGGCCGTCCGTGGCTCCGGCGTCGCGCGATTGTGACGGGGCCGCGGCCGGAAGGACGGTTGTCCGCGAGATGTCATTGCAGGAACGGGGGAGCGCCGCAACCGAGCTGACCAACGGGGCGCTGATCCGGCGGCTGCTGGCCCTGAGCTGGCGCTACCGGATCGGCTGCACCAAGGTCATTCTCCTCCAGGTCGTGATGCTCAGCATCGCCTTGAGCGGGCTCAGCCTCTCGGGGCTGGGCATCGACTTCATCCGGCACGCGGTGGAGCCCGCCGCTCGCGCGCCCCGGTGGCCGTTCGGCCTGACGCCTCCTCCGTCGTGGCCCTTCATGGATGTGCTCGGCGCCATCGCCGCGGCGATCCTCCTGCTGGCGGTCGCCCGCTCGGTCCTCTCCTACTACTACACCGTCGCGCTGGCCCGGCTCGTGCAGCAGAACATCGTCGTGGACCTGCGCGCCCGGGTGTACGACAAGCTTCAGCGCCTGAGCTTCCGGTTCTTCGACGACAACGCCAGCGGGACGCTCATCAACCGGATCACCGGGGACGTCCAGATGGTGCGCATGTTCGTGGACAGCGTCGTGATGGAGACCATCGTCCTGGTGATCTCCCTCGGGATCTGCCTCGCCTACATGGTTCGGATCCACCCCCTGCTCACGCTGGCCTGCCTGGCCACGACGCCCGTGCTGTGGATCATCTCCGCCGCCTTCTCGCGCGTGGTGAAGCCCGCCTACATGCGGAACCGGGACCTGGTGGACCAGATGATCCTCGACCTGGCGGAGTGCATCCAGGGGATCCATGTGATCAAGGGCTTCGCGCGCGAGGACGAGGAGGAGCGCAAGTTCCGGAGGGCGAACCGCGACGTGCTGGAGCAGAAGCAGGGCATCTTCTGGCGGGTGAGCCTCTTTCGTCCGGCGATGGACCTGCTGTCGCAGATCAACATGGTCGTTCTGCTCGGGTACGGCGGCTACCTGGTCGTCCACGACCGGCTGGCGCTCGGCACGGGTCTGATCGTGTTCCTCGGCCTGCTCCAGCGGATCTCGGGGCAGGTCAACACGATCGCGAACATCATGGACAACACGCAGCAGAGCCTGGCCGGCGCCCGCCGGGTGTTCGAGGTGCTGGACGCGCCGGTGGAAATCGACAGCCGCCCGGGCGCCCGGCGCATCGCCCGGCTCAGCGGAGCCGTCGAGTTCGATGCCGTGTCCTTCGCCTACGATCCCGGGGAGCCCGTGCTCGACGGCCTTACGTTCCGCGTGGAACCCGGCCAGTGCATCGCCATTGTCGGCGCCACGGGATCGGGCAAGAGCTCGCTGCTCGGCCTGATCCCGCGCTTCTACGATCCGACGTCGGGCGTGGTCCGCGTGGACGGCCTCGACGCGCGCGACCTGCCGCTCGACGACCTGCGCCGCAACATCGGCCTCGTGTTCCAGGAGAGCTTCCTCTTCAGCAACACCGTGGCCGCCAACATCGCGTTCGGGCATCCGGACGCCACGCCCGAGCAGGTCGAGCGGGCGGCGCGGGTGGCCTCCGCACACGACTTCGTCATGGCGCTTCCAAAGGGGTATCAGACCGTGCTGGGCGAGGCGGGCGCCGACCTTTCGGGCGGGCAGCGCCAGCGGCTGGCCATCGCCCGGGCGCTGTTGCTCGATCCGGCGATCCTGCTCATGGACGACCCCACGGCGGCCGTGGACGCCCACACGGAGCACGAGATCCTGGAGGCCATGAACAACGCGATGTGCGACCGCACCACGTTCCTCGTCACGCACCGCTACAGCGCGCTGCGGCGGGCGGACCGGATCCTGGTGCTGGAGCGGGGGCGCGTGGTGCAGGCCGGAACGCACGCGGAGCTGATGCGCGCGAAGGGGCCGTACCGGCGGGCCGCGCGAGTCCAGTTTGACGCGGACAGCGAGGAGTTCGCCCGGCTGTCGATGGCGGAGGCGCCCCGATGAGCGCGGCCCGCTCCATCACGGTGGCGACGGGAGGGCACGACCCCGAGCAGTTCGGGGACGCGAAGCCCCTGGAGTTCGGGCTCATCCGCCGGCTGCTGGCCTACACGCGGCCGTATGCCCTCACGCGCAACGCGCTGGTCGCGCTGGTGCTGCTCCGGTCCGTCCAGGGCCCGCTCATCGCGTGGAGCATCGGCATCGTCATCAACGGCCCGGTGGCGCTGCGCGACCCCGAGGGGCTCGCGTGGGGCACGCTCGGCTACCTCTCGCTCGTGCTGTCGGCCTCCTTTGTTCTCCACTTCCGGCAGCGTCTGGCGCTCGAGCTGGGCGAGTCGGTTGTCCACGATCTGCGCGGGGAGCTGTTCACGCACCTGCTCCGCATGCCCATGGCCTTTCACCACCGGATGAAGCTCGGGCGGATCATCAGCCGGTTCACGTCGGACACGGAGTCCGTCCGGACGGGCGTGCAGGAAGTGCTGTTCGTGAGCCTCGTGCAGGGCGGGCAGATGGCCGTCTCGGCCATGCTGATGTTCTGGTACGACCGCGTGCTCTTCGCCGTCATTCTGGCGATGGCGCCCGTGCTCTGGATCATGAACTCCTACTTTCGCAAGCGGCTGAGCCGGGCGCACCGCGCGGTGCAGGAGAGCTTCAGCCGGGTGACGGCTACGGTGGCGGAATCGGTGCGCGGCGTGCGCGAGACGCAAGGCTACGTGCGGCAGGACGTGAACGCCGAAATGTTTCACGAGCTGGTGCTCGACCACTCGCAGTACAACGTGGGCGTCGCGCGGACGACCGGGGTGTTCTTTCCCCTGCTGGAGCTCAACAGCCAGATCTTCATCTCGGCGCTTGTCGTGTTCGGCGGGTACCGGGTGATCCATCCCGGCGGCATGGAGATCGGGAGCCTGATCCAGTTCTTCTTCCTGGCCAACTTCTTCTTCTCGCCCATTCAGTCCCTGGCCGGCCAGTACAACAGCGCGCTGACCGCCATGGCCGGCGCGGAGCGGGTGTTCCGCTTTCTGGACACGCCTCCCGACTGGGAGGACTCGCCGGCGGCGGCGGATCTGGCGGCGCTGGACGGGCGCGTGGAGTTTCAGGGCGTCTCGTTCTCGTACACGCCGGACCGGCCGGCGCTCCGTGACGTGAGCTTCGTGGCGGAGCCCGGCCGCACGGTGGCGCTCGTCGGCCATACGGGCAGCGGGAAGTCGACGGTCATCAACCTGATCGCCAAGTTCTATCTCGCGGGCGATGGGCGGGTCCTGATCGATGGGCGCGACGTCCGGGATATCCGGAGCGAGTCCCTGCACCGGCACATGGGAATCGTGCTGCAGAACAACTTCCTGTTCACGGGGACGGTGATGGACAACATCCGCCTCGGCCGGCCGGGCGCGTCGGACGCCGACGTGCTGGAGGCGGCCGGGCGGCTGGACTGCCTGGATCTGCTGGAGGCGCTTCCGGACGGCCTTCAGACGCGGGTGGGGGAGCGCGGAAGCGGGCTCTCGCTCGGGCAGCGGCAGCTCGTGTGCTTCGCCCGCGCCATGCTGGCGGATCCCCGGATTTTCATCCTGGACGAAGCGACCAGCTCCGTGGATACGATGACCGAGGAGCGGCTTCAGAAGGCCTTGTCCAACCTGCTGAAGGGGCGGACGAGCTTCGTCGTGGCGCACCGGCTGAGCACGATCCGGCACGCCGACCTCGTCTTGGTGATGGAGCAGGGGCGGATCGTGGAGCGGGGAACCCACCGGCAGCTGATCGCGCTGGGCGGAACCTACGCGCGGCTGTACCGGAATTTCATCCTGGCGAACGTGGTGTGATGACGGTTGTCTACGGAAGGAGCAGGAGATGATAGCAGCGGCTCGGACCGAGGCCCAGCAGCTGGCGGTGGACAGCATTCTGCGGAAGCCCGTCAAGGGGATCGGGATCTGGATCATCAACCCCATGGAATGGGCGATGATCGACCGATTCGCCGACGTGCCGGAAGGAACGTATCGCGCGAATCCGGTCGATACCTACCGGGCGATGCTGGTCAAGGCCGGAACCTGCATGGTCGACCAGTGGATACCTCAGAACCCGCTGTCCATCGGGGCGAAGGGGTACGAGGGCGAGCGCAAGGCGGGCGCCACGACCGGCGCGGAGCACGTGGTGGTCGATGGCATCGATATCCGCGAGCCGGAGGACGTCGTGGCGCACCTGGAGCAGGTCGAGTTTCCGCGCCTGAGCCAGGCGGCCGCCGAGTTCGATGCCGATGCGCTGGTGAAGCGGATCATCGAGGGCGAGCGGCAGACGCAGGAGATCATGGGGCCCGACCTGTTCAAGGCGCCGTACTGCCCGGCCGCCTTTCCCGGCTATCGCTACGGCTCGTACGGCTACGCCAACTACTTCATGGCCTACGGGCTGTACCCCGAGGTCATGGAGCGGCACTTCAAGCTTACGGCCGACTACGCCGTGCTCCACAACCGGGCCGTGGTGCGGGCCTACGCCGAGGGCGGGCTGGTGCCCTACATGCGGCTCGATCACGATATGGCGGCCGGGAGCGGAACGCTCACGGACATCAAGAGCCTCGACCGCATCTGGTTCCCGCACTTCGCGCGCTGCATGGAGCCGCTGGTGAAGGCCGGCATTACGATGATCTGGCACTGCGACGGAAACCTCATGGAGATGGTTCCGCGCCTGCTCGATGTCGGGATCCGCGGGTTCCAGGGGTTCCAGTACGAGTACGGCATGGACTACGAGCGGATCTGCCGCATGAAGACTCGTGACGGCGAGGACCTGCTCATCATCGGCGGAGTATCGGTTACGAAAACCCTCCCGCACGGCACGCCGGCTGACGTGCGGCGCGAGATGGACTGGCTGGTGCGAGCCGGGCCCAAGCGCGGACTGCTGCTCGGGTGCAGCAGCTCCATCACGCCGGGCGTGCCGTGGGAGAACCTCAAGGCGCTCTCGGAAGGATTCTGGCACTATCGGACGCACGGGCGGGGATGACAGGCGGTCCCGGAGACCGGCCCCAGCATGAGTGTTCGGACGGAGACAACAAGGAGCAAGAGCGATGAAGAAGACAGACAGCAGTCCCGTGTTCCATACGGACCGGCGCATTCGGTTGGGCATCTGGGGCCTCGGGCGCGGCATGAGCTTCTACAGCACATGCCGGTTCCTCAACATCGATGTCGTGGCCGGGTGCGACTACAACGAGCACATGCGGAAGCGCTTTGCGGATCAGAACCCGGGCGCGTTCGTGTCGGCTGATGCCGACGAGTTTCTGCGGCAGGACTTTGACGCCGTCCTGCTGGCGACCTACTGCCCGGCCCATGCGCCCGATGCGATCAAGTGCCTGGCGGCCGGGAAGCACGTGGTGTCCGAGGTCACGGCGTTCCACACGATGGCCGAAGGCGTGCGGTTGGTCGATGAAGTCGAGAAGCGCGGCCTGGTCTACAACCTCGCGGAGAACTATCCCTTCAGCGCGGCGAACATGTACCTGGCCCGGAAGTGGAAGGAGGGGCTCTTCGGCGATCTGATGTACGCGGAGTACGAGTACGTCCATGAGTGTCGCCCCCTGGCCTACACGTACATCGACGGCGTTCCGGTTCAGCCCGGCTGGACCGTGCATAACTGGCGGAGCTGGATCAACTTCCACTACTACTGCACGCACTCGCTCGGGCCGGTGATGGTGATTACGGGCACCCGTCCGACGCGTGTCGTGGCGCTGCCCGGCCGGCAGCGTCTGGCCGGATACCTGATCGACTCGCCCGAGGGCATGGGCGGCGTCACGCCGTCGCTCATCAACATGACCGGCGGCGGAATCGTCCGCAACCTGATGGGGGCAACAACGAATGACTCCCACGTCCAGCGGATCTGGGGAACGCTGGGCGCGGCCGAGATCGGGGTCGGAAAGCATCTGCAGCTCAGGCTCGGCGGGGCCGGCCACTCGCCGAAGATGGAGGTGAATCCGACGTGGGACGGCCTCGGCGAGCTGGCGGCCAAGACGGGGCATGGCGGGGGTGACTTCTGGGTGTTGTATTACTTCGCGCGGCAGATCCTGACCGGACAGCCCGGCCCGTTCGATGTGTATGGTGCGGCTGATGTGACGATTCCCGGCATCCTCGCTTATCGGTCGTCTCTGGAGGAGGGGAAGCCGTTCGAGGTGCCGGACTTCCGCCGGAAGGAGGACCGCGATCGGTATCGCGATGACGACTGGGCTCAGCCGCGCTACGACGTGAAGCGCGGCGTCTTCATGCCGGGCGCCGACACGGCGGTGACGCAGGGCTTCTCCAAGACCATCACGGATTTGATCCGCCACGCGACTACCTGCCGAGCCTACGTGGACTGGAAGGGCGTGGCGGCCGACTTGGCGGCTCCCGAGAGCCTGCTGGGGATGGCCGAGGGCATTGCGGCGGCTTATCCCCAGATTCGCGAGACCTACACGGCCGCCCGGAAGCTGGCGAAGGCATATCCGGACAGCGATGGTGCGCGTGTGCTGCGGGAGATGCTGGACGTGGGGTGCGAGGCGAAGGTTCTGGCTACGGGATTCCTTGCGGGGGTGAAGCGCGAGATCATGAGCCTGCGCCGGCTCTATCCGGCCACCTCGTTCGAGCTGACCGCTGGAGTGGCGAGTCCGCTGCTCCCGAAGGCGGGAGACATCCGCCGCGTCAACCCGCCGCGGACGAAGCTGACGTTCTCTGCGATCCCGTACCACGCGCAGTACAAGAACCTCGACATCCGTCCGGTTCACGGCAACAAGCAGGACGGACTCGTCTTCATCCGGGGCACCATCACCGTGCCGCGTTCCGGCAAGGGCGTGCTGCTGTACGGGGCTGATGGCCCGGTGAAAGTGTGGGTCAACGGAAGAGCCGTCGGATGCGAGCCGCGTGCGACCAATCCGGCCCGGATCGACGAGTATCGCGCGCGTGTCGCGTGGAAGAAAGGGCGCAACGCGATCCTGGTGGCGATGCACACGAACCGGGGGCAAGCCTGGGGCTTCATCGGTCGAGCCTCGCTACAGGCGGCCACTTAGAGCCCCCGGAACGTCGGTAAAGTTTACAGTGACGCATCGGCAGACGTCTGCTTTGACTTGGATGTATATGGTGCAAAATGTTGCAGTTCAAGTTGTTGTGACATGAGTTTGGCTGCGTGTTTCGGTTGGCCCGATAATTGCTAACTAAAATACTTGGATTTGGCCCGTCCTGAAGGCAGGGGTAACGGGACGAGAACACCTTCATTCGCGCACCGGGGCTGTCGGATGGGCGGGCCAACCACTAATTTATGCCGGACGTGGGTTCTCCGTTCTGGCTGAGCGCAACGGGGGGGTACGGTTTGGTCGCGACGACCGAGTCGATTGGGCCGGATTCCCCTCAACGCGTTTCGGCTTGGACGTGCGTCGTGCTGGGAGGATGGCATGTGGGCGGAGGGATATCGCTCTGCCGATCGGGGTCGGCTATCGGCGCGCTTCAAGTTGTCCTCCTCCTCTCGAAATGCTAGTGGTCCAGGTTCATTCCTTCACTGGAGCGGGACGTCTTGCGCCCGCGAGTCCCGTGGCTCGGGGGCGGAGCTTCTCGCTTCGCCATGCGCTCCTGCCGTTCGGGCGTGGAGATTCCTCTGTACGTGTGCTGACTCGTGGGGCTGTCTGCGGGTGTCTTCCGGCTGACGCCGTCTGCCGGGGGCTCCGCAGGCGTGCGGCGGTCGCGTGATGCGGCTGTCGGCGGCAAGGAGCGTTGGAATGAACCGAAGTTTCGCGATGGGACGGGTGGCCGCGCTGATCGCATCTCTGGCTACGTCGGTTCCGGCTGTCACCTTCACCCCTTTTACGCCGACGGGCGGCGGGGGCACGATCAACGGCCAGCAGCTCACGGTCGGCGCGGGCGGCACGGTCTACGAGTTGGACTCCTTCATCCACGTGCAAGGCTTCGATCTGAACGGGGCCGAGACCGGCACGTGCGGGCGGCTGACGGCCGACGCCATGCCGACCGGCCTGGTGTATCGGTTCGACGCGTGGCTGACCAACTCCGCCGGTCGGCTGGTGCTCTCGTATTGCATCTCGAACTCATCCGCATCGACCTTTCGCGATGTCCGGTTCTTCTCGTTTCTGGACCCGGAGATCGACCAGAACATCAACACGTTCTACGACGAGTACGCGACGATGGCGGGTGCGCCGGGACAGGGCGACACGGACGCCGCGCCGGAGTACTGGCTGATCGACGAGCCGGGCTACTCGAGCGGGACGATCGTGCAGGAGCTTCAGGTCGGCGTCTTGGGCAATGCGAACCGGGTTCCCCAGGGCCGGCCGAACGACGTGTCGATGGCGCTGGGCTTCCGGCTCGGCGACCTCAGCAACGGGCTGGCCCGCTGCGTGCGGATCATGATCGCCGAGGACGGCGGATCGACTGGCGCGGTCGTCCTGACGCAGCGCGACACGTCCACGAACTCCACCACGGCCATCACGTACTCGGGCGAATCCGACTTTCGGGTTTCTGACGAGCCCGGGTGGGTGTTCACGAACGTCACGCCGCACGTGACGCTGACGTGGGCGTGGCAGCTTGACCGCCAGACGGGGGCCTTGCGCGGATCGGCGACCGTGCGCCTGACCGACCCGCAGGTCCCTCGCGTGGGGGCGCCGTTCCAGTTCGGTCTTCACGGCGCCGGCCCCATCCATTTCCTGCAGAGTGACGGCACGCTGCCGGACGGGGATCCGTACGTCGACCGGACGTCCCCCATGCTGAACGCGCTCCGCCAGACCGGGAACCGGGACGACTACCTGGACCCGGGCGAGGACGTGACGGTTGGGCCGTTCGATGTCTTCACGCCGAATCGGGCGGCGCCTTCGCCCGGGCTCTTCCGGCTGTGGTCGATGCGGTATTTCTGAAGCTGAACCGGGGCTGTGGGATCGGAAGGACGGTGTTCCATGAAACGCAAGACCGCGCGCTATGGGATCGCATTGCTGGCTGCCGTCGTGCTGGCGGCGGTGTCGCTGGCCGTCGTGGGTGGGCCGCCGCGGATTGAGGGACTCGGGCCGCGCCCCGACGGCTGGATGGCCTCGCGGGTCGGCGTGGATACGGCCGGCGTCTACCTCGTGCAGTGGAGCACGAACCTGACGCGGTGGACGAACGTGGTGGCGGTATACGCGAACACCAACGCGTTCGAGTTCGTCGATCCCGATGCGGTCTCAAACCGGCAGGCGTTCTACCGGACGCTGCGTCTGGACGGGCTGACCGACACGAATCCGCCGGCGTGGGCCGGCGGGCTGCAGGTGGAGCTGTTCAAGCCCGAGGCGGGCGGGCTTTTTCTTCGATGGAAGCGGGCGGCCGACGGGACTGGCGTGGCCGGCTACCGCATCTACGTGGACGGCGCGGTCGTCACTAACCTCCCGGGCAACGTCCCGTTCTGCCTGCTGCCCGGCATGCGGATGAGCGACCGGCATGACATCCGGATCGAGGCGTTCGACGCCTCGGGCAACACGACGGGCGTGCGCAGCCTGATGTACGTGCCCGGGCGGACGATCGGCATGGTGGCGGATGACGGCGGCCGGACGTACGTCTTCTGGACCCAGGCGGACGGCTCGCTCTCGCCCCTGACCCGGCTGGTCGATATCGGCTGGAACACGCGCGGCGGCGCTGTCGGGGACTTCGACGGCGATGACGTGCTGGACATCGTTACGGGATACGGGGGCGACGGGACGATTCGGCCGTACCTGCTGCGGGGGCGCGGTGACGGAACGTTCGAGGCGCCGGCGGCGCTGACGGCGAATGCCGGATCCAGCGGATGGATCATGGGCGGGGCGGCCGGTGACTACGACGCCGACGGCTGCCTGGACTTCATGCTGAACGGGAACAACGGGACCCTGGCGTTCTACTGGGGGCGGGGTGATGGGACGTTCGACCTGGCCGCGGCGGCTTACCCCTCGTCCGGCCGCGACATGGACACCGGCGACTTCAATGAAGACGGCTTCGACGACTTCGTGCGGGCCACGCACGGAGACGGCTACGTGCGGCAGTACCTTTCGCGCGGCGACCGGACGTTCTACGAGACGAACGTCGTGGGCGATGCCGGCGACGATCCGTATGGCGTGGCGACCGGCGACTTCGACGAGGACGGCCACTTGGACGTGATGGCGATTTCGGGCGGGAGCGGGTACATCAGCCTGTGGGCTGGCCGCGGGGACGGGACGTTCACGAACGGGGTGGCGGTGACCAACCTGATGGCCCTGACGTCGGGTAACCACGGCGCGATGGACGCCTACGATTACAATGGCGACGGGCACTTGGATGTCGTGCTGGCCAACTACTCGTGGCGGCAGGTGATCTTCTGGCCCGGGAGGGGGGACGGGACGTTCGGCGCCGGCATTATCAACTCCAATCAACCGTCGAGCGCGGCGATGGGCCTGGCGTCCCCGCCGCTGCCGCCGCGGGTGGACGTGGGCGTCGTGCCGGACACGCCGGTCATCCCCTTGAACGGTGCGGTGGCCTTCGGCGCGGTAGGCAGCGGGATTTCGTCGAACGATTCCTTCGTCTGGAGCATCGTGGGCGGATCGAGTTCCACCGGAATGTCGGTAACGAACACGTTCGTGGAGGAGGGCGTGTTTCTGGCGCACCTCCTGCACACGTCGACTGGCGGCGTCAAGAGCGCCCGGGGGACCCGCGTGCGGGTTCGCGGCCAGCCGCCCGTCGCGGCTCCGGGCGGCCCATACACGCTCGGAGAGAGCGCCGTCCGGCAGATGCAGTGGACCGCGGCGCTGAACGGCGGCGCGTCGACGGACGACTTCGGAATCGTGCGGTACTTCTGGAATTTCGGCGACGGCACGATGGCGACCGGCACGACACCGCAGGTCAGCCACACGTGGAGCGGGGAAGGGCCGTGGACGGTATGGCTGACCGTCGAGGACAAGTCCGGCCTCACGGGGAGCAACAGCACCACGGTCACGTTCGTGCCCGGAGCGCCGCCGACGGCCGCGATCGCCGGCCCGTCGGTGATTGACGAAGCCCGCGCTACCAACGGCAGCTGGTACGCGGGCTTTTCAGCGGCCGGCTCGACCGACGATGTGGGGGTCTGGAAGTACCAGTGGGACTTCGGGAACGGCCAGAGCGCCACGGCTCCGGACACCCGCACCACGTACGGCGGCGTCAGCACCTATCGGGTGACCTTGACGGTCTGGGATCACGCGGGCCAGACCGACTCGACCACACACGACATCGAGACCCGGGCGAACGGCATTCCGACGCCGGGGATCGCGGGCTCGCGCTTCCTCAACGAAGTCGTGGCGACCAACGGCTACTGGTACGGGGCTTGGGATGGAAACACCCGGTCCACGGATGACTGGGGCATCGCGCGGTTCGTCTGGTCGTTCGGTGACGGCTCGGCGTCGGCCACGGGTCCGATCGCCACGCACCAGTACGCGGCGCCCGGGGTGTACCGGCTGAGCCTGACGGTCGTGGATAACGCCAACCAGCCGGCCACCATCACGCAGAACGTCGTGGTCGTGACGGACGATCCGCCCATCGCCCGAATGGCGCCGGCCGGGGCCACGGCGGAGGGGTGGCAGTGGATCAATCTCAGCGGCGAAGGGTCCACGGATGATCACGGCCTGTCCGCGTATCGCTGGTACCTGCCGGCTTCGTACTACCCGTTCACGGGCTCGTTCGTCGACCAGCGCCAGTGGCGGGCCGGGCGGACGCTGCAGGCCGACCGGATGATCCTGACGGGCGACAGCAGCTGGGGGCACACGTACTTCTACAGCGTCCCGGTCCGTGTCCAGCGCGGCTCCACGTTCGAGGGCCGCATCGACACCGGAGTCGGCTACACCCACGGGATGGTGGGGCTCAAGGATCTGAGCGGGAGCCCGCAATACTCGCACTATGTGTACGCCCTCTACTTTGCTGACGGGGCCATCCACATCTACGAGTACGGCGGCAGCCGCGGCCAGCGCGGCTCCTACGTCCGGGGCGACAGCTACGACTTCCGCCTTGAGACAAAGCCGGGCAGCGGCGTGCGGTACTGGGTCCGGCCCTCGAATACGAACGCGGCCTACACGCTGCTGCTCGACTCCACGGCATACGCTGACACCGAATTCACGTTCGGTGCGGATGTGTACTCCAGCACGTTCGCGTTCGACGACTTCTTCGTAAGCGGCGGGTATGCCGAGGGCTCCAACATCACCGTAGCCGTTCATCCAGGAGGTCCGGTCACCCTGGAGGTCGTCGACAATGGGAGCCAGACCAACCGGACGACGGCGCTGTTCCAGTCCATCACCGGCTCGCCGCCGCGGGCGGTCGTGGCCGGGGCGAGCGGCGGGGCCACGAGCATCCAGCTGCTGTTCGACGGCTACGATTCGCAGGATGACTACGGGATCGCGTCGTACCTGTGGGATTTCGGCGACGGCAGCACGCAGGCGGTGGGGCCGGTCGCGGTGCACGCCTTCAATGCGGCGAGCAACTACACGGTTCGGCTGACCGTCATGGACTACGCCGGGCAGGCCGACACGGCAACGCACGCCGTGTCGGTCACGGGCTCCGCCTCGGTCGTGGCGGTCCCCTGGCAGATTCTGGGCGGGGTCGAGCTGCCGCACGAGACGTACAACGCGCACACGGTCACCCTGAAGGCGGTGGCCGCCCGGCTGTCGGTCCCGTTCGACTATGCGTGGGACTTTGGGGACGGTTCGGCCGCCGCCACGGGTACGGTCACGACGACCAATGGCGCCTACGGCATCGAAGCGCGGCATGCCTACACGGGGGCCGACAACACCCCGTTCTTTGCCACGATTACGGTGATACAGACCAACGGCGTTCGGGCGAGCGACACCTATCCCATCCTCCTGCGCCAGAAGACGCTCGAGGTGGAGATGGATGTCGCGATCGACGAAGGGCTCTGGTTCCTCCACAAGCAGCAGAACCGCCGCAGCTACCCGACGTATGACGACGGGTACTGGGTGTATAGCTCCGTCGGTACCTACTACGTTTCCCCCAGCGCGTCGGCTGTTCAGGCATTCGAAATCAACGGGCATATCGAGAACGGAGACCCGGAGCAGGATCCATACGTGGAGACGGTCAAGCGGGGGATGAACTACCTGCTGACCGCCATCGGCACACGTGAGATCGGCTCGACTCCGTTTGGCGATGCGGACAGCAACGGCAACGGCATCGGCCTGGAGGCCGGCAACCAGCCGATCTACGAGCTGGGCCAGGTTATGGATGCGATTGTCGCGGGCGGCACGCCCGACGCGGTGGCGCAGGTGGGCGGCGCCAATGTGTATGGCCGGACGTATCGGGAGATTGTCCAGGACATGGTCGACATGTATTGCTGGGGCCAGTACGACGGCTCGTGCGGCGGCGGCTGGCGCTACGGGTGGAACGACTGGCCCGACAACTCCGCGAGCCAGTGGGCCTCCGTCGGCCTGCTGGCCGCCGAGCGCTACTGGGGGCTGGCCGTTCCGTCGTGGGCCAAGAGCTGGAACAAGGTGTGGTGCCAGTACAGCAAGGGCTCGACCGGCTTCGGCTACACCGGCAGCGGCGACGGAGAGGCAACGACCCCTTCCGCGCTGGTCCAGCTCTCGTGGAACGGAACCGATACGTCCGACGCGCTCTGGGTGCACGGCGAGAAATACCTCGAGGACAACTGGAACTGGCTGATGTCGGTCTACAACCTCTACTCGTCCTACGCCGTCTCGAAGGCCATGCGCACGGCCAATCCCGTGCCGGTCACCCGCTTCCGGACCAGCGGCCTCGACTGGTTCATGGATCCGGCCAGGGGGCTGGCGCGCAACCTGATCGACCGCCAGTATTCGGACGGCTCGTGGTTAGGCTCGGGGCGCGGCAACGAGCGTGACTCCCGGCTGAGCACCGCCTGGGGCGTCATCATCCTGTCCAGCTCGCTCTTCACGCAAGGCCCTGTGGCGATCGTGCGTGCGCGGCCCAACCCGACGGCCGTGGGCTTCCCCGTGTCGTTCGACGCGCGCGAGTCGTACCACCGGCACCGATCCTTCCGCATCTCCGAGTACCGGTGGGACTTCGACGCGTCCGACGGGCTGGACTTCGATCACCCCGACGCGACGGGACCCGTGGTCTCGAACGCCTTCGGCGCCATCACGAACGTCCTCGTCACGCTGCAGGTGCGCGACAACGGCACGCCGACCGCGTACGACACGGCGTCCGTGCAGGTCCAGGTCTCGCGCGGCGCGCATCCGCCGACCGCCGAGGCGAGCGGCCCCTATGTCGGCGCCGTTGGCGAGGCGATCACGCTCGACGGCTCGGGGTCGTTCGACGTCGATGCGGCGGACGGCGACTCCATCCAGTCGTGGGAATGGGAGACGGACTTCCAGCAGCCGCTCGACTTCTCCGACGGGTTCTCGGGGCCGACGGTCGTCGTTCCGGGCAACTACTATCCGACGCCCGGCCGCCGGCAGGTCGGCCTGCGCGTGAAGGATCGGACCGCCCAGGTGTTCCCCGGCGCGGGCCCCGATCAGACGGCCACGGACTTTGCGACGCTGATCCTGTACACGCCCACGGTGTCCAACCTGGCGGCCCGGCCGAAGCGCACGAAGTGCCAGCTCACGTGGAACTGGTCGCAGGGATACGAGTGTGCCGTCATGCGCAGCGAAGTCGGGCCGAACCGGGGCTTCATCGAGGTCGGCCGCACGCAGAGCGGGTACGCCACCTTCCTGGACGAGTCGATTCAGCTCAACCGCGACTACTACTACCGCATCTACGTGTACGACCTGGGCGGACGCGATCCGATCGGCATCTCGCCCGTTCGCTACGTGCGCTCGCAGCAGCGCGGCATCGATAACTGGCCTCCGCGCTTCTACGGCACGCCGACGCCCGGCGCCGTGGTCGGCGGCCTCTACGAGGTGCAGCTCCAGGCTCAGGACCCGGAGAGCGATCCGATGACGTTCAGCCTAGCCATGGCGCCCACCGGCATGACGGTCGGCGTATCGAACGGGATCGTCCGGTTCACGCCCACCCCCGACCAGGTCGGCACGCACGAGATCATCGCCGAGGTCCGCGATGCGGCGGGCATGGACGTGCTCGACTACTACCTCGTCGTCTTCCCGGCCTCGAACCGGGCGCCCGTGGCCGTGGCCAACGGCCCGTACGCCGGGCTGACCGGCCAGCCCATCGCCTTCAGCTCGGCTGGGACCTTCGATCCCGACGGCAATCCGGTGCGCTATGCGTGGAACTTCGGCGACGGCGGCACGGCCACGAACGCCCACCCCGCTCACGTCTACGGCGGGGCGGGGCAGTACGTGGCGTCGCTCTTCGTCAGCGATTCGTACGGCGGCACGGCATCGACCCAGGCCTTCGTCGTCATCGAGCGCCCGAACCGGGAGCCGGTGGCGGTGGTCGCCGGGGGGCCCCAGTTCGTGACCCGCCTCGGGCTCCCCCTGTGGCTCGACGGCCGCGCCTCCTACGACCCGGACGGCGATGACATCGTGCTGTCGTGGAGCTGGGGGGACGGCCGTCCCGAAACGAACGGCAACGCCCAGGTCTCGCGCATATACGGCGCGCTCGGACGGTTCGATGGCGGGCTGACGGTCGCCGACGGGCGAGGCGGCACGAACACGTATCCGTTTGTGGTCACGGTGGGGCCGTCGAATCGGCCGCCGGCCGCGGTGTTCAGCGTCACGAACGCCGCCGGGCCGCACGTGCTGAGCCGCCACCTGTTCGATGCCTCGGCGACGACCGACGCCGAGGGCGATCCGATGGTCTTCTCGTGGGACTTCGGGGACCGCGTGCGGACCACCGGCATCATCGTCACCCACGTGTACCGCCAGCGCGGCGACTACCCGGTCGTCCTGACGGTCCGCGACAACCAGCAGGGGGAGACCGTGGTGACGCAGGTCGTGTCCATCGTGAACGCGCCGCCGGTGTTCACATCGACCCCGCCCATCTGGGCCAGCGAGACGGTGCCGTATGTCTACGAGCCGGGCGTGTTCGACGTCGATGGCGACCGGGTAGGCTTCAGCCTGGCGACCAATCCGCCGGCCATGACGATCGATCCCGACACCGGCCGAATCGACTGGACGCCGCTCTCCGAGGACATCGGGCCGCATCCGATCGTCGTCCGGGTCACCGACACGAACGGCGCGTCCGGCGAGCAGTCCTACACGCTGGTGGTTGCCAGCGCGGCGGGTCCGAGCCTGGATCTGGAGCCCGTCCTGATCGAAGGCTCCAATGTGCTGATGGACGCCCGGACCCTGAGCGTCGGCGGCACCATCGAGGTGCGCATCGTGAACAATGGAACGAGCGCGGTGCCCGTGCCCTATACGCTGACCGTCTTCGAGGATCTCGACCGCGACGGGGCGTACTCCTCGACGTCGGACACCCGGCTCGGGTGGGCGAACCTGGGGGCCGGCCTGCAGGCCGGGTGGATCGGCATCGCGACGATTCCGCTGGCGGGCACGGCGTCCTTCCGCGATGTGCCGCTGTCGGCGTTCGTCGACAGCGAGGGCGCGGTCCCCGAGTTCGATGAGTCGAACAACGTGCTGCGCGACGGCGATGACGCGACGGGCGCCGCCGTAGACGTGAGTGCCGCGTGGCTGCGCGACGACCGCCGGGGCCTGCCGGGGCAGGTGGCGCTGACGGCCCGGCTGGGCAACAGCGGCGCCGTTTCGATCCCGACCAATGTCGCGATGTCGTTCTATGCTGGCGATCCCGCGCACGGCGGCGGGCTGATCGGGGTGGCTCATCCGACCAACGTCCTGGCGTCCGGCGCCTTCGCCGACCTGTCGGTCACGTGGCTGAATCCGGCCATCACGGCCCACACCGTGTTCGTCCGGGCGGACGACGACGGCAGCGGGGGAGCGGCGCTCGCGGAGGCCAACGAGGCGAACAACGGATTCAGCGACACCGTCGATCTCATGGCGAACGAGCCGCCCGTCGCGGATGCGGGCGCGGATCAGACCGCGGCGGTCGGGTATACGTACGGCTTGAACGGCTCGGACTCGGCCGACCCGGAGGGCAAGCCGCTTCGCTACCGGTGGTCGGTCTTTGCGATTCCGATCGGAAGCCAGACGGCGCTGCAGGGCGCGGATACGGCCGGGCCGCTGTTCGCGGCGGACGTGCCGGGGGCCTACACGTTCCAGCTCGTCGTGAACGACGGCGTGCAGGACAGCGCGGCTGACTCGGTGACGGTCACGGTGGTTGACCCGTCCGCGAATCATCCGCCGGAGATCGTCTCCCGCCCCTCCTTCGTGGCCATGGTGAGCGTGCCGTATGGGTACGCGGCGGCCGCGACGGACCCGGACGGCGACGTGGTCACGTGGCGCCTGAACCAGAAGCCGGCGGGCATGACGATCGCCACCAACTCCGGGGTGATCGCGTGGACGCCGACGAACGCGGGGGCCTTCTTCGTGCAGGTGATCGCAGACGACGGGCGGGGCGGGGCGTTCTCGCAGGGTTACAGCCTGAACGTGATTCCATACCAGAACCTGGCGCCGCAGATCACGAGTACGCCCGTGACGCTGGCCCAGCCGGGAGTCGCGTACCGGTATGACGTCGATGCGACCGATTTCAACCGGACGGACACGCTGACCTACGCGCTGCCGGAGCGTCCCTCGGGCATGAGCATCGCCTCCGGCACGGGCCTGATCTCGTGGACCCCGTCGGGCGGCCAGCTTGGGGCGCACGGCGTGACGGTTACGGTCTCGGACGGCCGCGGGGGTGCGGCCACCCAGGCGTTCGACGTCGTCGTCGTGGTCAGCGCGAGCAACGCGCCCGCAGTTCGGCGGATCCCGGACCAGGTCGTGACGGATCCGGCGGCGTTCACGGCCATCGCGCTCGACGGGTACGTGACGGATCCGGACGATCCGAAGAGCAACCTGGTGTGGACGGCCTCTGGCAATGCGGCGTTCACCGTGTCGATCAGCGGCCGCGTGGCGTACGTCACCTATCCGGCCGGAGCGCGAGCCAGCGAACTGGTCTCGTTCATCGCCACCGACCCCGCCGGGCATTCGGGATTTGCCTCGCCGCGGTTCACGGTCCGGGGGGCGGACAACCCGCCGATCGCCGTGATCGCCAACCTGTCGGACACGGACACGACCAGCATTCGCGACGGGTTCTTCGAACTGCGGGGCACGGCGGACGATCCGGATGCGATCGACCCGGTCTCGTGGCGCGTGCAGCTCTACGACTCCGACGGCAAGCTGGTGCGCGATGTCACGCCCGCGCCCCTGAACGCGGCCGGCTACCATCTGGGTCGTGTTGCTCCGGGCGGCAGCTTCGGCGCTTTGGACCTGACGATGGTGCGCAACGGCGCGTACGACCTCGTTCTGGACGTGGCCGGCGGCGCCCGCACAGCCCAGGCGTGGGCCCCGATCGCGCTCGACAGCGGGCTGAAGGTCGGGCAGATGACGTTCAGCCAGCAGGATATCGTGATCCCGGTGAACGGCATCCCCCTGGCGGTCGTCCGGACCTATGACTCGCTCAACCTCGAATCGCGCGATTTCGGCTACGGGTGGACCTACACGGTCGCTGACCTCAATCTGAAGATCAACGAGCAGCGTGTCCGGACGGCTGACGTCTTCGGGCTGCCGTTCAGCCTGAGGACGGGCGGGAGCCGCGATGTGACCCTGGACATGCCCGACACGGGACAGCGCGTTACGTTCCGGCAGAGCTTCGTGGGCGGGGGGATGTTCCGCCAGCAGGCGATATGGACGCCGCCGCCCGGGGTCCATGCCTCCCTGGTCCCGACGTGCAACCCGAACGTCATCAAGCTGTGGGGGCTGCCGCCGTACTGGGAGGCCGCCGGGATCGGGACGGCGATGGAGAACTTCGATGTTCCGGGGTTCATCCTGACGACCGCGGACGGGACTCGGTACCAGGTCGACCGCGACGATCAGGGGGAGTTCTACATCGACTCCAACGGCAACTCGTACGGCTTCTATGTGCACGCGTACGGCGACGCGCATGTCCGGCGCATCAGCCAGCCCGACGGCAACCGGCTCGACTTCGTGCGGACGGGAGCCCAGCTCCGGGGAATCGAGCACTACGACAACGCGACGAACAAGACCCGGTCTCTGGTCTTCGGGCGCGACAGCGAAGACCGCATCGTGAGCGTCTACACCGCTGACCGGCTCGACGCCGGCGGGAATCCCTCGGGGCCGGCCTCCGTCCGGTATGCCTACGACGGCATCGGCAACCTGGTGAAGGCCGAGCGGCTGGTCGATGCCGCGGACACCAACAGCCCCGTCTATGTCGCCACGGGTTACGTGTACGGCCACCCCCGCTACTCGCATTACATTACCGAGATCCGGGACGCCCAGGGGCTGTCGGCGATGCGGACCGAATACGACGCCGACGGTCGCGTGGTCGCGACTGTCGATGTGTACGGGAATCGCACCGAGCTCCAGCACGACCTGGCCGCGCGCACCGAGACGGTGTACGACCGGCTCGGGTACCCGTCCCTGTTCGTTTACGACGCGAAGGGCAACGTGACCGCCGCGACCGACCCGCTCGGGCAGACCACCTCCTACGGGTACGATGCGAACGGCGCGATTGCGTTGATGCGCGACCCGCTGGGGCGGACAACCCGGTATGTCAACGATGCCGCGGGCCTTGTGCTGGCCGAGACGACGCCCGGGGGGTTCACCTACTCGTACGCATACGATGGCTCCGGTCGGCAGCTCACCGTGACGGACCCGATGGGGCATGTGTCCAGCAACGGCTACGATTCCGAGGGCCGGCTGGTCACGCTGGTGAACGCCCTCGGGGCGCGCATCGAGAACCAGTACGACACGCGCGGGAACATGGTGGCCAGCGTCGACCCGTTCGGCAACGTGGCCGCCCGGGTGACATACGACGCGCAGGGGAACCTGACGAGCATGGGGAGCCTCTTCTCGTCCAACGATGTGGTCACCACCTATGACGCCTCGGGCAATCCGTCGGGCAGCTTGCGGCAGTGGGTCAATCCGACGAATGCGGCCGATGTCCGGACGATCAGCCGGCAGGTCTTCTACAACGCCGACGGCCTGCCGATCCGGTCCGTGGATTCGCTGGGCAACGAGACGCGGATGGTCTACGACACGTTCGGCCGCGTCATTGAGACCGTCGACAGCAACAGCAACCGCACCACCTATGTGTACGACTCCCGGGGGAACATCGTCGCGAGCTCCCTGCCCGGCGGAGGCGAGATCCGCGTCGTCTATGACGAGCTCGACCGGGAGGTCATCCGGACCGAGGTCTTCCGTCCCGGGACGCCCGCGCGCGCGACGCGCCTGCTGTTCGACGCCGCGGGCCGCGTGACTCAAAGCCAGCGGCTGGCCGACGTCGTCGTCAACGTGGTGACCCAGGGGGCCCTGGTCCGCTCGGTGGTCGCGTCGGCCGGCGGCGTTCTCTCGTCGAACGTGACGGTCTACGACGCGGTCGGTCAGGTCGTCACGGAGACCTTTGAGAACGGCGGGACGTTCCGCTACGAGTACGACGCCGAAGGGCATCGGACTGCCGTGATCGATCCTCTGGGCGGCCGGACGGAGACCGAGTACGACGCGGCGGGCAACGTGACGCTGCTCCGCGATCCCGAGGGACTGGAGACGCGGACGCTGTACGACGCGGTGGGCCGGCCGGTCCGGACGGTGTTCGCGGACGGGACCTCGGTCCGCCGCCGGTATGACCTTGGAGGGCGCGAGATCGAGCAGACGGATGCGGCGGGGTTCGTCAAGGCTCTGGAGTATGACGACGCGGGCCGCCTGACGGCGGTATCCCTGCCGGCCGTTCCGGACCCACTCGCGTCCAACGCCTTGGTGAGGCCCCGTTACGAGTATGAGTACGACGGCAACGGGAACCTGATCCTGATCCGGGATCCCCGCGGCCGGGTTACGCGGTTCGCGTTCGATGAGTACAACCGGCCGGTTGCCCGGACCCTCCCGATGGGGCAAACCGATCGCTTGCTCTACAACGCGAAGGGCCAGCTTGTGCGCCACGTCGACTTCAAGGGGCAGGCGATCGAACTGCGCTATGACCCCATGGGCCGGGTTACGAACAAGCTGCTCTACGCCGCCGGATCGCTGACGCCGTCGGAGTCGGTATCCGTCACCTATGACGAGTGGGGGCGGCAGCGGCAGGTGATCGAGGGACGGGGGATAAGCGAGTTCGAGTACGACGGCGAGCACAATATCACGCGCATCACGACCCCGGAGGGGACGATCCGCTACGCCTATGACCCGGCGTCGGGCCTGAGGACACGCACCTCGTCCGACTTTTCCGAAACACAGTACGGCTATGACGAGCTGGCGCGCCTGAAGACCGTCGCCGTGACAAAGCGCAACGGCGTCGTGCTGGCGGTGCCGGAGATCACGTGCTACGACTACTCGCCGGCGGGCCACCGGGCGGCCGTGACCCTCCCGAACGGCATCCGCACGGAGTACGCGTACGATGACCAGCAGCGGCTGGTCACGATGACGCACCGGGCCGCGTCAAACGCCGTGCTCGCGACCTACGGCTACGGGATGAACGAGAGCGGGATGCGGACGGCCATCGCCGAGTCCGTCCTGAAGGCCGGAATGCCCTACCGCACGACCAACGCGGTCGCCTACACCTACGACGATCTCATGCGCGTCACCCGGGAGGCGTTCGGTGCGAGCCCGGCGACCGATTCCTACGCGGCCGACTACGTGTACGACACGGCTGGAAATCGGCTGCGGCGCACCGTTACGGTGGGATCGCAGTCCTTGAAGACATACTACGTCTACGACGACAACGACCGCCTGCTGACCGAAAGCAATGTGGTGACGGCAGCCGGCGCGGGTGCCCCGGGCGCACGCCCGCGCGGCGGCCCCGGCTGGCGTCCCGATCTTCCGCCCGCGCCTCCGGCGTGGCTCGCGTACCGGCACTGGATGGTTTTGGGCGCGTGGTCGGCGATCGTTCTGGCCCTGTACGTGGCAGGATGCCGCGCCTCACGGCGTCGCGGGCCGGCGGCCGACCTGACGACGGTGACGGCCGTGTTCATCCGGCGCGCGTCGCTGACGCGGGTGACGCGCGCGACGGCTTCGGTCCTGGCCGGCCTCATGGCGGTCGGGCCGGTGTCCGATGTGGCCTTCGCAATCCCGGACGCGCCGGACCCCGTCGCGCTGGGCAGCTGGGGCAGCGCCGGCGAGGTCACCACGTACGAATACGACGACAACGGTGCCCTCGTGCGCCGGGTGACGTCCGGGCCCGCGCCGGTCACCGAGTCGTACGCCTATACGCTGGAGAGCCGGCTGGCCGCCGTGCGGACGGTCCGGGCGGGCGCCCAGACGGTCGTGACCACCTCCGCATACACGTATGATCAGGACGGCAACCGCGTGCGGACCGTTGTCACCACCGAGGTCGACAGCGTCGTGTCCGAGGTGACGACGAACATCTGCCTGATCGACCCGATGAACCACACCGGCTACGCGCAGGTCATGGAGGAGCGGACGGCGGTCGGGTCGGCTCCGGTGCGTACCTACGTGATCGGCGATGACGTGATCTCGCAGACGGGCGGGGGCGGTGCGCCCGTCACGGAGTACATGCTCTACGACGGGCACCTGTCGACCCGGCAGCTGGCGGACGCGGCGCAGACGATCACGGAGTCCTACACGTATGACGCATACGGCGTGATGCCGGCGGGCAATCCGACGATGGCGCAGCCATCGCGCACGTCGCTGCTCTACTCCGGCGAGGCCTTCGATGCGCCCACTCAGCACTATTATCTGCGTGCGAGATACTACAACCCGTCCAACGGACGGTTCACGCAGATGGATCCGGCAGACGGCCAGGGGTCCGATCCGCAGAGCCTGCATAAGTATGCGTATGCGCACGGCAACCCGGTGAACGGCATCGACCCCGGCGGACGCGAGTTCAACCTCATCGCGGTCATGATGCGGCTGGCCGTGCACTCGATCATCATGCAGATTGTGGGGATCGCCATCGGGGCCGCCTTCAAGCGCTTCGGCGGCTTTCTGGTGCCCAAATGGGTGTGGGACGGGCTTGAAAAGTGGGGCCCCAGCGCCATGGTGCTGGGATTCTCGCTCTCGGGGGCCATCCCGAAAGCCAAGATTCTGGACCTCACCGGCGGCATCGAGTTCCTTGTGGGGCTGGGAACGCTCAACCTCGGGATCTACGCCTACGTCGGCGGTGGGTTCCACGGCTCCTCGGTCGGCAGCGGGTGGGATGCGTCCGCGTACCTGGGTCTGGTCTTCCACTCCCCAACATCCTTGAGCTACGAAGGCCCGTTCGCGAGCGTGGGCCTGAGTGGGGCGGCGCTTCCCGACTCCGTGCTGAAGAAGATGCTCGGCGTCCTCAACAACAAGTCCAAGACCCGCCTATACGCCAACAAGCTGAGAAATGCGCTCGGGATGAGCAGCCAGTTGCGCGGAGATCTGAACAGCTACTTTGGGGGGGGGCTCAGCTACGAGGCGCTGATCCTGTCGCTGCTCACCAGTGGAAATCCGGCTGTCGATACGATCAACAATCAGATCAGCAAGATGCAGATCAACATCTTCTTCGGACCTGCCCTGGAGAACTGGAAGAAGATCACCGGCCTCGGCTCGTTCGGTTCCTCCATCACCGTGTGGAACAAGTCCAAGCGAAGCGGGACACCCGTCTTCGTGACGCTGGCGATCACCGTCTACTTCCAGATCTTCGCGCACGACTGGAGCAAGGGATGGAGCCTGAAGGACTGGCGTGACGACGTGACCTTCTGAGCGGGCTCGTGGCGCCTCGCGCCCGCCCTGAGGCCGAGCTCCCGGCCCGGGGGGGCCGGTCCGGGCAGGTCAGAACGCCCGCCCGGCGCGCAGGGACAGGGTCCAGCCGCTGGGATCGACCGATACGGTGTTCGGGCCGACCGTGACGTCCACGTCGTCCAGCAGCCAGTCGTAGCCGCCCTGCAGGCCGGCAAACCAGCCGGCTGCGATCTGCACGTCGGCGCCCATCGCCAGCCCGAGTCCCGCGAGCCAGGCCCCTTCGCGTTCGCTGTCGCGCCAGCTCTGGAGCGTCTGCGAGCTTCCGTCCGCATAGACGGCGGTGAAGGTCTCCAACCGGTCCACATCGACCTGCACATAGTTCAGCGACAGGGATGGGATCGCAAAGAGCGCCAGCCGCTTGCCGAGCATGACGCTGGCCTTGGGGCCCACCCACAGGTCGTATAGCTCAGCGTCCACGTCGAACGCAATGCGGTTGACCGCGCGCCAGTAGCTCGTGTGATCGATCCGCGTGCGGCGCGAACTGGCCGTCTGCCTCTGGCTGCCGACCACGTCGTGCCGGTAGCTCGACGGCACGTTCGGGATGACCGGGTCCTGGCCCTGCCCGCCGCCGGCGTATGTCCCGGAGTACGGAGCGGCCGGGGGCGTCATGCCCGTCGTGTCGAAGGTGGCGGTGTCCCGGTAGGTGTGCGTGTCGGTGTACGTAAAGGAGTCGTCCACCCGGATGCGGTCCACCCGGATCTGCTCCTCGTATGTCGACGCCTCCATGTGGCTGCCGGCACCCCAGATGGCATTGAGCCCGCCGCAGAGGCCGAGCTCGAATGCGTCGCGGGCCAGCAGCGTGCAGGACGCGGCAATCTCGATGCCCGCCCCGCTCATGTCGTCGTCGAGGCGCACGGCGGAGTCGCGAAGCGTCGCCCGCATGAGTTCCTCGCCGTAGGACACGTCCGCGAGGCTCTGCACGTCGATGCCGGAGAACTGCCGGTGGTAGCTCAGCGTGTCGGCGGCGGGATCGTACTGGCTGGCGTCCGTGTAACCCCAGTTCCACGTGAGGCCCGGAACCAGCGCGCTGGGATCGGCCGTTCCCGGGTCCATGAACACAAAGCCGTCGTCGTACGAGCGGTCTGCGTATCCGGTCAGGTCCGGAGTGCCCGCCGCGTAGCGGTAGGCCGGCCCCGACGATCGCATGCCCGGCATGTACCGGTACGGGGCCGCGGCATGCACGCCCTGCGCCTGAACCCGCGAGGAGCCCCGGACATCCACATCCATCCCGAACCGGGTCGTCGGGCCGGCGCTGATCGACCATCCCCCGCCGGCCAGAGCCGTTCCACAGCACCAGCCCGCTGCCATCGCCCCCGCGAGAATCGCCGTCTGTCTGCGCATTTCGGAATCCTCCCCCGCCGCGCCGGAGCCGGCCGGACGATCTGGATACACTCGCCTTCCTAAGCCGGAAAAATATGTGAGGGGCGCGCCGAATGCAATAGTATTCCCGACATGCCGCCGCCCCCGCGATCAGCCGTCCATCCGGATCGGGTAACGCCCCTCAATGCGCGGCCGGCCCGGCCGGGCCCCGTGCTCTACTGGATGAGCCGGGACCAGCGCGCGGACGACAACTGGGCGATGCTGCACGCGCAGGCCCTCGCGCTCCGGACGCGCGCGCCGCTGGCGGTCGTCTTCTGCCTCGCCCGGCAGTTCCTTGGCGCGTCGGCCCGCCATTACGAGTTCATGCTGAAGGGGCTTGCAGAGACGGAGGCGGCTCTGGCCCGCAAGGGGATTCGCTTCTTCCTTCTGCCCGGCGATCCGCCCCGGGAGATCGCGGGCTTGGCGGCCCGGGTGAGCGCCGGGGCTGTCGTAACGGACTTCGATCCCCTGCGCATCAAGCGCGGCTGGAGCGCGGAGGCCGCGCGCCGGCTGGACGCCCCGCTGCTCGAGGTCGACGCGCACAACATCGTGCCGTGCCGGGCGGCATCGCCGAAGCGCGAGTACGCAGCCTACACGATCCGGCCCAGGATCCGGCGCCTCCTGCCGGAGTTCCTCGGAGATCTGCCCGCGCTTCGCCGCCACCCGCACGCCTGGCCCGGACCTGCGCCGGCAGCCGACTGGCGCGGCGCGCGGGAGTTTGTGAAGCCGGACCCGGGGGTTCCGGAGGTCGCGTGGCTCGTTCCCGGCGCCCGCGCCGCCCGCCGCCGGCTTCGGTCGTTCATCGAGGCCGGGCTGGCCTCATACGACACGGCGCGCAACGACCCGACGGCGGATGGGCAGTCCGACCTCTCCCCGTATCTCCACTTCGGCCAGATCGCGCCCCAGCGCGTGGCCCTGGAGGTTCAGCGCGCGGACGTGCCGGAGGCGTCCAAGGCCGCGTTCCTCGAGGAGCTGATCGTCCGGCGCGAGCTGTCGGACAACTACTGCCTGCACACGGAGTCCTACGACACGCTGGCCGCGGCGCCGGCGTGGGCACGGCGGTCGCTCGAGGATCACGCGCTTGACCCGCGGCCGCACGTGTATCGGCTGGAGCGCTTCGAGGCGGCCGACACGCACGACGCGCTCTGGAACGCGGCTCAGCTTGAACTGGTGACGCGCGGCAAGATGCACGGGTATCTGCGCATGTACTGGGCCAAGAAGATCCTCGAGTGGTCCCGCTCGCCGGAGGAGGCGATGTCGATCGCCGTGGCCCTGAATGATCGCTACGAACTGGACGGGCGCGACCCGAACGGATACGCGGGCGTGGCGTGGTCGATCGCGGGCGTGCACGACCGGGCCTGGTTCGACCGGCCGGTGTTCGGCAAGATCCGCTACATGAGCCTCGGCGGCTGCCGCTCGAAGTTCAGCGTTGATCGGTACGTGCGCCGCGTGAGCGGGCGCGCCTAGCGCATTGGGCTGCCTACCCCTTCGCGGGGGCTGGCGGCGTCTCCGGCAGCGCGCATCCGATCCGCCGCAGGGCCTTGGCCAGGCGGCTGTAGGCCTGCGGGATCGACCGACCCTCGGTCAGGTTGTTCTTCGCGATGGCCGCATAGCCGCGCCGGTTGGCGATCTTGAAGATCGTCACGTCCCTCGCGCGCAGCTGGACCGGGGCGGGAACCTGCTTCGACCGCTTCTTCTTCATCGCGCCTCCTCCTTCAGGTGAAGCGTGGCTCCGGCCGCGCCCGCGGGCCGGGCCTACCGCTCGCTCTCCGGTATCCGAATGGCGACAAAGCCTGTCATCCCGAAGCCGTCCTGCTTCATCTTGGCGGGCCGGATGGCCGCCGCCGGATGGCCGTTCAGATTGGCGTAGAGCGTCGAGCCGTCCGCGCTGATCTTGACCCCATACGTGCCTCCGGGAACGAAGCGGCCCGCGGCTTCGAGGGGCTCCTTGAGGAAGGCCAGAACCTTGCGCTGCCGGCGTGCGATGTCGTACTGGATGACGGGGGTGCCGAGCTTCGCGGCGTTGCCGTGCGCGCCCGGCATGTAGTAGACGAAACGCTCGTCCGGCGAGAGGACGCACACGGTCGTGTACTCGCCCTTCAGGAAGTCCGGGCCGAGCATCTCGGCCTTGTCCTTGCGCGGCGAGTAGCGGAACAGGCGGCCGGGCGAGTGCGTGACGCCGTAGATCCAGCCGTCGCGCGTTTCGGCCGTGGAGGCCCTCATGTTCACGTTGGACCCGAGTGACG
The DNA here is from genome assembly GCA_964431965.1 of uncultured Verrucomicrobiota bacterium. Taxonomy (GTDB): domain Bacteria; phylum Verrucomicrobiota; class Kiritimatiellia; order CAIKKV01; family CAYSLU01; genus CAYSLU01. Next base: position 58,968 of record CAYSLU010000014.1, read on the forward strand.
TGCGGGTCTGTGCCAGGCGCTGTCGCTTCGCATCGTAGAGCCAGAAGCCGCCCCGGCCGTTGAAGAGCACGGACCCGTTGCGCGTGAGGGCGATGTTCCGGTTGAAGGCGACGGCTCCCTCCGGGCTCGTGTAGGCCGGCTTGCGCGTGGCCAGATCCAGGGCGAACAGCGTGTTGGACGGCCCCTCCAGGTTGCACCACCACGTGTTCCGATCGCGGTCCAGGATGCACGTGGCGGTGCACCGGCGGGCCGGCAGGTTGGCGAAGACCTCGGCGCGGCATGCCGCCGGATCATAGCGGTAGAGCTGCCCCCCGGGGATCGCGTCCGACCACTTGTGCTTCGGATCCGGCGCCCGGGCGCCGTCGTTCAGCGTGCCGGTGAAGTAGATGCCGCCGTCCGGTCCCTCGTCGATCCGCGCGTGCAGCTTCGACCAGGCCGGCTCGCCGGCCGCGCGGGGCACGATGGCGTTCAGGTCGGCCACCTGCCGGAGCGCGTGCGCCTCGGGGTCCCAGGCGTACAGGTACGCGCGTGCCGTTCCGCCCGCGTCGTCGCCATGATCGCCGATGCCGCAGTAGACGGCGCCGTTCGAGGCGACGCCGATGTCGCCCCAGCAGGACCAGCCGGTGCCGTTCAGGGCGGCGTCCGGCAGGTTTGTGTGCAGGGCGAGCTCCACGACCGGCGGCACGTGCGCGAGGTCGAAGGGGGCCGCCCCCTCCTTCCGGGCTGCGGCGACGACGGACGAGGGGGCCTGAAGGAAGAGCTCGCTCCGGACGATCACGGTGCCGTTCGATGCGCCGGGCATCGGGGGCGGCCAGCTCTCCCCGGCGGTGGCGGCGGCCCGGCACAGGAGCAGCGAAATGGCCAGGGCGCGGGCGGTCAGGCGGATGGGCATAGAGCTCCTGCGGGTTGAGGCGATCGGAGGCGCGGTATCACAGTCCCCTTGTATCGCCGGAGCCACGGCGTTTCAAGCGCGATGAGGCCGTGCGCCTGTCTTCCGGGCGCCCGTGTCGGTTACGGCGCGCCGGCGGCCAGCGCGGCCTGTCCGTGCGGCGCGGCCGTGCATCGGCCGTCGGGCCGCAGGAGCACCGCATCGGCCGCCCCGCCGCGCTGGACCGTGACGAGCAGCCCGTGCTCGACAGGCTCCGCCGTCACAGCGGTCACCTCCGGCTCGCGGCCAGCCGCGACGGGTTCGATCACCGCGGCAAAGCGCGCTGTCTGGCCGCGACGGGTGAACACGACGAGCGGAACGCGGTCGTCCACGCTGGCGCCCACGCCGCTGCCGCACCGCGCCTCGGTGGGGCCGTCCGCTGCGCATGTCACACATGTCGTCACTCGGGGCGCCCGAATGGCCGCCCGCGCCATGCCGTCCGTCGTCGATCCGCCGGTCCAGCGGATGTACTCGCCCCCCGCCAGCGGCAAGAGGTCGCCCGGCGTTCCGCCGCGTCCGTCGCACTCGGACGAGCTTCCGCGGCCGTGGTACACCCAGTCAAACCGGTGCGGCGCCTCAGCCGCCAGTTCGTCGATTACGAGCAGATAGGAGGGGCGCAGGTACAGCAACCGGCGATGGCGCACGCCCGGGTAGGCGCGATCGCACGATGCCGCGACCAGCGCGCTGTTCGCGTCCGCGGCAAACGCCTCGAGCATCCCCTCCGCCGGCTTCTGTGGCTCGCCATCGACGATCACGGCGTTGTGGCTGATCGTCCCCTTGTACCACTGCGTATGCACGGGGAGGCGATATGCCTGGCTGGCCGCCCGCCCGGGATCGACCCCCAGCTCCTGCCCATGGCCGAAGAGCACGAACGAGAGCTTGTCGAAGTGTCCGTGGAAGCCGCCGTATGGACCGAACGTGATCGCGGCGGTGAGGCCAGCCCCGCCGTGGCTTCGGAGAATGGCGTGGCCGGCGCCGGGGACGACGCGGCTGGTCAGTCCCGGCTCGGCCGGCGCGGCTGTAGGCTCGCGCCCATACAGCACGCTCTCCCAGCTCGGATCGACCGGCAGAAGGCGGCGCAGCGCCGGGTCGCGATAGGCGTGACAGGCCGCCTCCGCAGCCGCGGGGGCGGCGCCCGGCGAATCGCCCACGGCGTCGCCGAACCGCGGGAGCGCCCCGTCCGCCATCTCGTACTGCAGAGGGAGGCGGAACATCCGGGCGAGCGCCGGCTGGCTCCACAGGTCGACTCCGCACCGGCGCGCCGCCTCCGCGTGCGCCACCAGGGCCGAGAGCGTGTATGCGTGGTAGCTCCAGCTGTTTTCGTACCACATGCCCTCGGGCGAGACCGAGTCGCGCATCTGGAAGAGGAACCCGTTGCGCGCGTCGCTGATGGTTGCGTCGGCCATGGCGGTGTCGCCGACGAGCATGGCCCCGGCGAACAGGGCCGCGTTGTGCCAGGTCTGCCAGTTGCTCTTGCCGGCCTTGTTTGCGTCGATGCGTGCGAGCATGGGCCGAATCAGCCCGTCGCGCGCCTCGGCTTGCCTGGCCGGCGTGAAGGAGGGGGCCGTGCAGAGCAGGTCATACGCCGGGGCGATCTGCGACGCCATCGCCACCGCCTCGTTGAGCGTCTGCTCGAAGAGGTGTCCGGCCGAGGCGCCGGGCGGCTCGCGCTGCGCGCTGTCGTGGAGCGGGTACGCCCGGTAGCGCGCGCTGTACCCCAGGAGGACCGCTGTCGCGTCCTCGGCGAACTCGGGGTGTCCGGTGATGGCCCAGGCCCACGCAGCCGTCAGCATCCTCCAGAGGTTCGCTTGGTGCTGGTGCGCATAGATCACATCGTCGTAAGGCGCGCCGGTGTAGACGGTCCTGCACGAGGGACACCGGTGATGGGTCGAGTCTACGGTTGTGAGCGCAACCTGGCACGGATCGCACTGGTACCACTGGTTGTGCTGTCCGCCCCGCGGCGGGAAGGCGAGCGGCTGGGTCAAGGCCGCTTCGGCGTCGCGGATCCGCGCCCGGATGACAGCGCCGTCCGGCGTGTCCTGCGAGGCGGCTGCGCCCAGGCGCTGCAGTTCCTCGGGGCGGCATGCGATGAAGGGATTCGCGCGGATGGGTGAGGACATGGTCTGTTCCGGGGGTTGGTTGGATTCGGGTTGGGCGCGTGAGCCGAACGGTGCGAGAAGGCCGAGCGCCACGATGGCCGCTGCCCGCGTCGCCGCCCGGCTCGCGGGTGACGTACTCATGGGCCGGGAGACTACGTCGGAGTCGGGGGAGTGGCAAGGCGACGATGATGCCGGTTTGCGCCCGCCCGACGGTCCGGCGTATCATCCGTCGCATTTCCCTGGGAGGTCGTTGATGCCGGCGGAAGTGACCGCGATCGGAAACGAGGGCTTTGAAGTGGTGGCGGGCGGAGTCCGCCTGTTCATCGATGCGTTCTATCGACCCGCTCCCTGGGTCGGCGCTCCACCCGCACGCCGGGGGGCCGATGTTCGGGAGGCGGGCCTCCTGCTGGTGACGCATGCGCATCCCGACCACTTCAACCCGGACGAGGTGGCGGACGTCGCGCGGCGAACGGGCGCCAGCGTGGTCGGGCCGGCGGCCGCGATCCGCCAGCTGGGCTCGGCGCTCCCGACCGCCCGGCTGCTTGAACTCGAGCCCGCCGAAGCGCCCGCCGGCCACCCCGCTGACTCGCGAGAGGTCACCGTGCGCGGCTGCCGGATCGTCGCGTTTCGAACGTTCCACGCCCGCGGCCACAACTCGTATCTCGTCGAGATGCCGGGCCTGCGCTTCTTCCACGATGGTGACAACGAGAACACGCGGCGCATCGACGCCCGGGCGCTCGGAACGGTCGACGTCCTGTTTCTGGCCACGTGGAAGGGGGCGGGGTGGGTTGAGTTCGCCGAAGCGGTGTCGCCCCGTCGCTGGTTCCTCATGCATCTGACCGAGGACGAGTTCGACCAGCAGGAGCGCGGCGGGTACTTCCCGGGGCTGTGCGACCACATCCCGCTGCCGGATCGGCTCGTCACGCTTCGTCCGGGGCAGAGCGCCGTGGTATAATCCGCGCCCTTGAACCCAAAGAATGCCCACCGCTTGGTGCTTCGCCGGCGTCGCTCGAAGTTCGTCGAGATCTTCCGCACCACTCCCCCGAAGACCGTCTGCCCGAATTTCTTTGTACTCTCGCACGCGAACGGCTGCGCCTTCGCCCCTCACTGTGCGTACTGCTATCTCAAGTCGTCCTTCTGGCACCAGAAGGGGTCGCACGTCTTCACGAACACGGACGCCATGCTGAAGCAGGTTCGCCGCTGGATCGGTCGGGACGGCCTGGAGTCACACGTTCTCAACACCGGCAACCTGTCCGACAGCCTCTCCTTCGAGGAGTCGCGCCCGCTCATCCGGGACCTGGTTGAGGTATTCAGGACGCACGCCGAGGCGAAGGGCCGGCCGCACAGCCTGCTCCTGGTGACGAAGGGCGGCGTCGAAGCCTGTCGCCCGCTGCTCGAGGTGGTGCCGTGCGCGAATGTGATCGTCTCGTTTTCGGTCAACAACGCGGCTGCGGCGAGGCGATATGAGGCGGGCGCCGCGCCGGTGGCCGACCGGCTGAAGGCGGCCCGGATGCTCAAGAGACGGGGCTGGCGCATCCGCATGCGGATCGATCCGATGATCCGGGGGTTCTCGTATGGCCTGATCGCCCGCCAGGTCCGCGGGCTCCGGCCCGAGCGCGTGACGCTGGGCACGCTGCGGGCGGAGGCCAACTTGGATCGATTCGTGCAGAAAGGCCTGTTTGCGGCGCTGGAGCGCCCGGGCGAGGGGAAGGGGCTTGCCCGCTATCCGGTGCGCGAGCGGCTGGCCATGTACCGCGCGGCCATGCGGGCCCTTGGCCGGGCCTTCCCGCCAGCGCTGTGCGAGGAGACTCGCGATGTCTGGGAGGCGCTGGGGCTGGATACCGAGGCCCGGGCCTGCAACTGTGGCGGGTGACCCGGCCGGCCATCAGGCGTGCGCGTCCAACCAGTCGTACAGCTCGCGCACCGTTCGCTCGAAGACGGGATAGCTGTACTTGTCGTTGGCTTCCGCCCGTGCCCGCTTCGCCAGCTCGGCCGCCTGTGTCGGGTTGTCCAGCAGCTCCCGAAGTCCGGAGGCGAATGCCTCCGGTGTCGGCGCGGCCAGCCGCGCGATGGCCGCGGTGAGCACCTGCGTGTGCGTGGGCAGGTTGGTGGCGACCACGGGCCGGTCGGACTGAAGATACGAGTATATCTTCATCGGCGTGTTGTTGCCCTTCACGCGGGGCGAGGCGAGCACGTCGGCCATGCGGAACAGCGACGGCATGGCCGAGACGGGGCGGGGGCCGGCGAAGCGGACGCGCGAGGCGATGCTGAGCGCGCCGGCCTGGGCGCGGTACCGCTCGATGTCCGCCGCCTTGCCGCCGACGATCACGAGTGTGGCGTCGGGGCGCGCGGCCGCGACGAGCGCGAAGCTGTCCAGCAGGAGCCCGACGCCCTGGTAGGGCTCGAGGTTGCCGATATACATCACGCACGGGCCGCGAACGTCCAGCTCGGTGCGCAGGTCGGCCCCGCCGTCCCCCCCGCCGTCCGGCGGCAGGAGCGAGACATCGCGCAGCACCGTGATATGGCGTGCGCCGTGGTCGCGCGCGATGTCCGCCAGCGCATCGCATACCGGCACGACGGCGGCCGCCTGGCGGACGGCCGCCCGCTCGCAGGACCGGAACAGAGAAGCGAGCGGACGAAGGGCCGGCTGCTTCTCCACGAGCTGCTGCGGCATGGACGAGTCCATGTCGAACACATAGGGGATGCCGGTGCGGCGCCGGATCGCCATGGCGATGAACACGGACTCCTCGACCGCGTGGACGATGCGTGGCCGGCGCTCGCGGGCGAGCCGCAGGGCGGGCGCGATCATCCGCAGGTCGCACAGCACCTTCTTCCACGAGAAGCCGGGCGGCACGTTGCGGACGCCGGCCGGCGGACGAATCCGGTGTATCGTCACGTTCGGGTGCGCGACATCGGTGCCTTCGTGGTAGGTGAGCAGATCGACGCGGTCGCCGCGCGCCGAAAGCGCGCGGAGCAGCAGGTTGACGGCGATCGGGGTGCCGCGTTCCTGGTAGAACGGGTGCGGAGCCAGCAGCAGGACGTTCATGGGCAGTTCGGCCTCGGTTGCGCAGGATGATATCCGGCCCGTGGCGCCGGGAGACAGGAAAAACGCGCCGTGTTCCGGCTTGCATGCGGCCGGCGTTCGGCCTAGGTTGGCGCCGTCTCCCGCGTGAGGCGGGCAGGAGCCACTGGCATCGTGATCAGAATCAAACTCAAGCGCGGGCATGACGGGGCGGCGACACACGGTCACCCCTGGGTGTTTTCGGGGGCGATCGGGGCGGTCGAAGGGGACGCCTCGGCGGGCGGCGCGGCGGACGTGTACTCGAGCGGCGGGCGCTGGATCGGCCGCGGGCTGATGCATCCCTCGGCCGCGCTGGCGGTCCGGATCTACACGCGGGTCGAGGGGCAGAGCCTCGACGCGGCATTCTTCGCCGGACGCGTTCGCGAGGCCCTGGCCGTCCGCGCAGACCTCTGCGGGCGGGACGGCGACACGGACGCGCTTCGGCTGGTGTTCGCGGAGGCCGACGGGCTGTCCGGGCTGATCGTTGACCGGTACGCCGATACGCTGGTCGTGCAGGTTGACGCTCGCGGGCTGCTCCCGTTCCTGGGCGGGATGATCGACGTGGCCGCCGAGTCGTCGGGCGCCACTCGAGTCGTCATGAGGGTGGATCCCGGGGCGGAGTCGCGCGAGGGAATCACGGCCGCGGATGCGGCGCCTTTCGCCCGGGGCGAGCCCGGGCGCGTGACGATCCGGGAGAGCGGGCTGAGCTTCCGGGTCGATCTGCCGGCCGGGCAGAAGACGGGCTTCTACCTCGACCAGCGGGAGAATCGGCGACGGGTCGCGCGGTACGCCGCGGGCCGGCGCGTGCTGAGCGCCTACTGCTACACCGGCGCGTTCGAGGTGCATGCCGCCGCGGCCGGGGCGGCAGACATTATCGGCGTCGATAGCTCGGCTCCTGCCATCGAGTTGGCGGCGGAGCACCATCGCCTGAACGGATCGAGGGTCCCGGTCGAGTATCTGAACGCCGACGTGCCGACGGCGCTGCGCTCGTTCCGCGACGCGGGACGCGTTTTCGACCTGATCATTCTCGACCCGCCCCGGTTCGTAGCCACCCACTCCCAGCTGGAGAAGGGCCTGCGGGCCTACAAGGACGTGAACCTGCTGGCCATGAAGCTCCTGTCGCCCGGCGGCATCCTGGCGACCTTCTCGTGCTCGGGCCACGTGACGGCGGCGGAGCTCCGGAAAGTGCTGGGCTGGTCCTCGATGGACGCCGGGCGGACGGTGCGCATCGTCGAGACGCTGGGCCAGCCGGCGGACCATCCGATCCTCGCGGTGTTCCCCGAGAGCGAGTACCTGAAGGGCTTTGTCTGCCGAGTGGACTGAATCCGGGCGGAGATGAGCCATGCGCAGACGTCGGTACAACCGGGGGCGGTGGGCGGTGGAGCGGGAGCGGCACCACCTGGAGGCGGGAGTCCCGCCGGCGGCGGAAGACGCGCCCGCGATGGCCGAGATGGTGCCGGCTCTTCTGCGCCGCCTCCGGCTCGATGAGAACGCATGGGTGAACGACGTTCAGGTCGCCTGGCCGCAGATGGCCGGGCCGGGCGCGTGCAGTCACTCGCGCGTGGGGCGCTATCAGCAGGGCACGCTTACGGTGTTCGTGGACAGCTCGGTGTGGATGAGTGAGATCCAGCGGCAGCGGCCCCGCATCCTCGCCGCGCTTCAGCAGCGCTTTTCCCCGTCGCGCATCCGCGCGGTGCGCTACGAGCTGGATCCCGGGCAGGGGCCGGCCGAGGAGCGTGCCGCGAAGCAGCCGGCGGCGGGCGAGCGCGTCAGTTACCGACGCCCAAGTCCGGCATGATCTGAGCGGCGAGCGGCCGCAGATCGCTGTTGAGTGCAACGGCCTTGTCCGCGTATTCCCGGGCGGGCTTCGCCCCGCCGTGCTCGTAGCAGAACGCGGCGGCGGCCAGATTCATACGGGCCAGCTCCTTCCGGGGGAGGTCGCCCTCCGTCACGAAGTGGCGGATGAACCGCAGCATCTGGGCCGGCGGCACGTCGCTCCACGGGACGGATCGGCCCGCCAGCTTCACCGCCGTATCGTCGGCGCCCAGCACGTCGACAGCCGACGAGCCGGTGGCCCAGCCCCATCGGTATGGGCCTGCGGCCAGCTGCCGGACGATGGTGCCCTTCAGGTCCTGAAGCAGGACCAGTCGGTTGGTGACGGCCTGGAGGTCTGCGCGCGCCTCGTCGGAGGCGGCGGATCCGGACGCCGACAGGATGGCGGCGATGGCCTCGCGGTACTGGTTGCTCTTGATCGCCGGCGCGCTCGCTTCGTAGGCCGCCTTCACGCGGGCCTGTTCCTCTGCTATCCGCTTCTTTCGTTCCGCGGACTCGCGCTCGGCCTTCGCCTTGTCGGCCGCTGCGCGGGCTGCTTCGGCCTTGGCGGCGCGCTCGCGCTCGGCCTGCGCGGCGTTGGCGGTCTGGGCTTCGCCCGCTTTCTGGGCCGCTTCTTCGGCCGCGGCGCCCGCTTCGCGGAGCGTGGCCACGTATCCTTCCAGGCGGGCGCCGTACGCCTGGAGATTGGTGGTGGCGGCTTCGATGTCCGCCAGGATCTGGGCGGCGTCCTTGGACGTCTTGGCGTAGCGGGCCGATTCGGCGCGCGATCGGGCCTCCTCAAGCACTTCGCGGATGGCGGATGTGCTGGCGCGGATGTCCGCGGTCGCTTCCTCGGCTTCGGTGATGACGACGAATGGGTCCACCAGGGCGGTCAGGGCATTGCTGGCCGCCGTGGACGCGCGGCCGAGGTCGGCGGCTGCCGCCAGTCGATTTGAGACAGCCGAAAGCTCGTCGCGTGCGGTCCTGGCCGTGCCCAGCCGGTTCGTGGCGTCGGACTCGAGCGCGGCGAACGCCCCGGAGACCGCGGCGACGGCGTCGGAGCGGGCTTTCCGCTCGGCTGCTTCCGCCAGGCGGGCGGCGACGCGTTTGCGGTGCAACATGCATCCGCCCGTGATGCCGCCGGCGACCACCCCGAGGACGACCAGCCAGGCGATAGCCCGGCCGACTCCCCCTTTCCGCTTCTTCTTTCCGGGCGATGAGGCCGCGTGGGATACGGTTGGAGTGGCGATCGGGCCGGAGTCGGATGCATCCATGCGGACCGGCTTGCCCTTGATGATGACCACCCTGCCCTTCTTGCCCTTTCCGGCAAGCCCGGGCGCTTCCCGGGGGCGCAGGGTCTCGGCCAGCTTGCGCAGGTCGGCCAGCAGGGACGCATAGGTCGGATAGCGCTTCAGCGGCTCGGGCTGAAGCATGCGGGTGATGATCGCTTCGAACTCCGGGTTGAAGCCCGGCAGGGCGGCGCCGAGCTGGGGGACCGGCTGTTCGAGCCGGGCCTTGACGACGTCGAGCGGGGTCTGTCCGTCGAACGGCGGCCGGCCGGCGAGGGCATGGAAGAGGGTGGCTCCGAGGCTGTAAATGTCGGAGCGGGCGTCGTCGGTCCGCTGTCCGCGGACCTTCTCGGGGGCGATGTAGTAAGGCGTGCCCCAGACGCCGTCGGCCTTGGCCGCGCGGTCGCGGAACCGGGCGAGGCCGAAGTCCACGACCTTGGCCACACCGTTGCTGTCCAGCAGGATGTTCTCGGGCTTGACGTCGCCGTGCGACAGGCCGATGCCGGTGGCGGCGTTGAGCCCTTCGGCCACCTCCATGCCGACCTTCAGCATGAACGCCGGGTCGAGGGGCTGGCCGCCGGCCATCATCTTGTCGATCCGCCCGCCGACGAGCAGCTCCATGACCATGAAGGGCTGCCCCTTCTCCTCGCCGAACGCGTAGATCTGGACGATGTTCGGGTGGTTCAGGGCCGCGGCCGCCTGCCCCTCGCGGCGGAAGGTTTCGAGCGACTCGCGGTCCTCGCCCACGGAGCGGAGCAGGACCTTGATGGCCACCATGCGATTGAGCGACTCATCGAGCGCTCGGTAGACGGCGCCCATGCCGCCGCGGCCGATGAGGTCGAGCAGCAGGAATCCTCCCAGGCGGGCGGGCACGATCTGAGCGGCGTTGCAGGACGGGCACTGGACCTGTGAGAAGGCCGGCGCCTCCGAGACATCGATCACGCTCTGGCACTGGCAGCAGCGAATTTGGGGTATCTTGTCCGTTAGGACGTCCATGCCCGTCGGTTCAGTCACTGCTACGCTCCCCTTGCCGAGCTTTCTCCAGCAATTTACTTGCATTTTGCATGTCACCCCCGAGACTGTCCACCGAATTTCTCGGAGGCCCGTGAACGCGTTTCGGGGAGGCGGAGTGAACCCAATTTTCTGTCATGTGGGCGGTAAGGCGATCTACTGGTACGGCGTGTTCATGGCCCTGGCGTTTCTCGCGGGTATGGTGAACTGGTCGTTGCTGGGGCGTCGGGAGGGGCGGACTTGGGCCTTCGCGTCCGACCTGGGGTTCTGGATCATGCTGTCGGGCATTGTCGGAGCCCGGGTGGCGTACGTGGCGGCGAACCTCGACTACTACATGGCCCAGCCGGCGGAGATCGTCCGCGTGGACCGGGGTGGGCTCGTGTTCTACGGCGGATTCGTGGGAGCCGGACTGGGTATCGCGGTCTTCGCCCGGCTGCACCGCGAGCGTCTGCTGGGGTTGATGGACTTCATCATCACGGCGATTCCGCTGGGGCACGCGCTGGGGCGGATCGGCTGCTACCTGAACGGATGCTGCTACGGACAGCCGTGGGAGGGGTGGGGGGCGGTGCTGGTGGACGGGGCGAACCGCTATCCCGTGCAGCTGTATGAGGCGGTGGCGAACCTGTTGATCTACCTGCTCGTGCTCGCCCGGTACCGGCTCCGCGTGCGCGAGGGCGACGCCCTGTGCCTCTACCTGTTCGTGTACCCCGTGTCCCGCTTCCTGCTGGAGTTCCTGCGCGGAGACGGCGAGCTGCAGTGGATGAACCTGACGGTGGCGCAGTGGGCGAGCATCGTTCTGTTCGCGATCGGCCTCGTCCTGCGCTTCAGCCCCCGGCCCCGCCATGAACCGGCTAACGGTTAACCCGGGGGAGGGGGGCGACCGGCTCGACAAGTGGCTGGCGGCCCGACTCCCCGACCTCTCCCGCTCCCGGATCCAGGCGTTGATCCGCGGCGGACGGGTGTGCGTGGCGGGCCGTCCCGTGAAGGCGAACGACTCCGCCCGGCCGGGCGACACGATCGAGGTCGACGTGCCGGCGCCTGAGCCTGTGGACGTCCGGCCGGAGGCGATCCCGCTCTCCGTACTCTACGAAGATTCCGACATCATTGTGGTCAACAAGCCGGCCGGCCTGGTCGTGCATCCGGCCCCGGGGCATCCGGGCGGAACCCTCGTCAACGCCCTCCTGAACCACTGCCGGGATTTGGCCGGCATCGGCGGCGAGCTGCGTCCCGGCATCGTGCATCGGCTGGACAAGGATACGAGCGGAGCCCTGGTGGCGGCCAAGAACGAGGTGGCCATGCGCCGGCTCGTGAGCCAGTTCAAGGGCCGGGAAGTCTCCAAGGAGTACCTGGCGATCGTGGCCGGCGTGCCTCGGCCGCCGTCTGGAACTCTGGAAACGCTGGTCGGCCGCAGCCGGCATGACCGGCAGAAGATGGCGGTCGATCCCGCCTCTGGCGGGCGCCCGGCGGTTACGCGCTACGAGACGGCCGAATCGTTCGCCGGCGCGGCTTTGCTGCGGGTGCGGATCGAAACCGGCCGTTCGCACCAGATCCGCGTGCACATGTGCCATATCGGGCATCCGGTCCTGGGTGACGCCAAGTACGGCCGAGCGCGCCGGATACCGGGAACCGACCAGCCGATCGAGCGGCAGATGCTGCATGCGGCCATTCTGGCCTTCCGGCACCCGCGGACCGGCCGTGCCATGGAGTTCCGGGCGCCGGTTCCGCCGGATATGAAGGCCGTCCTGGCCGCGCTTCGGGCGGCTGGGCCTCGGTAGGATTTGACAAATGACCCGCCGGTGGTCGAGAATCCACGGCTACTATGCAATTTAGACCGGAAGTTATTCCCTATATCTGGACGTCGCTTGCAGTGGCCGGCATCGTCGGCTTGGCGCTTCGGCTCTTCCGGAGGACTTGGCGGGCCACTCTGGCGGCGTCGGCGGTCGTGGCGGTGATCCTGATTCCGTACTTTCTCTATTTCTTCCGTGATCCGGAGCGGGTGCCGCCTGCGGATCCAGCCGCGCTCGTGGCGGGAGCGGACGGCACGATCATGGCCATCACCGAGATGCAGGAGCGGGAGTTCCTGAAGACGAACGTGGTGCGGGTCAGCATCTTCCTGAGCCTCGTCGATGTCCACGTCAACCGGGCGCCCGTAGCCGGCCGCATCGCGTTTGCGAACTACTACCCGGGGAAGCGCTACTTCACCTTCCAGGAGAAGTCCTCCGAGTTCAACCAGCACAGCTCGATCTTGATCGAGGGCGGCCCCACGCGGTGCCTGGTCAACCAGATCGTCGGCCCCGTGGCACGCCGGGTGGTTTACTGGCTGGAGGTGGGGCAGGCCATCGGCAAGGGGGACCGCATCGGCATGATGAAGTTCGGGTCTCGCCTCGATATGTATTTTCCGCGCGATGAGGTGGAGGTTCGGGTGGCGCGGGGCGACAAGGTCCGCGCCGGCGAAACGATCGTGGCCGTGGTGAAAGCGCAGGAAGGCCGTCCATGACGTGGCGTCAGATTATCCCGACGATCGTGACGCTGGCGGCCATGCTGTCCGGTTTCTTCAGCATTCTGGTGACGCTGGAGGGGATGCGCTATGAGGATCCGGGCCAGTACCACCGCTGGGCCGCGCAGCTGATCATGCTGGCGATGATCCTGGACGGTCTGGATGGTAACTTGGCGCGCCGTCTCAAGGGCACCAGCGAACTGGGCGGCGAGCTCGATACCTACGTGGACATGACCGCGTTCGGGATCGCCCCGGCCCTTTTGATCTACGTCGTCTCGCTGCAGAGCTCCCTCTTCTGGCGCGTCATCATGACGGCGGCGATCGTTCTGTCGGGCGTCGTGCGGCTGGCCCGGTTCAAGGCCACGGATCCGGCGCGCGGGCAGCAGGGGTACTGCGGGTTGCCGATCACGGCCAGCGCGGGCTGGGTGGCGGTGTTCGTCTTTATCAGCCAGACCGAGCCCGTGGATCGCTTCTCGCTCAATCAGGGGCCGGTGGCGGCTTTCTTCCTGCTCGGAGTGCTGCTGTTCATCACGCTTCAGGTCTCGACCGTGCGGTATCCGAAACCCACCAAGAAGATGGGCCTCTTTGTCCCGTGTGTCGTTCTCGTGGTGCTGACCTTCTTCTCCAAGCCGTTCGCGCTGCCTTCCGCGATTATCATGATCGCGGCGGGCGTCGGCTATGTCCTTCTTGGGCCCGTGGTTATGCGAAGGTTGCATCATCGCGAGTCGGCCGCCCCGCACTGAGTCCGCCCGGGTAGGGCGGCGGATAACGCCTGCTGAGAGCCCATGCCGGATTCCGATTCCAGCCAGCCATCCGCGCCTAGCGTCGCCGGCGTACTGCGCGATCTGAAGGCCTACGTGGGACAGCTGCGCGATGAAGGCGTCCGCACCCTGACGGTCTATGGCACCCCGTCGGCGCCGGCGACCGCGCCGGAACCTCAGAAAGCACCTGGCCACGCCGCCGCCGCGCGTCCGGCTACGCCCCGGCCGTCCGCACCGGCAGCACCCGCCCGCCCGGCCCGCCCGGCGGCGGCCCGCGCGCCGGTTTCCGAGCCCCCCGAGAGCGTTCCGGCGCCCGATCCGGCCGCCCCGTGCGTGCCGGTTGACCCCGCGGTGGCGCAGGCCGAACTGGACCGGATTGCGGCGGTCGTCGGCGGATGCACAAAGTGCGAGTTGCATCAGGGGCGAACGCGCGTCGTGCCGGGTCAGGGGCGTCCGGATCCCGAGATCCTGTTCATCGGTGAAGCCCCCGGCGAGGAGGAGGACGAGCAGGGATTGGCTTTTGTCGGCCCCTCGGGGCAGCTGCTCACGAAGATGATCTCGGCCATGGGGCTGGAGCGCGCGGACGTGCACATCATCAACATCATCAAGTGCCGCCCGCCGAACAACCGGACCCCGCTGCCCGATGAGGTTGCCGCGTGTTTCCCGTATCTCAAGGCCCAGATCGCGGCCATGCGCCCCCACTTGATCGTGGCGCTCGGTGCGGTGGCGACCAAGGCGCTGCTGGGCCAGAAGGCCGGCGTGATGAAGCTGCGCGGCACCTGGCACTCGTTCGCGGGGATTCCCCTGATGCCGACGTATCATCCGGCCTACCTGCTGCGGTATCCCGAGGCCAAGCGGTCCTCGTGGAACGACCTGCAGGAGGTGCTCAAGCATCTGGGCCGGACCCCTCCGCCGCGGAAGAAAGACGGCCAA
>CAYSLU010000015.1:0-70164 GCA_964431965.1 uncultured Verrucomicrobiota bacterium
TCGCAGGGCCTCATCCTCAAATTGGCGAAAGTCCAGCCCTGACCCTAGCGAGGCTACGAGACTCTGACCCTAGCGAGGCTCTGCTGGGGCACGCCAGCCTCAAGCACCTCAGCCTCTACCTGCGGGTCACATTCCGAGAAATGCAGGGCGTCCACGCGAGGAGTCGCCTCGGACAATGACCGCTGAAGCGCTCATGGAACTGCTGGATGTCTTCCTCGACAACCTTCAGGCCAGGCGCTTCAGCCGGCACACGATCCGGCAGGCCGGCTATGGAAACCCAGCCTTCCTGCGCTGGCTTCGGGACGCACAGGGCGTGCAGGCTCCGGGGGAACTGCGGCTTGCGCACCTGGAGGCTTGGCAGTAGCACCTCGCTGCGCAGACGGGGAAAGGGCGGCCGCTCAAGCCCCGAACGTCAACAAGAAGATCGAACTCGTGCGGAACCTGCTGCGGCATCTCGCCGGCTGCGGACACGTCGGGCGACATCTGGCGGACGCGCTCCAGTATGTGAAGGAGCCGAGGGTGTTGCCCGGGTAGCGTGCTGAACCACTCTCAGGCCCGCCGGATGCTCGAGGCCGTGGCCACGGACACGCCGGCTGGGTATCGGACGCGCGCTGTGCTGGAGCTGCTCTACGCGAGCGGCATCCGGGCGGGTGAACTGGTCGGGCTGGACGTCGGACATATGGACTTCAGTCATAGGATCGGCAACGCCGTGTTCGAAGTCGGCGGCCGCGGCAAAGGCACGAGACAGTTTCCCAAGTCAACCCAGCGGGCCTACGTAGTCAAGGATGACACTCTGGTCGGGGATAAGAGGACCATCCCGCTTTACCTCATGGGGTCTCTCTTCTGACCGTAGACGATCCTCCGCATATCAACATTGTGCCGGTATCGTGTGCGACGGGCACTACTGTGGGCCCAAAGTGACTCCTGTTTCGGCCCGACCTCGGCTCTTCCTGGAGTCAGCCGGTCGGCTGGTCTTGCGGCCATGGGCGATAGCCGGCGGCGGCTCAGGGACGCCAGTAGCGCTGGACGGCTTCCTTGGCCAGGCGCACGTAGCGCCGGCCCCGCGCGGCGTCGCCGAAGATCGTGCCCACTTCCCGCTGCGCGATCTCGAAGAGGCAGCCGCGGGCCGCCTCGCAGACCCCCTTGAAGTAGGCGGTGACGGCCTCGTCGTTGAGCGGGCCGTCGCAGGTGACGTACTCCGCTCGCGGCTTGCTGTAGAAGACCACGCGGCTTCCGCGCAGGTACTCGCCGATCCGGGCGTCATCGTTGAAGGGCGCGACGGACAACTTGCGCATCCGGGGCCACTTGGACAGGTAGCCGGTCCAGAGGGCGTCAACGCGCTCGCAGCAGCCGTAGGAGATCAGGCCCATCCGCTCGGCCAGGCGCTGCTGGTAGGGGAAGACGAACTCGCCGTAGGCCTCGGGCGAGACTGCCGTGGTTTCCTGCGACTCGAGGAAGCCCCAGCACTGCGCTGTCTTCGTCACCTCGTCGGCCGGCAACTCGTCGGTGAAGGCGAAGGACTCTTGGGCCAGGGGGCTGATGCCGGTCGTCGGTAGCAGGAGCTTCTCCTGCTCGAGGAAGTCGTAGTAGCGCTCGTAGACCCGGGTCGCCATTTCCATCGCGGCGTGGACGGACTTCGGGCAGTCGGACATGGCGATGTAGTAGGCTTCCATGCCCATCAGGAAGACGAGGGGGTGAGTCATCGCCCCGGGCAGGCAGCCCATGACCATGCGCACCGGCAGGATGTCGCCGAACAGGCCTTCCACCCGTTCGCGCCGGCGCGCCGTGGCCGCGCGGTCGACCCCGAACGACCCGCCGCGCAGCTTGTCCAACTCGGTGGCCAGGTCCCCGATGACGGGGTCGATGTGGTAGCCCAGCGCGTGGTCCCCGCTGGCGCGGGTGATCTTGGGGTCGAGGCCGAACGGCCGGACGTAAGTGTGCCAGCCAATGTCGAACGTCGGGGAGATGGGCGTGTCGTCGTCGAACAGCTCGCGCCCGACCAGTGTGGCCAGGAGCGTGGACTCGATGGCGCGCGCCTGCTCGCCCTCGCATTGCAGGCGCGAGTTGACCACCTCGTGACGGTACCCGCCGAACAGCAACCGGACAGGCGGGGATTCGCGCCGCCCCTCCGCCTGCGCCTGCCACTGGGTCAGGATGCGGGCGTTCTCGGGCGAGTTCGCGTAGTCGAGCTGGAGCCTGGCCCGTTTCCTCAGGATCTCGCGGTCGCGTGCTGAAATCGGTTCCATGGTGGTTCCCTTTCGGCCCTGAGTAAAGCGGTTCGGCGCCGAATCATCAAGACATTCACCGGAAGAACAGCGATCCCTCAAGCTGGCGGGGCGGCGAGCGGGAAGAGCGCAGCCGGAGGCTGGCCGGACAATCTTCGGCGGGCGCCGCGGAGGGCCGGGTGAGCGCCTAGTGCCGCGGGCTAGCGGAGTCCGGGCCGCAGCCGGATCAGGTCAGCTTCCTGAGCAACCATGCCATGTTCTCGCCTAGGACAGACATGGTCCGGATGCCTTCCTCGTCGCTTTCAACTTCGCCCTTTTCCCGGCCGATCCCCATGTTCCAGTAGCAGGAACCGGGAACAATCATCTGCCGGATGAGAAAGAAGTGGTTGATGCTGTCAAACGCGTGGATGGCGCCGCCCCGCCGCACGGCGACTACGGCCGCCCCAACCTTGCGCTTCAGGAAGTTGTCGTTGGCGCCGGCGACGAAGCCCGCCCGATCGATCAGGGCCTTCAGTTCCGGCGTGATGTCGGCGAAGTACGTGGGCGATGCGAGAATGATCCCATCGGCTTGGCGCATTCTGGCGATGCAGTCGTTGATCATGTCGCCGGTCTGAACGCACCGCCCGTCCTTGTTCCTGCCGCACTGGAAGCAGGCCGTGCAGCCGTGGATCAGATTGCCGCCCAGTTGCACGAGTTCGGTCTCGACGCCCTGCGTTTCGAGAGCCCTGAAGACGCGCTGCAAGAGGTGATAAGTATTCCCGTCCTTGCGCGGACTGCCGTTGAAGGCGACTACTTTCATGTGGTTGCACTCCCTGCATGGTTACGGCCATATCGAGCTGCCGGCGATCATCAGGCAGGGCGGCGGGCATGTCCAGCGCGGGGTGGCGCGGGTTGCAGACAGGCGTATCCTCGGGTGCTGGCCCGGCTACCGCCGTACGCGAGCTAGGCGCTGCGACTGAGCCGGTCTTCCCGCGCAACGGCCAGCGCGGCGAGCTCGCTGCATGTACGCCATGTCAGGTCGGGACCGTACTGCTTCTGAAGACGCGCCAGCAGGCGTTCCAGCCCCCAGAGGCCGGCGCACGTGCCGTCGGAGTACAGAGACTGCCAGTGCGTCAGCAGCGTTACCGGGGCCGCCTGAGCGACGACTTCGGGGATGCGTCCGCGTCGGCCGTCTTTCGAAAGAAGCGCGTCGATGCCTGTTGCCGCGGCGGCGCGGGCGGCCCTCCGCGTGTTCGACGTGGGGCGCTGCGTGTCCCAGAACGGATCGACGGTCATTGCCGGGATCGATACCACCGTCTGTCCGGTCTCCGGATTCCGTCGGCTCACGGACGGCGCTCGGATGGGCCCGGCCCCCAGCATGTGAAGGAAGTACCAGGTGGCCTTGCGTCCGTGGACCCGCCACTGGGCGTCGCCGATGGCCTGGGCATACTTGGGCTCGTTGCGCTCGCCCGTGTTCCACGGGCTGGTCACGCCGGTGGCCGGCAATCCGACGTCCTGAAGGATCTCCAGGGCCAGCGCGATGTAGTCGGTGATTTCGGCGACGCTGGCCCTCGCCACCCACTCGTCCTCGTACTGATGGTGGAACCCGCCGTCCATGCGGTAGGCGGCCAGGTGGGTCAGGATTTCCGGCGTGATGTCAAAGCGGGGCGCGATTCGCTCCCGCACGATGGAGAGGAAGCCGGAGAGGTGCCGCCGCGGGACGTGGCTTAGACTTCCGTTGATGTCGCCCAGGCAGCAGGGCATCGGCAGCACGCTGAACTTCCCGCGCACTCCGTACTGGGTGCACAGATCGGCGAAGTCGCGGGCCAGGGCGTTCGGTATGAGCAGCGGGTGCTCGTATGGCGGGTCGTGGAAGAACATGGGGTTGACCGGTGCACCGTCGTCAACCAGAAGCGCGATCGGCGTTGTCATGCGGCCTCCTGAACGCGGCCCTCGGGCCAGCCGGGAGCGGCCGGGCCATGTTCCCGCGCGGCGCGGCTTTCCTGCGACCGATCCCCGGCCGCTTTACCCGGAGTCGTCCTCACGGTCCGCTTCGGGCTCCACCACGCCGAGCTGAAGCAGGCTGGTCACAGCGGCGGCAACCACGGGCCCGAGGACGAGGCCGGCGAATCCGAAGGCCGCAACTCCGCCGAGCATGCTGATAAAGACCACCAGTCCGTTCATCGCGGCCTTGCCGCTGAGCAGGGCCGGACGGAGGGCGTTGTCCAGGCCGGCGACGAGCGTGATTCCGAGCCCGACGAGCACCAGCCCCTTGATCCACGCGCCAGTCATGAATAGCCAGAGCGCGGCAGGACCCCAGACCAAGGCGGTTCCGAAGAGGGGCAGGAGCGCGCAGAATCCCATTACCACGCCCCAGAAGACCGGGGCCCGCAGGCCGATGATGGCGAACAGGACTCCGCCGACGAGCCCCTGGAGGGCGGCCACCACCAGCGTCGCCATGGCACCGGCCAGCACCAGGTCCCGGGTGCGGGCCATCAGCTCCTCCTTCCGCTTCTTCTCGAACGGCAGGATGGTTCGGATGACGGCGCCGAGCTGGGGCCCGTCGCGAAGAAAAAAGAATAGAGCGAAGAGCGTCACGAAGAGCTCGAACGCGAAGAGAGACGTACTTTGGACGATGGCGCCGGCCCGGCCTGCGAGGAAGCGAGTCAGCTCCTCGGCCAGCCCCGCGAGGCGCCCCCGGAGATCATCGAGGGTCGGCAGCGGGATATGCGCTTGGATCCACGTCCAGGCCGTCCCGAGCCTCGGACTGTCGCGCACGTCGCCGATGACGCCCTGAAGCGCCGCGAGCGCCTGGGATACCTCGCCGAACAGAGCGAGGATCAGCGCGACCGCCGGCACGATGAGCAGCAGGGACATGGCGGCGGTGGAGGCGAGCGCCGCGACATTGCGCCCGCAGCGGGGAGTCAGGCGCCGATGGAGGGGCTGGGCGCAGAGCGCCAGAATGCCGGCCCAGAGCAGCGGCGTCAGGAAGGGCGCCACGATTCGGTAGGCCAGGTAGCCCAGCAGCAGGACGACGGCATAGAACAGCAGCGTGTTCAGCCTCTGTCGCTCTGTGGTCAAGCCGGCCAACCCGAGCCTCCTTGTGCGGAAGACGCCGCTCCGCGCGTCCCACGCGCCTGTGGCGGCAACGCCGCCCGCGGCGCGGCGTGGAAGAGGCTGGACGGGGCGAGCGGGATCAGCGCAGCACCTCGTCGCAGGATTCCTCGAACACCTGGATCGACTCCCTCAGCGCATCCTCGGAGATGGTCAGCGGCGGCGCGATCTTGAGGCACTCGCCACCGATTCCGACGGGCGCGAACATGAGCAGGCCCTTCTGAAGGCACTTCAGGTTGATCTGGACTGCGGTGTCGGCATCCGGCTCCCGGGTGCCCGGCTTCACGCACTGGATGCCGGCCACGAGCCCGAGCCCGTGCATGCATCCCAGGCGGGCGGGGTACTTCCGCTGGATGCGGTCCAGCTCGGGGATCAGGATCTGGCCCATTCGCGCCGCATTCTCGACCAGGCTTTCCTTCTGGATCAGCTCGAGGCTGGCGATGGCGGCCGCGACGGGGAGCGGCGAGCCGGAGTGGGTCGAGGTCATCGAGCCCGGAGGATAGAGCCCCATGACGTCAGCGCGGCCGATGACCGCCGAGATCGGCAGCGACGACGAGATGCCCTTGCCGCAGACGATCAGGTCCGGCTTCACGCCGTAGTGCTGGAAGCAGAACATTCTGCCGGTCCGGCCGAAGCCGGCCTGGACTTCGTCCATGATCAGCATGATATCGTGCTGGCGGCAGAACGCCTCGAGCTTCCGCGCATATTCGACCGGCAGGAAGTCCGGCCCGACGCCCTGGTAGCTCTCGACGAGCACGCCGGCGATCTCCGCCGGCTTCACGCCCTTCTTCTTGAGTGTGCTCAGGAAGAGATCGAAGGATGTGTCCGGATTCTTGAATCCGTCGGGGAACGGGACCTGGGCGAAGTTCGGGCACTCGCAGCCGATCCAGCGCTTGAGCTTGGGCATGCCCCCGGCGAGCTGCGACCCGAGCGTCCGCCCGTGAAAGCCGTTCTCGAACGAGACGACGATCCGCTTCTGCGGCCCATGCTTTTCCAGCGCGTGCGTCTTGGCGAGTTTGATCGCGTTCTCGATCGCCTCGCTCCCGGTGCTGAGCAGGAAGACCTGGTAGGAGGCCGCGTCGGGCGAGATGGCCTGCAGCCGCTTGCAGAGCGTGGCGCGCTGCTCATGGATGAAGACATAGGAGGCGAGGAGTCCCTGGTCGATGACAGCCCGAAGGGCGTCGGCGATTTCGCGGCGACCGTGGCCGGCGTTGGTGATCAGCACGCCGGACGACCAGTCGATCCACCGGTTTCCCCAGCGGTCCGAGACGAGGAAGTTGTCGGCCGTGTGCCAGATGATCGGCGGCTGACCCATCATCGAACGGGGCTCGGAACTCTTGAGCGACTCAAAGATCGGCAGCGACTCCGGAACGGGGATCGCGGTCTGGATGATCCGGTACTTCGTCCGGACCTTGGGGACATTGACGGGCGTGAGGTCGTACGTTGCCATGGGAGCGGAATCCTTTCTATGAACGGCCAAAGCGGGCAGGAATATTGCCACGGGAGTGCGGTCGCGGCAAGGGCGTTGTCGCTCCGCCGACCGGCGTGTGGCATACTCCGAGCCCGCCGGTGGAAGCGTGCCTGCGCGGAGGCGGATCGCGTGGCGCGGCTTCCGCCAAGGCCGTGGGATGTTGGCGGGCGGCGCGGATCGAAGAGAAGGGCGGACGGCATGCGAAAGTCGATCGGGATAGCGGCGTGCATGATCGTGGCGGCGACCGGCCCGGCCCGGGGTGGATCGCCTGCGGCCTGGGTTCAGCCGCTTGAGTCGCAGCCCCCCTCCAATCTGTTCACGGCCAGCTCGGGCTGGCTGGAATCCCTCGCGGGCATCGAGAC
Organism: uncultured Verrucomicrobiota bacterium; assembly: GCA_964431965.1. Lineage (GTDB taxonomy): Bacteria > Verrucomicrobiota > Kiritimatiellia > CAIKKV01 > CAYSLU01 > CAYSLU01. Next base: position 7,152 of record CAYSLU010000015.1, read on the forward strand.
GGGGTCCATGCGGTGGAGCCTGAAGGCTGGGGAGTCCGCCGAGATGAGCCTGCGACCGGACGGCGCCGCGTTTCAGCGGCTGCGCTACTTCGATCGGCTTCAGTTCGAGTACCGCGTGAACGGCGAGATCGACTCGCTGGGATTCCGGGCGCTGGGACATGTATCCGGCGCGCGTCAGTACAAGGAACACCAGTGGAACGTGGCGATCCGCACGAGCGCCACCGGCGTCTGGCACGCGTGCGAGCTGGACCTGACGCGGCCCAACTGGTTTCCGTGGGATACGCCGGACGGTCTGGGAAGCGAGGGATTCTTCTCGTTCACGGCGACGGCCATCGCGCCCGGCACGTCGATCGATTTTCGGAAGGTCAGGCTGGTGCGAAGCGCCGTGCTGGTGAAGCCGTTCTACGAGATGCCCGTGACATGGCCGGCCAAGACGGAGAGACCCGACGGCGGCGCTACGTATCGGATGGCGGTTGAAGTTCTGAACTGCAGCGGGCGCCCGACGGCAATCGAGGCGCGCGTTCGCTCGGATCACCGGCGCTTCCGGCTGACGATTCCGACCAATCGCATCGAGGTGAAGTCCGGCAAGGTCGCCACGTTTGTCGTGGAGGCGTCCATGGCGGCCTCCGATCGGAAGGCCACGCCGGAGCTGTATAGCGAGCCGCTACGGATCGGGTTCTGCTCGTCCGACGCACCGGAAGCCGAGACGGTGTTCGACATGCCCTTGGTTCGTCCGCTGAGCCCCGGCATCCGGCGGCAGGTCGTCGTGTCTGAGTCGGACTTGACCTTCATCCGCGCGAAGATGGCGGGGGGTGATACGAACGTCGCGCGCGCGATCGATTTCGTAAAGACGCTGGCGCGGGCGGATGAGTTCCTGACGAAGGAGCTCCGGCAGATGCCGGGCGGACACGCCTGGCCCGGGTCGAGGGCCGATCCGGAGTGGAAGGTGACGGGCATCATGCCGGAGATCGAGAACCGGAATACGGGGGAGCGGCAGATGGGGTCCGGGCTGGCCGGCTTGGTCTGGAAGCAGTACCTCGACAACGTCGGCAATACCTGTGACTCGCTGGGGCTGGCGTACCTCTACACGGGCGAGGAGAAGTATGCGCAGAAGGCGGTCGAGCTGTTCCGCCTGTATGCGCGGAGCTACAGTGAACTGCGATGGGGCTACTTCTTTGAGCTGCCGTGGCTGGCGGGGCACTCGGTCCTGGGGTCCTCGCGGATCGCGTCCGGCGCGTCCTACGGGAGCAACATCATGCTCAAGGGCCACTGCCGGCTGCTGTCCATGATCGCCGACTACCTGGACGCGCACCCGGGGGATCGGGACGCGATCTACGGGGGGTTCATCGTCCCATACGCAGCGGAGCTGTGCAAGATGTCCAGCAGCGGCGGAATCCAGAACCAGACGGACATCTCGAATCACAACCTCTGCCTGCTCGGCATCGTGTTCGACGACGCGCACATGCTGTACCAGGGGCTGATGACCGACGCCGGGCTGCGGGCCCGCATCATGGACATCGACGAGCAGGGATTCTCGTCGGAGGCCCGCCCGCTGAACTACCATTTCTCCGGAATGGTGGAGTACCTGCCGAGCGTGCTGTACATCATCAACTCGGGTCTCGCGCTGAAGCTCCAGACGAACCGACTGCTCGAAGCCATGCGGATGCCGTACCGCCGCGTGACGCTCACCGGACAAGGCCCGGCCAGCGGCGACTGCGGCCGCGGGAACAAGGTCGGCCCCCAGCCGCTGGCGGCGCAGCTCTTCGGGATTTTCCCCCATGAGGACTGGCTCCTGGACGCGGCGGGCGCCTCCTCGGCGCAGGCGAAGCTCTGCGCGATCCGTGCGGGGCGAACGCCGTCGGCGGAGGCCTATCGGCGCCTGATCAGCGCGGATCCGACCCTGTTCCGGGAAGCGGGGTTCGCCATCCTGCGGAGCGGCGCAATGGCCGAGGAGCAGGTCATGGCGACGCTGGACTACGGGCGCGCCTACTATCATGTCGGGCTCAACCGCAACCAGATTACGCTGTCCGCGTTCGGAGCCGTGTTCACGCAGGATCCCGGCAGCATCTACAATGTGGGGAAGGGCGGGTACACAGCCAATCCGACGCCGGGATTGGGCAACTTCTTCTTCAATCACACGATGTGCTTCAACGTGATCGCGGTGGACACCGCGAATCAGCAACGGGCGATCGGCCGGCTTCTGGCGTGGTCGCCCGGCCCCGGCCGCCAAGTCGCGGTGAGCCGGGTGGACGGGGCGTATCCGGGCGTGTCGCATACGCGGGGGATCTCGCTCGAGGACGGGATACTGGTCATGCTGGACCGGATGGAGTCGGCGGATGAGCACACATACGACTTCATCTACCGCAACTTCGGCGACATGCGCCGGGGCGAGGGATGGACGGCTGAACCGGCGGGGGAGCCGCTGGCGCGCGTTCTCAGCTACGAGAGCATCGGCGGCCTGCAGCGGCTCAAGGGGGCGGGGCCCATCCGGCTCGCGTGGGACATGACCGGCCAGTTCCCTACGAACTCCCCCGTGGCCCGAGGAGGCGTCGGCCTCGCGCTGTGGCAGATTCCGGTGACGGGCGGGGTGGTGTTCACCGGTACGATGGGGATGAACAACCCGAACACGGCGATCATTCCGGATGCCGCGCCGGCCCTGATCCACCGCGTGCGGGGGCGTTCTCTTTCGTTCGTGACCGTGCTCGAGCCGTGGAAGGGCGCGCCACGCGTGTCCGGCATTGCCGCGCACGGAGCGGCCGGCGTCCGTGTGGAGCGCGTCGGGGGGGCGGCGCTTACGGTCGGGCTGGACGAGTTGATTCGCGACTTCGCGGCCAAGTGATCCGCCGGCGTTGTCGGGGAGCGGGCGGCACGTGGCCAGCCAAACCGGAAAGGGGGTCGGGCGGCGAGGGTATCAATCCGTCGCGCGCGCCGGGTCTTTCGCTATGAACGCACATTCGACCGGTCTGTCCGCGCTTGTGTCGGCGGCGATTGCCGTCCTTCCGCCATGCAGTCACGCCGGCCTCTCGCTGCGTGAGGCGCTGGTGCCGATGAGCTCGAACGGAGCGGTGGTTGCGCTTTTCGAGTTCGAAGGGTCTCTGGCCTCCCGTGTGGCGCATCCGGCGCTGGCGGTAAGCGGTCGGTTGGTCCGGGCGTCATCGGCCTGCGATGGCGCCGGCGCGCTTCTGTCGCCGGGCGCCCCGCGCTTCGTCCCGGGGCGATCCGGGTTGGGGCTGTTGCTGGAGGAAGGGACCACCAACCTCTTCGAGAGCGGGAGTTCCAACGGGGGGGAAGCCCTTTCCTGCGCTCGGTCCCTGCGGGGTGCGCGGGTGGATCCGGCGGGCGGTGAAAGCGGGATGGTGGTCCGAACCGTCGGCCGGACGGCCTACGAGGGTGTTGGAGCGTGGTTCGGCCCCGTCGGCACCGGCGTGGCCGCCGTGACGGCCAGTGTGGACGTGCGCGGCCGGGGACGTTTGTGCCTGCGCCTCTGGGACCGGGGGAATGACATGGCGGGGGCCCCCGTATACACGGATCTCGCGCCCGGGTGGCGGCGGGTGGTTCTTCCGCCGGTGCATCTGAATGGCCTCGGGAGTTCGCGACTCGAGGTGTGCGCCACGACGGCGGAGCCGCTGATCACCGAGTTCGCCGTCACGCGTCTGCAGGCGGAGCCGACCGCGGCATCGACTTCGTGGATCCCGGGCGGCGGAAGCCGGAGCGACGAGTGTCTCGCGCTTGCGCTCGCGCCGGGCGGCTGGCCCTGGCCCGAAGGGACGGCTGTCATGCGGGTGCAACTGCATTGGAGCTCGTGGAGCATCGATGCGGGGCGATCGTTCCTGTGGGCTGGCCGCGGCGAGCCGGGACTGTTCTGGAATGCGTACAACTCGCTCGGAACGATCGGGCAGCAAGGGTACCCGCGCGTCCCGGCGCCGGATCCGGGCGCGGCGGCGTGGCGCTTCATGGCCGTGTCGTGGAGCAAGGATCGGGTGACGGTGTGCTTCGACGGCGCCTGTGTGACCGGCGAGCGCGGGGGCAGCTGGCAGAGCGCGAAAGAGCTTGTGGTGGGGCAGCGGGCGAACGCGGCTATCGACGACCTGGCCCTCCTGAGCCGCGCGCTTTCGGCGGACGAGTTGAAGGCGCTTAGTCGGGTGACGCAATGAAGAAGACGCTCTGGTGGGGGGCTCTGGCGGCGCTCGTGTGCGCGGGTGCGGCGGCGGGCGGAGGGGCGGCTGGCGAATCCGTCGTCGTCCGCCTGTCCAGCGAGCATGTGGCCCTGACGAATCGCCCGGGTGTCACGAATGTCGCCATCCATGCGTTACTGCACAACGAGCGGGCGGTGCATCAGCTGAGCTATGGGGCCCTGATCGGCGGTCCGCTCCGGTTTGGGGACGATCAGCAGACCGAAGGCGTCCGGAAGCCGTGGGCCCCGTACAAGCCGCTGCCAACGGCCGAGCAACTCGGATATGCCCCCATCGGTCTTCAGCCTGAGGGCAACTGGGACGACTTTGGGTTCTTCAACCTGGCCGTGAACGACGTCGACCTCGCGGGGTGCGAGCCGGCGATGCACACCTACACGAACGGGCCTGAGCGAGGGGTGACGCTCGGCTGGCGGAACAGCGAGGCGAGCGTTCGACAGACGTTCGTGATGGTCCCCGGCGATGAGCGTCTGTACCTGCGGTTGGAGGTGACCCCGCGGGAGGGGCGCCGGATCGATTCGCTGGTCTTGCGCCTCAAGTGCGCCGTGCGGATGGGTAACACCGCCTACGGTCATCCGGCGACGCGATCCGCGTATATTACCACTCGCGATGGCGAGGCTCTGCCGCCGAGGCGCGTGGACCTGACCCCGACCCGTCAGTTCTGGGTGGTGTATGCCAACCGCGACCTCGGGACGGGGCCGGCTGCGCTCATGTTCCGGCCCGAGGAGGTTCTGGGCGCGCACGTGCTGCTCGCGCGGGAGGAGATCCACACCGTGCTGCGGATCGACCCGGGCCGGCGCGTATTTCACCTGGCGCTTTGGGATGTCCCGAAGCTGCCGAACGGACAGCTCTCGGCGTGGCTTCGGGCCGCTGATTCGGACGTGAAGCGGGGGCTTGACCGGTTTGCCGCCACGGGTCTCTCGAGGGCTCTTGGGGTGGTGCGGACGGCGGAGCCGCCGCTTCATCTGGTGCCGGACATCTACGCTCCGTCGGAGTCCGAGGCGGCGCGCGGATTCGTGCTGAGCCCGCACGACACGCTGGAGTATGCCGACGCCAACACGCTGCCGACCTCGAGCCTGAATCGGGTGAGCATGTGGGGCTGCGCCGGGCAATCCGAGGCTTCGGGTTTCTGCCTGTATGCGCTCCGGAACCTGGGCGACGTCACAGCTGAGCCGTCGGACCTGGTGTCCGCAGGGGGCGGACGGATTGGGGCAAGCGCGGTGGATCTCCGGGTCGTGAAGGTGTGGCCCCAGCGGGAATCGCTCTGGTGGGGACCATCCGGCGAGTTCGAGCTTACTCCCGAGTTGCTTGTTCGTGATGACACCCTGCCGCTGTCGGAGGTGTGGCCCGTGGAGCGGACCGGAAGGACGGGGCTGATCCGGGGCCCGGCTGTCACCCGGATTCCCCGCGACACGGCGCGGCAGTTTGTGGTGCGGGTGGAGATACCCGCCGCGGCGGCTGCGGGGACATATGCAGGCGCTGTCCGAATCGGGACCGGATCGGTGCGGTTCGAGCTGCCGGTGTCGGTCGAGGTGCTGCCGATCCGGCTGGCGGCGGTCGACGAGCGGTACGTCATGGGCATCTACTACCGCGGCCAGCCGCAGGCTGATGAGTCCGCCACGAATGTCCACTCGTCGGAGCGGGTTACGCTGGAGCGCTTCCGGGGGGATATGCGGGTCGTGCGCCAGATCGGGTTCAACTCCGTGACGTGCTATGTATCGGGACGGGAGCCGGACACGAACTACCTCGACCGGGCCTTCCCGGTCTACCGGGAGCTGGGGTTCCGTTCGCCGGTCACGCTGCTCGGGTGGGGCTATGCATACAACACGAAGTATGATGACGAGACCACTCGACGCCACCGGGCCGCGGTAGCCGGCTATCTCCGCTATTGCGCCGACCGGGGCTACCCCGAGCCGTCCTTCTATGGAATCGATGAGCCGGACGAGAAGGAAATCGAGACAGTGCGGCGGCGTTCCGAGATCACGCGCTCCGTGGAGTATGGCGGCATGCGCGGGACGTATGCCGTGGCCGGCAACACCCTGGGCCGACTCGTGGGCGCGCTGAACTATCCGATCGTGTCGAGCTACTTCACCAGCCGCGAGGACATGGAGCGGCAATGCCGCGAGTACCGGGCGGCCGGAGCCACGCCGTTGTACTACTGGCAGATCTGGGGCGAGTATCCGAAGGGAACGCGGCTCAACATGGGCTTCTTCCTATACGCCAGCGGATACGGCGGCGTGATGCCGTATGCGTATCAGCACTACCAGGGCGATCCGTACGACGCCTACTCGTCGGGGTTCCGTTCCGTGATGCTGACGTATCCGTCGGTTGACGGGCCGGTCCTGACGCTGCAGGCGCTTGGCGCGGGCGCCGGCGTGAACGACCTGCGGTACTGGGTGACGCTGGATCTGGCGCTCGACGCGCTTGAACGCCGACCGGGCGGGGCCGAGCGTGCGGCGGCCATTCGGCGGGAGCTTGAGCCGATCCTGGTGCGATATGGGTACAGCGGGAGCCGGAACTGGGGGCGCATGATATACGGCGCGCTTCGCTGGCCGGAGCACCAGAAGACCGTTCCCAACCGGCAGTTCGATGAAGACCGCCGCACGCTTGCGCGGCTGACGATGGAGTGCGCGGGCCGCGGAGACGATTCTGGGGCGGCCGGTCGATAGCTCCCGCTGCGCGCGGTGGCGTGCACCGTTGGGCCGCCCGGCCTCGTGTCAGCCGGCGTTCACCGCAGCGTGACGCCGGGCCTATCTCCATAGCTGATCCGGGCGGGGATGCCGTCCGCCAGAATCGAGAGCCTGGCGGCTTCGACGACCAGCTCGTTGATGAAGCTGTTGGCCGGCGTGGCGACCAGACCCTTGGCGTCGATGTCCTTGATCAGCTCGCGGCGGCGCGCCAGCGCACGCGCTTCGGGCAATCCCTCGGTCTCCGTCTCGATGCGCGTGATGGTGTTGATGATGGCGGCCACGGACTCGAACCCATAGCCGACGGGCTTGTAGCCGACGCCCTCCCACGGGACCAGCTTGTAGAAGTCGGGGTTGATGTAGTTGTAGGAGGATCCGCCCGGCCCGATCGGATCCAGGAAGGAGTGGATCACGCCGCGGTACTGGTCGTCGTGCGCGAGCAGCCCGGTTCGCCCGTCGCCCTCGAAGAACATCATGAGTCCCTGGTCGTTGCTGCCGGCGCTGATGTCCGGGTAGCCGAGGCCGTCGGACACGGTCAGAAGCGCGTCGTTTTCGTAGCGGACGCGGCCGTTGGCCCACATGTAGCCGGTGTTGCCGTTCGGGAACTTGCCCTTGACGCCCGCCACGCTGACTTCGACCGGCTTGAGCCCGGTGATGAAGTAGACCAGGTCCACATAGTGGCATCCCACGTAGACGAACGGATCGGTCCGCTCGCAGGTGAACCAGTTCTGGAAATTCGAGGATCGGTAGTAGTACGGCTCGTACAGGCGCGCCTCGCCCATGGCGAACCGGCCGAACTGGCCGAGCTGATACCCGCGCTTGGCGATCAGCGCCCGGCGGTCGAACCGCTTGTGGTACTCCACGCCCACGAAGAGCCCCTTCTCGAGCGCGATCCTCTCGATCTCGACGGACTGCTCGTACTTGAGCACGAGCGGCTTCACGCAGAGCACGTGCTGGTTGTGCTTCAGCGCTTCCATGACCACTTCGTAGTGCAGGTTATCCGGCATGGCCACGACCGCGATCTGGCGGGGCGGCATGGCGGCCAGAACATCCCGGTAGAGATTCGGGAAAGCGCGGTCCGGCTTCTCGCTCAGGGCCGGGTAGGGCGTGAAGCTCTGCCCGGGGAACGACTCGCCGATGTCCTTCGACTCCAGCAGCGCCTTGAGCGGCGGGGTGTTGAGCGCGCAGACCGAGATCGCGCCGGCGGCGCCGGTCCGCTGCAGGTGGTAGATCGAGGGGAGCAGCAGGTCGTAGGTGATCATGCCGCCGCCGACGATGGTGAGATCCAGCTTCTTCATGCGATGGGGCTTCCTTTCCGCCCGGGCGTACGTCATCAGTCGGCCCGGCGACGGGGTGAGACATTAGAGGAATCCACCCCCGCGGGTCAATCGCGCCCCGCGCGAAAGCGGTGGCCTCCGCATCGCGCGCGTGACACGCATCGCGTGTCGCCGTTGTCAACGCGCGGGCGGGCGGGTATACTGCCATCCAATTTTTTATGGGCCGGATGTCTGCGATTCACCCGGCCCTGCAGGAGCACCTGATGACCGGGAAGAAGAACTGGCGGGAACAGCGGGAGAAGCGGGCCTTCCTGGCACTTCAGGACGGGACCATCTACCGGGGCCACTCGGTCGGGGCGCCGCAGGATGCGCTCGGCGAAGTGGTCTTCAACACCGGTATGACGGGGTATCAGGAGATCCTGACAGACCCGTCCTACAGCGGTCAGTTCGTGACGATGACGCATCCCGAAATCGGAAACACGGGCATCAATCCCGAGGACATGGAGTCGCGCCAGCTCTTCGCGAACGGCTTCGTGATGCAGGAGATGAACGAGCCGAGCAGCTGGCGGTCGCGGGAGAGCCTGGGCGCCGCGCTGGTGCGCAGCGGCATTCCGGCCATCGCCGGAATCGACACGCGGGCGCTTACGAGCCGGCTCCGGGATCAGGGCACGATGCGGGGTTTCCTGAGCGTTACCGGCGCCGTGACCGAGGCTCAGGCCGTGGCCCGGGCCGAAGGGTGGGGCGGCTTGGACGGCCAGGACTATGCGAGCCGGGTTTCATGCGAGCGGCCGTACCGGTGGGACGCGGACGGCGCCCTGACGCGGTCGTTCGGGATCGCGGACGAGCTCCCGCCGGCGGACCTGAAGGTCGTGGCCTACGACTTCGGCATCAAGTGGAACATCCTGCGCAGCATGAGGCTCTCCGGGATGGACGTGACCGTTGTGCCCGCGAAGACGCCGGCCGCGAAGGTGCTGGCGATGAAGCCGCAGGGCGTGTTCCTTTCCAACGGTCCGGCGGACCCGGCGGCCGTGACCTATGCGATCGACGCGAGCCGGGCGCTGCTCGGCAAGGTGCCGATGATGGGCATCTGCCTGGGCCACCAGATTCTGGGGATCGCCGTGGGCGGCCGGACGTACCGCCTGAAGTTCGGCCACCATGGGTGCAACCACCCGGTGCAGCACCTGGAGACGGGGAAGGTCGAGATCACCTCGCAGAACCACAACTTTTCCGTTGATCCGGAGTCGCTGGACAAGCGGCTGGTGGAGGTCACCCACGTCAATCTCAACGACCAGACGATCGAGGGCATCCGGCACCGGAATGAACCCATGTTCTCGGTCCAGTACCACCCCGAGTCGTCGCCGGGCCCGCACGACCCGTTCTATCTCTTCTCTTGGTTCCGAAAACTGATCACCGAGGCATAGCTAGGGCGAGGCACAACTAGGGATGGAACAGCACGACTGGATCGCGGTTCTCGACTTCGGCTCGCAGTACAGCCAGCTCATCGCGCGGCGCATCCGCGAGCAGAACGTGTACTCGGAGCTCATTCGCTACAACACGTCGGCGGACGCGCTGGCGGCGCGGAGGCCGGCGGGCATCATCCTGTCGGGCGGCCCGGCGAGCGTGCTCGACGCGGGCTCGCCGCTGTGCGACCCGCGGATCTTCGAACTGGGCGTGCCGGTGCTGGGGATCTGCTATGGCATGCAGATGACGGCGCACCTGCGGCAGGGCGCGGTCAAGCGCGGCCAGGCGCGCGAATACGGCAGCGCGCGGATCCGTATTCTGAGCCACGACGGGCTCTTCGCGGAGATGCCGGAAGAGATCGACGTGTGGATGAGCCACGGGGACCAGGTTGAGCGGATGCCGCCCGGCTTTGTGGCGCTGGCGCAGACTCCGACCTGCCCGGTGGCCGCCATGGGCGATCCGCAGCGCCGGGTCTTCGGCCTGCAGTTCCATCCGGAAGTCGTGCATACCCCCCTCGGGACGCAGGTGCTGCGGCGGTTCATCTTCGACGTGTGCGGCTGCGCCGGCGACTGGCAGATGACGAAGTTCCTGGAAGACAGCGTCGCGCGGATCCGCGAGCGGGTGGGGGATGGCCACGTGATCTGCGGGCTGAGCGGCGGCGTCGACTCGTCGGTCGTCGCGGCGCTGATCCATCGCGCGATCGGACGCAAGCTCCACTGCATCTTTGTCGACAACGGGGTCCTCCGGCACGGCGAGTCCGAGAGCGTTCGCCGCACGTTCGGCGAGGTGTTCGGCATGGATCTCAAGGTCGTGGACGCCGCCGCGCTCTTCTTTCGGAACCTGAAGGGAGTCGTCGAGCCCGAGCAGAAGCGCAAGATCATCGGCCGGACGTTCATCGACGTGTTTTCTGGGGAAGCGCGCCATCACGGGGAGGCGAAGTTCCTGGCGCAGGGGACGCTCTACCCGGATGTGATCGAGAGCGCCTCGCCGATCGGCGGCCCGTCGGCCACCATCAAGAGCCACCACAATGTCGGCGGCCTGCCGCCGGACCTCAAGTTCGAGCTCGTCGAGCCCATCCGGGAGCTGTTCAAGGACGAGGTCCGACGGCTGGGCCGCGCCCTGGGGCTCCCGGACTCCATGGTCAACCGGCAGCCGTTCCCTGGCCCCGGCATGGCCGTCCGCGTGCTCGGCGAGGTCACCGAGGAGCGCGTGCGCCTGCTTCAGATGGCCGACCTGCGCGTGCAGGAGGAAATGATGAAGTGGGAGGAATACGGGAAGGTCTGGCAGTCCTTCGACGTACTGCTGCCGATCCAGACCGTCGGCGTGATGGGCGACTGCCGCACGTACGAGAACGTCGTGGCGCTGCGGGTCGTCGAGAGCCAGGACGGGATGACGGCGGACTGGACGCACGTGCCGTACGCCATACTCGGGCGCATCTCCAACCGGATCATCAACGAGGTGTCGGGGATCAACCGCGTCGTCTACGACATCAGCTCGAAGCCGCCCGCCACGATCGAGTGGGAGTGATCCGGCTCCTCACGCTTTCTTTTCCCGGTCGGGCGCATTGCGGATAGCAGGTTGTTCGCCTATAATTGAACCGGTTTGAGCGGCTGCACACCGGGCCGACTGGACGTTACGATTCGGGGGCGAGATGCCGAGATCGGAACAGTCGTGGCAAAGGATGTTCGAGCGGCTGGTCGCCTTCCGGGGCCAGGCGGGCCACAGCGACGTACCCACTAACTCCTCCGCGGATCCCCAGCTGGGCCGCTGGGTCGCCACCCAGCGGCACAAGCGCAAGATCGGCCGGCTGACGGCCGGGCAGATCGCCCACCTCGATTCGCTGGCATTCACGTGGTCGTCGGCCGACGCATCCTGGGATCGGATGTGGCGATTGCTCGAGGAGTTCAAGAAGCGGGAGGGCCACTGCAATGTCCCGGCGCACTGGGAGCAGGACATGAGCTTGGCGACGTGGGTGGCCAACCAGCGGCACCGGCATAAGATCGGGGCGCTGCCGGCGCCGCGGGTGAGCCGCCTGGAGGCGCTGGGGTTCACGTGGGGGATCTACCGACAGACCGCGCCGCCGCCGGCTGCTCCGAAGGGCGAGCGCGGGGCGGTGCGTCGGGACGATGTGCCCCATGGGCCTCTGGGCACCGATCCGAGGGATTTCGAGCAGAGGCTCTACAACCTGGGGCACGACGGCTACGTGCAGTACGACGGCAACGGCCCGCGCCCTAAGGAACTCGTCGCCTACGTGGCCAGCCATCGCGGGAACCTTCCGCCGTTCATTCCTCTGCCCACGCGGCCGACGGTCTTTGTGCTGAGCGAGGGATACGCCCGAAAGCCGCGCAAGGCCGCGTGGAAGGGGGCTGGGCGACTGCCGCGGGAAGTGATCGAGTTCGTGGTGGAGAACGGCGTGCTCCCGCCCCAGGCTGAAGCCGGCCGGAACGGCAAGGGCGGCCGGAACGGGCGCCGCGCCTGATCGCGCCGCCGCGTTTGACTAATCCCAACGTTCCGGTATTATAAACGCCCGTTCGAGTCCTACTCCGGAGGGGTGGCAGAGCCCGGTTGAATGCGCATGACTCGAAATCATGTGTGCCCTTACGGGCACCGGGGGTTCAAATCCCTCCCCCTCCGCCAGTCTTCGTTCGCAGCGCAGCGGAGAACGTAGACTGCCCGGCGTAGTTGGCCGAGCCGTGCTCGGCAACGAAGCGGGGCTGGTTGGTGTGCGCTGTGAACTACGCCTGGCACGCCGCCGATGGGACACTTTCATTACGTTTACGTGATCGAGAGCCAGTCTGAGGCCGGACGATACTACATCGGATTTACCGAGAATCTGGAAGATCGTCTCAAGCATCACAACGCAGGTGCTGTCCCTTCGACGCGGCCGTTCCGGCCATGGAGCTATCGAACGTGCACCGCCTTCACGGATCGGACACGCGCTCTTGATTTCGAGCGCTACCTGAAGACGCACTCCGGCCGAGCATTCATCAGCAAACACCTCTAGCTGAGAGTCTCCGGCAAGTGGAGACTGATGGTGATGGCAGGCCATCCTTCCGCGCGTCGAAGGGCTCCCCCGTGCCGTGGTCCGGCTACACCCCTCACCGGGTCGCGCACACGCGGTTCCGACCGTCGGTCTTCGCCTGGTACAGGGAGCGGTCGGCGGCGGACTGGACGGCTTCGGGGGTGGCCCGGCGACGCGTGGCCCGGGAGACGCCGATGCTGACCGTGATCCGGATCGTTCGCCTTGGCTGCGGCGGCCGGCTGAGCGCGTCCTTTGGCTTCTGAGCCGGGCGGTCCTTGTCGCGCAGCACGAACTCGCTCTCCGCAATCTCGTCGCGCAGCTCGTCCATGCCGACCAGGACGGACTCAAACGTCTGGCCCTCGCACACGATGACGAACTCCTCGCCCCCCTGGCGGTAGGCGATCCCGACCGGGGACCGACGGAGATGCGACGCAATGAAGCGAAGCACCTGGTCGCCGACTTCGTGCCCGTGCGTGTCGTTGACCTGCTTGAAGTGATCGATGTCGATGATGGCGATCGCGTAGGTGGGGCCGAGCGAGCGGAGGTGATGGCGCAGGGCGCGCCGCCCGGGCAGCTCGGTGAGCTCGTCGATCGTCGACCGCCACCACGCGCTCTCGAGAATCGTCCAGACCAGGACAATGCCGGCCGCGCACATGAACAGGAGGAACGCGGCGCCGCCACGGCTGGGCCCCCAGAGCGACGAGGCGAAGTTGAGGGCGCCGAAGAGCTGCAGGAGCGCGATGGCCAGAAGCGCGCCCAGGCGCGGGCTCTCGTGCGGCTGGCCGCGCCGCAGCAGGGCGACGGCAGCGGCGAGGAAGGCCAGGACCCCGGCCAGCGGAAGGGCGAGCATGGGGGACATGGGCCGGAACACGATGACCCGGGTGGTCGTCACCCACCGGGATACGGCGGGCAGGGCGGCGAAGGCGGCGATGAAGAGCAGCGGGAGGACGACGGCCAGGAGGCGGCGCCCGAACGTGCGCGGCCGCAGCCCGCGCTCGTCCAGCCGGTGGAAGAGGACGGTGAGCGGCGGCGCCGCCAGCGACATCAGGAATGCCAGGGCGGACAGGCGCGCGAGGTCGCCGTCCGACCGCGCCGCGAACCCCATGGCGGTAACGACGGCGAAGAAGAACGCCAGAAACGCGATGCGCGTCTGGGTGAACAGTGCGCCGAGCAGGATGGCGACGCCGAAGATGACGTGCGGGAGGGCGATCAAAGCGGACTGGTCGGCCCATCCTGCCGTGTCCGCATGGAACGCGACGAGGGCCCCCACGAGGATCGCGAGCGCCAAGGGCGGCAAGACGGGCAGGATAGTCCTCATGGGCGGATCGCCTATGTGCCGGCGTGCAGGTCCTTTGCCGTCTCGATGGCCGCGGCCTCGACCATCCGCAGGGCTTCCGGAACGAGGCGGGATCCCCGGCCGGTCCGGGTCTCGTAGCCGCCGCCGGCGAAGGCCCGCTCGGTCGGAACGTAGCCCAGATAGCCGTTGCACATGTGGGCGACTTGCGTGAACCGGAAGGGCGATGCCAGCTTGATGGCCAGCTGGGCCTCAACAAACGGCTCGCCCATCAGGGCGACCAAGCCGAAGTCGCCGATGCGCATGGCCTGAATCTCGTACGGGTAGTGGGGGTGGGTGGTGCGTTCGTCTGCGATGTCGGCGATGCCGACGGCATACACCCAGTCCCATGAGACCCGGATGTGCTTGGCATCGGTCCACAGCGGCTCCGGATGCTCGGCGAGCATCTTCCTGGCCGAGGCCAGCAGCTCGTCCGAGATCACGCGGCGGGGCACCGGCAGAATCCGGCGACGCCACGCGAGCGGAGACGGCGCGACCGGAGTCATGCTCTCGAGCGCCCGCCGGGTCGTCTCCGCCAGCTTCGCGCCCATCTGGAGATGGTCGGGCATCGGGTCGGGATTGATGTGATTCGCGTGATGCACGTTGCCGCAGCACCCGTTGATTACGAGGGGCACGCAGGCGGCGCCCCACAGCGACTCCATCTCGCGAGCCCACGCGCCCGGCCAGCCGGCGAGGGCGATATTCTCGCCGAAGCCGTGGCAGGGATGACACGTGTGATGAAGGAGGGCGGACACGACGGATCCGTCTTCGGCTGTGAAGACGGCAACGCCGACCTCGGGATCAGTCGGCCCCTCGACGTGAAGGATGTCGGGGCTGCAGGAGGGCGGGTGGCATCGGGCCGTTCCGTCGCGCATGACGAATCGCCTGTTGAAGGCGACTCGTCCGTCCATGGCCCGTGCGGCGGAGACGGTCACAGGGGCGAGCCGCTCAATGGCGGCGCCGACCGCCTGTACCGCTCCCGCGATCGCGGGCTCGTCATAGCGGTCGTCCCCGCCCCGCAGATACGCATACTGCGGCGGGATGATCGGGCAGGAATTCCGGCAGAAGTGGTTCCCGATGCTTGGCGCGGCGTGGTTCTGAGTGATGTGGACGATCAGCGCCTCAGGGGAGAGCCCGTGGGCCAGTTGGCAGCGCAGGCGGATCTCGTCGGCCTGCGGGTTGTCGATCGCCAGGACGTCGATCGAGAGGATGGCGTACAGCCGGCCGTTCTGTTCGAAGGCCAGCGCCCGCGCGTAGAGCGGTTCCTTCACGCCGGTGCACGGTCGGCGGCGACCGATGTCCCCGGCGATCTGGATTCCGACCTGCGGTGAGATGTCGGCCTTGGCGGCCCCGGCACGCAAGACGTTCGGACTTGTGCTCATGGGCGCGAGTCTCCCGACTGGCGCGCGCTAAGTCAAGCTGGCACAATCCGTCCGGTCGAGTCGCTCAGGGATGGGGCCGAGGGCGCATGTACGCAGGCGGGGACGGAGTGTGGAGCGCCGTGCCCTCACGCGCTAAGCTACCGGGAGAATGACATGGATCCGCTGGTGCAGGACATACGGGGCCGCACGCAGCACATGGTGGACACGCGCATCGTCGCGGCCACGATCGGCCTGGAGCTTCGGGCCGGCGGCATGCGAAAGCACGCAGCGGTCTCCATCCTGGCGTCCACCGAACCGTGGGAGGGCGCGTACCTGCTCCCGGTGCGGGTGCTGCCCGATGCGGAGTCGGGGCTGTGGAAGATGTGGTACGCCAGCAGCGGACCGCGCGCGGACCGCGATCCCGCTCTGGCTCGCGGCACGCTTCACGTGGCGGTGTCGGCCGACGGAGCAAGCTGGGAGAAGCGCCCCATCGGCCTGTACCGCACCTCGGACGGCCGGGACACCAACATCTGCACGTACGAGGACGGCACTCCGGTATCGGGCACCTGCGCCGTGTTCGACGAGCCGGGGGACCCGGAGCCTCGCCAGCGGTTCAAGCTGATCCACTATCAACCGAACTATTACCTGGCCTATTCGGCGGACGGGCTACGCTGGCGCCCGGCGCAGCGTGAGCCTGTCTGGCCGAACGGCTCGGGCGACGGATTGGAGGAGACCTACTTCTTCATGCGGGATCCGCTGGTGAATCGCTACCGGGGCTATATGCGCGTGTGGCGTCGGCACCAGACCATTCGCAAGGTCGCGCTGGGAGAGAGCGACGACTTGCGGACGTGGTCGGGCCCGAAGATCATCTGGGAGGCCCAGCCGCACTATGGCCCGGGCGCCCAGATCTACGGGATGAACGTTCACGTGGACGCGGGGCTCTACTGGGGGCTTCCCTGGATCTTCTACAGCGATGAGACGCTCGACCCTTCGCTGCGGCAGAGCATCCGCCTGAAGCTGGCATGGAGCCGCGACGGCGTGGAGTGGCAGCCGCTCGTCCCCGGTCTCGACGCCGTTGAGGCCGGGGCGCCGGGCTCGTTCGACAACGGCATGCTGATCTCGAAGTGCCCGCCGGTGCTGGGCGAGCGAGAAGGCTGGCTCTACTATCTGGGGTGCGCCGGCCGGCATGTGGCGGCCGACAGCCACCGCTCCCGGTCCATTGGGATGGCGCGCTGGCGGCGCGGCGGGCTGGCTGGCCTGCGCACTGCAGGCGAGGGGGCGCTGCTTACCCATCGCTTCGTGCTCAGGGGAAATGAGATCCGCGTGAACGCGCGTGCGGAAGCGGGCGGATCGGTTCGCGCCGAGCTCCTCGACGACTCGGGCAACGCGATCCCCGGCTTCGGCGTGGCCGACTCGGATCCGCAGCCGGGCGACGAGGTGGACGCGTGCCTGACGTGGAGGGGCTCGCCGGACCTCGGCGCGCTGTTCGGGCAGTATGTGATGCTGAAGCTGGTGCTCCGGAAGGCCGAGGTGTTCGCCTTCCGGGTGGCCGGTGCGGCCGATCGGCTCTCGGCCCCCCTGGGGCCTCCGCCGGTACGCTGCGGCCACTGCCGGCAGGCTCCGGCGATCGACGGGGCCTTGGACGACAGTTGCTGGCAGGACTTCACGAACAGCGGGGTGGCGGACGACTTCGTACAGTTCGGTCAGTTGGCCCCCGCCGCGCTCCGCACGCGCGCTCTCTTCACGCGAGACGATTCCACGCTGTACGTCGCGGTGGAGTGTGACGAGCCCCTGACGGACCGGCTGAGCGAATCCGGCCGGGGGGGCGGCGTGGGGTACACCCGCGATGAGGTTGTCGAGTTCCGCCTGACGGCTCCGTGCCACGGGACGCACTGCCACCAGCTCATGGTGACGTCGGCCGGCGCCCGGCAGCACGCCTGGTTCAGCAAGGAGGCGGGCGGGGGCTGCTTGCTGGCGAGCATCGGCTGGGATGCCAAGGTGAGCCTGGTGCGGGGGCGCTGGTGCATCGAGATGGCGGTGCCGTTCGCGGCACTGACCGCTCCTTCGCCCGGGCCCGGCGAGCGCTGGCGGCTCAACATCATTCGCTACCGGAACCTGGCCGGCGCGGACTACTCCTGCTGGGTGTGCATGTACGGAAGCGTGCATCGCACGGATCTGGCCGGCGACATGGTCTTCACGTGATCGCGCCCATGCTGCCCCGTTGCCTTGACACGGACCGCGCTTTCCCGTGAGATGCCGCCATGCAAGACTCCCGGAGAATCGGATTGTGAAGGGCAAGCCGACGCAGAGCGCGGTGGAACTGCTGGCCCCGGCGGGCGAGCCGGACGCGGGCTACGCGGCGATCCACTACGGGGCTGACGCGATCTACCTGGGCCTGCCCCGGTTCTCCGCGCGCGCGGAGGCGACGAATTTTTCGTTCGACGACCTGGGCGCCATCACGGCGTACGCCCACGCGCGGGCGCCGCGGCGGCGGGTTTATGTGACGCTCAACACGGTGGTGATGGACGGCGAGCTGCCGGATGCCGTGGAGCTGCTGGCGCGGGCGGCGGCCTGCGGCGTTGACGCCGTGATCGTCCAGGACTTCGGCGTGGCGCGGATCGTCCGCGCGCATTTCCCCGAGCTCCGGCTGCACGCCAGCACCCAGATGGCGATCCACAGCCTGGCGGGAGCCCAGGCCGCAGCCGAGCTGGGGTTCGATCGCGTGACGCTGGCGCGCGAACTGACGGCGGCCGAGGTCGGAGGCATCGCATCCGGCGCGGGGATCGAGACGGAGGCATTCATCCATGGGGCGCTCTGCTACTCGTACAGCGGGCTGTGCCTGTTCTCCTCGCTGACGCGCGGGCAGAGCGGCAACCGGGGCCGGTGCAAGTATCCGTGCCGGGACCGCTGCCGCACGGAGGAGCCGGCGCGCGACGGCTTTCCGTTCTCGATGAAGGACATGGCGCTGCGCGCGGGCGCCGCCGTGCTTCGGGATGCGGGTGTGAGCAGCCTGAAGATCGAGGGGCGGATGAAGAGCCCGCTCTACGTGGCGACTGTCGTGGACTACTACCGGAGGCTGCTGGACGGCCGGCTGACCGAGGCGGCGGCGCTGGAGGCCGAGGCGGACATGCGAACCGTGTTCGCGCGGCCGTGGACGCGACTCTACTTGGACGGTCCCCGCGGGGATCGCGTTATCGATGCCGAGACGGTCGGCCACCGAGGCGCGGAGATCGGACGGGTGGAGCGCGTCACCGGCCGGCTCGACTTCGCGGCCGTGCGCTTCCGCACCAGTCGGCGGCTCGAGGTGCACGACGGCATCCAGATCGACATCCCGGGCCAGGATCGGCCCTTCGGCTTTCCGGTGGACGAACTCCGCCTGGCCGAGGAGCGCGGGGATCGGGCGGGCCGCCGCGTATTCGTGGCGCCGGCGGGCTCGATGGTGGAGGTGGGGCTGCCGGCTGAGTATCCCCGGATTCCCTCGCACGCGGCGGTCTACTGCTCGTCCTCTCAGGATGTGAAGAACCGATACGGGTTCGACCGGCCGAAGCCGGGGCTCTTCCGGGCCCGCATCGGAGTCGGGGTGACCGTACGGGTGGAGCCGGGAACGCTGCGGGCGGAGGCGGTCATACCCGACACTCCGGCCTCGCCCGGCGGCGGCCGCTCGGAGGCCGCCGTGGAGGGGACGTTCGGCCCGGCCGCGGATGTCGGGAAGACCGAAAGCGCCGCGCGGGCGGCATTCGCGAAGACGGGCGACAGCGCGTGTGCCGTCGAGTCCGTCGCGTGCGTGAATCCCGACGGGCTGTTCGCGCCGATGTCGCTTCTGAACGAACTGCGGCGACGCCTGATCGCGGATACCGAGCGCGTCGCCGGGACGGCGATCCGGGAACGGATCGCGCGGATAGCGGAGGCGGTGCACGCGCATGCCGGCCGTGCCGCCTCCGCCGAACCGGCGGCGGCCGGCGCTTCGGGTGAGCGGTGGATCCTGAAGGTGGACCGGGCGGCGTTTCTGGATGCGCTCGAGCCGGAGGACTGGGCGGCTGCGTCCGAAGTGATTGTCGACGTGGCGAGGGAGCCCGGGGAGCGGCTGGAGGCGGCGCTCCGACGGGCGGCCGATGCGCGCGGAGCGGAGGCGGTCCGGCTGGCTCTGCCGATCCTGATGCGGGAGCGGCCGGAAGCGGAGATGGCGACGCGGATCGAGCGGCTGGTGGATCAGGGCTGGACGCGGTGGCAGGTGTCGAGCCTGGCGGGGCTGCGGCTGCTGCGGTCGCGGGGTGGGCTGCAGGTGACGGCGGACTGGCCGCTGTACGTTTTGAACGGCGCGGCGGCGGATGAGCTGCTGGGCCTGGGGGTGACGCGGTTCACGCTGTCTCCGGAGGACGGGCGGGAGAACATGGCGATGCTGCTGGGCGCATTCGGCGAAGCAGCCGAGGTGCTGGCGTATCAGGATGTGCCGCTCTTCCAGTCTGCCTCGTGTCTGCGGGTCAGCATATCCGGCGCGTGTCCCGGGCGGGCGGCGTGTGACGGCGGGGAGGCGGCTCCGATGCGGCTGGGCAGCGCGGCGTCGGTGCTGGCGATATCGGATGAGTGCCGGACGGTGGTGATCGGCGAGCGGCCCTACGTGCTGGCTGGGCGGCTGGGCGACCTGCGCGCGATGGGCGCGCGGGTGTTTCGGGCTGACTTCGTCTGGCGGCCGTACGAGGCGCAGGAGGTCTGCGAGCTGTGGCGACGGGTGCGGGCCGGACAGGCGGTCGCCGGAACCGTCGGAAACTTCGATCGCGGCCTGGCATGAGCATGGGCGGCCGGGCGGGGGAATGGACTCATGATGACGTCGCGCGAGCGAATACTGGCCGCACTGGAGGGCCGGTCGGTGGATCACGTTCCGCTGACCACATGGTCCTTCGGCCTTCAACCGCCACCCGGCTTGCGATGGGCGACCAACGGCGAGGAGCGCCGCTACTGGTACACGCAGCGACTGGAGCACATCCACACGCTGCCGCAGGCGTGGACGGTTGAGGACGACTTTCGCCGGGTTCGCGCGTGGCGCGAACTGGGGGTGGACGACATCCTGGATGTGTCGGTGCCATGGAGCGTGGCCCCGGGGGTTACGTGGCGCGACACGCAGGTCCCAAAGGGCGCCATGGACGCCGACTACCCGGTGATGGTCCGGGCCTACGAAACGCCGGCCGGCCTGCTTCGGCATGCCGTGCGCCGGACGGGCGAGTATCCGGGGCCCGGCTGGGTGGTTCAGCCGGATCACGTGCCGCTGATCGAGGACTACAATATTCCGCGGGCCGTGCGGCATGCGGTGGCTGCACCGGAGGACGTGTCGATCGTCAAGCACCTCTATCGCCCTCCGGATGCCGCGGCGCGGGGCTGGTTCGAGGCGCGCATGGCGGTGGTGCAGGCGTTCGCCGCGCGGGAGGGGGTGGCCACGCAGGCGTGGGCGGGCTTCGGCCTGGACGCGGTCGTCTGGTTCGCTGGAACCGAGGGGGCGGTCTTGCTGGCGATGGACGCTCCCGATGCCTTTGCCCGGCTCATGGAGGCGATCACGGAGACCGACCGCGCGCGCGTGGACTTGGCCGCGGGCTGCGCCGGCGTCGATATCGTCTGCGCACGCGGCTGGTACTCGTCGACGGATTTCTGGTCGCCGACGCTGTTCGATCAGTTCATCGGGCCGTACATCCGCGAGATGGCGGCCGCGGCGCACCGGCTGGGGAAGCGCTTCGGCTACGTCATGACAACGGGCGTGGAGGCTCTGGGCGGGCGCCTGGCGGACGCCGGGGTCGATTTGCTCTACTTTGTGGATCCGGTGCAGGACCGGATCTCCGTGGAGCGGGCGCGGGCACTGCTCGGCGGACGGATGACGCTCTGCGGGGGCACGAATGCGCTGAGCCTGGCATCGGGCGATGCCGCGCGGATACGGGGCGAGGTGTGGCGGGCGCTCGACGCCCTCGGGCCCACGAACCGGTTCATCTTGCACCCGGTCGACGCCCTCTTCCCGGATACGCCATGGTCCGGGGTCGAGGCGATGATCGGCGCGTGGCGCGAGCATCAGGGGCTGTAAGGAGATGGCCATGGATCTGGGCAGGGCGCGAGCGAAAGTGGGCGTGGGCGCGGTGTGCAGCCCGCTCGAAGTTGGCGCGGACCGTGCGTCGGGGGCCGCGGCGGGCTTGGCGGCATGGCTGCGGGAGGCCGGCTGTGAGGTCGTGGCGGCCGGCCGGATCGCCAGCGCCGACGAGGCGGCCGCGGCCGGCCGGCTTTTCGTGGAGGCGCGGGTTGAGGCGACGGCGCTGGTGGCCGCGAGCTGGTTCGAGGACTACCTGGTCACGGACCTCGTCGAGGAGTGTCGCGCTCCGCTGCTGCTGTGGGCGGTCCCGGGCATGGAGACTGGCGCGCTGTGCGGATGCCAGCAGGCGACGGCGCTTCTGAAGCAGCTGGGTACGGCGGCATACGCCAACGTATTCGGCGGGGCGGACGATCCCGCCTGCCGCGCGCGGGCCGAAGCCTTTCTCGCAGCCGCGGGGCTGGCGGCCCGACTGAGGCGGTGTCGCGTGGGCCTGGCCGGGCATCATGTGAACGGCATGACGCACACCGCGCCGAACGAGGTGGCGCTCAAGCGGGCGATCGGCCCGCGAGTGGTCTGGCTCGATCTGCCCGACATCCTGAAGCAGGCCGCGGAGCGCCCGGAGTCCGAGGCGGATGCACTCTGGCGCGATCTGCGCAGCCGGGCGGGCGCCTGCGACGTGTCGGACGGGGCCGGCCGCGACTCGATGCGCGTCTACGCCGCGTTTCGAGCGGCGGCCGGCGCGCACGGGCTGCAGGCTCTGACCGCGGGGTGCTACCCGCACCTCATGGGCCGGGTGTGCCTCGCGGCGTCGCGGCTGGCGGATGACGGGGTGGTCATGGCGTGCGAGGGGGATGTGAACGGGGCGGTCGGACAGTACATGCTGCAGCTGCTGACCGCCCAGCCGACGCACCACACCGACTGGCTGGATCCGGCGGACGGCCAGAGCGTGGTGTTCACGCACTGCGGGGCGAGTTCGCTGTCGCTGGCCGCCGCGCCCGGCGAGGTGCGGCTTGCCAGCGTGCGACTCATGGGGCAGGGGGCCTGCGCGCTGTTCCCGGCGAAGCCGGGGGCGGTTACGCTGGTCAACCTCACGCCGTCGGGAGACGGCTACCTCTTCGGGCTCCTGGAGGGGGAAGCGGTGCCGACCGGCATGGTCTTCCCCGGCAATCCGGTGCGCGTGCGGTTCGACCAGCCGGTCCGGTCGCTGATCGACTGGGTGCACGCCGAGGGGCTGGGGCACCATTGGGCCATCGGGTATGGCCGAGTCGGCGAAACGCTTCGCTGCTGGGCGCGGCTCGCGGGGCCGGGGCTGCGGCTGGTCACTCCGTGAGTCCGGCGCGGCTGCCTTGACTCGGAGGCGCGGGATGCCATACCGTTCGCCCTCCTGGCCATGCATATACACCAGTCATTCAGCTCCTGGCATCGGGAGCATGCGACGGAGATGGACGCGATCGTGTTCGACGTCGATGGCGTTCTGCTGGTGAGTCACACGCCCATCCCCGGCAGCCGGGAGCTGCTGAACGAGCTTCGTGCGCGGCGCCTGCCGCTGGCGCTTCTTACCAACGATGGCAACCACTCGGTTGCGGAGAAGCGGAATCATCTTCGGATGTGCGGCCTGGAGTTCGCGGAGGAGGAGATCACCTCCTGCTCGCACGGGCTGGAGGAGGTCGCTGAAGCCCGCGGCTTGCGGGGGCGGCCGGTCTTCGTGCTGGGTTCGCTGGGGCGCCCCGACTTCGCGGAGTCCGCGGGAATGCGGGTGACTCGCCTGCTGCCCGATCTCGAAGGGTGCGCGGCGGTGATCGTGGGCGAATCGCACTACGAGTGGGAGCCGACGATCAACGGGGTGATCAACTGCCTGATCGGGCACCCGGACCGCCCGCTGGTGGTTCCGAATCCGGACGAGTACTACCCGGGACAGAACGGCTCGGTGGTGGTCGCGGCCGGGGGCATCGCCCGATTCATCCAGAGAGTGGTCGGCGTGCATGGCCAGACGATCGAACCGGTCTACCTTGGGAAGCCGTACCGTCCGATCTTCGAGCACAGCCATCGGCGGCTGGAGCAGCGGGTGGGGCGCCGGATCGATCCGTCACGCGTGCTGATGCTGGGCGACTCCCTCGCGTCTGACGTGGCCGGCTCGAAGGGCTTCGGCTATCGCTCCGCGCTGATGCTGACCGGCATCACGCAGGAGTTCCACCTGCGTCGCGCCGACCCGCGCCCGGATCTGGTGTTCCGCGGATACTGAGGGCCGGGCTGCCCGGCCCTCGGGGCTCCGGCTTTCGCCCGGTCCGCGTTGGAGCACTTCGAATTGCCTCGAATTGCCTTGCAGGCTCCGGCGGGCATGCGTAACCTCCGCCCACAATTCCAGGGAGGATCCGGGTCATGCGATGCGCGATTCTGCTGATGGTGGTGTGTGTGCTGGGCGCGGTCGTTTCGGGGTGCGAGGACGGAGGGGGCAGCCCGCCGCGCGACTTGGCCGGCACGTGGCAGTTCGACGTGGCCAGCCAGGACAAGTTCGTCTCCTTCGTCGGCACGTCGATGGTGATTACGAACACGGGCGCGGGCTATGAGGTGCTGTGGATGTCTCCGACCCCGAATGGGCGTGCCTCGCTGGACACGAACACGTGGACGGTCACGATGCACGTCGAAAGCGCGCCGACGGTTCTGGACTTGGTCGGCACGCTCGAAGACGCTTCGACTATGCGCGGCAACGGCACCGTGGACGGATACGGGGGGCTGCGCGTCGGCGTCTGGCAGGCTTCGCGCCAAGACTAGGCCCGTGCGCGGCGCGGTCGCCGGCCTGCTACGGGAGATCCGGCGCAAGGTGCGCCAGGCGCTCGAGTAGCGGAGCCTGGGCCGGGCTGATCATCCGGGCGGCGTCCGCCAAGCCGAAGAACTCCCAGCGGTCCACCTCCGGGATCTCCTCCTGCCGGCCCGAACCGGGCGGCCAGTCGATCCGGCATGTGCCACTGACGAAGCGGTGCCCGGCCGGGATATCGCCGCGGATCGCCCATGCGACGACTGTCTTCCCCCGGCGCAGGGCGATGCGTCCCAGTGGAGCCGCCTGGCCGGCAAGCGCCAGCCCCGTCTCCTCCCGGAACTCGCGGCGTGCAGCGGCCAGCTCGTCCTCGCCGGGATCGACTTCGCCTTTCGGTATGCTCCAGTACCCGGCGTCCTTGCGCGCGTAGTACGGGCCGCCGGGATGGACCAGCAACACCTCGATGCCGGCGTTCCGGATGCGGAAGAGCATCAAGCCGGCACTGACGCGTTCGGGTTCCATTTATGAAGGGGCCGGACGCGGCGCTAGTGCAGTGCGTCCAACGCTTCGTTACATTTGACGATTTTGGCCATGAAGGTAATTCTGACGCACTACACTAGGCGCTTTTCGGGGGAAGTAAAGGAGAGCGCTCGATGGGGTCGAAGATCCAGCGCTTGTTGTACCAGAACCACTGCTCGGGCTCGGCGCGGATGGCGGCTTCGACGATCGCGAGGACGGCCTCGGTCAGTCGGCGCGCCTCGGCATGCCGGTCGGCCTCCGGATCGGGCCACAGCGGCGGGTAGACCGTAAAGTGGTGACGGCTCCAGCCGATGCGGCGCACGAGGCACGGGAACACGGGGACGTTGGCCATGACGGCGAACAGCCCCATGCCCGGCCCGATGTTGGCGGTGTGCCCGAGGAACGTCAGGGTCAGGGCCTCGGTCGGCATGCGGACGTCGGGAAGGATGGCCAGCGCCTTCCCGGCCTTGAGTTCTTTCACGACCGTGCGGATCAGCGACGATCCGCGCATGACGACCGGCAGGCCGGCCTCCACGCGGATCCGGTTGAGGTAGGCGTCAGCATATGGATTCCGCTGGCGTCCGGCGATGGAGAAGATCGGCAGCCCATGGAGGTGCGCGGCGACGCCGGCCAGGTCCCATGCGCCCATGTGCGGGCACGCGATGACCGAGCCGCGTCCGGTCGCGGTGTTCTCGTGGATCGACTTGGCCGCGGAGTCGAAGCTCACGGCGGAGATCGCGTCCATGCGCGCCCGGGACAGCCCGGGAGATCGGGCGATGTCGATGATGTTGAACACGAAGTTCCGGAAGGAGCGCCAGGCGATGCGCCGGACCGCTCGTTCAGTGAGCTGATCGCCGAACACCGATCGGATTCGGCGGCGCGCTTCGGCGGCGCGGACGCCGAGCACGTGGTGGGCGATGCCGGCGAAAAACCACCCGAGGAACAACGCGGCGCGGTAGGGCAGGACGTTGAGCAGGGCTCCGAACGCCCGGATGGCCCCGTACTCAACGGCGTATCGAACGTTCTTGCTCATGCCGGTTCCGGCTCGCTTTCCTGGGCTATCCGCCGCGCACCCGGCGGATGAGCCGCAGCAGGGGGCTGGGTGTCATGGCGATGGCCTGATGCGGGCATACCTCGTGGCAGCAGCAGCACCCGATGCACGCCGCCGGCGTCAGGACCGGCCGCGGCTTCGAGGCGGAGAGCGCCTGCACCGGGCAGGACGCGACGCACCGCCCGCAGTTCACGCACCGGTCGCCGATGGTGGGGCGCGTCCACACGTACGGGCCCATGGCATCGACCAGCCAGCGCGGAATCAGTTTGAACTTGAGCGTCGATGGCACGCGGAACCGGTCCGGCGCGACCTCATTCAGAGGCGTCCCGAGCATCTCCGGCTCCTCAGCGCCGGCCAGGTACGGCACCGCGCGGGGCGGGATACGCAGGATGCGACACAGCGCGACGTCGAGCGCGGCGGCATCCGGGGATGCGGCCAGGAAGCCGAGCGGGGCCGGGTTGCCGCCGCTGGGGCCCTCGCCGTCCATGCCCACGATGCCGTCCGCGATGGTGAGCGCGGGGCGCAGGCGGCGATAGACGGCGGACAGGAGGCGCCCAAACTCCGCGGGCTTCGGGTACTGCTTGTGCAGGGCGGTCTTCTGGAAGCCCGGAATCGTGCCGTAGAGGTTCTTGACGCCGGCCGTGAGCACGGTCAGCACGTGCGTCTTCACCTTGGGCACATTGATCAGCACGTCGGCGTCGAGGAACGGCTGCGCGATGGTGAAGCGGAAGCCCTCGGACTCGATCACGCGTGATCCGGCCTTCTCGATGTTCAGGAGGGGCACGCCCTCCTCGGCGCACATGGCGTGGAAGCCGGTGCGCTCCCAGACCTCCTCAGTCCGGGCCACGAGGCACGGGCTGTCGGCGACCGCCAGCCGGGCGCCGGTCGGCTTGAGGATGCGGATGAGCGCACGCACGACTTCGGGATGGGTCGTCTTCGCGGCCTCCGGCGGTGCGGCTGTCAGGAGGTTGGGCTTGATGACGACGCTCTGCCCCGGCCGCACGAAGCGCGACGCCCCGCCCAGGAGGTCGATGGCCCGCCGGACCGCGGGCTCGAGGGCGGCGGCGTAGTCGGGGCAGGGGACGATGGAGACCGGTTGCGACATCCGCGGGAGGATACCAGAACCGGCTGGCTTTTCCAGTCGCCCCGTGCGCCCGATCCCCGGCCTTCGGTCGTTCACGCGACGAGTCGGCTGCGTGCCCATGCGCGCGCCATCGCGCCACACGGGATCCCTCGCCGGATACGCCGCTCTCTGAGACAGCGCATTAGTTCGCCTGCGCACCCACGGCCGCGCTCGCCACTCGGGTCAGCTTCAGATTGGGCGCGTGCAGTCCGGCCGATCCGTTCCAGAGGGCAATGCCCGTCGATCCCTTCTCCATGGACTTGAGATGGGTCTCCGTGGCCACCACGATGATTGAGGGGTGCATTCCCGAGACATCCGTCTTGATCGTGAAGATGACCTTGTCGTCATGTACGACGGTGGCCATCCGCGCATCCTTGTCGTTGACCACAATCTTCACGTTCCGTCGTGGGGGCGTCCGGTCCGGGGTTTTCATACAAAGATGATCTCATGCCGCAGGATGAAACGCGATGCAATACGGAACTCTGCCCTTTCTCCATTGAATCCCCCGATCCGCGGGACTATCGTGCATCCACTTCGCGGGTACTCTTTCTGGAGGGGCGACATGAGCGATGCGGACTCAGCGTGCGGTCAGCGGCCGGTCACGATCGTCGCCTTTGGCGACTCCATCACCCAGGCATCGCATCAGCCCGAGGGGGGGCGGTGGACGGATCTGCTTTGCGAGTCGCTGGCCCGGCAGCTTCCGGATCGCGCGGTGCGGATGATCAACGCCGGCGTCGGCGGGAACACCTCGCGCGAGGGCCTGCAGCGGTTTGAGCGGGATGTGCTGGCCCATGCGCCGGACGTGGTGCTGGCGGAGTTTGGAAACGACGCGACTCCGGATACGAATCGGCACGTGTCGCCTGACGAGTTCGCCTCGAATTTCGAGATATTCCGCCGGGAGATTGAGGAGCGGGGCGGGGGACGGCTCATCATACTCGTGTTTCCGCCGGTGGTGGACGCGTGGCACCAGCACGGCGCCCATCCCTTCTACGCGGAGCACGGCGGCGCGGACGGCGCGCAGGAGGTGTACCGCGAGCGAGTCCGAGCGTTCGCGCGATCGCACGGAGTGCCGCTGGTGGATCTCTCGCTGGCGCTCCGGCGGGTGATGGGTGCGGAAGGCCCGGGGTCATGCATTCTGCCGGACGGCGTCCACTTGACGGCCCGGGGCAACCGCATGGTGGCCGACGCCGTCCTGGTGGCGCTGGCGCCCGAGATCGCGCGTGCGGCGCCCGCCTCGGGCAGGAGGGGGCTGCGGCGCGAGGCCATGACGTCGCGGGCGCGCTGGCTGGCGGCGCTGCGGATGCAGCCGGTCGACCGGCTGCCGTTCTGGCCGAAGGTCTTCGGGGGATACCTCCGCGGGCGGCCGAGCCCGTTCGGCGGGATGGACGCCGACCGGTTCCACGAGTGGGTGGGCAGCGACCGCCACCTGGGCCTCCCGTGCTGCCTGAGCGAGACGCGCCGGCGGACCTCCGTGGAGGAGATCCGGTCGGGCGATACCCGGCGGACCGTGTACCGCACGGCGCAGGGCGAGACGGCTCTCGTCTGCCAGTACGATGCGCCGTCCGACTCGTGGCACCCGATGGAGTTTCCGGTTCGAAGCCCCTCGGACATCGGGCTGATGACGGCCGTCTTCGAGGACGTTGCGGTTGAGCTGGACGCGGCGGCGCTGGAGCGGGCCCGGCAGCGCGCGGCCGTCATCGGCGAAGGGGCGCTCACCAGCAACTCCATCGGCGAGTCGCCGCTCATGTACTGGGTCGAGTGGCTGGCCGGG
This sequence comes from uncultured Verrucomicrobiota bacterium, assembly GCA_964431965.1. Classification (GTDB taxonomy): domain Bacteria; phylum Verrucomicrobiota; class Kiritimatiellia; order CAIKKV01; family CAYSLU01; genus CAYSLU01. Next base: position 35,769 of record CAYSLU010000015.1, read on the forward strand.
GTTGAGAACGCCCACCTGCTGCTGGCCGACTGCCGGGATGAGGTGGAGGCCCTGTTCGAGGCCATGCATCGCGTGCTGAAGCGACGGGCCGAGCTGCTGTGCGCCCACAGCCCGGCGGACTCGCTGTACCTGATTGAGAACACATCGACCACGCTCATCTCGCCGGAGCAGTACGCGCGGTACTGTGCGCGATACGTGGGCGAGTATGCGGCGATTGCGGCGGCAGCCGACCGGAACCTGATCCTTCACATGTGCGGCCACCTGAAAGCGCTGCTGCCCCAGCTGGCCCAGATTCCCGCGCGGGCCTTCGAGGCCTTCACGTCGCCGACCCTGGGGAATGCGACCCTGCTGGACGGGCGCACGGCGTGCCCGAACACCTGCCTGATCGGGGGAACCAACGCGATGCTCTGGACCCGGCCGGCGGCCGAGATCGTCCGGCAGATCCAGGCCGATCTGGACTGCCTGCCGCATCACCGGGGGATTGTGGTGACGTCGGCCGGCGTGATGCCCCCCGCCTGCGCTCCCGAGACCATCAAGCAGGTGTGCGAGTGGGTGCAGGGGTACCCGGCGCGCTGACCTACCGGACCGGCAGGCGCATGCGGACCGCCGCGTTGGTCGCCACGGGGGCGGCCGGAACCACGGGGTCGCCGGCTGTCGCGGCTGGCGCGGACTTCGCGCGCCGGATGCTGTTTGACGGGATGGCCGTGGGCGACGGCTCCGCGAGCTTGCTATCGGACCACCCGCGCTGCCACAGGCCGCTCACGTTCATGGACTCCTTCCGCCGGATCGACTCCTCGGCCATCGCTTCGGGCGTGTCGAGCACGTAGGGCGTGATGAACACGATCACCTCGCGCGACTGCAGCGTCTTGTCCGTCTCGCCGAACAGCAGCCCGATGATCGGGATGCGGTGCAGGATGGGGATGCCCGTCTTGCTCTTCGTGTCATCGTTCTCCGTGAGCCCGCCGAGCACGATCGTTTCGCCGCTCTGCACGGCGATGTTGGCGGTCATCTCGCGCGAGGCGACGATCGGCCACTGGCCGCTGCCGATGGACTTCGTCCCGATGATGTTGCTGATCTTCTGGACGATCTCCATGACGACGTGCTTCTTCTCGTTGATGTGCGGGGTCACCGTCAGGTTGACGCCCACCTTCTTCATCTCGACGTCGTCCACGTACGTGCCGGAGCCGCTCGTCGTGGTGATGAACTTCTGGCCCTTGTAGAAGTAGTCCTCGCGCGACACGTCGATGGTCGCCTTGGTGTTGTCCGTGCTCAGGATGACCGGCGACAGCAGGATCCGCGTGCGGCTGTCCGTCTCCACCATGCGGGCGACGACATCCATGTTGAGATCGAAGTGGGTGAAGTAGTACGAGAGCCCGCCCGGAGGCGGCGTGCCGAGCGCCTGCGGGGTCGTCAGCGTCGTGGCATCGACCGGCGCCAGCGCGCCGCCGCCGCCGCTGCCCGCGAAGGAGAAGACGGGGGACCGCCGCCCATCCGACTTCTGGTTGTAGCCGACGAGCGAGCGCTGCACCCACTGCAGTCCAGTCTGGAGCGTGCGGTCGAGGTTGACTTCGAGCACGACGGCTTCAATCAGCACCTGCGAGAGCATGATGTCCATGTTCTTGATGATCTCGCCGATTGTGACCATGTCGGCCTTGCTCGCCATGATGATCAGCCCGTTCGTGCGCTTGTCGGACAGGATCTTGACGTTCGACGAGGAAAGCTCGCCGATCTTGGACTTCTCGGGCGCCGTCTGGCCGCGCTGGTCGAGGCGGCGCAGGTAATCCGTCAGGGCGGCGCTGCGCTCCTCGCTTGCGCCCGAAGTGGACTTGGCGTTGGCGGCGGGTGCGCCCAGGGTTCCGGGCGCGGCCGTGGCCAGCGTGCCGGGTGCGCCGGCCGCGCCGACGGCCGCGGATGCGCCCGGGGCCGGTTCGTCCTTGGCCGACGAGGCGCCGATCAGGTCGTTCAGCATCCGGGCCACGTCCTCGGCGGCGGCGTACTCGAGCCGGAAGACCTTGACGGAGACGTCCGGCGCGGTCTCGATGTCGAGCGCCTTGATGATGTTCTCGATGAACGGCAGGTTCTCGCGGCGCGTGACGACAATGAGGATGCCGGTCCGGTCGTCCGACATGATCTTGACCGTGCCGCTGATGATCCCCCGCTCGCCCTCGCCCGCGGCGGCTTCGGGCTCCTTTTCGGGCGTGCGGGCCGCGGTGGCGACGGGGGGGCGGATGATGCCGGGCGGCGTCAGGGTCATCGTGCGCTCGACGGTGGGCGAGCCGGAGTCGCGCGGCCGGGCGACGGTGCCCTGCTGCGTCTGCTGGGGCGGCTGGATCTTCTGCACGATCTCGTCGAGCTTCTTCTGGACCTCGGACGCCTTCGTGTAGCGGATGGGGATGATGCGGAGCTCCTCGCGGGCCTCCATGGGCTGGTCGATATGCTTGAGGATCTCCCGGATCCGGTTGAGGTTGGCCGCCGCGTCCGTGATCATCAGCGAGTTGATGCGGGGAAGCGACTGGACCTTGCCGTACGTGTGGATGAACCCGGTGACCACGGTCTGCGCGTCGGCCAGCTCCATGTGGCTCAGCTGGATGATCTCGCTGATGAGCCGGTCGTTATCGGGGTATGCGTTCGTTCCGCCGACCTGGAACTCCATGCCCTCCTGGCGCGCATTTGCGATGGGGATGACCTTGACGAACTTCTCGCCCACCTTGAGCAGCGTGATGTTGTTCATGGCGAGCACGGTTTCGATCGCCTGAAGGCTCTCCTCGATCGTCAGCTTGCTCTGGCTGCGCAGGGTGACGGTGCCCTTGACGTCCGGCGCCTGGAGGAGCGTCCGGCCGGTGATGTCGGCGTAGTACTGGAGCACCTGCTGGATGGGCGCCCCATCGAACTTGAGGGAGACGAGCTTCTCGCCCGGGGCAACTTCCACGCCCTCGGCCGACGTGGTGATCGGGTCGGAGGCGGCCGGTGCGGGGGCGGCGGGATTGCCGAAGGGGGCGGGGAGCCCCGCTCGAAGAGCCGGAACGGCCGGGGCCGGGGCTGGGATCGGCATCGGAGCCGGCCTGGGGATCGCGGCCGGCGCGAGCCCGGGGACCGGCATCGCCGGAGGGGGCGCGTCCTGTGCGCTCAGGCCGGCGGACAGCGCGAGCACGACCGATGCGGCAACGGCCGCGGCCATACGGTTCGCAGCGAATGGGTTCCGGCGCAACTCTGAATCTCCAAGGCGGTTATGGCTGCCGAATCGACGGTGTCTCATTCTGCGGCGCCCGCTCTTGCGGTTGAGGAGCTGGCTTCGGGTTGGACTCCCCAGCCCGCGCCCGGCGATACGCGCAGTCGATGACAAACGAGCCCTTGAGCATTCCCTTGTCCGGGCTGGCTGTCAGCTGACCGACATCCAGCATAGCACCCTGCTGTTTGAGTTCAAACAGGAAATGGACGAGCGACTCGAGCGTTCCCTCGTATTTGCAGTTGATGGCCAGCTCGTAGATGTTCCCTCGCTTCTTTTCCCGCTCCGCATCGCGCCGAAGCAGGGACATGCCGTGGTCCTTGGCGATCCGCTCGAGCGTGATCAGGAGGTCGGCGGTCACGTCCTTGTCGGCCGGGTACTCCGGCAGGCCGCGACCCATATCGTTGAGGCGCTCGATCCAGCTGGTCGTCTGGGCGGCCAGCCGCTCGTCGAGGGCGAGGCGCTCGCCCATCTTGCGGCGCTCGTCCATCAGGGCCCCGAACTCCTTCACGCGCGGCTCGCAGAGCAGGTACGTGCCGCCGGCCAGCAGCACGGCGCCGGTGACCCAGGCCAGGAGCGCTTCACGGGAGGACAGCTTCATGGCGCGCCCCCGGGGAAGGTCAGGAGCAGCTTGAAGAACTCCTTGTGCGTCCGGGCGTCGGTCGTCGGCCCGTCCAGCTTCACGCCGGCGAACATCTTCGACTGGTCGAGCCCCTGCTTGAACTGGTAGATGAGGTTGACCGACGGCGCCTCGCCCGACAGGATGAACTCCTTGCTCTTCTTGTAGATCACCTGGGTGAAGATGAGGTCATCCGGCTGGACCATGACGATCTCGAGGAAGGCGTCGAGCGCGGAGCGGCTTCGGTCGGCGTACTGCTCCATCTCGCGGATGCGCCGCTGCATGGCGCGCACCTCGTCGGCCCGCTTCCCGACTTGCTCCAGCGCCGTGCGGAGCGTCGCGGTCTCGCGCCGCTGGTACTGGAGGGCGCCGAAGAGGGCGCCGACGCCGAGCATCCAGACGGCGGCGGCGGCCGCGCTCCCGATCCAGATCCGGCGTCGCACGGCAGCCGCGTGGCGCGCCTGCGCCCAGGCGGCGGGCGCGAGGTTCGCCATGCCCGCGTGCGGCTCGGAGGCGCGGCGCGCCAGGCCGTCGGCGGCGGGCGGCAGCGATTCAAGCGGCAGCAGCTCGATCTCGGTGCGGCAGTGCTCGTGCAGGGCGTCGAGCAGCCCGGCCGGCACCGGACCCTCGTGCCAGACCTCCACGAGGGTGACGGCGCCCGCTCCGTAGCGGGCCTCGAGCGAGGTGAGCGTGTAGGCCGCTTCGCGGGCCACCTCGGCGGCGTACTCCTCCGCGCCGACCTCCCGCCGGCTGGCCAGCAGGCGGACGGACGCGGGAGTGGCGTTCTCGGTCACGATGATGTCCGCCTCGTCGGCCGTGATGCGGATCAGGGCCTGGCGCCCGACGGGCCGGATCTTGCCGGCGTCGTGCAGGGAGCGCCACCAGCCGAGGATGCCCGCATCGACGCGGCGGACCGTGGCGCCCCGGGCCTCGATGGCCCGGCGGAGCCGCTCGATCATCGGGAGGTGGGCGGCGGCGATCAGCACGCGCGACGCGCTTTCGCGCGTGGCGAGCAGCTCGTACGAAACGGCAGTCTCCTCGCTCGGGAAGGGGGAGAGCTTGTCGGCCTGGAGTTCCACCATGCCCGGCAGCTCCGCGGGGTCGGCCGACGGGAGCTCGACGACCCGGAGCAGGAGGCGGGAGGAGGGGATGCCGATGGCGATCGCGCCGGGGAGGCGGCCGCAGCGGGCGGTGATCTCGGCGTCCACGCGCGCCGCCGCGTCGCCCGGCGCGAAGGCGGTCGCCGTGTCCGGCTCGCCGAGCTCGAGCGCGGCGCTGCCGGACGCGGCCGGGTGGACGCTGCCCTTCGCGGCGGCGAAGGTGGCCCACGCCACGCGGCGCTCCTCGACCATCAATCCGGTTGTCAGTTCGCGGCTCACGGCGCGGACGTTACTCCTGCGACTCCCACCACCGCAGGACGTCCGTCCCCTGGGGCGTGACGCCTACGATGCACCCGATCGTATGCCGGACCCCCTGCACGGATCCGATGGCCCGAATGCGGAAGATCGACGAGCTCGTGACTATACGACCCTTGAGCGAGGCTGCCAAGTCGGGAAAGCGCCCGAAGAAGTCCTCCGGCGTCTTGAACGAGGCGTCCTCGGGGGCCGTTCCGACGGCGCCCGTGCGCTCCTCGATGATCTCCTGCGCGATGCGCTCGTCCACGCCCGGGAGCGTCATCAGGATGCGCGCGGTGGCGGCGTTGACGTTCACCTGTCCGTCGCCGTACACCGTGAGCACGTCGGCCACCCCGCTCATCGGCGACGTGCCCTCCGGCGCGTCGGGCGGAAGGCCGCCCAGGAGGATCGCCGGGTAGAAGTGCCGGATCAGCATCGCCTCTTCGACGGTGTCGAGGGGGCCGTTCTTGGCGCGGTAGGGCGGGTCCTGCAGGGCGTAGTAGTCCTCCGTTTCCGCGCCGTCCACGTGCGCGTCGTCGTCCGGGTCCACCCAGTCGAGGAAGCTGTCGATGAGCCCGGGCCAGTCCTCCTCCGGCACGCCGGCCATCTCGAGGATCCGCTCCCAGTCGTCGATCTGGAGCTTGTTGATGTTGCGGCGGGAGGGCTCGGGGATGATGTCGAGCGAGATCGTCCCCTCGCCGAGGGCCGACTGCAGGCCGATGACCGCCGCGCCTTGTGAAAGGCTCTTGGCCGGGGCGAACCAGCTTTTCGCCTCGTCGGCCTTCGACAGGCTCTCGGTCCGCACCTCGGCGCTGCGCACGAGCAGCATGCGCGCCTTCTCCACCCCGCCCCGGGCCAGGTAGTCGGCTTTGACTCGCTTGCGGTAGTGCGACGTGATGCGGGCCTCCAGGTGCATGTCGAACGCGAACGAGCCGACCAGCATGCTGAGGAGCCCGATGACCCATATGGCCACGATGAGGGCCGAGCCCCTGTCGCGCCGCCGATCCGGCCGATGCGCTGTGCGGGCGGCGCTCATTGCCAGGCCATCGCGGGGCCGCGCGGTATGGCGACCAGCCGCTTCAGTTCAACGGGGCGATCCCCGCTGTCAAGGGGCCTGAGGTAGAGCGTGACTTCGACCCAGGAGGGCAGGCGGTTCGTCCGCTCGTCCTCCCACGTGTCCTGCCAGTCGATTTCGCGGTCGACCGCGTTCGTGGTCATGCGGACGTTCAGGCCGACGATCTCGCGCGAGAGCATGACCGACTGAAGCCTGGACGCGTCGAAGTCCTCCGGCTGCGCGTACGGCCGCCAGGCCGTGACGCCGACAACCGGCTCGCCGTCCGTGTCGGTCTCGATGCCGACCCGCACGCGGTGCGGCGCGCCGGCCAGCCCCGAGTCGGTCCCGACCAGGGCCGGCCCGAGCTTGACCCAGCTGATGGTGTCGCGCGCGCTGTCGCCGGACCCGCCGTCGTCCATCCAAAGCCCGTATGCGCTGATGGAAGCCGCGGAGTCCGGGGCGTATGCCGAGCGGAGTCCGTTGACGATCTGCTCCATTACGAAGTCGCCGTGGGTGAGGTCGTTGGACAGGGCGATGCCGCGCTGCCAGGCCCGCGAGACGTTGGCGAACGTCAGGAAGGTGATCCCCATGGCCAGGACCAGGATGGTCAGCGCCACCAGAAGCTCCACGAGCGTGAAGCCCCCGCTGCCGATCCTCCGCCGCGTGTGCCGTGTGGCCGTCATTTCAGCGTATTGGTGTAGAAGAGGTAGGTCACGACCTCCTCCTGCGCGCTCTTGCTTCGCTCCGCCCAGCCGACCCGGGTGCGCAGCACCAGCAGGCCCTCCTCGGCGCCCTCCTCGGCCTTCCGCGTGAACGTGAATCCGTTCTCGTAGGCGATCGGGCCGACGTCGAGATTGATCAGATCCTTGGTTTCCTTGTCCTTGAGGATGGGGTGCTCGGCTTCGCCGCGGTCGAGCACGGTGCGCGCCAGGTGGTAGTTCTTGCTCTGCCGCACGACCGCGATGCAGCGGGCCGCCGCCGTGACGAGCACGACGACGCCGATGCCGATGATCGCCATGGCGATCATCACCTCGATGAGCGTGAGCGCGGCCCGCGATACGCGCGGGCCCCGGCGCCGTCCGGCTCGGTCGCGCGCTGGATGGTTGGTCTTCACGGGTTGCCCGGGCTAGCGGATCCGGATTGTCTGGTTGTCGCCGCCCTCGACGCGCACGCTGGAGAGCGGATCGACGGAAATCGTAAGGGCGGCGTCCTGCTGGTCCCGCATGCGGATCTCGTAGGGGTCGCAGGTGCCGTTCATGCGGTAGCGGACGGAGGCTATGCCCTCGCGCTGCTCATCCCCGCCGCGCATCCGGAGATACTCGAACGTGACGCCCTCGGCGTGCCGGGCCGCCGCGAGGTTCACGGCGCTCACCGTGACCATGCGGGGCGGGCCGCCCGTGGAGCCGGCGAGCGCCGCGTCATCCGGCGGGGCGGCCGGCGCGGGGGCGGGGGCCGGCTCGGGTGACGCGAGCAAGGCGGCCAGGGGGTCGAGCGCGGCGTTCGTCGTGGCTGGAGCGCCCGCCTCCTGCACGCGGATGTCGCTCCCGCCGATGGTGAACGTCATCGCCATGTCGCGCTGGTGCAGGAGGGCCATGCTCCGCGCGTAGCGGCCCATCATGACGACGGACCGCCCGGCGGTGCGCAGCCGGTTCCCCCGGATGGACTTCAGGAAGTAGGGGGTCACGACCAGCGACGCGATCCCGATGATCGCGACCACGAGGAGCACCTCCACGAGCGTGAACGCGCGCCGCCCGGCGCTTCGCCTCGGGGCGCGGGGATTCACGGGCCGCCCGGGCGAACCCGCGCGTGCCCGGAGGTGCGGCTGGACATCAGTTCGTAACGTCATCCGCGGTGCTCATCTGCGCGTCCGGCCCGGCCGACCGGACCTCGTAGCTGTCTTCCTTGACCGAGTAGCCGTAGGGAACGCCCCACGGGTCGTTGGGCACCTGGCCGTTCTTCGTGTCCTTGTCCTTCAGGTACGGGCCGCGCCAGTTCATCTCGCCGCCGCGCTGGATGAGGTTCTGAAGGGAGGCCGGGTAGACCCCGTTGTCGACTTCGTACATGTCGATGGCCAGCGCGATGGCGGAGATGCTGGCCCGCGCCGCGCTGATCTGGGCCTGCCCCACGCGCTTTCCGAGGCGCGGGGCGACGACGCCCACCAGGATGCCGATGATGACGACGACCAGGAGCACCTCGATCAGGGTGAAGCCGCCGTTCCGGACCGCCGTCCGCCTGCTCGCGCGCGTGTTCATGTCTGTTCCTCCGGGGTGTTCCGGGCGGGCGCCGCACGCGTCCGCTCCAGCCGATCCACTATACATTCAACCCGCTGGTCATTTCAAACACAGCCAGCAGCATGCTGATGGCCACGAAGCCGACCATGACGGCCATCAGCACGATCAGGATCGGCTCGAGGGCGGTCGTGAAGATCTTGATGTTCCGCTCCAGCTCGGACTGGTAGCGGTCCGCGATGTGCACGAGCGCGGCGGAGATGTCGCCGGTCTGCTCGCCGACCGACAGCATGTCGGTCATGAGCGGCGGGAAGACGCCGCCCGCTGCGAGCGGGCCGGAGATGCTCGTGCCGTCGGTCACGCGGTTGCGGGCGTTGGCGATCTCGCGGGCGATGACGCCGTTGCCGATGGTGTGCTCGACGATGGTCAGCGCCTGGAGGACGGGGACGCCGTTCGCAAGCAGCGAGGCGAGGGTCCGGGCGAACTGGGTGTAGGCGCTGGCCGACACGATGCCCCGGATGAGCGGAAGCCGGAGCTGCAGACGGTCCCAGCCGGCGCGCCCCTTCGGGGTCTTGAGGAACCGGCGGAGGGCCGCCACGAGGAATCCGATGCCCACGGCGAGCGCCCACCCGTAGTGGAGCAGGAAGGTGCTGGTCTGCATGAGCATGCGGGTGGGCAGCGGGAGCGTGGAGCCCAGGTCCTTGAAGATCACCGCAAAGCGCGGCACGACGAACACCATCGAGAAGATGAGCGTGGCGCCGCCGAGCGACAGGACGATCAGGGGGTACACGAGCGCCATGATGACCTTTTCGCGGATATCCTGCAGGCGCTCGTAGTGCTTCACCAGCCGCTCGAGCACCTCGGAGAACGCGCCGCTCGCCTCGGCCGCGCGGACCATGCTGACGTAGAGCGCGGAGAACGTCTCGGGGAACAGCGCGAGCGCGTTGGACAGGCTCGTGCCCTGGATGATCTCGTCCCGCAGCCGGCCGATGATCGCGTCCGACGCCTTGCCCGTCTTGCGGCGGGCCAGCACGGTCAGCGCGTTGCCGAGCTTCATGCCGGAGGCGATCAGGTCGCGCATCTCGGTCGTGAAGATCAGCACGTCGCGCATGGGCATGCGCTTGCGTCCGAACTGCGGCAGGAAGCGCCGGGCGCCGGTGGCGGGGGCGGAGCCGGCGGCGGCCGCGGCCGGGGCCCCGGCTCCGGCCTCGCGGACGGAGACGGGCACGAGCCCGAGCCGCTCGATCTGCATGAGCGCGCCGCGGCGGTCGTTGGAGTCGACCGTGCCCTCGGTCTTGTCGCCGGACCGGGTGCGCGCGATGTAGACGAAGAGCGGCATGGGCGCCTATTCGTTCTCCTCGGTCACGCGGAGCACTTCGCGGACGGTCGTGATGCCGTCGAGCACCTTGAGCCAGCCGTCGTCGCGGAGGGTGCGCATGCCCTCCGCGATGGCGTGCTGCTTGAGCACGGACGTCGCCGATCGGGCGGTGATGAGGGGCTCCATGGCATCGGTGACCTGAAGGACTTCATAGATCCCGAGCCGGCCGCGGAAGCCGGTGTTGCGGCACTTCTCGCAGCCGGCTTCCTCGTAGACGACGTCGCTCGTGCGGTCGCGCGGGAAGCCGATCTCCTCCGCGAGCGTGGCGTCGAGCTGGGTAGGGCGGCGGCAGTTGGTGCACAGCTTGCGGACGAGGCGCTGGGCGACCACGCCTTCGAGCGAGGAGGACACGAGGAAGGGCTCCATCCCCATGTCGATCAGGCGGGTCACGGCGCCGGCGGCGTCGTTCGTGTGCAGTGTGCTGAGCACCAGGTGGCCGGTGAGCGAGGCGCGGATGGCGATCTCAGCCGTCTCGAGGTCGCGGATTTCACCCACCATGATCACGTTGGGGTCCTGCCGCAGGATGTGGCGGAGCGCCGTGGCGAAGGTCAGGCCGATCTCGGGACGGACGCTGATCTGGTTGATGCCGACCATCTCGTACTCGATCGGCTCCTCGACCGTGATGATGCGCTTGTCGACCGAGTTGATCTCGCTCAGGTAGGCATAGAGCGAGGTGGACTTGCCGGAGCCGGTGGGGCCGGTGACGAGGATGATGCCGTTCGGCTTCCGGATCAGGGCCTGCATGATCTCCTGGTCGCGCGGGTAGAGCCCGAGGTCCTTGAATCCGATCGTCTCCTTGCCGCGCATCAGGAGGCGGAGGCTCACGCTCTCGCCGTAGACCGTGGGCATGGTGGACACGCGGATGTCGATGTCCTCGCTCTGGATGCGGAGCCCGATGCGGCCGTCCTGGGGCAGGCGCTTCTCGGCGATGTCCACGTTGGCCATGACCTTGATGCGCGAGATGATCGCGGCCTGGAACCGGTTGAGCTGCTGGGGCAGGGGCGTGGCGTGCAGCACGCCATCGACCCGGTAGCGGATGCGCAGCTCGTTCTCCATGGGCTCGAGATGAATGTCGGTCGCGCGCTCCTGGTAGGCTTCCCAGATGATCTGGTTGACGAACTTGACGACCGAGGCCTCCTGGTCCATCTCGTTCAGCTCGAGCTTGAACAGGGACTCGTCGGGCGCGACCTCGATGCGGTCGTCCTGCATCATCTTCGCCACCGTGTCGGCGCCGACGCCGTAGAACTTCTTGATCGCGCGGGCGATGTCGACCGAGGAGCTCAGCACCAGCCGGACGCGGCCGCCGACGGCCAGGCGGAGCGCGTCCACCAGCCCGGCGTCGAAGGGGTCGTGGGTGGCCACAAGCAGGCAGCCGTTCTCGATGGCGACCGGGATCACGTTGTACTGGAAGACGGCCTTGGTGGGGAGCCGCTCGAGCACCGCCTGCTCGATGGCGGCGCTGTTCAGCCGCATGAAGCGAAGTCCGAGGATGCCGCCGAGGGTCTCGAGGAAGTCCTCCTCCCGGGCCAGGCCCTCCCGGACGACGGCCTCGGTGATGCTGGCGCCGGAGCGCTGGGTTTCCGCGAGGAGCGCCTCGACCTGGGCCTCGGACAGGAAGCCCGTTCGGACGAGGATCTCGGATAGGCTGGTAGCAGGTGCGGCCATGTGATTTCCCGGCCGCGCGAGCCAGCTCCCGAAGCCCGCGAGACCAGTAGATACTGTAGGGGAGCAGGGGGGCCGAAGTCAACGCGCGCGGGCTTTACAGAGATTCCGATCACGCTGGCGCAAGACGGCTTCCATCGCCTCTTTCGGGCGCTCCGGTTTGGTCCGTCCAGCAGTCCGGAAGTGCGTTTCTGACTGAAGCCAGTCGTCCATGCTGGGCGATCTGCCCCGCCCGCCCATCAGTGGCTGCGTGGCGTCCGCCTCAGCACCCCCGCGAGCGGAGCCACGACGGGAGGTTCCGGCGGATGTTGTCCATGTGGACGACTTCGTTTGACTCGTAGAAGGCGATGCCGAGGGCGCCTTCGTCCAACCAGCGGTCCATGATGCCGGCGAGGACGGGCCAGGGCGTTGAGCGGGGCGTGCCCGGGTTGGGGAGCGTGCCCATGCAGGCCACGCCGGCCGTCTTCGCCTCGGTCAGCACCGGCTGCAGCGATACCTGCGTGTAGTCGGTTCCCGGCCGGTTCTCCTCGAGCATGAGCACGTCGACGAGTCTCTCGTCAAACCATGTGCGGAGATCGGCGCCCTCGTGCATCGCGCGCTCGAACGTCGGACCGCACCGGACCACGGTCGGACAGGTTCGCCCCAGCCGCTCCTTGGTCCGCTTCAGGTCGCGCATGAACGTCGTGAAGTAGCGGGCTCGGAATGCGTGCCAGCGGGGATCCATCACGTCCGCGTCGATCGGCTCCAGGCTGCGGATGTCGATGCCGTACTTCTTCCGGAAGCCCGCGACCGCCGCGTCCGGGTACGACACCATCGGGGCGTGGCGGTGCAGGTCGAGGAACAGCGAGTCGATGCCCGGGTAGTTCTCCAGGATCTCGCGGCAGATCCCGAGCCGGTAGCGCCGGACCGCGGGGTGTGAATAGTCCAGCCCGCTGGACCGCCCGCCGCTCTTGTACTGCGTCCAGCACTCGGGGTTCTTCATGAAGAACTCGGGGCACCAGAAGCGCTCGAGCATCTCCCACGTGCCGGCGTGGTGCAGCGCCCAGTCGGCATGCCATTCGTTGTTCATGCGCAGGCACGGGGCATACAGGATGCCTTCGGCGTGCGCCAGCCGGAGCCCCTCGGCCATGCAGTCGTAGCGGTGAATCAGCTCCCGGAACAGGACCTCGAAGCTCCGGACGTTCGGAACCTGGGACAGCAGGCGGACGTGATCGGGGTCGTCGATGTTGAGGCGCGGGAAGATGGAACCCGCCTGAGTCGGGTACTCGCAGCAGCCGCAGTACATGTGCCACGAGATGGCGTTGAAGCCGAGCTCGCGGTGATAGCGGACATTCGCGGCGATGGATTGGATGTCGCTGGAGCCGATCGTCACGGCCAGGTCGTTCTGGTCTGCGATGCCCCAGATGAGCGGGCGGCCGTCGCGCGCGCCGCGGGCGAAGGGGCTCGTGTCGGGCGGCGCCGGCTCGAACAGCAGATGGGTGATAGCGAGGGGGCCGAGGTTGGCCTTTTCAACGGTGATGGGCCGGCCGGAGAGCGCCAGCGTGCCGACGTGGAACGTGCCGGGCCTGGCGCCCGCGGGGGCGATGATCCGGTCGCCGGCCGGGCCGAAACGCACGGCGGCCGAGCCCGGCAAGCGACCCGATGTGGTGCCGGGCGCGCACAGGCCGAGCGTGACGGTATAGCGGCCCTTGAGGGGGCACTGCAGCTCGAGAGCGGGGGGCTCCTGGCCCCGGTCGCTGACGAGCGCGGCCTGACCGTCAACGGTGTCCGGCCGCCAGGTGCGGCTTCCTTCGAGCGCCCGCCGGTCCTTCACCTGCGCCAGTATCCGACTCGAGTCCCATCTGACGATTCGACCGGCCATCTGGCACCTCCCGTTGTATACGCCTTTGCAGCGTGCACTGCAGCGCCACGCGCATGGTGGCACAATCCGTCCGGCAACGGCCAGACTCTATCACTCGGGCGGTACGGCCGCACGACCCGTTCGGCGGCATGCGGCGGAGCGGTGGAGCAGGCGTGCGAGCTGGGCCTCGGGTACAGAGGTCCGTGGCGGCTGGGCTTGACCCCCATGCGCTCTGTTGGCAATGTCACCCCAGGATCCGACGCGGGCGTTCGGAGGATGGGTGAAGCAGGCTGGAGCTCTTGCCTGAGCGATACAGTTGCCAGGCGTGCCCAGGGCTCGCGTCGTGTTGTCGCCCGCGCCCGGAGGTCGCGGGCCAACTCGGAGAGAACCGTCAACTGAATCGTTTCGGCTTAGGGGCGGCAATGGCGGATTGGGGGCTGTGGCGTCGATCGAGTCGAAGGGAGGCATCGTGAACATGCGAGCAGCTTCGGGGTTGGGGGGCGGGATCCGTCGCGGAGCGGCGGGCGTCATCGCGGCGGTGTTGCTGGGAGCGGGCGCGGCGTCGGCGGCAGACGCCGATGCCGCCATTCGCGACGCGGAGCAGGCGTACCGGGCGGCGGAGCGCTCCCTCTTTGCGGGTGAGCACCAGGCCGCGGCGCAGAAGCTGCAGGACGCGGCTGCGCTTGCGCGTCAGGCCCGCGATGCGGGCGGGTCGGCCGGGCGTCTGAACGCGCTCGACACGAAGATCCGGCAGCTGGGCGAGAAGGTAGCCAAGCGGACGGGCGGGCCTGCGCCGGCAGCGGCGACCGCGGCCGGTGCGACCCCCGCGACGGCGTCGGCTGCGCTGCCGTCCGGGGTGTCCTTCCGGCTGAGGGAGGCGGATCAGCTCCTCCAGCGCGGCGAGCGGGCCCTGGGCGATTCATCGGCGCACCTCGCGCGCGACTGGCGCGTGGCCACGGCCCGCGCCGCGGCCGGCGAAGGGAGGGACAAGCTCCGCGAAATCGAGACGCGGTTCCCGGGGCAGTATCGGGCCGATCACGCCGACATCGCGGCCGTCGCCGCGCGCGCGGCCGACCTCGAGCGGCGGGCGGGCGAGCTTGAAGCGGCGGGGCGCCAGGCGGACTCGAACGCGATGGCTCTGCGCGCCGCGGCCGATGCCGCATCGGGCCCCTGGGCGGCGCGGCTGGCGCCATACGCCATCGGGCTCGGGCAGCCGGAGCACGATCCGAGGCAGTGGTTCGTCGCGTCTGCGACGATGGACGCGGCCGAGATGCAGAGGCGGCTGCGCGTGTACGGCGAGGTGAAGCAGGCGCTGGGCGATCTGCATGCGGCGAACCTCCCGGCGCGCAGCGGCGCGCTTGACGCCCTGGCGACAGACCTTGCGGCGCGCGTCACGGAGTTCGAGTCTTCGATGAAGTCCTATGCCGTGCAACTGCTCCAGGACGCGAACCAGCAGATCGACCATGCCGATCAGTTCGTGAAGGAGCAGGCGCGCAAGGCGTCCGCCCGCGAGACCGTCCTGCTCCTGCAGAAAGACCAGCTGTCCCGGATTCGCGAGCGGCTGGACGCGGCGGCCGGGCTGACGGCGGCAGGGGACCCCGGGCTGGCGGCGGCGCGGGCGCGCCTGGCGGCGATCGAGAAGGCCGACGGGGAGCTGCGGCGTCAGCGCGTGGCGGAGACGCGGATGCGCCCCGACGCCTTTGGGGGCCGGGACGCCGCCGCGGTCCGGAAGCAGGCCGAAGCGGTGGTGCGGGCGGCGTTTCCGGACGCGAAGGTCCTGCGTACGACGGTTCCGGGCGCCGACTGGAAGGAGGAGTCCGTCATCGAATACACCGACACCACACAGTCCGCGCTCCGCCACCGGATCACGCGGAGCGTGACGGCCCAGGTGGCCGCCACGGTTGGAGGCGAGACGCGCTTGCTCACGCTGGACGTCTCGCAGGACCGGCAGTCGGCCGGCGGCTGGGGCGCGCTGAAGGGGCACGTCATGTTCAACGACGCCATGCTGGCGGAGAACGTGGGGCGGTAGCCGGCGACGCGCCTAGAGTGCGCCGGTCGTCCGGTGGAGCGCGATCAGCGCGAGGGCGACCAGGACGGACAGGTTGAGGGCGGCGAACAGCAGGGAGAAGCGGGGGGGGCGGCCGCGGAGGAAGAGCTGCTGGCCGAAGAGGGCCAGCAGGGCGGCTCCATCGGCGAGGATCAGCGCGGCCAGCGGCGCGGAGTGCATGCCCATGGCCATGGGGAGCGCCAGGATGCTCGCCCCCAGAGCCGTGACCCAGATGAACAGGATGCGCGCCAACTGGGCTGGCGAGAAGTGCTGCAGCATGGACGGGATGCCCGTGGCGCGGTAGTCGGCGGGATGGGCTAGAACCACGAGCCAGAAGTGGGGGGGCTGCCAGAGGCCGAAGACTGCCATGAGGCCCCAGGCGGGCACCGACCAGGCGGTGCCGCCGGCGGCCTGCCAGCCGATGAGCGGGGGCAGCGCGCCGCACGCGATCCCGGGCACCAGGGCGAGGGCCGTCCGCGTCTTCAGGGGGGTATAGAGGCCGTTGTAGCAGAACGCAGCGGCTGCCGCCCCGACCGCGGCGGAGCGGGGGAAGGGGCCGAGCGCGAGCGCGCCGAGGCCCAACGCCATCAGCAGGGCCGACAGCGTGAGCGCGGCCGCTAGGGATATGCGGCCGGCCGGGAGCGGGCGGCCGCGGGTTCGCTCAAGGCGCCGGTCCAGGCTGCGGTCCTGGCAGTTGTTCAGGGCGCCGCAGCCCGCCGAGAGGGCGAGCACGCCCAGGAAGACGATGCCGGACCCGGCCGTGAGGTCGCCGCGCTGAAGAAGGTAGCCGGCGAGGGCAGACGCGGCGATCGCTGCGCTGAGCCTCGGCTTGAGCAGGCTGACGAGATCCGCGTACTGTGGCGAGATGGATCGCATCCGGAGTGGTTGCCGGGGTGGAGGGCGGGCCGAGGCGCCCGATCGTCCCTACCGCTCTCGCCCCGCGTGCGTGTACGTCCCGGCGGCGAGCTTCACCCGGAAGGCGCCCCGGTAGTTGTGCTTGGAGCGGAGGTCATCGAGGCCGCTGCTGTATGCCAGCAGCACGGTGGTTTCGCCGTCGGGGTCGATGACGCCGTCCGCGCTATCGCCGGAGGCGAGCGGGATGCTGAACGCGATCTCGGTCGCGCCGTCCTGCTCGCTGCCGAAGGCGTTCCGGATGTCGCGCTGTCCGCCCAGGCGCTCGTCCGCCTCGTGCCGGACCGGGCCGGTTCCGAACTCGTCGGCCATCAGCAGGCGGCCGTTCTTCACGTAGCCGATGATGAAGTTCGCGCCCAGCATGCCGCGCTTGGGATTGAAGCCGATCGCGAGCCAGCCGGCGCCGGGGGCGCGGAGCTTGACGTGCAGGAGCGGCCCGTCCACGCGCCACCAGAAGGTCATCTTGTCCTCGAGCTTGTGGAATTGCTGCACGTCGAACAGCCGGAGCACCTCGGGGGAGACGGCGTTGGTGTCCGGGGCCGGCTCCGCCTCCCGGCGCGCCAGCCAGCTTTCGTAGTCCGCGGGCGGCACGATCTTCAGGTCGGCGTTCATCTCGGCGTGGCCGAGCCCGCAGAACTCGGCGCACATGATGGTGTAGGTGCCGGGGCGGTCGGCCATGAACCACGTGTAGCTCGTGAGCCCCTTCACGGCATCCATCTTGATGCGGTACGCCGGGATGAAGAGGCTGTGGATGACGTCCTTGGAGGTGATGTTCAGCTTGACCGGCTGGCCCAGGGGCACGACGAGCTCGTTGACGGACTCCTTTCCGCCGGGGTAGGCGAAATTCCAGGCGAAGGACTCGGCGGTGACGTTGATCTGGAGCGCATCCGGAGGGACGTTCCGGAGCCCGAGGTACGAGTCCCACCCGATGTAGAACATGGAGAGCGCGATGGCGGTCGGGATGATCATCCACGCGATCTCCAGGCCGGCGTGTCCGCGGATGTCCGTGGACACCGGGTTCCGGCTGCGCCGGTAGCGCACGACGAAGGCGATCATCGTGGCCGTGATGCCCACCAGCAGCACGGCGGAAAAGCCGATGATGTAGATGAACGCCCGGTCGACGCCCGCCACTGGACTGATCGCTGGATTCACATCTTCCTCAACGCCGGTGCGCGCGGCCCCGCGCTCATACCGGCCGCGCCCTGAACGCCACATCCCAGAACAGGAACCCGATGAAAATGGCCACGAAGAAGACGGTGACCAGGAACGTGACGGCAAACGCCCGCCCCTCGTGCTTCAAGTGCATGAAGAACAGGAGCACCAGGCTGGCCTTGCTCGCCGCGACGACCAGGGTCAGCCAGATGTTCAGCGCTCCCACATCGACGCGCGAGAGCAGGATGGTCAGCCCGGTCAACACGAGCAGCGCGCCCAGGACGGCCAGGAGGTGCCGGTATGGAGTGACGTGTGGGTGTTCGGTGCTCATGAATCGCCGCCTAGAGAATCAGGTAGAAGAGAGGGAAGATGAAGATCCAGATCAGGTCCACGAGGTGCCAGTAGAGGCCGGCGTTCTCGAGCAGCACATCGTGCCCCGCGCGGATGCGCCCCTTCGCCACCATGGCGGCGGCGACGACCAGCAGGGTCATGCCGATGACGATGTGGATGCCGTGGAGGCCGGTGATGACATAGTACAGCGAGTAGAACATGGTCTCGCCGTGCGGCCCGCTCTGCAGGCGGGGGGAGTTCGGGTAGATGCCGTGGTGGATCTTGTGGCTCCACTCGAAGTACTTGTTCACCAGGAATCCGCCGCCCAGCACGCACGATGTCACGAGGAATGCGAGCGCGCGGACGCGCTGGCCCAGGCGGACAGCCGTGATCGACGCCGCCACCGTGAAGCTGCTGACGAGGAGGATGGCCGTGTTGGCCGCGCCGAACGCGAGGCTAAGCTCTCGGCCGGCGCGCACGAAGTCCGGCTGGTACTGGCGGAAGTAGGCGGCGAAGAGCACGAACAGCCCCGCAAACAGCATGATCTCCGAGTAGAGGAAGATCCACATGCCGAGCCGGCTTCCGGTTGGGTCCTGTCCGGTCATGACGCGGGGGGGTCCTTCCGGGCGTCCGGCGCCGGCGGCTGGCCCCGGCCGGCCGGCACGGCGGTGAAATCGTAGGGGTACGCCGGCACGTGGGGCGGCGCCTCGAAGTTGTGGAGCGTGGGCGGGGACGCGATCGTCCATTCCAGCGTCGTGCCGCCCCACGGGTCCGCGGGTGCCCGCCGGCCCCGTCGAAGGCTGATCGCCAGGTTGACGAGCATGACGAGGATGCCGGCCACCATCAGGAAGCCGCCGATGCCGGCGAGGCGGTTGCCCGACTCGAACTGCGGCAGGTAGTCGTAGTAGCGGCGCGGCATGCCCTTCATGCCCATCACGAACATCGGGACGTAGTGCAGCATGAAGCCCATCGTGAGCAGGGTGATCCCGACGTTGGCCGGCTTGAACGCGTACATGCGCCCGACGATCTTCGGCCACCAGAAGTGGAGCGCGGCGAAGAAGGCGAAGCCCGCTCCGCCGAACATCACGAAGTGGAAGTGGGCGACGACGAAATAGGTGTCGTGCACGTGGACGTCCGTTCCGGCGGCGCCCAGCACGAGCCCGGTCAGCCCGCCGATGGAGAACAGGTAGATGAAGCAGAGCGAGAGGTAGAGCGGGGGAGTCATCTCGATGGAGCCCTTGTAGAGGGTCGAGATCCAGCTGAAGACCTTGACGGCGCTCGGGACGGCGACGATGAACGTGAGCAGCGAGAACACGAAGACGGAGGTGTCGCTCATGCCGCTGACGAACATGTGGTGGCTCCAGACGAGGGAGCCGAACACGGCGATGGCCAGGGTGGAGGCCACGATCGCCTTGTAGCCGAAGATCGACTTCCGGGCGAAGACGGGGATGACCTCGGAGATGACGCCCATTGCGGGCAGGATCATGATGTAGACGGCCGGGTGCGAGTACATCCAGAAGAGGTGCTGGTAGAGGAGCGGGTCACCGCCTTTCGCCGGGTCGAACAGGCCGATTCCGATCAGGCGCTCCACGATCACGAGCAGCAGCGTGATGCCGATGACGGGCGTGGCCAGCACCTGCACCCACGAGGTGGCGTAGACGGACCACGTGAAGAGCGGGATCTGCGACCAGCGCATCCCGGGAGCCCGCATGCGGTGGATGGTGGTGATGAAGTTCAGGCCGGTCAGGATCGACGACATGCCGATGATGAACGCGGCGAAGACGGTGGCCGACACGTTGGTGTGCGTCGAAATGCTGAACGGCACGTAGAAGGTCCAGCCGGTGTCCGGGGGGCCCTTGGAGAACAGCGAGAGCAGGGTGAGGAAGCCGCCGAGGAAGTAGAGGTAGAACGAGAACAGATTGAGGCGCGGGAAGAACACGTCTCGGGCCCCGATCTGGATGGGCAGGAGGAAGTTGCCGAAGATGGCCGGGATGCCCGGGATGATGAACAGGAAGATCATGATCACGCCGTGCATCGTGAAGAAGGCGTTGTACATCTGGGCGGTCATGATGGTCTCGCCGCGCGCCATCAGCTCGATGCGGATGAGCAGCCCGAGGAACATGCCGACCACGAACCAGCCGAGCACCGTGACGAGGTACATCAGCGCGATGCGCTTGTGATCGTGGGTGACCAGCCAGCTCATGATGCCGCCGTACCCGGGCGGATCCGGCGTCCGGTAGAACGAGGGGGCCGGCACGGAAGGGTCCGCGTGCGTCATGAGGGGCTCCCGCCGGCTGTCGGGCCCCGCCCCTTGCGGAGGAGGAAGAAGAGGAACGCGCCGGCCACGGCGAGCGTGGTGACCCCGAACACGCGGAAGAGCTTGAAGGCGTAGCGGCGGTTCTTCGGATCGTAGTCGTAGCAGTAGGAGACGATCTTCTTGATGGACAGGCCGGGCGTTCCGCGGGCGGCCTCGGACAGCGCCATGGCGATGTCGAGCGGGAGGTAGTCCATGCCATAGAGGTAGCGGATGACCTTGCCGCGGGGCGCCAGCACGGTAATCAGGTTGGGATGGATGAAGTCGTGGCGCCCGAGCTTGGCCGCGCGGAATCCGACGGCCTCGCAGAGCCGCCGGATGCTCTCGGCGTCGCCGGTCATGAACCGCCAGGCCCCGTCCGGCACCGCGTGCCCGATCAGGCCCATGTAGTTGCCCTTCGCCTCCAGCGCGAGCTCCGGCGTCTCCTCGTCGTCGAAGCTGATGGAGAGCACCTGGTAGTCCTTGCCGAGCTCGCCGGGCACATCCTTCAGCGCGTGTGCGAGGCTGCTTTGGATCCGGCCGCAGGCGCCGGGGCAGTGGTAGAAGATCAGCGCGAGGACGGTGGGGCGGTCCAGCAGCTCGCCGAGGGTGTGGCGGCCTTCGTGCTCATCGTAGAAGACGGCGTCGAGCGGCACGGCTTCGCCGAGGCGCTCGGTGAGGCCGACGTTGGTGGCGGCCGCGGGCAGGGGGCCGGGGTCGGGCGCGCCGCCGGGCGCGCCCGAGGCGGCGCCGAGCGCCAGCCACGCGGCAACCGCGCCGACGGTCAGGACTTGAGCCGTGATGTTCATGTCGGGTCTCCGGGGCTGGCCTCAGCGGCCGTACTGGATCTCGCCGCCCGCGAACCCGATTACGCCGGCGACGGCGAGGCTCAGGACGGCGGCGGCCAGCAGGATGCGCGGGTTCGGATCCGGCCGGCGGAGCAGCGCGACGGTGTAGCCGCAGATCGCGATCAGGAGCGTGGCGAGGGCGATCTTCAGGATGATGTAGGGCTGCCATTCGCCGCCGTAGAAATGCTGCCAGTCCATGTAGCCCGCGAACATGACCGGGGGGATGCCGATGAGGGCGAACACGAAGCAGTGCAGCGCCGTCCGGCGGAATGCCGGCTGGTTCAGAAGCACGCCGATGAGGGCGAACGCGCACCCGCCGATCACCATGCCCATCGGAACGTGCGTCACTGGCGGATGGAGCGGATGGGCATATCCGAGCTTCTCGAGCCACATGAAAATGAAATCGGTCACGGGTCCCCTTTGATCGTTTCGACAAAGTGTATCGGATGGGAGCCCGTGCAGCAAGGACGCGGACGGGCCCCAGCGATCAGGGCAGGCGCATCCAATCCTCGATTCGTCAGATGATGGCCGCAACGACGCGCAAGAAGCGCAAGACAGATAGGTTCCGGAGGCTTCGGTCGGGACCAACCAAGTGAAGCATGCGCGATCCGCAACCCATTCGCGTCTTGCGCCCTCAGCGGGGCGGGGGCCGGCCCGCGTTGCGCGGCGCTTGATTGGGACGCGGCGCGTCCCGTATCATCTCGCATCCGGACTGCCATGAGAGTTCACATCCACACGTACGGCTGCCAGATGAACGAGCGCGACAGCGAGGCGGTCTCGGCCTTGCTGGCCCGGCACGGGCATCAGGTGGCGGAGTGCGAGGAGGATGCGGACGTCATCCTCGTCAACACGTGCAGCGTGCGCGAGAAGGCGGAAGACAAGGCCATCGGCAAGCTGGGGCTCATGGTGGCGACGAAGCGCGAGCACCCCGGCCGCATCGTGGGCGTCATGGGGTGCATGGTCCAGCGGATGAAGGGCGATGTGCTCAAGGCCGTCAAGGGGCTGGACTTCGCCGTGGGCACCCGCCGGTTCGACGCGATCCCCGCCGTGATCGACGCGGTGCGGGAAGGCGGCGCCCCGGTGCTGGAGGCGGGGGACGGCGATCCCGATTCCGCCGAGCTGCGCGGCCACCGGGCCGGCGCGGTGTCGGCCTTCGTCAACATCCTCTTCGGCTGCAACCGGCGATGCACATACTGCATCGTGCCCGACGTGCGCGGGGCGGAGCGCAGCCGGCCGGCCGCGGAGGTGGTGGACGAAGTCCGCCAACTCGCGGCGCGCGGCGTGCGCGAGGTGACGCTGCTGGGGCAGAGCGTGATGTCGTACGGGCGGGCCAGCCCGGTGTGGCCCGACGGGGCCCGGTCCCCCCGGGGATACGTCGAGCCGCTGCCCCGCCTGCTGGAGGCGCTCGACGGGATCGACGGGCTCGCGCGCATTCGGTTCACGTCCGGCCACCCGTCGGGGTGCAGCCCCGAGCTCGCCCGCTCGATGTCCGAGCTGCCGTCCGTGTGCGGGCACCTGCACCTGCCGCTGCAGTCGGGGTCCGACCGGATCCTGAAGCTCATGCGCCGCGGGTACACGGTTGCCGACTACCGCGCGGCGGCCGCGCGGCTGCACGCCGCCGTTCCGGGGTTCGCTCTGACCACCGACATCATCGTGGGCTTTCCCTCCGAGACGGCCGGGGAGTTCGAGGGAACCCGGGCGCTGATGGATGAGGTGCGGTTTGACAACGCCTTCATTTTCAAGTATTCGCCTCGGCCCGGAACGGTTGCGGCTGAATGGCCGGACGATGTGCCGGACGAGGAGAAGCGGCGCCGCAACCAGGAGCTGCTTCGGGACCAGGACCGGCGGGGCTTGGAGATCAACGCGGGCCTGCACGGGCGCGCGGTCGAAGTCCTGGCCGAGGGCGCGAGCCTGCGGAACCCGCGCCGGTGGTCCGGGCGCAGCCGGGGCGGCAAGATCGTGATCTTCGAGCCGCCGGCCGGGCTGAAGGTGGGCGATCTGCTGGATGTGGCCGTCGCGCGGAGTACGGCGCAGACGCTGTACGGCCCGCTGACGGACGGAGCGATGTGACGGGCAGGAGGGCCCTGATGCAGCACGGATTCAGTCTGTTCTGGGTGGCGGTTGTAACCGGCGGCGTGCTGGTGCTGGGCGGCGCGGCATGCGCGGCCGCGCCGGCCGGCGTGTGGCGCGGGATCCGGGCGTTTCCGCGCCATGCGCTCGCGGGGCGCCTGCTGACGGCGATCGCCTTGGCGTGGGTGGCCTGGCTGCTGGTCGAGATGCCGCTGGGCCGCTTTGAGCGGTTCAAGCCGCTGCTCTGGATCCTGGCGCCCGGCAGCTTCGTTCTGATCGTCATGTACGTCGACGAGCTTCTCGCGCCGCGCGCGCTTGGAGGCCTGCTGCTGCTCCTGGCGACGCCCATGCTGGACGCGGCGCGATGGCACGGATCCCCGGCGCGGTTCGTGATTGCCGCCCTGGCCTTCGCGCTCGTGCTCGTCGGCATGCTCCTGTTCATCTCGCCGTATCGCTTCCGGACGCAGCTCGCCTGGATGGAGCGGCCGGGGGCGGCGCGGGCCGCCGGCATCGGGGCCGCGGCGGCCGGCGCCGCCGTCTTCGCACTCGGGCTGGTCGCGTACTGACGTGAAGAAGCCGCGTTTCCTGGTGTTTCGGGGCGGGGCCATCGGCGACTTCATCCTGACGCTGCCGGCCGTGGCGGCCCTCCGCCGCGGCTGGCCGGACGCGCACATCGAAATCGCCGGATACCCGCGCGTGGCGCGCCTGGCGGTGGCCGGCGGGCTGGCGGACGCCGTGGTGTCGCTCGACCGCGCCGAGAGCGCCGAGTTGTACTCGCTCCGGCCGACGTTCTCGGAAGCCCAGCGCGAGTATCTGACGTCGTTCGACGTGATCGTCACGTACCTGCACGATCCGGGCGGGACGATGCAGGAGAACCTGGTGAAGGCGGGAGCCCGGCAGGTGATCCACGGATCGCCGATCGTGGAGTCCGGCCATGCGGTCGAGCACTTCATCGCGCCGCTGGCGCGGCTGGCGATCTTTCCGGAGGGGCTGGCCGTGCCTCGCCTGGATCTGCCCGAGGCCGTCCGGACAGCCGGGAGGAAGCGGCTGGCGGGGCTCGGCGGCGCGCGGGTGGCGATCCACCCCGGGAGCGGCAGCCTGTCGAAGAACTGGCCGCTCCGCTCGTTCCTGGAGCTGGCCGGCCGGATCGAGGCGGCCGGGGTCGGGCGGCCGTTCTTTTCGATCGGAGAGGCCGACTCGGAGATCGCCGGCGAGCTGTCGAGCGCGGCCCCGGGGCGGCCGGTGCTTACGGGGCTGGACCTGACGGAGCTGGCCGGGGTGTTCGCCGAATGCGCGGCATACGTGGGCAACGATTCGGGGATCACGCACCTGGCGGCGGCGGCCGGGGCGCCGACGGTGGCCGTCTTCGGCCCGAGCGATCCGGCGCGCTGGGGGCCGCGCGGCCCGCGGTCGCGGGTGGTGTCGTCCCCCGAGCGGCGCACCGACTCGCTGGCCGCGGTGTCGGTCGATGAAGTCTGGGCGGCCGTTCAGTCTGCGGTACGAGCACAGGAGTAACGCATGTATCCGGATCCCATCACGCCCCGGGCGCACCCCGGCCTGCTTCAAGATCCCGCGTATGACCCGCACGGCGTGATGCCGGCCGGGTTTCCGGCTCATCCGCGCGTGTTCACAACGGCAGCCTACGTGGAGGGCGTCCGCGCTCGCCTGGCGCGGGGCGAGGCCGCCACGCTTCGCGCCTACGAGCACCTGCGCCGGTCCTGCGACGCGCCGGCGCCGGCGTCCGAGCCCGCCGATGCCGGGGCGTGCACGCGGCTGGGGCACCTCGCGCTGCGGCAGGGGCTGGCCGCGATGGTGCGGGACGACGCGGCCCTCCGCGAGCGAGGCGTGGCCAACCTGCGGGCGGCAGCCGCGATCCTGGCCAGCGTGAGCCTGAGCGGCTTCGAGATGGATCTGGCGTGGAACCTGGCGTGCGCGTACGACGTGCTGGCCGCCGGCCCGCTCGCGCCGGATGTCGATCTGCTCGCACGGAAAGCCCTGACGATGGCGATTCCGGCCTGGGACCGGAACCCGCACGCGACGTGCAATAACCAGAGTTCGTTCGGGATGCTGGGGCGGATGGTCTCGGCGGCCGCGCTCGGCGACCGCGGCGCCCTGCACGATTCGCTGTACGGCTGCGAGCGCGACGGGCGCTGGCGGTACGGGCTCATCCACCTGCTGCGGCACGACTTTCTGGCCGACGGCATGCACTGGGAGGGCGTCACGGGCTATCACATGCTGGTGATGCTCACCGTGGCCGAGATGCTGTCGATCCTGGAGCACCTCGGCGTCGACCTCTGGCGGCGGGAGTTCCGTCCGCTGACGCACGACGACGGCTACGACCAGCACCGCGGCTATGGGCCGAAGGGCGGGAAGTGCATCCGGGCGGCGCTGGACGCCTTCTTCTACCAGGCGTTTCCCAACGGCGACTACAGCCACCTCCACGACCAGGTCCTGGGGAACATCCGCGGGACGCACGCCTGGTGGTCGTTCTTCAATAAGGCCTACGAGGTGTACGGCGATCCGAAGTATGCCTGGTTGCTCCAGCGCATGCGGGCCGCGAGCCCGGAGACGGCTGAAGCGCCGCTGCCCGCCTGGTTCCGGAACGGCCGGGGCGACATCGAGTTCCTGCGCCTGAGCGGGCTCGAGTATCCCGCCGGCCACTTCTCGTTCGCGGACGACGCCCGGATCGGGCTGGCGGGCCGGCACGAGCGGGGGTGCTCGCTCTTCCCGATGCACGGGTCGGCGATCCTGCGGGCCGAGCCGGCGCGCGAGGACTCCGTGGCGGCGTACCTGTACTTCGGGCCGCACTGGGCGGGGCACCGCGGGCCGGCGGCGCTGCACCTGGACCTGCATGCCGGGGGGAGCCGGATCACGGTGGCGCCCCAGATCTTCCGCGACGGGTACAACGATCCGCGGCACCTGACATGGAACCGGACGACGATCGCGCACAACACGGTGACGATCGACGAAACGCCGATGTTTCCGTACGACTTCGAGACCGATTCGCTCTGGGAGTGCGACCTGTGGCGCGACGGGATATCGGATGGCCGGCTGGAGGGGTTCCAGCCCGGCGCGGGCGGGTTCCATGCCGTGCGCGCGAGCAACGAGAACGTGTATGATGGCGTCCGGCTCGACCGCACGGTCGCCGTCACGCGCGATTCGGTGGTGGACGTGTATCGGGTGGTGGGAGACCGAGAGCGGACGTGCGACTGGGCGATGCACGTGGTGGGCCGGCTCGCGACGCCCGCCCCGGCCGGGCCCATTGACCTGGGCGGCCGGCGCGGGTACCGGCATCTCGAGAACGCCCGGCGGCTGGCGACCCGCGACGGACAGCTGGATCTGTCGCTGCCGGGCCGCGCGGCGCCGGTCCGGCTGCTGGTGGTGATGCCGGAGGGGAGCGCGGAGGCGATCCTGGCGGACGACCCGGCGCGCGACGAGCGGGGGCACATCGCGGACTCGGAGCGGGCGACGGCGAGCCAGGCCGTGATCGTGCGGACGCGCGCGGCGAAGGCGTTGGTTGTCGCGGTCTGGTCGTTCGCCGCCGCCGGGCCTCGGAGCGTGCGGGTGACCGGGACGGCCGACGGCGACGTCGGGGTGGGGATCGAATCGGAGTCGGGCGCCGCGGCGTGGGACTTCCCGGCCGACGGGGCCGTGCGGCGGACAACGGGTGGTGCGCAGCCGTGATCAGCTTCCTGAATGTATCGGTCGGATATGGCGCGCAGCAGGTGCTCGCCGACGTGTCCTTTCAGCTCAACGCGGGAGAGCGGGTGGGGATCGTGGGGCCCAACGGGGCGGGGAAGAGCACGATCTTCTCGCTCATCACGGGCGAGACCAGCTCGGACCGCGGGGATGTGAGCGTCCCGCGCGGCGTGCGGATCAGCCACTTGCGCCAGCAGCTCGCTCCGGCGACCAGCGGCGAGACGCTGCTCGACTACGCCGAGAACGGGCTCCCGGCCCTGCACGCGATCCACCGCGAGATCGAGGAGATCGAGCACGCCCTGCAAGCGGGAGCCGCGGAGCCGGAGCGGGGCCGGATGGTGCGCCGGCTGGGCGAGCTGCAGACGCAGTTCGAGCACATGGGCGGCTATGAGCTCACCTCGCGGGCGCAGGCCGCGCTGTGCGGCCTCGGCTTCACGGCCGAGGAGCTGAAGCGGCCGTTCGACTCCTTCAGCGGAGGGTGGCAGATGCGCGCCGAGCTGGCCCGCTCGCTGGTCGGGATGCCCGACCTGCTGCTGCTGGACGAGCCGACCAATTTCCTGGACATCCCGGCCGTCGAGTGGCTGCAGCGGTTCCTGCGCGGGTTCAGCGGGACGCTGCTGCTCATCTCGCACGACCGCTACCTGCTGAACTCGCTGTGCGACGTGACCCTCGAGGTTGCGGGCGGGTTGGTCACGCGCTACGCGGGCAACTACGACCGCTACGTGCGCGACCGGCAGCAGCGGCACGAGCAGATGGACTCGGCCCGCAAGAACCAGGACCGCCGGCGCGAGCAGATCTAGCGGTTCGTCGAGCGGTTCCGGGCCAAGAACACGAAGTCCTCGCAGGTGCAGAGCCGGATCAAGATGCTCGAGAAGATGGAGGAGGTCTCGGTCCCGCGCATCGAGGTGCGCGCGCCCCGGATCCGGGTCCCGCACCCGCCGCCGTGCGGAGTCGAAGTCATGCGGCTGGATGAGGCGGGGCTTTCGTACGACGGTTCCCGCTGGGTGTTCCGCGGGCTGGACCTGCGGATCGAGCGCGGCGACAAGCTGGGTTTGGTGGGCCTGAACGGCACGGGCAAGACGACGCTGCTGCGCGTCCTCGCGGCGCGGCTGCCGCTTACCGAGGGGCGGCGCGTCGAGGGGCACCACGTGGTGGTCGGATACCAGGCGCAGGACTTCGCCGAGATGATGGACCCCGCGCGCACGGTGCTCGAGACGGCGCGCTCGGCCGCACCGGATCGCGCGGAGCGCGAGATCCGCAGCCTGCTCGGCGGGTTCTTCTTTTCCGGCGACGCGGTGGACAAGCGGGTGGCGGTGCTCAGCGGCGGCGAGAAGATGCGCCTCGCCTTCGCGCGGCTGCTGCTCGATCCGCCTAACTTCCTGCTGCTCGACGAGCCGACCACGCACCTCGACATCCCGTCGCGCGAGGCGCTGGAGCAGGCCCTCGCGGACTACGCCGGCACGCTGTGCATCGTGAGCCACGACATCGATTTCGTCCGACACGTGGCGACCGGCATTCTGGCCATGACCCCGGACATCCGGCGGTTCGCGGGGAACTACGACTACTACCGGGAGAAGACCGACGCCGCGGGCGCGCCCGGCGGGCCGTCGGCCCCGGCGCCGCGGATCGACGGGGGGCGCGGGGCGGACCGCAAGGCGGAGCGCCGGGAGCGCGCGATCCAGCGGCAGGAGCTGAACCGCCAGAAGCGGCCGCTGGAGGCCGCGGTGCGGAAGGCGGAGATGGAGGTCGCGAAACTGGAGCGCGAGCAGTCCGATCTAGCGAAGTCGCTGGAAGTCCCGGGTGAGAACGCGGACTTCGCGCGCATCAGCCGCCGCCTCGGGCAGATCGAGTACGAACTCCGCATTGCCTCCGAAGCCTGGGAGCAAGCCGCCCTGGCGCTCGAGTCGTTCGAGAAGGATTCGGGCTCGGCCGACGCCGAGGAAGACTGACGGCAGAAGGAACGGTTTGCCCGCGCTCGGAGAGCGCGGGCCACCTTTGCGTGTGGGCGGCCAACAGCATGGCCCGACCGCCTGCGTCAGCGCATCGATCGACCGGCGGACTGCGGGTGACAGGAGCCAGGATGTGCGCCGGGTAACCGAATCGTTCTGGCATCAGTCCTCGAACACGACCATGGCGTGACCGTTCAGATCGGGCACGATCACCTCGGCCCGGCCGTTCCGGTACTCACAGGGCAGCGCCTGGCCGGCGGGCTGGAGCGTGACGCGACGCGGGGCGGCGTCGAGCCGCAGCGACACCGGCACGTTGGCCTGACGGACGGGCTCCTCGATGATATCCAGAGTCGCCGTGCGGCGGATGGGGGCGTAGCCGAGCAGGTGGACGATCGTGCGCCGCTTCTGGCGGGTGACGGTCCCTTCCGTGAAGCTCGGCGCCTGCACACGCAGGAGCGGGGCGGGCAGCAGTTGGTCGATGCACCCGCCGATCAGCTGGCGCAGCGGCAGGTTGCCGTGCGTGGCGAGCGTCTGGAAGAGCGGGTAGGCGACCGTGATCACGCGGCCGCAGCGGGCCGCCACCGCGTAGCGCGTGGCCCGGTCGGGCGGGGTCTGGTTGTGAGAGCTGAAGTGCTCCCAGCTGCGGTTGAAGTACGGCTCGACCACGCGGGCGAGGGACTTGGCCCGCCCCCCGGCGGTCATGCGCAGCCCTCGCTCGTACAGGACGTGGTCGGTGTCCGCCGCAGCTTCCGAGACGCCCTTCTGGAACCGGAAGAAGGCGGTGGCGAAGGGGGAGGGCCCGTGGAAGGCCACGCCCTGCTCCGGCAGCACCGGTCGCCCATCCGCCCCGACGGCCGCGGCGCCGCACAGGATGAGCGATCCGCCGCCGCGCACGTGGGCGCGCAGGCGGGCGGCGAGAGCCGGCGTTACGGGCGTGGACTCGGGGACGATGATGAGCGAGAAGCGCTTCAGATCGGCGTCCGGGGTCACGAAGTCGAACTGGTGCCGCAGCGGCTCGAGCGCGCGGACCACGCCCTCGATGGCATCGCCGGGCTTGCGGAAGTAGCTTCCCTCCAGCGAGCGGATGACGCCGATCTCGGTGACCGGGGTGGCCCCGTCGCACCACGGCTCGCAGGCTTCGACGTGGCGGTAGACGTTGCCGATCAGGCGGTACACGGCCGGGTCGGCGGCGCCGCGCGGGTGCAGCTGGTCGCCCACGCTGCAGCGCGCGCCATGCGCCAGCATCTGCCCGCACTCGTACATGAGCGCCGCTTCCGGCTTGAGCCCGCCGAAGTCCGCCCAGCTCTTGTGGAATCGGCCGGTCATGCCCAGGCACGGCAGGCCGAAGTTGCGCACAAACCGCACGTTGATCGGGAAGTACATGTAGCCCCAGCCGCCGGTCGGCAGGGCCTCGATCTCGGCGTGGCGGAAGAACTGCTTCTCCTCGGCGAAGTTGGCGAGCGGGCGGCTGTTGAACCACATCGGCACGCCGGGCCGCTTCTGGAGCCGATCGACCAGGCGCTTGTAGCGGCCCATGTAGGCCAGGGCGACCTGGTGGGCGTAGCGTGCCCGGTCCGCCTCCGACTCGGGATCGAGCCCGGCTTCGCGCATACCGGCGATGGCGTAGGGCGAGACGCTCGGCTGGTCCCAGCACATGTCGAGGAACAGCCCGTCGACCGGCTTGTACGTACGCATCACCTCGTCGATCTGCGCGGCCAGGTAATCCTGGTAGGGGCTCGACATATCGACGATGTGCCAGCCGGCCTGGAAAGGCGCGGGCCCGACGAACTTGCCGTCCGGGCTGATGGCGCGCCACTCGGGGTGGGTGGCGGCGGCGAACTCGTCGCACTGCACGCTGATGTAGATCGGGGCGCGGATGCCGCGGCGGTGCAGGGCCTCGACCTGCTCGCCGAGCAGATCCAGGCCGGGCTTGATGCCGGGGTGGCGGGCCGGGTGGCGTGTGTTCGTGTACAGGAGCCCGTGGTGGCACTTGGCGAAGACCGTGACGCTATCGACGTGTGCCTCCTTCATGGCGTCGCCGAAGGCGTCGGCGTCGAAGTCGCGCCCGACGTCGGGGATCTGGGGGCCGGTGTGGAAGTCGAGGTGGATCTGGCGGAATCGGAGTGCGTACGACATGGCGGTCTCCTGTCTGGTTCGGTTCAGCTGGTTCGGCCGGCCGGGCCGGCGGCGGTGCGGGCGATCTCCTCCAGAACGATGCCGGCGGCACGGGCCGCCGCGCCGCCCTCGCCGAGCGTGGCGGCTACGGTCTGGTAGCCACGCAGGGCGGCGTGTCGCGCCGGGGCTTCGGGCATCAGCGCGAGGACGGCGTCGGCGATGGCGGCCGGCTGCACCGCGCCCTGGATGAACTCGGGCATGACGGTGCGGCCGGCGATGATGTTGACAATGCCGATGTGGGACATGCGGATCAGCATTCGGGCGAGGGCATAGGTGAGCGCGCTGGTCCGGTAGACAAGCACCGAGGGGCACTCGAGGAGCGCGGCTTCGAGCGTGGCGGTTCCGGAGGCGACGATCGCGGCCCGCGCGTTGCGGAGGACGAGCCGCGTGCGGCCGGCGACCACGGCGTAGCGTCCGGGGCCGGCCCCGGGGTAGCGCAGGAACTCCCGGACCTGATCCGCGATGGCCTCGTCCGGCGTCGCGATAACGAACGCGGCCTCGGGCATGCGGGCGGCGATGCGCCCGGCGGCGGCCCAGACGGAGGGCAGGATGCGCTGCACCTCGTGGACGCGGCTGCCCGGCAGGAGGGCGACGAGCGGATGCGCGCGCGGGTCCCAGGGGAGACCGTCCAGCGGCGTCTGGGGTACGCGGCGAAGCTCGTCGACCAGCGGGTGCCCGACGAAATCGACCGCGAGCCCGGTTCCCGCGAACACGGCCGGCTCGAACGGGAAGATGGCCAGCAGGCGGTCGACGATCCGGGCCATTCGCGGGATACGGGCGCGGTTCCAGGCCCAGACTTGCGGGCAGATGTAGTAAATGACCTTCAGGCCCATCGCGTGGGCGCAGGCGGCGAACCGGAGGTTGAAGCCGGGGTAGTCGACCAGGAGCACGGCATCGGGTCGGCGGGTGCGGGCCAGGTCGAGCGTCTGCCGGAACACGCGGCGGAAGAAGGGCAGGCGCGCGAGCACCTCGGTGAGACCCATGACCGCCATATCGCGCACGTGCTGGTGGAGCTCGACCCCCTCGGCCGCCATGGCGTCGCCGCCGATCCCGTAGAACCGCGTCTTTGGGGCGCGCGCGCGGATCGCGCGCACGAGGGCGGCGGCGTGCATGTCGCCGGAGACCTCCCCGGCGATGATGAGGATGGACGGGGCGTCGCTCATGGGGCGGCGGTGGTCCGGATTTCGCGGCAGATCGCGACCGCGAGCCTGAGCGCCTCGGAGCCGTGCTCCGCGGTGACGACCGGCTGGCGGCGCTCCAGGACGCACCGCACGAACGAGGCCAGCTCGTTCGCGAGCGCCTCGCCCTTCTCGATGGGGACGTCCTCGCGGGTGATCGCCGGCCCGGCCTTCCGGCAGATCTGGCCGGCCTGGTTCTGGTAATCGAGCGAGACGTAGCAGTCCTCCTGGAACACGCGGATCTCGCGCATCTTCTTCTGGCTGATCCGGCTTGCGGTGACGTTGGCCACGCACCCGCTCTCGAAGGCGAGGCGCACGTTGGCGATGTCTTCGCTCTGGCTGAGGACGGGGACTCCCACGGCCCGGATCTCGCGGACCTTCGACCGCACGAGGTGGAGGATGATCTCGAGGTCGTGGATCATGAGGTCGAGCACCACGCTTACCTCGGTGCCGCGGGGCAGGGCGCCGTCCCTCGGGGGCGGGTACGGCGCGAGCCGGATGGCCTCGATGAAGCGCGGCCGGCTGAGTACGGACTCGAGGACCTTCATCACCGGGTTGAATCGCTCCACGTGGCCGACCTGCAGGATGAGCCCCTTGCGCTGGGCCGCCGCGACGAGCGCCTCGGCCTCGGCGGTGGTCGAGGCGATCGGCTTCTCCACGAGGAGGTGCAAGCCACGCTCCAGAAGGGCGCAGCCTACGGCCTGGTGGAGATGCGAGGGGACGACGATGCTGGCCGCCTCGATCTCGGCGGCGAGCGCGTCGAGCGATGGAAACGCCCGGGTGCCGTACTGGCCGGCGATCTGACTCGCGCGTTCCGGATCGGAGTCGTACAGTCCGACCAGCTCGGCCGCCGGGTCCTGGGAGTAGACCTTGGCGTGCCACTGGCCCAAGCTGCCGACGCCCACGACGCCCACCTTCAAGCGACTCGCCATGTTCACTCCTTGTCGGCCGCGACGACCACGATTGCGAGGCCCATCCGGTTGGCCAGCTCAAGCACCTCGTCCCGGTCGAGCAGGATGGTCCGCCCCGCCTCCACGGCGAGCGCCGAGGCCCGGATGCGCTTCAGCGTCTTCAGAGTGCGGAGCCCGACCACGGGAATATCGAACCGCATGTCGTGCCCGCGGCGGGCCACCTTGACGACCACCGCGCCCGGCCCGCCGAGGCGGCCGGCGCGCTTGAGTGTCTCGTCCGTGCCTTCAAACGCTTCCACGGCGAGGACGGTGCCTTCCTTGAT
Source organism: uncultured Verrucomicrobiota bacterium (assembly GCA_964431965.1). Lineage (GTDB taxonomy): Bacteria > Verrucomicrobiota > Kiritimatiellia > CAIKKV01 > CAYSLU01 > CAYSLU01. The sequence goes on from CAYSLU010000015.1 coordinate 69,057, forward strand.
CACCACGGTCTGCCCGATGTTCAGCGCGCTGGTGGCCTTGGCGACCGCGCGGCCGAGCTCGATATCGCGCTGCTCGCGCTCGTCCGGCGCGCGGCGGGAGAGGATGCCCGATGCGGGCATGGCGGACTCCATGAAGCTCGACGCCGGCAGCAGGCGGATCCCGATGGCGGCCAGCTCATCGCCGAGCGCGCCGAAGATGGTGTCGGCGTTCCGCTCCTTGAGCCGGCCGAGCAGTTCGAGCATGCGGCGGTCCGGCCGCACGCGAAACAGGTTGGTGGGCCGGATCTGTCCGGCCATCACGGCGTCGTGGACGCCGCTCGCCTGGAGCGCGTCGAGCATGGCCTGAAGCTGGCCGACATAGATCCAGCGGACTTCATCCGCGAGCCGCGCGATCGACCGGTCGGTTTCGCCGCGGAAGGCGATGGCGAACACGCGGCGGACGCCCTGGTCGCGGGCCGAGCGGGCGAGGGTGAGCGGGTACGTGCCGCGGCCGGCAATGAGTCCGATCTGCTCTGGAACCGTCGATGACAAGGTGCTCCCTCCGCGTGACCCGGCAAAGATAGAAGAGCCGACACCGGTAATCCACCGCAATCTTGGGCTGGGGAGCTGCCGGGAAGGCACAGTTGCATCACACTATTGATCGCTGAGTTCAACAGATTCATCAGAAGGCTGCCGTCCAGATTCTGCCGGGACGGCCTTCAGATAGGAGCGAACGATGGCGAAATGCACGGACTCCAATGCCTTCACCATCCACCTTTCCTGCCTTCCTTGAGTTCCAGATTGAATCCGTCTTCCCTCAACCGGTCCGCCAAAGCGCATCTGGCGCCGGCTGGTGGATTCGCTGGCGGCTCGTCTGCCGGTCCCCGACGTCCGATTCGAGCGCTGGGGCCGGCGGATCTCATCGGCCTGACGGCCGCCCGATTGATGGATACTCGCTTCGCTTCGCGCACCCCCAAGGCCGCATACCGCCCACCGGCCGCCACTCGGGGCGGCGAGCCCGACCTCTCGCCAGTCCCGCCCTCGTCATATCGGCACCGAGCTGTTCTTTTCACTTGAGCACGCGGCAAGCCGCCCATAATGCGCGCCATGCTGGCGATTGCAGCAATCG
>CAYSLU010000016.1:0-22815 GCA_964431965.1 uncultured Verrucomicrobiota bacterium
CGGCCTGAACATCGAGCGCTTCATGGCGCTGCACGAGTTCCAGAACCTGCACCGCGTGTACAAGGAGAAGATCAACCAGTTCGTGATGGGGCACTTCTTCCCGAGCTACACCTTCGACCTCGAGCGGACGCTCTACTTCTTCATCTCCGGGCGCTACGAGTACCGCAACAAGGGGTTCGACCTCGCGATTGAGGCGATGGCCCGGCTCAACTGGCGGCTGAAGCAGGCGGGCAGCAACCGGACGATCGTCTTCTTCATCGTGACACGCGCCCCGTACCGCTCCATCAACGCGGAGGCCCTGCGCACCCGGGCGGAGATGGAGGAGATTCGCAAGAACTGCGATGCGATCCATCACCAGGTCGGCGAGCGCCTCTTCGTCGCCACGGCGATGGGGCGGGCTCCGGCCCTTGACGAGCTGGTCGACGACTACTGGCGCTTGCGGCTGCGGCGGGCGATGTACGCCTGGCGCCGGCCGCAGCTGCCGTCCATCGTTACGCACGACCTGCTGGACGACGCCAACGACTCGATCCTGAAGGAGCTGCGGCGGTGCGGCCTGGTGAACGCGGCGACGGATCCCGTGAAGGTCGTCTACCACCCGGACTTCATCGCTCCGAGCAACCCGCTGTTCGGGATGGATTACGACCAGTTCGCGCGTGGGTGCCACCTGGGGATCTTCCCGTCCTACTACGAGCCGTGGGGATACGCGCCGCTCGAGTGCGCCGCTCTGGGCATCCCGGCCGTGACGACCGACCTGTCGGGCTTCGGGTCGTACCTGATGCGGAACATGCCCGACCATCAGCTCCGGGGGCTGATCGTGCTGCACCGGCGCTTCGCATCGTTCGAGGCCTCGGCCGACGAACTGGCGAGCGCGATGTTCGACTTCGCACAGCTGGAGCGCCGCGAGCGCATCGCGATGCGGAACTACGTTGAGAGCTCGGCCGCGCAGTTCGACTGGCACCTGCTGGGGCAGCACTACGGCGCGGCGCACGATCTGGCTCTGGCCGCCGTCAAGGCCTGATGCGGCATACCGCTTCCATCCCATGAACGACCCTCAGCTCCAGTCGGTCTTTGCCCGTTACGACCGGTACGTGGACGGCTACTCCGCCTCGGGCGGACTTGAGCCGATGCTGGAGCTGAAGCTGGGGCACAGCCGGCGGGTCGCCGCGAACTGTCGCTCGATCGCGTCCGATCTGGGGTGGCCGGACGGGGATCTCAATGCCGCGGAGGCCATGGGCCTGCTGCACGATGTGGGGCGGTTCCCTCAGTACCGGCGCCATCGGACGTTTCACGACGCCGACTCGGTGAATCATGCGGAGCTCGGCCACCAGGTAACCCTCGACGAGCGCTTGCTTTCGGGGTGCGATCCCCATGACGAGCGGCGCGTGCTGGACGGCATCCGACTCCACAACTGCCGGTTCCTTCCGGCGGGCTTGGCCGGTGGGTCTCTGGCGTTCGTCCAACTGGCCCGCGATTCGGACAAGCTCGACATCTTCCACGTCATCCGGGAGGCGGTCGAGACCGGGCGAATCCGGAACCACCCGGAGATCCTGCTGCGCATCACGCTCGACGGGCCCGCCAACCCCGCCATCATTGAGGACATTCGGCAGGGGCGGACCGGCGCCTACGGGGACGTGAAGTCGCTGACGGACTTCAACCTGATGCAGCTCTCCTGGTTCGCCGACATCAACTTCGTGCCGACATTCCGCCTGATCGACGCGCGCGGCTTCATGGGTCACTTCAGACGGGTCTTGCCGGGGGAGCCGGATGTTCAGGAGGCGCTGGAGCGCGCAGAGGCGATCCTGCGTTGCGCGTGCGGCCCGTCCGAGCCGCCGGCCGCGCGGATTACACCGCCTTGAATATCCTCACGATGTCGCCAGACCAGAACAGCCGGGATTGCCCTGAATCGTCAGTCAGCGCCAGCCGCCCGTCCGGCGCCAATCCGCTGTAGCGGCCGGCCAGTCGGCGTCCGTCGGGGATCAGGACTTCAATTCGGAGGCCGGCCAGGGCGTCGCGTCGTGTCCAGTCCCGCAGAATGACCTCGCACCCGCTTGCGACGAGGGCATCCAGGCGTTGCTGAACGCGAAGCATGAGGGCGCCGAAGACGGCGTCTGGCGCCAGCGGCCGACTGGCTTCCGCGGCCATGGACGTGGCCGTATCCGCGAGGCCGGCAGTCGCCAGGTCCGGCGCGGGCGTGCAGACATTAAGGCCGATGCCCAGCACCAGCGCGTCGTCCTCCGGCACCAGCTCAGCCAGGATGCCGGCGATTTTGCGGCCTGCGACCAGCACATCGTTCGGCCACTTGAGGCCCGGGGCCAGGCCGTAGTCGAGCAGCAGATCCGAGACCGCGAGAGCGGCGGCTTGGCCGACGTTCGGGGCGACGGGCACGAACGCGGGCTTCCGCAGCAGGACGGAGCAGGCGATTCCGGCGCCGGGCACGGTGAGCCAGGAGCGGGTGAGCCGTCCGCGCCCGGCCGTCTGGGCCGCGGCCTGCACGACATCCCCGTGCCCCAACTCCGCGCTGTGCGCGACGGCCCACGTGTTGGTGGAGGGGATCGCGTGGAAGGACAGGAGGCGTCCACTCCACAAGCCTCGGCCCGGGACAATCGCCGGCTGGCTCCGATCGGGCGAGTCGGTCATGGCTCCGACCTCCGGATCAGGGCGGCGACCGCTTCTGCGAGGATGCGGTATCCGGCTGCGTTCGGGTGGACGTGGTCGCTCCGGAGGGCCGGCTTGCCGATGATCTCCCGCAGCGTGCGGGTGTCGATGGGCACCGTGAGCTCGCGGGCGACTTCGGTGTAGAACCGGGGTGGTGCCAGCGAAAGAGAGGGGGCCGGGACAGCGACCATCACGATGTCGGCGTCGGCGCCGCGCGCGTCCCGGACCATGCGGCGCAGGTTCTCCGCCGTCGTCGCCGCTTCGTCCCCCTGTAGCATATCGTTTCCGCCGTGGCACAGGACGACCAGATCCGGATGGTAGGCTTGCAGCAGGGCGGGCAGACGATCGGCGCCCGCGCCCGCCAGCTCACCGGGTTGGCCGGCGTTGATGACTCGGCACCCCAGGATCTGGGCCAGAACGGCAGGGTAGGGCTTGCCTTCCTCCGCCCCGGTGCCCGCCGTCAGGCTATCACCGAACGCCAGCACGACCGAATCTGGACGCAGCGGCCGGACCGTCGGCCGGCGGCTGCAGGCCAGGCCCAAGCACGCCACGGCCAGCAGGCAGAGTGTCGCCGTCGCGCGGGATCGGACGAATGCCTTCATGTGGGGCGATCTACCATGTGCGCGAGTCGGGAACCGGCAGCCAGCGGCCGCCTTCGAGGATCGACTGCTGGCTGAGCAGCCCGGGCAGCGTCATGTCCATCGACTCGTCGATCCCGATGGGGCACGGCCGCGCGCCCCGGATCGCATCCACGAAATCGAGGATCTCGAAGTAGTCACCGCCGCCGTGGCCGGCCTTCCGGGCGGTCTCGCTGGCCGTGCGCCACATTTCGGGGACATACTCGTCGCCGAGTTCGTCGAGGTCCATCCACGCATCGGGATTGGCGCTCTTCGCGCGGAGCCAGACCCGGTTCTTCTCGCCGTGCGCGCGGGCGGACTCGTAGGCCCCGTCGGTTCCCTGGAGCTGGTAGTTCGTCATCGAGTGGGGCCGGTCCGAGAGCATGTCGACGCGGATCTTCACCAGGCCGCCGCTGCGCATGCGGCCGAGCATGACGGAGGTGTCCTGGGCGTATTCGGCGCCGCGCGGGTCGCGGTAGTGATGCCCGCTGCCGGCGCAGCACACGGACTCCACGCGGTCGCCCGGCATCCACTGGAGGATGGGGCCGAGGCTGTGGGTGCCGTAGGTGATGCCCTCGATGCCCGTCTGCCAGCGGCGGCGCCAGACCGTGACTTCGTTCAGGCCCTTCAACTCGTGCAGGTACTCTCCCTCGCCGTAGTAGGGGGTGCCGAACAGGCCGCGGCGCACGAGTTCCCGGACGATCACGTTCGGCCGCATGTACGTGTAGTTCTCGGCCATCATGTAGACGCCGCGCGACGCGCGGCAGGCCCGCACCAAGGCGCGGCACTCGTCGATGGAGACCCCGGCCGTCACCTCGCTGAGCACGTGGATGTGGCGATCAAGCGCGGCGATCGCCTGCGGCGCGTGGAACGGCATCGGGGTGCCGAGGATGACGGCATCGACCTTCGACCGCTCCAGCATGTCTTCGTAGCTCGTGTAGGACTCGGTCGCCCCGAGCCGGGCTGCCGCCTCGGGCAGCCGCTCGGCATTCGTGTCGCACACCGCGTGGATTCGCACGCCTCCGAGCGAGTCACAGGCCGCCTTGAAGCTCGCCCCCCGCCCGCAGGCTCCGACGATTCCGATGTTGAGCTGTTCGAGAACTGACATGTGAGCGCTCCTTCGAGTATTGGGCCCTGAGTATGCCCCGGTGCGTCCTGAATGCAAGGGCGAACGCGGCGCCATGGCGGCCGCGCCCGCTATGGCCGCTCTGGTTGTCGTGCCATGGCTGGCGCGGCTCCATTGAGGCTGTGGATGCTGGACGGAGTGGACGGGGTGCTTCCTGCGAAGGGAGTTCGCCGATTTGACGCGTGAGCGCGCGAATCTCAAGTTGCCGCCGAGCCGGCCGGCGGGATAGACTCTGACCGTTTCAGCCCTGCGGGGCATCCAAGGGAGCCAGTCTGATGAAACTCTTCGTGCCGGGCCGGATCTGCCTGTTTGGCGAGCACTCCGATTGGGCGGGCGGCTACCGCCGGATCAACGCCGAACTGGAGAAGGGCTATACGATCATCACGGGGACGAACCAGGGCGTTTACGCGAACGTCCAGCCGCACCCGACCAAGCTGATCCTGCGGTCCTGCCTGAACGACGGGACGCGCACGGGTGAGTTCGAGCTGCCGATGGACCGCGAGGTGCTGCTCGAGGCGGCTCAGAAGGGCGGATTCTTCAGCTACGCCGCCGGAGTGGCGTACCAGGTCTTGACGCACTACCGGGTGCGCGGGCTGGAGATCGAGAACTACCTGACCGACCTGCCGATCAAGAAGGGGCTCTCTTCGAGCGCGGCGATCTGCGTGATGGTGGCGCGCGCGTTCAACCGCGTGTATGACCTCAAGATGACGGTACGCGGCGAGATGGAGTACGCCTATATGGGCGAGATCACCACGCCGTCCCGCTGCGGCCGCATGGATCAGGGCTGCGCCTACGGCAACCGGCCGATCGTCATGGAATTCGACGGCGACCGGCTGGACGTGAACGAGATCAGCGTTCCCAAGGACATGCATCTGGTCATCGTCGATCTGCACGCGCAGAAGGACACGAAGGAGATCCTGGGGCGCCTGAACCACTGCTATCCGTTCGCGGAGAACGAGATGCAGCGCGGGGTGCAGCGCTACCTCGGGCCGGTCAACGCCGCGATCGTGCGCGAGGCCGCCGAGGCGCTCCGCACGGGCGACGCCGTGCAACTGGGCGCGCTGATGACGCGTGCGCAGTCGGAGTTCGATCGCTACCTGCAGCCTGCGTGCCCGTCCCAGCTGACCGCTCCGGTGCTGCACAGCGTGCTGGCGCACGCGCCCCTGCAGCCGCTCATCTTCGGCGGCAAAGGCGTGGGCTCGCAGGGCGACGGCACGGCGCAGTTCATCGCGCGCGATGAAGAGAGCCAGCACAAGGTTGTCGAGATCATCGAGCGCGACCTGAAGATGTCCTGCCTGAAGCTGGTGATCCGGGCGGGCCGGCGCGTCCGCAAGGCGATCATCCCGGCGGCGGGCTTCGGCACGCGACTCTTCCCGGCCACGAAGGCGATCAAGAAGGAGCTCTTCCCGATCATCGGCCGCGACGGCCGGGTGAAGCCGGTGATCCTGGCGATCGTGGAGGAGGCGCTGAGCGCGGGCATCGAGGAAGTGGGCATCCTGGTGCAGAGCGGGGACAAGGAGCTCTTCGAGGCATTCTTCGGCACGCCGCCGCCGATCGAGAACTACAACAAGCTCTCGAAGGAGAGCCAGGACTACTGCCGCTGGCTTCTGGAACTGGGGCGGAAAGTCACGCTTCTCACGCAGGACGTGCAGGAGGGCTTCGGGCACGCCGTCTACTGCGCCAAGGACTGGGTGAAGGACGAGCCGTTCATGCTCCTGCTCGGCGACCACCTGTACGCATCCGACACGGATATCTCCTGCGCGCGCCAGCTGCTGGACGTATACGACCAGGTCGGGCAGAGCGTGGTGGGCCTGAAGAAAACCGTCGGCGCCGAGGTGAAGCACTTTGGCTGCGTGACGGGGACCTGGGAGAAGACCGGCGAGGAGCTGTCGATCACGGAGTTCGCCGAGAAGCCGGATATCGAGTACGCGCGCAAGCACCTTCATGTGGACGGGATGGAGGACGACCTCTTCCTCTCGGTCTTCGGCATCTACGTGCTGAAGCCGGCGATTTTCGAGTACCTCGAGGAGCACATCAGCCACAACATCCGGGAGCGGGGCGAGTTCCAGCTTACGTCCTGCCTCGACCGCCTGAGGCAGGAGGACGGCTTCACCGGGTACGTGATCAAGGGCCGGCGGTTCGATATCGGCCTGCCCGAGGCGTACCGCCAGACCATGATCGACTTCCGGAATGCGTGAGCAGAAGGGGGCGGTGATGAGTCGAGCGCGAAAGAAGCAGCGGGTGGCGGTTGTGACGGGCGGCGCGGGGTTTCTGGGGTCGCACCTGTGCGACCTGCTGCTGGCGAAGGGGCACCGGGTGGTCTGCCTGGACAACCTGATCACCGGGAACGTTGCCAACATCGAGCACCTCGCGGGGAACGAATCCTTCCGGTTCATCAAGCACGATGTGACCGAATACATCTACCTTCCGGGCCAGGTGGACTTTGTGTTTCATTTCGCATCGCCGGCGAGCCCGATCGACTACCTCGAGCTGCCGATCCAGACGCTGAAGGTGGGGGCGCTGGGCACGCACAAGGCTCTGGGGCTGGCTCGGGCCAAGGGCGCGACGTTCCTGCTGGCATCGACTTCGGAGGTTTACGGCGACCCGCTGATTCACCCGCAGCCGGAGAGCTACTGGGGAAACGTGAATCCCATCGGGCCGCGCGGCGTCTACGACGAGGCCAAGCGGTTCGCGGAGGCGATGGTGATGGCGTACCATCGCGCGCACGGGCTCGATACGAAGATCGTGCGGATCTTCAACACCTACGGGCCGCGCATGCGCCCGAATGACGGGCGCGTGATCCCGGCGTTCATCAGCCAGGCCCTTCGGAACCAGCCCATGACCCTGTTCGGGGACGGCAGCCAGACGCGCAGCTTCTGCTTCGTTTCCGACCTGCTGCGCGGCATCTACGCGCTGGCGACCAGCCGCGAGACGGGCCCGATCAACATCGGGAACCCCACGGAGATGACGGTGCGGCAGATCGCGGAGCGGATTCGGACCCTGATCGGGAGCCGCTCGCGGATCGTGTGCCGCCCGCTGCCCGTGGACGACCCGAAGGTCCGGCAGCCCGATATCGCGCTGGCCAGCCGCCTCCTCAAGTGGGCGCCGGCCGTGGACTTGGACGCCGGGCTTCGCCAGACGATCGAGTACTTTCGCAACCGACGGGACTGATCGCCGGCCGGCCGGAGTCGGGCCGGAAGGCGGGAGGAGGCCACATGTTTCTTCGATTCACGAATGCGGATGGCAAGCTGATCGAGGTGGAGCTGGGGTCTCAGCCCGTGACGATCGGCCGCTCGGCGGAGGCGGACATCGTGGTGCCCAGCGAGAAGGCGTCGCGCGTACACTGCGCGATTCGGCAGTGGGACGGCGACTTCATCCTCAAGGACATGCGGTCGCGAAACGCCACGTTCGTGAACGAGCGCCGGATCGATGTGGCGATTCTGAAGCCGGGCGACCGGATCAAGGTGGGCTCCGTGGTGATCGATGTGGACCGCAAGGCGTCGAAGGGGGCGTCCACGCTGCTTCGCGAGGTCGGCGCCGAGATGGAGGAGGGGAAGGGGTACCGGACCATCCTCCGCGAGATCGTCCGCAAGGCGGACGGAACCAAGTCGGGCTCCGGGGCCTGACCGGCCGGCCTGAGGCACCTGAAGCGGCGCGGCGCTTGTCCCGGGCCGTTTCAGGCGGGCGGCCCATAGGCCGCCCCTTCCAGTTCACGGGCGCGTGAGCGAGTCGCGTAACCTGAGGGACGACCTCCGTGTCGTCCGCGGATTCGCCCTCGGGGTTTCCGAACACGGGCCACGCCAAGGGGCTTCAGTTCTTCGGGGCGTCCGGTGCGTCTGGCGCGGCCACCGCCTCTCCATCCGTCGGCCCGCCCGCCTCTACCGGCGCGTCGTCGTCGGGCTCCACGGTCGTCGCGGACACCAGCTTGTCGCCCGCGTCGAGATTGATCAGCCGGACTCCTTGCGTTACGCGGCTGATGACCCGGACGTCGCTGACCGGCATCCGGATGGTTTGACCCTGTGCCGTGATGAGCATGAGCGCGTCGGACTCCTGGACGGCGTGAGCGCCGACCACGAGGCCGTTGCGCTCGGACGTGCGGATCGCGATGAGGCCCGAGCCGCCCCGGTGCTGGAGCCTGTACTCGTCGAAGCCGGTGCGCTTGCCGTAGCCGTTCTCCGTGCAGATCATGAACGTGGCCTTCGGGTCGACGATCTCGAGGTTCTCGACCCGGTCCTCCTCCCGGAGCGTGATGCCCTTGACCCCGCGCGTATCGCGGCCCTGGTCGCGCATCTCCGACTCGTGGAAGCGGATGCTCATGCCCAGGCGGGTGGCGAGGACGATGTCGTCGCTGCCGGTCGTCATCTTGACGCCGATCAGCTCGTCGCCCTCGTCGATGGCGATCGCGATGATGCCGTCGCGCCGCGGGTTCGAGAAGGCCTTGAGGTTGGTCTTCTTCACGACCCCCTTCTTCGTGGCCATCAGGAGGAACAGGTTGTCGGCGAACTCGCGCACCCGGATCATGGCGGCGATGTGCTCGCCGCTCTGGACGTTCAGCAGGTTGACGAGCGCCTTGCCGCGCGACGCCCGGGACCCCTCCGGGATCTCGTAGACCTTCTCCCAGTAGATGCGCCCGCCGGCCGTGAAGAACAGGATGTAGTCGTGCGTGCTCGCGATGAACACGTGCTCGACGTAGTCCTCCTCCTTCGTGTCCATTCCCGCCACGCCTTTTCCGCCGCGCCGCTGCGCGCGGTAGGTGCTGACGGGGACGCGCTTGATGTAGCCGCCGTGGCTGATGGTGATGATGCAGCTCTGGTCGGCAATCAGGTCCTCCATGTTGACCTCGCCCTCGTCGGGGACGATGTCGGTCCGCCGGGCGTCGCCGTACTGCTTCTTGATCTCCACCATGTCGTCCTTGATGAGCGCGAAGAGTTTGCTGCTGTTGGCCAGCAGGTCCCGCAGGTAGGAGATGAGCTTGATCAGCTCGAGGTACTCCGCCTCGAGCTTGTCCCGCTCGAGGCCAGTGAGCTGGTAGAGCCGCATGTCGAGGATGGCGTTCGACTGCACCTCGCTCAGGCCGAAGCGCTTCATCAGCTGGTCGCGGGCGTCGTCGCGGGAGGTCGACTGGCGGATGATCTTGACGACGGCGTCGAGGTTGTCGAGGGCGATCTTGAGCCCCTCGAGGATGTGCGCGCGATCCTCCGCCTTCTTCAGGTCGAACTCGGTGCGGCGCCGGATGACCTCGAAGCGGTGGTCGATGAAGCACTGCAGGATCTGCTTCAGGTTCATGACCCGCGGCCGGCCGTGGTCAAGGGCGAGCAGGTTGGCGCCGAACGTCTCCTGGAGCTGCGTGTGCTTGTAGAGGTTGTTGAGGACGACCTTGGGGATGACCCCGCGCTTGAGTTCCACAACGACGCGGATGCCTTCGCGGTTGGATTCGTCGCGGAGGTCGGAGATGCCGTCGAGCGTCTTCTCCTGGACGAGGCGGGCGATGGTCTCGAGGAGCGAGGACTTGTTCACGGCGTAGGGGATCTCGGAGATGATGATGCTCTCCTTGCCCTGCTTGCCTTCCTCGATGCCGGCCCGGCCGCGGACCTTGATCTGGCCGCGCCCGGTGCGGTACATGTCCAGGATCGGCTGGACGCCGCAGATGATGCCGCCGGTCGGGAAATCCGGCCCGCGCACGTGCTTGATCAGGTCGTCGACGGTGGCGTCCGGCTTGTCGATCAGGTGGATGATCGCATCGACGAGTTCGCCGAGGTTGTGCGGCGGGATGTTCGTCGCCATGCCCACGGCGATGCCGGTGCTGCCGTTCATCAGCAGGTTCGGCAGCCGGGCGGGGAGGACGCGCGGCTCGTCCAACTCGCCGTTGTAGTTCTTGGCCATGTCGACGGTGTTCTTGTCGATGTCGGCCAGGATCTCCTCGGCGGGCATGGCGAGGCGCGACTCGGTGTACCGGTAGGCGGCGGCGTTGTCGCCGTCGATGCTGCCGAAGTTGCCCTGCCCGTCGATCAGCGGGTAGCGCAGCGCGAACGGCTGGGCCATGCGCACGAGCGTCTCGTAGACCGCGCTGTCGCCGTGGGGGTGATACTTGCCGAGCACCTCGCCGACCACGTACGCGCACTTCTTATAGGGGCGGTTGTGGAGCAGGCCCAGCTGGCGCATCGCGAAGAGGATGCGGCGGGCGCCCGGCTTCATGCCGTCGCGGGCATCCGGGAGCGCGCGGCCGACGATGACGCTCATCGAGTAGTCGATGTAGGCGCGCTGCATCTCCTCTTCGATGTTGATGTGGTTGATGGTGTCGTTTCGCGTATACATGGGCGGTGCGTTCCCGGGGTCAGATGTCGAGGTTGCGAACGTTCAGGGCATTGGCCTCGATGAAGTCGCGTCGCGGCTCCACGTCGTCGCCCATCAGGATGGTGAAGATCGAGTCGGCCTTGGCGGCGTCCTCGAGAACGACCTGGAGCAGCTTGCGCTTGTCCGGGTTCATCGTCGTCTCAAAGAGCTGCTCGGGGTTCATTTCGCCCAGCCCTTTGTAGCGCTGGATCGCGAGGCCCTTGCGGCCGAGGTCGCGCACGGCGTCCAGCAGCTGCTTGAGGGAGTGCATCGGCAGCGCGGCTTCATCGGACTCCGCGAGGGTGCAGACCGGCGCTTCGGCCGGCGTGTACTCGGCGATCGAGAAGCCCTGCTTGGCCAGCTTGGCGGCCAGCTTCGCGAGCGGCGTGGCGGTGTAGATCTCCTGCCACCGGAAGGCCGTCGTCTGCTCGCGCTGAGCGGTCAGCCGCGATCCGGAATCCTCGCTGACGACGTCAAGCGGATGCCCGACCTCTTCCTCGAGCTTCTCCCGGATCTTCGTCAGCTCTTCGTCCGTGAAGGCGTAATGGTACTCGTGGCCCTTCGCGTTCTGAAGGGTGGCGCGGTAGCGGGGAAATTCGCCCGTCTCCGCGTTGCGCAGCCGGACGTAGTCGGCCATCGGTATGCCCTTCCGGCCCAGGGCTTCGGCCGCCTGCTCGATCGCGATCAGGGTTTCGAGGACCGGGACCAGCTCCTTGTCCTTGATCGTCCGCTTGGTTCCCGCGTGTTCGACCGTCACGTCTTCCGATCCCAGCTCGAGCAGCTTCCGGTTCAGGGCCTCGTCCGTGTCCACGTACTCCTCGCGGCGCTTGCGGGTGACCTTGTAGAGCGGGGGCTGGGCCAGGAACACGTGCCCGTTCTCGATCAGGCTCGGCATCTGGCGATAGAAGAACGTGAGCAGCAGCGTGCGGATGTGCGCACCGTCCACGTCCGCATCGGTCATGATGATGATCTTGTGGTAGCGGATGCGCTCGCGGTTGAACTCGTCTGCCCCGATGCCGGCGCCGATCGCCGTGACCAGGGTCCGGATTTCGTTGTTGTTCAGGATCTTGTCCAGCCTCGCCTTCTCGACGTTGAGCACCTTGCCGCGGAGGGGGAGGATGGCTTGGAACTCCCGGTTCCGGCCCTGCTTGGCCGAGCCGCCGGCGCTGTCGCCCTCGACGATGTAGAGCTCGCAGAGCGCGGGGTCGCGCTCCGAGCAGTCGGCGAGCTTTCCGGGCAGCGATCCGCTGTCGAGCGCGCCCTTGCGCCGCGTGAGGTCGCGCGCCTTCCGCGCCGCGGCGCGCGCCCGCGCGGCGAGCAGGCCCTTCTCGATGATCCGGCGGGCGACCGGCGGATGCTCCTCGAAGAAGGTGGCCAGCTCTTCGTTGACGACGGACTCCACGATGCCCTGAACCTCGCTGTTGCCCAGCTTGGTCCTGGTCTGCCCCTCGCACTGGGGCCGCGGGAGCTTGACGCTGATGACCGCGGACAGCCCTTCTCGGACGTCCTCGCCGCTCATCGCCTCCGCATCGTCCTTGATGAGCCGGTTGGCCTTCCCGTAGGCGTTGATCGTGCGAGTGAGCGCGGAGCGGAAGCCGCTGAGGTGCGTGCCGCCCTCGATCGTGTGGATGTTGTTCGCGTAGCAGACGACATTTTCGTTGTACGTGTCCGCGTACTGGAGCGCGATCTCGACGACGATGCCGTCCTTCTCCTTCGTGAAGTAGATCGGCTTCGGATGCACCGCCTGCTTGGCGCGATTCAGAAACTCCACGAACTCCACGAGGCCGCCCTTGTATTGGAAGACCTCCTCGCGGGCCGGATCTTCCTGAGAGAGCGATATCTCGACGCCGCTGTTGAGGAACGCCAGCTCGCGCAGCCGGTTCGCCAGGATGTCCCACTCGAACTGCAGCGTGTTGAAGATCGTGCCGTCGGGAAAGAACGTGACCTTGGTGCCGGTCCCCTTGGTCTTGCCGATGGTCGTCAGCGCGGTCGCGGGCTTTCCCTTTTCGTAGCGCTGGTGGTACACGTTGCCATCGCGGCGGATCTCGACCTCGAGCCACTCGCTCAGCGCATTCACGCACGATACGCCGACGCCATGCAGGCCGCCCGCAACCTTGTAGCTTTCGTTGTCGAACTTTCCGCCCGCATGAAGCATCGTCAGCACGACCTCGACGGCCGGCTTCTTCTCGGTGGCGTGCATATCGACCGGGATGCCTCGCCCGTCGTCGTTGACCGAAACGGATCCGTCGCCGTTGATCCGGACTTGGACATGGGTGCAGTAACCGGCGAGCGCCTCGTCGATGCTGTTGTCCACGACCTCGTAGACGCAGTGATGCAGGCCGCGCACCGACGTGTCGCCGATATACATCGCGGGGCGCTTCCGCACGGCCTCGATGCCCTCGAGTACCGTGATGCTGGTGGCATCGTACTTGGCGCCCTTTTGAGTCTCAGACATAAGCTTAACGACCTCCGATTATTGGGTGTGATTAGACCAAAAATACCCCTCGAACGCAAGCAAACACCTGCGTTTTTGGTGCCGTCTAGGGTCTTGATTTCACATGATGTAAAAGACTCTGCGCCAACGAGTTGCGCGCCGTGCCCGGGAGTGCCGGTCGGCTGCCGGCGCACGGGCCGCGCGCCGATCTACCGGATGTCCGGATTGACCCCGCGCCGCGGCCGTCGGCCCCGGGTTGCAGCGGACGCCCTTGGCCGCCTCGAAACGACTCTGATACACTCGCGGCATGACGCTGGCGTCGGAAGCGGGGGGTGACTCGGGACACGCGGGCGGGGGGGGGCTGCGCGCGGTCTACAGCCTTTCGGTTGGGCTCAGCGCGTTCCTGCTGTTCCTCATCCAGCCCATGGCGGCCAAGGCGTTGCTGCCCGTCTTCGGCGGGAGCTATCTGGTCTGGGGCGCCGCGATGGTCTTCTTCCAGGCGATCCTGTTCCTGGGCTACGCCTACGCGCATGCGGCCCAAGTCCGGCTGGGGGTGCTGCGGTACGGGCCGATGCACCTGCTGCTGCTGCTGGCACCGCTGTTGTGGGTGAGCGTCGACTTCACGAGCGCCGCTCCGCCTGAGGCTGGCCGGCCACTGGTCGCTCAGGTGTTCGCGATGCTGCTCGCGTCGATCGGCCTTCCGGTGCTGGTTCTATCGACGACCAGCCTGGTGCTGCAGCGCTGGTACGGGGAGGATGCGCGGGTGCCTCACGAGGAACCGTACTTTCTGTACGCCGCCTCCAATGTCGGATCGCTCGCCGCGCTGCTCGGCTATCCCGTGCTGGTTGAGCCGTTCTTCAGCCTGTCGCAGCAGCGGTGGGGGTGGTGGTGCGGGTACGGAGCGCTGGTTCTGCTCCATGTCCTCTGCCGTCCCGGGCGGGGGGCCTCGCGGGCGGGCCGCGTGCCAGCGTCCGCCGCTCCGATGGAGCGCGTTCCGCCGGTGCGGTACGCCGCCTGGTTCATGGCCAGCGCCGCGGGCTGCGCCGTGTCGCTGGCCGTGACCAACGTGCTCACATTCGACGTGGCGTCGGTGCCATTTCTCTGGGTGCTGCCGCTGTCGGTCTATCTCCTGACGTTCATCCTGGTGTTCAAGAGGCGTCCGTGGTTTCCGGGGTGGCTGACGGCGCTCTTCTACTGGGCCGCGCCGTTTGCGGCGGTTCTGCATCTCATGAGCGCGCTGCGGCTGGCGCCGCCGGCGGCGCTCGGCTTGCTGGTTCATCTGGGCGTACTCTTCGTGGCCGGCATGAACTGCCATGGCCGGCTGTCCGTGTCCCGGCCTGCCGACCCCCGACGACTGACCGGGTACTACCTCACGCTGGCCGCCGGGGGGCTGGCCGGCAGCTTTGCGGTCACGTGGGGCGCGCCGCTCCTGACCCGCTCGCTGGCGGAGTATCCGGTGGCGCTGGCCGCGGCGGCGCTGGCGATGGGGCTGCTCCCGTCACGGGCCGGCGTGACGCGGCGCGACCTCGCGGCCGGCGCTCTGGGCGCGCTCATGCTCGGCGTATCGCTCGTGGCGCTGCCGCTGGGCTGGGCCCGGTTCGGCCTGGACGCCCGGCTGCTGCTGGCGGCCAGCGGCGGTATCCTGCTCTTCGCGCTTCGCGGGGCCGCCGGCCGGCCGTGGGCGCTCGCGTTCCTCCTGATCGTGGCGGCGTCGATGACCGGCTGGGCCGAGCGGGGCGCGTGGGGTGGCGTGCGCGTGATGGCCCTGCGCAACTTCTACGGGATCTACAAGGTGTTCGACCGGGACGGCCAGCGCTTCCTGCAGCACGGCACGACGCTCCATGGCCGGCAGTACTTGGACCCGGCGCGGTCCGCGACTCCGCTGTCGTACTACCATCCGACGGCGCCGGCGGGGCGGCTGCTGCTCTCGGGGCTGGTCGCGACGAACCGCATCGGCATGGTGGGGCTGGGGGCCGGGGCAATGGCCTGCTATGTCGGATCGAATCAGACGTTCACCGTGTTCGAACTGGACCCCGATAACCTCCTCGTGGCGCGCCGGTGTTTCACCTATCTCCAGCAGGCCGAGGCGCGCGGGGCCCGCCTGGACTTCGTGTTCGGGGACGGGCGGGTGGCTCTGGGCCGAGCGTCGCCCGGCGCGTTTGACGTGCTGATCGTCGATGCGTTCAACAGCGGATCCATTCCCATGCATCTCATGACCGTGGAGGCGTTCCGGGTATACCTCCGGAGCCTGACGCCCGGCGGCATCCTGCTGCTGCACGTATCGAACCGCCTGCTCGATCTCGAGCCGGAAGTCGCCGCCATCGCCGGCGCGCTGGGCGTGCAGGCGGCCGTCGCCCGGCTGGATCCCGATTCCGCCGGCTCGGATGCCGATGCGACCGAGTGGATGGTTGTGAGCGCCGATCCGGCCCTGGTGGGCCGGCTGGTGGATCGGCTCGGCTGGCAGCGGGTTGTTCCGCAGCGGGACGGTCGGGCTCCCTGGTCCGACCGCTACTGCCCGCTCCTTCGGGCCATCTTCTAAGTGCGGCGGGGCATGGGCTCTATGCAAAAGCCGCAAAAAAGCCTTGCCAAGGAGTTATGCGTCTGACTATACGCAACACACTCGTTGGTCGGTACCTGCGAGGCGGGGAGTTCCGGCGCCCGCGCAAGCGGGGGAGCTGGGGAATGCACGAAGAAGGAGGCGGTATGAGGTCGGCACGTTTGATGGGTTTGGTCGTTGGAGGCGCGCTGGCTATGCAGGCAGGGGCGCTGGTCGCGGCCGATGCGGCGGCTTCGGCGTCGGCCGTCCGCTACGGGATGGACCTCCGGATCCGCGAGGAGATCTTCGACGATATTCCGATCAAGGCGGATCCTCCCGGCGTTACGCGCAACGGCAAGAACGACTACTTCCGCTTCCGCACGCGGGCGTTCGTGGAAGGCGATCTGCAGCCGGACGTCACGTTTCGCGCCCGGGCGGTCAATGAGTTCCGGAGCTGGAACGATCCCAGCATGAGCAAGACTCGTCAGGCCAGCAACTACGAGTTCCCGGACGAGGTGGTGCTCGACAACCTGTACCTCGATCTCAAGAATCTGGCCGGGAACCAGATGGACGTCCGGATCGGCCGCCAGGAGCTCATCTACGGCACGGGCAAGGTGATGCTGGAAGGCACGCCGGGCGACGGGTCGCGGACGATCTACTTCAACGCCGTGAAGGCGGTGTGGAAGGGCATCAAGGACACGACGATCGACTGCTTTGGCGTGTACCAGCCGGGCAGCGACGACTACACGCTGAACACGTCGCGGCGGAACTTGACCGTCTACAAGGGCTCGCTCAATGACGTCGACGAGAGCGGCGCGGGCGTGTACCTGAAGAACAAGTCGCTGGCCGCCATGCCGTTCGAGGCGTACGGCATCTACAAGCACGTGATCGAGTGGGACCAGGCCGCGACGAAGGACGCGAAGGCGGCGGGCGGCTATGCGGCCCCCAAGTACGGGTGGCAGAGCCTGGACGCGGCGGCCGGCCGGATCGAGAACGGCGAAGTCGATAGCGGCACGGTTGGCGTCCGGCTGATGCCGGAGTTCTGCAAGGCCGCGAAGGGGAACCTGGAGGCCGCCTATCAGTTCGGCTCGCAGGGCGATGTAGACATCTCGGCTGCCATGGCCGACGCGTTCGTGGTGTGCAGCCTTCCGTTCGCCGCGGCCATGAAGCCGGCGGTCGATGCGGGCGTGTACTACCTGAGCGGCGACGATCCGAAGACGAAGGACAACGAGGCATGGGATCCGCTCTGGGCGCGCTATCCGCAGTTCAGCGAGCTGTACGTATACAGCTTCGACGCGGACATGCCGGCGGCCCGGTGGTCGAACGTCATGATGCCGCACGTGGGCGTGAGCTGCGAGCCGACGGCCCGCGTGAAGACCTCCCTGGCGGCCGCGTACCTGCAGGCGCCGGAGAAGGACGGCCCCGGCGGCGGCGACGAGCGCGGATGGCTCTACAAGGCCTTGGCCGAGTTCAAGATCGCCGAAGGCCTGATGGTCAAGACCGGCGGCCTGAAGGACAAGCTGACCGGGCACCTGGTGGTCGAGGTTCTGGAGCCGGGCGACTACTACAAGGTCGACGATACGGCGTACTTCGCCCGGTGGCAGTTGGCCTATGAGTTCTAAACGCGTGCGGCACGCGTAGGCGAGGCGGCCGGGGTCTTCTTGACCCCGGCCGTTTTTTTTGTTCTAAGACGCAGGGCGCGCGAGAGATGGAGGGCACAAGGCGTGAGTCGCACGATTTTCAACGAGCCGATTGAGTGCATGAAGCGGGCCGATCTGCGGAAGCTCCAGGCGGAGCGCCTGCGCGATACCGTGACCCGAGCGTACGAGCATGTCCCGTTCTACCGGCGCTCGTTCGACGAGCACGGGGTGAAGCCCGCCGACATCCGCTCGCTCGAGGACATCGCCAAGCTGCCGTTCACCGTGAAGGATGACTTCCGGCGCGAGTACCCCTTCGGGCTCTTCGCGGTGCCCATGCGCGATGTGATCCGCCTCCACGCCTCGTCGGGGACGACGGGCAAGCCGATCGTGGCCGGGTACACGAAGGAGGACATCGAGACGTGGGCGGAGACGTGCGCCCGCACCCTGGGCTGCGGCGGGGGAACGGCGGACGACGTCGTCCAGGTGGCGTACGGCTACGGGCTGTTCACCGGCGGCCTGGGCATGCACTACGGCGGCGAGCGCCTGGGTGCCACGGTTGTCCCGATGTCGGGCGGCAACACCAAGCGGCAGATCATGCTGATTCAGGATTTCGGAGTCACCCTGCTCGCGTGTACGCCGTCCTACGCCCTGCAGATCGCGGAGGAGGCGGAGGCGGACGGGATCGATCTGCGCCAGACCAAGCTGCGCGTCGGCTACTTCGGCGCCGAGCCGTGGAGCGAGGCGATGCGGAAGCAGATCGAGCAGCGCCTGCCGGTGCGCGCGATCGACATCTACGGGCTCACGGAGGTGACGGGCCCGGGCGTCGCCAGCGAGTGCCTGGAGCAGGACGGCCTGCACGTGTTCGAGGACCACTTCTATCCCGAGGTCGTCGATCCCGACACGGGCGCGCCGCTGGGGCCGGGCGAGAAGGGAGAGCTGGTGTTCACGTGCCTGTCGAAGCGCGCCATTCCGCTCATCCGCTACCGGACGCGCGACATCACGTGCCTGAACGATGCGCCATGCCCCTGCGGCCGGACCCAGCGGCGCATGCGCCGCGTGACAGGCCGGTCGGACGACATGCTGATCATCCGCGGCGTGAACGTGTTCCCGTCGCAGATCGAGAGCGTGCTGATGAAGATCGAGGGCGTGGAGCCGCAGTACCTGATCGTGGTGAACCGCGTCGGCGCGCTCGACGAGATGGAGATCCAGGTCGAGGTGTCCGAGCGGCTGTTCTCCGACGAGATCAAGAAGCTCGAGTCGCTGCGCGACCGGATCGCCACCGAGATCCAGAGCGTGCTCAGCGTGTCCGCGAAGATCACGCTGGTGGAGCCGCGGACGATCGAGCGGGGGCTGGGGAAGGCCAAGCGGGTGCTGGACATGCGCAAGGTGTAACGGGAGGGCAGCATATGAAGGTCAGGCAACTGTCGATCTTTCTCGAGAACCGCGCGGGGCGCCTGGCCGAGGTCGTGCGCCTGCTGGGCGACGCCGGCGTCAATATCCGGGCGCTGTCGCTGGCCGACACGTCCGACTTCGGGATCCTGCGGCTGATCGTCAATAAGACCGACGCGGCGCTGAAGGCGCTGCGGGACTCCGGGCACACCGTGTCGGTGACGGACGTCGTGGCCGTTGAAGTGCCGGACAGCCCCGGCGGCCTGGCGAGCGTCCTGGAGCCGCTGCGCGCGGCCGGCGTGAACGTCGAGTACATGTACGCCTTCGTCGAGAAGGCGAGCGACAAGGCGGTGGTCATCTTCCGCTTCGAGGATGCGGATGCCGCGCTGGCGGTCCTGGCCAAGGCCAGGATCTCGGTGCTGGCGTCCGACAAGCTGTACCTGCTGTGATGCGTGCGGCGGCATCGGCCGCCGCGCGACGGAGACCGCCCGCCATGAGCGACCGCGCCGCCCCAACGTTTTCCATCTGGGAACCCGAGCACGAGTGTATGCCGGTGGCCCAGTTGCGCGAGCTGCAGCTGGAGCGCCTGAAGCGCACCGTGCGGATCATGTGGGACCGGGTGCCGTACTACCGGGGGAAGATGGGGTTTGCGCGCGTGACCCCGGCGGATATCCGCTCGCTGGACGACGTGCGCAAGCTGCCGTTCACGACCAAGGAAGACCTCCGGCTGTGCTATCCGTACGACGCGTTTGCGGTGTCGCGCGACGAGGTGGTCCGGATCCACGCCTCCTCCGGCACCACGGGCAAGCCGACGGTGGTCGGCTACACGCGCCACGACATGGAGGCGTGGACGAACCTCGTGGCCCGCTTCCTGGTGGCCGGGGGCCTGTCATCGAAGGATATCGTCCAGATCGCGTTCGGCTACGGGCTGTTCACGGGCGGGTTCGGCCTGCACTACGGGGCCGAGCGGGTGGGGGCGGCGGTCGTGCCAGTATCCTCGGGCCGCAGCGAGCGGCAGATCATGATCATGAAGGATTTCGGCAGCACGGCGCTGGTGTGCACGCCGTCCTACGCCGTCTACCTGGCCGAGCTGATCCAGAAGCTCGGCGTGCGGCGGGAGGACCTGAATCTCCGCCTGGGGTTCTTCGGCGGCGAGTTCTGGTCCGAGCCCATGCGGCGCGAGATCCAGTCCAAGTTGGGCGTGTTCGCGACGGACAACTACGGGCTGAGCGAGGTGATGGGGCCGGGCGTATCGGGCGAGTGCCGCGTGCAGAAGGGGATGCACGTGTTCGAGGATCATTTCCTCGCGGAGCTGATCAACCCGGTCACCGGCGAGCCGATTGCCGACCCGGCGCTGGGCGGCGAGCTGGTGTTCACGACGCTGACGAAGGAGGCGATCCCGCTGGTTCGCTACCGGACCCGCGACCTGTGTGCCTTCCTGGCGGATCCCTGCCCGTGCGGGCGCACCAGCGTGCGGATGACCAAGGTCTCCGGCCGCTCCGACGACATGCTGATCATCCGCGGCGTCAACGTCTTCCCGTCGCAGATCGAGGAAGTGCTGCTGGGCATGAAGGGCATTATGCCGCACTACCAGATCGTGGTGGCGCGCGAGGGCGCGCTGGACATGCTGGAAGTGCGCGTTGAGGTGTCCGAGGCATTCTTCCACGACGAGATGCGGATGCAGCAGGAGATCAAGCGCGCCATCGAGCACAAGCTTGAGAACGCCATCGGCGTGCACGCGGCGATCAAGCTGGTGGAGCCCGGCGCCATCGAGCGGTCCGAGGGCAAGGCCCGCCGGGTGATCGACACCCGGCACGCCTGAGCGAGGCCCGCCCGGTTCAGGTGCGGCGGCCGTTGATCCCGGCGAACGCCTTATCCAGCAGTTGCGTCGATGGCGGAGCCGTGAACAGGCTCACCAGCGGCACGACGGCAAACGGCACCAGCATGGCCGCCGCGGCGCCGATGGGCGCCTTCGCGGCGCCCAGCCAGAAGAAGAGCCCGATGGCTGTCGCGAGGCCGGTCAGCATCCCCGCGTAGATCCCCGCCAGCGTCGTTCGCCGCCAGTACAGGCCGAACAGGAAGGGGGCCATGAACGCGCCCGCCACCGCGCCCCACGAGATCGACATCAGCGTCACAATGATCGCGAGCTTGTACTTGGCGATGAAGTACGACAGCAGGATGAACAGGGCACTCAGCACGCGCATGAGCAGGAGCGAGCCCTCCTTGGAAACGCCGGGGTTGATGTGGCCCTTGTAGAGGTCGATCGCGATGGCGGACGAGGAGACCAGCACCAGCGACGAGAGCGTGGACATCGAGGCCGAGAGGACCAGCAGCAGGATCACGGCCATCAGCACCGGCGGCAGGTGCGACTTGAGCAACTGGGGGATCATCTGGTCGAACGCCGGCTTGCCATCGTCGCCCATGATCGGGCTGTCGAGGAACACGTGCGCCAGCGCGCCGTTGAAATAGGCGGCAAATGTGATGATCACGGCAAAGACGGTGGTCACGATCGCGGCGCGCATGATCATCCGCTCGTCTTTGATCGAGTAGAACTTCTGGACCATCTGGGGCATGCCCCACACGCCGAAGGATGTCATGAAGACCAGCGCGCCGAGCAGCAGGGCCCCGGGTTGCTTGGCGGCCGGAACGTGGGCCGCGTATTGGGTTTGGATTGTCTGGATGGCCGTTCCGATGCCGCCCGCCTTATCCGTCATGATGCCGATCATCAGGATGGATCCGACGATCATGATCAGGCCCTGGATGAAGTCCGTGAGCGTGACGGCGAAGTAGCCGCCGAGCACCAAGTATACGCCGGTGATGGCGATCATGACGACGAGGGCGAGGTCGTACGAGATGTTGAAGTTGATCTTGAAGAGGTACGCGAGGCCGGTGAAGACGGATGCGGAGTAGGGGATCAGAAAGACGAAGATAATGGTCGCCGCGAGCATCTTGACGTAGCGGGCGCCGAAGCGCTCCTGGAAGAACTCGGGCATGGTCATCGCATCGAGGTTCTGCGTCATGCGGCGCGTGCGGCGCCCCAGCACCAGCCATGCGAGCAGGGCCCCCACCGCTGCGTTCCCCACGGCGATCCACATCACCGGCAGGCCGAATCCCCAGCCGAGCTTTCCGGCGAAGCCGATGAAGAGCACGGCTGAGAAGTAGGTGGTGCCGTAGGCAAACGCCGACATCCACGGACCGATGGACCGCCCGCCGAGGAAGAAGTCGTTCAGCGTCTTGGTCCGGCGCATGCCCCATACGCCGATGAGGATCATGGCTGCGATGTAGACGGCGGTGAGCGTGATGGCCAGCATGTCCGGTCTCCTCTCCGTGAGTGCGCTTCGCGTCGGCCCCAATCGGCGCCCGGTTCAGCCGGGCTATCGGACCGGCGGCGCGTTTGTCCGCATTTCGATCAGCACCGCATCGCGCCACACGCCCGTCAGGGGGGCGCCGGTGGCGGGCGTGAACGTGCCGAACCCGGACATCGCATCGGAGGCCCATGCACCGTCATAGCGGCTGCCATCGGGCATGACATAGCCGCCGGCGCCGGTTTGGAGTTGGCCGAAGGCCCACGTTCCCGTGATCGCCGCGCCGGACCCGAAGGTGTACACCCCATCCCCGTGTCGCTCGCTCCGGCGCCACGAGCCTTGGTAGCGCTCGCCGCTTGAGTGGGTGTAGGTTCCGGTCCCGGACATCCATCCGTCAGCCCATCCGCCCGCATAGATGTCGCCGTTCGGGAACGTCATCTGACCCCCGGGTCCATTCGGCCGTCCGTCCCGGAGCATGCCGGAGTAGCAGGTGCCGCCCGCGTAGAACAGCCGGCCGGTGCCGGTCATCGCGCCGTTCAGTGTCTGTCCCTCGTAGCGAGTGCCGTCGGGAAGCCAGAGTGTCACGTTTGTGGCGGCGGGCTGTACGCGCGGAGCGAGTGGAGTCGGAGGGGTGTGTGCAGACTCGCGGCGGAACGGATCGATGCGCGCCGGAACAGGAGCCGATTCAGGCTGGCGGGCGGGGGGGAGCGGGCGAGGCCTGGTGACGGTCGTGGGAGTGGTGACGGTCGTGGGAGTGGTGACGGTCGTGGGAGTGGTGAC
>CAYSLU010000016.1:22915-69641 GCA_964431965.1 uncultured Verrucomicrobiota bacterium
GTCGTGGGAGTGGTGACCGTCGTGGGAGTGGTGACCGTCGGAACAACCGCGGGCCGTGGCGCCGGCGGAGGGGTGTTGGTAACGGTCGACGGCTTGGGGGCGGGGGGTGGTCGAGCGACCACGGTGTTCGTCAGTTGAGCAGGAGGTGGGGCATTCGTCTGTTGAGGCACGCCGGTCGGTGCGGCGGTGCGCGGCGGCTCTACGGCTTTGGGGCGAGGCGGAGGGGGGCGGGACGCGAAGAGCCCGCCGAAGAACTTGCCCATTGAGCGGCGTGGCTGAGGGGCCGTATCCACGGTGAGCCACTGCAGAGCGTTGGTGGCGTTCTGGCTGAGCGCCAGGTCGAACGGCGTGGCGCCCATTGCGTTCGTCGCGTCCGCATTGGCTCCGGTCTCCAGCAGCAGCCGCGCGACCGACGCGGCATCGCGGTAGCTGGCCCAGTGGAGCGGGGTGAATCGGTTGTCCGATCGGGCATCGACCTCAGCTCCCCTCGCGAGCAGGATGCGGGCGATCTCGATCTCATCGCCGTAAGCGGCCCAGTGAAGCGGGGTGAATCCGTGGGTCGTGCCGACGTTGACATCGGCGCCGCTGTCAACGAGCAGGCGCACAACGGCTGTGGCGTTTTTGTTGGCGGCCCAGTGGAGTGGGGTGGATCCGTTCTCGGTTCTCGCGTTCACATCCGCCCCGCCGCGGATCAGAGCGCGGGCGGCCTGCCGGGCGTCGAAGGCGGCGGCCCAGTGGAGCGGGGTGGCTCCGTTGGTCCGGGCATGGACCAGAGAGGGATCAAGCTCGAGGAGCATTCGGATGCCGTCGGCGTCGTTTTTCTTCGCGGCCTCGTGGATGGGATCGGCTGCGGCGCTCCCGGCGGCGATGATCGCGGCGCAGGCCAGAAGCATCAGTCGGCTCAATGGATTCATGGCGGCTTCTCCGTATCCCCCCTGGACGCACCCGGTCGCAGTCACGCGGAACATACCCGCAGCACCGGCTCCGAGGCAAGAATTTCCAGAGACAGTGTCGGCGTGCACGTCCGCGCCGGCGCCGTTGGCCGGTTGCGCGGGCACGGGTGCGCGCGTATCATGCCGCCCGTGACCGCGGCGGGCCGACCCGCCGCAACGGCTGGAGGATGACGATGGATTCAAGCGACTGGAAGCGGCAGGCGCAGTTCGTGTCCGGGGTCCTGGAGCGGGCGCCGGCGATCGACCGCGAGCTCCGCGTCGGCCGGGCCGAGTTTGCAGAGCGTCAGCGGCGAGTCATCGCCGCGCTGGACCGGCAGGGGCTTACGTGCGCGTTCGTCTACTCGGACGAGCACTACAACGGGGACGTGCCGTACTTGGGCGGCAACACGAACATCTGCGTGGAGCCGGTGGCCGGGGTGATCGGGCCGGGCGGATTTCACCTTCTGGCCGGGCTCGAGGGCGGCTACATCGCCGAGCAGCTTGCCCCGAGGGCCGGTGTGCCGGTCCACAAGATCGAGATGCTGAAGCTGGCGGATGAGGACTATCCCATCGATGCGGAGCGGCTGGAGGACATCATCGAACTGGCTGCGGGCGGGTGCAAGCCCGAGCGCATCGGGCTCCTCACGCCGCGGGCCGTCTTCCCCGTCAGCATCTACGAATTCCTGTGCGCGTATGCGGGGGGCGCGGACCGGGTGGTTGACGCGCAGCCAAGCTACCACGCAATCAAGTACGAGAAGTCCGACGCCGAGATGCGGCTGATCGAAGACGCGAGCCTGATCGCGGACGTTATGATCGAGGGCATGCTCGGGGTGCTGAAGCCGGGCCTCTACGAAACGCAGGTGGCGCAGTGGGGGTATGCGATCGCCTGCGAACTGGGCGCCGAGGAGATGGGGTTCGACGTGATGGTTACAGCGGGCGAAGCGAACCGCACGCTGATCGGGAAGGCTCTGAACCGTCGGATCCAGCCGGGCGACGTGGTGCACGTTGGGGTCTCGCCGAAGCGGGATGGGCTTACGGCCTGCGAGCGGGTATCGGTCGTTGCGGTGCGGAGCCCCTCGGAGATAACGGCGGATCAGCGGTACTGGTTCCAGTTCGTCGAAGACGCCTTTCGGGCCGGGCTGGCCGCGTATGTGGACGTGGCGCGCAGCGGGAAGCCGGCGCGCCTGCAGGAGCAGGCACTGGTCGATTTCTTTGCGCAGCGCGAGGCCGAGGTGTGCGGGCGGATCGGCCGGAAGATCGACCTGCCGCGCCAGAAGCCGTACACCGGGACGCACAACGCCGGCTACACCGAATGCCAGGAGTTCTTCGGGGCCATCACGTTGAACTCGCACGAGCCGCTGGGCCGACAGATCGTGACCATGCTGGATGTGGCGATCCGCGGGATCGGCAACCGGTGGAACGATATTGTGATTCCGGGGCTCGACTTTGTGGTCGTGGAAAAGACGCTGGGCAAGTTCGGGCCGGATGTTCGCGTGCTCAACCGGCTGCCGGTGAACGTGCAGCACCTCGTGGGGCGGGCATGGTGACGGCCCGGGCGCTGCCATCGGGAGGCGGAGGAATGCTGGATATCGGAGACACCGTGCTGATCGTGATCGACGTGCAGGGCAAACTGGCCAGCGTGATGTTCGAGAAAGATGCTCTGTTCGAGAACCTGCGCCGGGCCATAGCCGGGACGAAGTCGCTCGGTCTTCCCGTGCTGTGGGTGGAGCAGAACCCGTCCCGCATGGGGGCGACGTCGCCCGAAGTCGCCGAGATGCTGGCGGGATTGAGCCCGATCCCCAAGATGGCGTTCAGTTGCTGCGGGGAGCCGCGCTTCGTGAAGGCGCTGGAGGCGAGCGGGCGGCGACAGGTTCTGCTTTGCGGTATCGAGTCGCACGTCTGCGTGTGTCAGACGGCACTCGACCTGCATGACCGAAGTTATGAGGTCCATGTGCTCTCGGACGCCGTGTCGTCGCGCACCCAGCGAAACCGAGAGATCGGCCTGGAGCGCATGAGGCAGGCCGGAGTCACGCTCAGCGGCGTGGAAATGGCGTTATTCGAGTTGATGCGGACGGCAGAGCACGCCGCATTCCGAGACGTCTTGCGAATCGTCAGGTAGATACGGTTGGGCCGAGACGTCGGGAACTCTTACAGGATGGCTGGCGGTGGGAGCGCAATCCTCCGTTGCGATCCGTTCGTCCAGGCATTGATGACCGCGTGTAACCCGTTGGTTTGTATGCTGTAAAGCCGTATCGGGTCGACTCGGATTGATCGGTTCTTGGATAACTCGTTGTTATACAACGTGATGGCATAGAAAATGCTAATTATGCATACTATGTAATGAATAGGAGTGCCCACATGTCGGAACAACGCCGGCGCCAAGAGCGGCACGCCCTCATCCATCACCTGCCGGTGCGGAATCGGAAGACGCGCGAGCTCTTGGGTTATCTGGGCAATCTGACTACCGAGGGCATGCTGCTGTACAGCAACACTCCGGTTAGTACCACGACGCAGAGCTTGGTCCCGTGCAGCATCATGCTGCCGGAGGAGATCGACGGTAACGACCACGTCGTGTTTCAGGCCAAGCCCGTCTGGAGCCGGCTCGATGATCACCGTCGCCTCTATTCCACCGGCATGCACATCAGGCGGATCAGGCAGAAGGACATTCGGCTGATTCGCGCGACGATCGAGCGCTACCGTTCTCGGAGCGGCTCCGATTCACCGGCTGCCGGCGCTTCGCGCTGATCAGGCGTCCGCCGTGCTCTTTCCTCAGGAATCGCAGGATCGCCGGCGCCACCTGTTCGATTCGGGTCAGACCAACCGCGAACTCGGATGCCGACGGACCCACGGCGACGAGCGGGACCGCGTTCATGGTGTGGTGGCGGACGCGGGCGTCTTCGATGTTGCCGTGGTCGCTCGTCATCAGAAACAGCCACCTCCCGCGCGTCTGCAGCCGGGCAAGCGTGGCGGCCACGAACCGGTCGAGTACGCTGAGGACGGCGGCGGCTTCGGCGGGGCTTCCCTTGTGGCCCATACGGTCGGTCTGGAAATACTCGAACAGCGTAAAGGCATGGCGGCCGGAAATGCGTGCCAAGTGTTCGGCGGCGGTCTCGGGTGTGACGAGGGGGCCGGTGTAGCCTCGCGCCGCGAGGCTGGCCCTCGTGATGTCCTGATAGACGGCGTTGTCTCGATCGAGGTCATGGCGCGTGCGCACGCGCCCGAGCGCCGACAAGGCGGAGACGGTCGTGACCGACTGGGGAATGCGGGTGGCGGCCTCGGATGAGCGATCGACGAAATACGCGTTGGCGAAGGTGCACCGGAGGCCCATGAGCCGGATGCGCCTCAGGATGTTGTGCCTCCTGATGATCGTGCGCAGGCTTGGGCCGGGGAACCCCTCTACGTGACGCCCGACGGCGTGGGCCGCATTGACCCCGGTCAGCAACGCGGTCTGGCCGGTCGCGCTCTGGGGGATGCCCGCAACGCCCATCGAAGCGTCGAGCGGGTGAGCCTCGTGCAGCAGCCGCTCCAGCGTGGGGCACGCGCCGCCGTGGATGGGGTTGACGGCGGGGTCGTCGAGGCCCAGTCCCAGCCCATCGACCAGCACGAAGATCACCCGGGCGGCCGACCTACGGCCGCCGACGCTTCCCGAAGGGCAGAGGGAAGAGCGCCCACACTTCCGACACGTAGTCGTCATACGGTGGACCGAAGATGCCGCGAAGCTGTCGCTCCTCGAAGCGGATGCGGCCCCACTCGAGCGGCGTGAAGATCAGCACGCCCAGAACGGCGGTGACCGGCGCGTGGATGAGCAGGGGGATGGCGAGCACCTCCAGGACGGCGGCGAGGTAGAGGGGATGGCGGACGAACGCGTACGGGCCGGTCCGCACCAGGTGGCGCGCACCCTCCGACTGATCGACGTGGATGGCCCATTGACTCTTCAGTTCGCCGAAGGCCCAGTAGCGGAGGGTGAGTGCGAGAGCGAAGCAGATCATCGCGAACTGGAAGACGATCGGGCCGGAAATGCCGTGGCGGCGGAGATAGAACTCGCTGATCGCGGCGTACATCACCAGCGTGTGAGCCAGGCCGACGGTGACCGCGGTCCAGTCCCCCTTTGGCCGGATCGAGGCGCGCTGGCGCAGTCGGAAATACATTGCCCAGAACTTCTCCCCGGTTACAATCAAGTAGATGATCGAGCCCGACAAGCGGCTGGGGAAGGGGTCGGAGATCCAGTACCAGACGAACGGCAGCGCCAGTGCGCCGACGGCCAGGAGAGACGTGAACGCGAAGGCGATATCGATGGGTTTGACGGACCTCATCCGGCGTTCGATGCCCCCCCTTGATGAAAGGTCAACTGGCCATGGATGGTAACACTGCCCGTGCGGATGCGGCAACCTATTTGGCAGGAATCGGCGAGCGGTACGAGGGGCTCCTGACGTCTGAAGACAGGCGCCGCCTGGCGGGCGCCACCGTGTGCGGCGCCGGTTGCGGCGGCGTCGGCGGCTGGACATACGACCTGCTTGCGCGACTGGGCTGCGGACGCATCCGGGTGGCGGACCCCGAGTCCTACGACGCGTCAAACGGCAACCGCCAGATGTGCTGCGCGAGCGATACGGTGGGCCGAAACAAGGCGGAGGCGACCGCGGAGTGGATCAGGCGCGTGAATCCCGGAGTGGAGGTCGAGGTGTTTGCGGACGGCGTGACGGAGCAGAACCTCGGCCGGTTCATGGACGGGGCATCGATCGTCATCGACGGGATCGATCTCGCGCGGTTTGAGATCAAGAAGCTGGTGTTTGACGACGCCCGACGGCGCGGGGTGTCGGTGGTCACGTGCCCGATCTTCGGCTTCGGCGCTGCCTTGGCCATCTTCGACCCCGATCGGAGCCCGACGTTCGACGCATACTTCGGGGCGGTGCCTCCGTCGAGCGACCGAGCTGGGCGTCGGCGCTTCGTCGAGAGCTTGGCCCCGGCGTTCTTCTCGTTCCTGCCGGCGGTCGATCTGGCTGGCTTCCGGCGGCGGGTGCAGGAAGGGAAGGTGCCGTCCATTGGCATCGGGACCATGGTGTCGGGCTCGCTCGGAGCGACTGCTGTGGTCGATCGGGTGTGCGGGTGGCGGCGGCTCCCGGCTGTGCCGGTCACGACCCACGTGGACCTGCTGTCCGGCCGGCTCCAGCGCACCGGGCCCGCGCGGCGGTGGGTGATCCGGCAGCTGATGCGCCGGCGCATCAGCCGCGAAGCGGGCGGCTGACGCCGCCGGGGCTGGCCGGCTACGCTTCGACGATCTCGTAGGCTTGGCTGCCGAGTCCGAGTTCCTCCGCGTAGGCGAACATCCCCCGGTACTCCCGGTTCCCGGCTTCCCGCACGAGGTCGCGCCCGGCGATTCGGGCGACCCGGTCAGCCGTTGCGACATCGATGGCGACGGGGTCGCGCGATGCGAGGATGCCGACATCCGCGCAGATGGGATCCTGACGAACGTCGAAGCAGTCGCACTCCTTCGTGAAGTGCTGGCATACGTTCAGGTACACGATGCGGTCGCCAATCCGCTCCCGGACGGCGGCGCAGTACTCCACGAGCCGCTCCTGGAACTCGGCGCCGCTGTGGGTCCACTGAAAGCCGATCGCGTCTGACGGGCAGACGGAGAGGCACTGGCCGCAGCCGATACACCGGTCCCCGATCAGTTCCGCGGTCCGGTTCACGGTGATGGCTTCCGCCGGGCACCACTCCGCGCAGCGGCCACAGGCGGTGCACGCCTTAGCGCGGAACTCGGGTCGCCCGCCATGGTGCATGGCCATCTTGCCGCCGCGGTCGGAAAGGCCCATCGAAACGTTCTTGATGGCGGCCCCGAATCCGGCGGCGATGTGGCCGGTGGGGTGGGTAACGACGACCAGCCCGTCCATAAGGCCGACGGCGCTGCCCAGGTAGGCGGTCGGGCAGTGCCGCGCACGCGGGACGGACACTTCGATCCGATCCGACCCGCGGAGCCCGTCGCACATGACGATCGGACAGCCGATGGCGTCCGGCGTGAACCCGTGCTCGTACGCCTGGAGGATGTGGTCGCAGGCGTTGCTGCGCCTGCCTTTGTAGAGCGTGGCGCTGCCGGTGAGGAACGGCTTCGCCTGACGGGCGGACAGATGGTCCGCGATGGCGCGGGTGACCGCCGGCTTGATGTGGCCGATATTTCGGCCCTCGCCGACATGCTGCAGGATGCCGATGAGCCGGTTCGGTGCAGCGAGGTCGTCGATGCCGGCGGCCACGGCGAGCCGCAGCGCCGAGCGGGCAGCGTCCGCGGGGGAGGCCGGCCCGGCGGCGGGGGCGATCCAGACTCGTGATGGGGTGGCCATGGCCGGGCTATCGGGCGGCCCGGGCGGCGGCCAGCGCGGAGGCGTAGTCCGGTTCGGTGGCGATCTCCGGGACGCGCTGCGCGTGGACGACCCGATTGGCGGAGTCGAGGACGAGCACGGCGCGGCACAGAAGCCCGGCGAGCGGCCCACTGGCGATCTGAACGCCGTAGTCCCGGCCGAAGCCCGGA
The DNA here is from genome assembly GCA_964431965.1 of uncultured Verrucomicrobiota bacterium. Classification (GTDB taxonomy): domain Bacteria; phylum Verrucomicrobiota; class Kiritimatiellia; order CAIKKV01; family CAYSLU01; genus CAYSLU01. Next base: position 30,371 of record CAYSLU010000016.1, read on the forward strand.
GCCCGCATGGTGGACAGGTTGACCACGTTGGACAGAGACTGGCTCTCGCAGAAGCGCTTCTGCGCGAACGGCAGGTCGGCGGACACGTTGATGATCACGGTGTTCGGCAGCGTCGCCACGTCTGCATTGAAGCGCTTGGCGGACAGGGCGCAGACGCTGGTGTCCAGGCTGACGACGATATTGAGGATCTTGACCTTCCCACCGAAGGCGTCGAGGCTGACGTCCGACAGATCCTTGGATGTCAGCTTGAAGGCGGGGGCCGTCGAGCCCACCGCCGGCAGCGTCCCCGCAACCTCAGCCGGAGTTCCCTTGAACGTTACCGATGTCATCGCTGTCCCTCCCTGTTCGGCCGAACCGTCCGCGCTGGCGTGGGCGAAAGAGCCTGCCGCCGCCACCAGCGCAAACACCCTGCGCGCCATACGGGCGATGATCTCCTCCAATCGCCCGACACTCGCCTGCGGGTGTTACTCTACCACACCAGCGTGCAGTGATCATCGTCAATCATCCCGAACTCGTCCGCGAGTTGAAGGAACAGGATGATGTGCCGGTACCACATGGCGAAGAACCCTTGGAACTGGCTGTCCAGTTGCGGGCATCCGGCGAGGATCAGGCGCAGCCCGTTCCGCCCGAGCCGGAGATACTTCGGATCGCCCGTCAGGTGATACCACCGGGCGAGCACCGTCAGGTCGGCCACCTTGATCTGCCAGTTGCGGAACACGACGTAGCCCCAGTTATCCGGGTCCTCGAGGCGCGCGATGACCGGCTGGGTGATGTCCTTCCACAGCTGCAGCGCGCGCGGCTCGCCGGTCGCGGCCCAGACGTCCCAGATTCCGTTGAAGGCCATGGGCATCATGTACCCGCTGTAGATGCCGCTGCCGGCCGGGTACTCCCACACCACCTGCCCGTGCTCCTTCTGGATGGCGATCAGATCGTCGACCACCTTCAGAGCGGCGTCGCGGTAGCGCGGCTCGTGCGTGACTTCGTAGAGGGCCGACAGCGAGAGCAGGGGCCATGCGGTCTCGCGGCCGCTGAAGCGGAGGGCGTAGCTCATGGGGCCCGTGATCCACCAGACCAGGCAGTCGCCGATCCGGCGGCTGATCCGCAGGGCCTCCTCGTCGCCCGTGGCCAGGTAGAAGTAGAGGAGCCCCTGGCACCACTGGTGGCTGGTGTACACCTCTCCGTTGGTGTGGTCCTCGGCGTGCGGGCACGTGGCCCCGTTCCGCCGCGGATCCTCGGAGAAGTCGATGTAGTCGATGTCCATGAGGTGCCGGGCGATGTCCAGCCCCCCGATCGGCTGGCCGAGGCGCCAGGCATCGACCATGCAGCACCAGAGGTAGTCTTCCTCGTTGTTGATGTACTGCCAGATGCCCCAGTTCTGCATATTGCCGCGGGCGCCGCGCTCGTCGCCGTGATGCTTCCACCCGCGGGCCAGCGGCCACAGGAACCCGTGCTGCGCCATCCGGAAGAGGTCGATCTTGGACTCCAGCATCGGATAGCGGTTGCGCTGGGGCACGAGCGTGTGGTGCAGGTCGCCGAACCGGGCTTGGCGGTAGGCATCGGCCCCAGGCGAGACGACGCCGGGATAGGCGAGGTTGGCGCTCTCGTGGATCCGGTCCATGGGGGTGAGGGCATCGTCGTGGAAGTTGAACAGCACGTCGCGCGTCTTGCCCATGCCCTCGCCGAGGTGGAACACCTCGGGGCCGGCAGGAAAGAAGTCCACCTCGAACCGGTCCAGCTCGGAGCCGAGGTGCATCGGGTGCTCGGCGTTGGGGTTCGGCGCCGTGAGGCGGATCAGGAGCCCGCCCCGGCCCGGCTCCACCAGATCCACCAGCGGCGCCAGGCCGCGGCGGTCGCCGTCGGACTTGTCCGGATTCTTTTCGAAGATCGAGTAGCAGATCTGCGCGTCGGCCTCGCGGAGGCTCTCCCCGTTTCGCAGGACGGTGTGCCGGTCGCCCACGTCGATGTCGACGCGCTCCGGCACGTCCAGCGCGCGCTGCATGGTGAAGAGCCCGTGCATGGCGTGCAGGATGCGGCGCGTGGGCTTCCGGACGTTCAGCGCGCCTTCGAGCCAGCAGCGCTGGAAGCGCCGCCCCTCACGCCCGCCGTGGCGGTTCCGGATGTGGTGAAGCATCAGCACCTGCGCGCCGCCGCGCGTGAAGTGCAGGCGCAGCAGGTAGTCCATGAACCGCTCGGAGCCGCGGCCGTGGGTGCCTTCCACGCGGACGATCACGCGGTGCGGGCCCTGCTCCTCGAGCGTCACGCGGCAGTCGCCCTCCGACGCGCGGTAGGTGAACCCGCGCTCGTCCGTGATGCACAGGTCGGTGCCGCAGCCCCGGAGCCAGTCGTGTCCGCCAAACCGGATCGACTCGCCGAGCGAGAAGCGCGTGCGGCTGAACGACCAGGTGAGGCGTCCGGTGTCGACGGTGATGGATCGGGCGGTGCGGGTCACGCGCACGCCGGCGGCGGCGGCGGGTCGGCCCGCGCGTCGCGCGAGCGTGTAGCGCCGCGTCGTGCGCGGGGGCACCTCGGGCTCGGCGTAGTCGAGAAGCGCGAAGCGCGCCGAGCCATCGGGCCAGGTCGAAAGCACGCGCCACTGGGCGCCGCAGTCCCGGCCCGCGTCGTCCGTGAGCGCCAGCTCGCGCCTCGGGTCGCGGACGAGCCGCTCCGCGAGAGGGACGCTGCAGCGCAGGGGAAGCCCGAACAGCGGAAACTTCCAGGGGTTGGCAAGGGTGAAGGGAATCGCGAAGCGGGGGTTCTCGGTCATGGGTGTCTCCTCCGGCATCCCGCGTGCGGGCCGTGCGGCCCGGCGCCGGGCCGGCTCAGTAGCGGCCGTGCTCCTGGATGGCCGCCATGATCAGGCGCATCCCGGTGAGGCGCGAGCCATTGTTGATGCTGCCGGCCGTTGAGAACTTCAGGCCGCGCTTCGCGCGTGCCATCTCATAGTCGCGCAGGAACTCGGCGACGATGTTGACTTCCTCGTTGCGGCTCAGCGTGAACGGCGCGAGCTGTCCGTCGATGACCGCGTGCGGGAGGTGCTCGCGGATCTCCGTGACCGTCAGCGTTGGCCCGAAATTGACGGTCGTGAGGTCGAGGCGTCCGAGCAGGGGCAGCAGATGCCCCATGGCCGAGTCGGAATGCTGGCCCCGCATGTCCTTCGGGTTCGGGCTATACCGATCGAACAGCGCCTTTAGGATCGGAAAGCCGAAGAACTCGTACATGTCGCGCGTCAGCATGCAGCAGTTGTCGTCGAGGAAGTAGAACCCGCGCGGGGCCGTGGCCGGGGTGAACCCGGCTTCCTCGTCGAGGATGCGGGCGCGCTCCAGCATGGCGCGTCGGATGGCGTCGCTGAAGCGGGCCGCCAGATCCGGCTGGTCGGCGATGAGGAAGATCAGGTTCTCCAGTCCATAGACCGACATGGCGAAGGTGATCGGGCCGCGCTGGGCGCGGTAGAGCGGCACGCGGCCGCCCTGGGCCTTCGCCTCCGCCCATCCGGTCGGCAGCAGGAACTCGCGGAGGTTGGAGAGCCGGCGCTCGACCCGGTCGAGCAGCGCGGCGAGCTCGTCGGGTGTGTTGGCGGATTGCTGCAGCCAGTACGACTCGTTCTGCCACACGTTCTGCGCCTCGAAGATGTCGAACAGGGCCTTGGGCCCCGGCATTTGCGGGCCGGGCGCGGGCAGGTCCTCGCCGAGCAGTCGGCGTCCGACGATCCGCTCCGAGAGGTCGTTGTAGCGCTTGGCCAGGGCGACCCGGTAGGGCGCGTCGTGAGTCAGCCGGTGCCAGTCCTCGGGCACGTCCAGCTCGGCGAACATGCACTCGGTGGACATCAGCATGCCGAGCGGGACCTGCGGGCAGTCGGCGGCCCAGGGATCGCGGATGGCGCGCTCCTGATCGACCCAGAAACGATCCATGTCGAGCGGGGCCAGGCCGCCGTGCGCGCGGGCGCGGCGGACCATGTCCTCGGCTGTTCGGACGTGGTCGGCGGTCACGTACAGGCTCATGGTGCGGTCTCCCGGAAAAAGGCGCCGGCGATCTCCTCGATGCGCTCGGCGGCGGACGTGTGGTCGAGATTGCTGCAGTCGATCGTCAGGTCGGCGTGCCGTCGGTAGAGCGGCGCCCGCTCCTCCCAGAGCTGGCGGATGCCTTGCCCGGGGAACATGATGACGCCCCGGGTGCTCAGATTGTGCAGGCGCCGCTCCAGGTCGCCGATCGGGATCGTCAGGTGAAGCGTGACGGCGCCTTCTCGCACGTGGCGCATGGCCGGCTCGCTGTAGACCACGCTGCCGCCCGTGGCCAGGACGCAGCCCGTCACCCGAAGCGACAGGACGCACTCCTCCTCGAGCCGGAGGAATGCGTCGCGTCCGTCGCGGTTGATGACATCCTGAAGCGTGCGGCCGAGGCGGCGCTGCAGGACGACGTCGGTGTCGAGGAAGTCGCGGCCGCTCAGCTTGGCCAGGAGGACGCCGACGGTGCTCTTGCCGACGCCGGGCATCCCGATGAGCACGATGTTGGGCTGGGGGGCAGCGGGCATGGCGGGCTCAGGACTCGTCCGGCTTGGGCGGCGGGTGCGCGTAGATGCTAGGCACGCGGTCGCGCGCCGCCTGCACCGGCGCCCCAGTCGGGTGGTAGTGAACATACGCCTTCATCAGGAAGGGGACGGTGTCGTAGAGAATCCGCTCGGCCTGCGAGGCGATCGCGTCGCCTTCGCGGACGCTCAGGGCGCCGTCGATCCCGATCGTGACGTTGACGACCATGTAGGGCCCGAACCGGTGCGCGTGGATCTCCTCGACGGCCCGGACTCCGCCGGCCCCGCTCAGAAGCCCGCGAATTTCGTCGTTCAGCGCGTGGCCCGGCACGGTGTCCATGAGGTCGGACGAAGATTGCCGGATGATCTCGATGCCGGTGCGGAAGACCACGATGGCGACGATCGCTCCGGCGAGGGGATCGAACCAGGGCAGACCGGCGCGGCTGAGGGCGATGCCGATGGCGGCGCCCGATGCCGAGAGCACGTCGTTCCGGTGGTCGCTCGCGAGCGCGAGGATGGCCGGGTTCTGCGTGGCACGCCCGACGCGCCGCGTGTACGAGGTCAGCACGACCTTGAGGGCGACCGTCGCCAGCGCGACCCACAAGGCCATCCAGGCGATCGGGCTCTGCTCGATCCGGTGGACCACGAGATCGTAGAACCCGTTGATGGCGTCCCAGAAGATGGCGATGGCCGTGGTGAGCACGAAGGCGCCGACGACCATGGCGGAAATGCTCTCCAGCTGGCTGTGCCCGTAGGGATGCTCGCGGTCGGGCGGCTTCCGCGCGAGGCCCATGAAGACGCGGACGACGACGTAGTAGGCCACGTCGGACATGGAGTTGATGCCGTCTGCCAGGAGTGCCTGGCTGTGCCCGAGGATGCCGGTGAAGGTCTTGCCGAGCGCGAGCGCGATATTGCAGGCAAGCCCGGAGTTGACGGCTCGAATGCAGCTGCGCTGACGATGATCGTCCATGGTGGTGGTGGCTCGCCGGCTACCGCGGTGCGGACAGGTTCTCCGGGTGGTGCTTCACGACCGTTCCCTGCACCATGTAGACGACGGCTTCGGCGATGTTCGTGGCGTGGTCGCAGATCCGCTCCAGATGCCGGGCGACCAGCAGCAGCGCCACCGCCGGCCGGGCGGTCGAGGGGTCGCGCGACAGGAAGTTGGCGATGAGATCGTCCTGGATGGCGTTGCGCAGCGCGTCGGCATCAGCGTCTCCGAGCACCACGCGCCGGGCGAGGTCGACGTCGCGGCGGACAAACGACTCGATGGCGTCGTGCACCATCCGTTGGGCGACCGCCGACAGGCGGGGGATGTCGACGAGCGCCTTGAGGACGGGCTGTTCCGCGAGGTCCAGGACGCGCTCCGCGATGTCGACGGCCAGGTCGGCGATGCGCTCGAGGTCCGAGTTGATGTGCATGCCGGTGGTGATGAACCTCAGGTCGCGGGCCAGGGGCTGATGGCGCGCCATGAGATCAATGCACATCTCGTCGATCACGATTTCGAGCTCGTCGATGGCCTCGTCCCGGGCGACCACGCCGCGCGCCTGATCGGCGCTGCGGGACACCAGGGCTCCGATCGACTGCCGGATGGCCTCCTGAGCGCGGGCGCCCATATCGAGAATCGCCCGCTGCAAGTCCCGGAGTTCCTCGTCAAAGTGGCGTTCCATCGTCGTTGCTGCCCCCGATCTTGGCCCGGCCTCTGCCGAGCAAGGTGTGAGAATAGCCGTTTCGGGTCAGCGGATCAACCCGTCGGCACACAGCCCGGGGAGTCGCATCCGGATGCAGACGGTGAGGCTGAGCGGGAACTCGCCACCGGCAGGGCGACGAGAGACCGGGCTTCACGACCGAATCGCCCGAGGCGTACACCCCGCCTGGCGCTGAGCGGGCGGCGCCCCCCTCGCGTTGCGCGGCAGCCTCGCCGGCACCCGGCGGAGCCCCTGGCCGAAGCCCGTTGGCGGCCCGGCGTCCCGGGGCAGTTGGTCGTTGATTGCCGCGGCGTGGAATGCTACTTATGGAGGGAGATTAAGCGGAGGGACGGATGATCAATCGGGAGACGGATTACGCGATTCGGGCGGTGCTGTGCCTGTCGCGGACGGGCGGAACGGGGAGCGCCTCCACGGCCGAGGTCGCTCGGACGATGGAGATACCGTACCGGTTTCTTCGGAAGCTGGTGCGGCCGCTGGTGCGGTCCGGCGTGGTCCGGAGCCGCCGGGGCAAGGGCGGCGGCCTGACGCTGGTGCGCCGACCGGAGGCGATCTCGCTTCTGGACGTGGTGCAGGCATTCGCGCCGGCCGCGACGAAGCTGAGCCTGTGCGTGGACGGCCGGAGCCGGTGCGGGCGCATGGGCCATTGCGCCGTACACCGGGAACTGAAGGAGGTCCAGCGGGTCGTGGATGAGCGACTGGGGCAGATTACGTTCGCGGCGCTGGCCGCGGAACCGGCTGTCGGCGCGGAAAAAAAGTCGAAAATTCGTTGTAAGGACACCAAGTAAGGGGCATTATGAGTCGCATGCGTTCCGGGTGGGGAGACGGTCTCCCCGAACCCGAGGCGACGCGAGGAAAGTGGAGGCATACACATGTCGGTACTCGTAACCAAGACGGCGCCCGATTTCACCGCGCAGGCGGTTCTGCCGGACAACACGATCGCCAACCTGACTCTGTCGTCCTACCGGGGGAAGTACGTCGTGCTGTTCTTCTACCCGCTGGACTTCACGTTCGTCTGCCCGTCGGAGATCATCGCCTTCGACAAGGCGGGGAAGCGGTTCAAGGATAAGAACGCGGCGGTGATCGGCGTCTCGGTCGACTCGCAGTTCACGCACTGGGCGTGGCGCCAGACGCCTCGCGCGAAGGGCGGAATCGGCGAGATCGGGTTCCCGCTGGTGGCGGATCTGGACAAGAACATCTCGCGGGCCTACGGCGTGCTGCTGAACGAGCAGGTGTCGCTGCGCGGCTTGTTCCTGATCGACACGCACGGCGTGGTTCGGCACCAGCTGGTGAACGACCTGCCGCTCGGGCGCAACGTCGAAGAGGCGCTGCGCCTGCTCGAGGCGCTGCAGTTCCACGAGGAGCACGGCGAGGTCTGCCCGGCGAACTGGAAGCCCGGCGAGGACGGCATGAAGCCGACGGCGGAGGGCGTGGCGGCGTATCTGAGCAAGCACTCGAAGTAGGTGGCTGTCGCGCAGGAGGTCAGGCCGTGAGCAACAAGGTGACCGTGGAGCTGTGTCCGGAGACGGGTATCTGCTCGATCGTGCGCGAGGGCGGCGTGAAGACCGACCTGATGCCGAGCGAGGTGGCGGCCATCCGGGCGGCGGCCGGCGACCCGGCGAAAGTGCGCGAAGCGATCGGAGATGCGGATGCCGACTTCGCGAAGGCGCTGAGCGAGGGCGAGCTGCGGCAGGTGGCGTCCAGCGTCGGGCGCTAGCCGGCCGGGAGCGGGGGCGGGCGGGGCCGTGCGGCGAAAGCTGCGCGGCCCCGTTGCGTTCAGGGCTCGCCTGCCAGCGGGTCTTCGGCGATGGCCAGGCTGGGATAGACGTCCAGCCGCATGGCCCGCGGGCCGCGGACGCCAAAGCCGGATCCCGCCAGCCCGGCGATCATCGCGGCGTTGTCGGCGCAGAATTCGCGGGCGGCCATTGCCACGCGGGCTCCGAGCGCCCGCCCGGAATCCTCCAGCCGGGCGCGCAGCCGGCTGTTGAGCGAGACCCCGCCCATGATGGCGACCGATCGCTCGCCCGCGTAGCCGCGCCGAATCCGCTGGACCAGCGCATCCACGATGGCTTCCTGATAGCTGGCGGCGAGATCGGCGATGTCCCCGGGGGACGCGGGCGGGTGCCGCTTGATGTGGTACAGCAGGGCGGTCTTGAGGCCACTGAACGTAAAGCAGAGGCGCGGATCGAATCCCGAGCCTGCCCCGAACGGCTTCCGCTGCATGCCCCGGGGGAAGTCGACCGCCTTCGGATTGCCGGACCGCGCGGCCTTGTCCATCGCGGGGCCGCCCGGATAGCCGAGGTGCAGCAGGTTCGCCGCCTTGTCGAACGCCTCGCCCGCCGCGTCGTCGATCGTCTGGCCGAGCACCGTGTAGCATCCCGGACCGGGCACTCGAACCAGGCAGGTATGCCCCCCCGATACGACGAGACACAGCATGGGAAGGGACTCCCGGACGTACCCCGGCGTCTGCTTCAGGAAGACCGAGTGGATGTGCGCCTCGAGGTGGTTGATGCCGATGAGCGGACGCTCCAGCCGGAGCGCGAGCGCCTTGGCCGCCGATAGCCCGACGAGCAGCGAGGTCGCCAGCCCCGGGCCGCAGGTGACGGCGACCGCATCCACCGCGGACCACCCGATGCCGGACTCGGCAACTGCCTGCTCGATCACGCCGGGGAGGGCCTCGACGTGGCTTCGCGATGCGACCTCCGGGACCACGCCTCCGTAGGGGCGGTGGAGCGCCACCTGGCTGAAGATCACGCTGCTCAGCACATCCTGCCCGTCGCGAACGACGGCGGCGGCCGTCTCGTCGCAGGAAGTTTCGATCCCGAGCACGTTCATGGGGGCGGGCCTTACTGCTGGTGCTCGAAAATCAGGATGCCCTTGAGCAGATCGACGGCGCGCTCCAGCTGGCGGTCGGGCGTGCCTTCCGCGGCTTCCGTCGGCTGGGCCGGGTCTCGCGGCATGCCGGGGTTCTCGGCCCGCGCCCGGGTGACCTGGACCTTCTGCCACTCGTCGGGCGCCATCGGAACCACGATGTCGGGCTCGATGCCCTTGTCGTGGATCACCCGCTCGCTGGGCGTGTAGTACTTGGCCGTCGTCAGGCGCAGGGCCGATCCGTCCTCGAGCTGGAAGACGCTCTGGACCGATGCCTTGCCGAAGGTGCGCTCGCCGACCAGGATGGCCCGCTTGTGGTCCTGCAGGGCGCCGGCCACGATCTCGGACGCGCTGGCGCTGCCCTCGTTGACGAGGATGGCCATGGGAAAGCCGGTGTGGGAGCGGGCGAGCCGGGCGCGCGCCGCATCCTGCTTCTGGACTCCGCCCCGGCCCCGCGTAAACACAACCATGTCGCCCTTCTTGAGGAAGCGCTCGCTCACTTCGATGGCTGAGGTCAGAAGTCCGCCGGGGTTGTTGCGCAGGTCCAGCACCAGGGCGTGCAGGCCGTTGGTGGTGAGCTTCTGCAGGGCCTCGTCCAGCGCCTTGGCGGTCGGCTCGCTGAACTGGGTGATCCGGATGTAGCCGATGCCGTCCCCGAGGATGCGCGTCCCCTTCACGCTGGACACGCGGATCACCTCGCGCATGAGCTGGAACTCGCGCAGCTCCTTCTCGGTCTGCCTCAGGATCTTCAGCGTAACGGAGGTGCCCTTTTCGCCGCGGAGCTTGCCGACCACGTCGCGGAGCGAAAGGCCGTCGGTCTTGGCTCCGTCGATTTCCATGATGCGGTCCCCGGACTGCAGGCCGGCCCGGAAGCCCGGCGTATCCTCCATGGGCGCAATGACGGCCAGCCCGCCGTCGCGCAGCCCGATCACCACGCCGATGCCGCCGTATTCGCCGGCGGTCTCGTCCTTCATGTCCTCGTATACCTTGGGCTCCATGAACTGGCTGTGCGGGTCGAGCGACTGGAGCATGCCGCGCAAGGCGCCGTAGGTGAGGGCCTGGTACTCGGTCTTCTCCGCGTCGACGTAGTCCTTCCGGATCTGCGCCATGGCGCGGGTCAGCAGGCGGATCTGGCGGTACGCTTCCTCGCGGTCAGCGGGCGAGTCCGGCAGGGGGGTGGGCGCGCAGTGGCGGCAGCCCGCGAGCAGAGCGGCGGCGGCGACGGCGGCCCATCGGCGGCAGCATCGGGCGATGTGGCGGCGGTGCGGTTGCATGGTGGCTCCTGGACGCGCGGGGGTGGCGGCACGCCGCCGGGCCCCGCCTGCGAACGCGAAAAAGCCTACGGGTTCGCCTCGGCGTTGTCCACGCGAACTTTGGCCTGGAGCAGCGCCGCCAGGGCCGCCAGCGCGCCGTACCAGGCGGCGACGACCCACGCCGAGGGGGGCGGTGGCGCCACGCACGCGTAGGGAATTCCGGCGAGCGCGTGCATGGATCGGGTGAGCGCCTCGACGAGCAGGAGATTGGCGTGGTTGAACGGGATGGCCAGGGCCGGCCAGCACGCGCCGAAGAAAAGCGAAAGGCACCCGCCCAGAACGATGAGAAACGAGAGCGGGACGGCGATGAAGTTGGTCACGACTCCGATCAGCGAAAGCGATCCGAAGCAGGTCGCGATGACCGGAGCCGTCACCACCCAGGCGGCCGTGGAAGCGGCCAGCAGCGCCCACGTGTGACGTCCGGCGGCGCGCAGGGCGCGGATCGGCAGGCTCTCGGGATCGCGCCGCCATGGGTCGGGGCGGTGCAGGCGGCTGCCGATCCGGTTGAAGCCCGGGTACAGCGCGATCAGCCCGAGCACGGCGAGGAACGAGAGGATGAAGCCGACGTCGAACAACTGGCCGGGGTCGGCCGCCAGGATGGCCACTGCCGCCAGACCCAGGGCGGATGCCGAGTCAGGCCGCCGGTCCAGGCTGGGCGCCGCGAAGAACGCGAGCGCCATGATGCAGGCCCGCACGGCGCTCGCGCTCAGGCCGGTGGCGATCGTGTAGACGACGAGGACCGGCGCCACTCCGAACAGCCAGCGCTCGCGCGGCACTCCGCATGCCGCCAGCCCGACGATCAGCATGGCTGCTACCAGGCCGACATTGAGCCCGGAGATGGCGATGATGTGGGTTGTGCCCGTCGTTGCGAAATCGTCCCGCACGGCTGGCGGGATGTCCCCGCGATAGCCGAGCAGCAGCGCATGCAGCATCGACGTTCCCGGGTGCCCCTCGATGTCTCGCGCGAGTCCGTCGGCCGCGCGGCGCCGGCACCGAAGGCACCACTCGACCAGCGGGTTCCCCAGTCCGCGGGCCAGCAGCCGGGCGTGCGCGTACTCCCCGCGGACGGCGGGCCGCGAGGCCACGCGGCGGCCGACGAAGGGGTGCCGCGGGTCGTGTCGTACCGGCACGAGCCACAGGTCTCCGTAGCGGGGCCGCGGGCCGGCGCGTGCGGCCCAACTGGCGCGGACCGTTCCGGCGTCGGGGCTCCAGTCCGCGGTCGCCGCCGGGCGCGAGGCGCGCAGGGCGAGGGGAAAGCGCCAGATGGTGTAGCCGTCCGGATGGGGGCGGGCGTCCGGTTCGGCGGCGACGATGCCGAGCACCTCGAAGCGGGCGCTCGCATCCGCCCAGGCGGCGGCGCTGAAGCGGTCGGCCGCCCACGCGCACGTCCAGGCGAACGCGAGGAGGGCGACCGCCGCGTGCGCGGCGCACGTCGGCGCGCGGCCTGCGGAGCGGCGGATGCCGGGGCCGATCCACATCGGCGGCCGGCGTTCGGTCCGTTGCGCCATCGAGAGGGCCAGCGCTCCCAGAAACGCCACGGCGGCTGCGGCGAGGGCAGGCCCGGGCGCGGCGGGGCGATGAATCCCGACGGCCACTCCCGCCAGGACGCTTGCGGTCAGGCCGAGCATCGGGCGTCTGGCGGGGGCGTCAGGCATCCGCGAAGAGATTGAGGGGGACGTGCCGGCCGGCCGGCCGGGCCCGGCTCAGCGCGCGGGTGACGAACGCCTTGGCCTCTCTCGCGGCGTCTCGAAGCGGGAGCCCGAGCGCGAGGTGCGCCGTCAGGGCTGCAGAAAACGTGCAGCCGGTGCCATGGGTCTCCTGCACGGCGATCCGCCGGTCCTCGAAGACGGTGCATTCGCCGTCTGCGAAGAGCACGTCGAGCACCGCGTCGCCGGCCAGGTGCCCGCCTTTGGCCACGCACGCGACGTGAAAGCGCACGCTGATTTCGCGGGCGGCCACGGTCAGTTCATCGGGGGACCGGATGGGGTGCCCGCAGAGGATCTCGGCCTCCGGAAGGTTGGGCGTGACGACGGTGCACAGCGGGAGCAGGCGCTCGCACAGGCAGCGGATGGCATCCTCCCGGAGGAGTCGGGCGCCCGAGGTCGCCACCATGACCGGGTCCACAACGAGCGGCCGGATCCCCCGGCGCTTTACCGTGGCGGCGACCGCCTCGATGATGGGGGCGGCGTAGAGCATGCCGGTCTTGGCGGCGGCAACCGGGAACCCGTCGCAGACCGCGTCGATCTGCCGCTCGATGATGGAGGGCTCGAGCGCGGCGATGGCGGTGACGGCGTCCGGGTTCTGCGCGGTGACGCAGGTGATGGCGGAGGTCCCGAACACGCCGAGCGCGGCGAACGTCTTGAGGTCGGCCTGAATACCGGCGCCGCCCCCGCTGTCGGATCCGGCGATCGTGAGCGCTACCGGGACGTCAGCCATATCCTCTCCCCCGATTCCCCCTGTGACCCGGGCGGCGCGAGCCGTCAGACACGGATCTGTCCGGCCCGGGCGAGCGCCCGCGCCTCAACGCTTTGGATCTCGGCGTAGCCCTGCGAACTGGCGGGGTTCAGTCCCTCGCTCTCCTCCATGGAGGAGTCGGCCGGGTTGTAGAGCGAGGCCGCGCAGTCGGTCAGGCTGTGGAAGTACAGGTTGCCCTTGTACAGCCCAAGCCGGACCGTGCCGGTCGCATACTCCGCCATCGTGTCGATCGCGGCCATGGCGGCCCGCGTGACCGGGTCGAGCATGCGTCCGTCGTAGAGCTGGCCCGAGACGAGCGTGGACAGCGACTGGAACAGAGCGGTGCAGCGGCGGTCCATCGTGGCCTGGTAGACCTGCTTCAGGGCGAAGCCGAGCAGCTCCATGCCGGGCGCCTCGTAGACGCCGCGACTCTTGGTGCCGATGATCCGGTTCTCGAGCGCGTTCTTCATCCCGACGCCGTTGCGTCCGCCGACCTGGTTGGCCAGGAGCATCAGGTCCAGAGGGGGAAGCCTCTGGCCGTTGATGGCCACCGCGCGGGCGCGCTCGAACTGGACTTCCACCTCTTCGACGCGGTCGGGGGCCTGATGAGGCCATACGCCCATCGTCGGCTCCACGATCGTGGACGGCGTCTCCAGGCTCTCCAGATCCTCCGCCTCGTGGGACAGCCCGGCGAGGTTGGCGTCGGTCGAGTATCGCTTCTTTCCGCCGGGGAACGCATCGATGCCGAAGCCCCGCAGGTACTCGGCCATCTGCTTGCGGCCGGCGAACTGCTGGAGCAGGATCGGGTCACGCCACGGCGCGTACACCCGCATCTCGGGTGCGAGCACGTTCGTGTAGCGCTCGAAGCGCATCTGGTCGTTGCCGCGTCCGGTCGCGCCATGCGAGAGGACGGTGCAGCCCCGGCGCTTGAGTTCGGGGATCAGCCCCCGGACGGTGACGGCCCGCCCGAGCCCGGTGGAGTTCCAGTACCCGCCGTCGTACATGGCCTGGGCCTTGACGATCTCGAAGCACGCCTCTGCCATCTCCGTGCGGAGGTCCACGATGATCGTGTCCACGCCGCAGGGCGCCATTTTCGCGCGGATGTTGTCGATGTCCGCCTCGTCCGGCTGGGCGAGGTTGGCCGAGAAGCAGAGCACATCGACACCGGCTTCCCGGAGCCGCTTGGCGATGGTCCGGCTATCCAGCCCGCCGGATACGCAGACGCCGACCGTGAGGCCCTTCAGTTCGTCCAGTCTCATGGCGCGCTCCTGCGATCAGGCGCCGGCCGCGGCGGCGGGGTTATGCCACTGCTCGAGGGCGTCGCCGACGATCTCGACGGCTTCCTCGATTTCGGACTCCTTCACCGTCAGCGGCGGGAGGAATCGGACGACGGTATCCGCTGTCGCGCTCGCGATCAGGCCCATCTCGAGCAGGGTCGTCACGAACGGCTTGGACGGCTGATCGAGGACCATGCCGACCATCAGGCCGCGGCCCCGAACGGCCTTCACGTGCTCGTAGCGTCCGACGAACGCGGAGAGCTGCTTCTGGAACGAGGCGCCGACCTTGGCGGCCCGCTGGACGAGCGCTTCCTCCTCGATGACGTCAAGCATCGCGAGCGCCGCGGCGCAGGCGAGGGGGTTGCCGCCGAACGTGCTGGCGTGGGTGCCCGGCTTGAAGACGTCGGACACCTTGGGGCTGGCGACCAGGGCGCCGATGGGGAACCCGTCGCCCAGCGACTTCGCGAGCGAGAAGGCGTCGGGCGTGATGCCGGCGTGCTGGAATCCGAACCAGTGGCCCGTCCGGCCGAGCCCGCACTGCACCTCGTCGCAGAGCATGAGCAGCTCGCGCTCGTCGCACAGGGCGCGCACGGCCTTCAGGAACTCGACGTCGGCCGGAACGACTCCGCCTTCGCCCTGCACGGCCTCGAGCAAAATGGCGGCGGTCCGGTCGTTGACCTGCGCCTTGACCGACTCGATGTCGTTGAACGTGGCGAACGGGAACCCCTCGGGCATGGGCTCGAACCCGGCCTGATGCTTGGACTGGGCCGTGGCGGCGAGCGTCGCCAGCGTCCGCCCGTGGAAGGAGGACTGCATGGTGATGACTTCGAACTTCTTCGCCGGGCTGCCCCAGAGCCGCGCCAGCTTGATGAGCGCCTCGTTCGCCTCGGCGCCCGAGTTGCAGAAGAAGCACTTGCCGTTCATGGACAGCCGGCTCAGCCGCTCGGCGAGGCGCGCCTGGTTTTCCGTGTAGTAGAGGTTCGACACATGCATCAGCGTGGCGGCCTGCTGCTGGATGGCGGCTACCACCTTGGGGTGGCAGTGGCCGGCATTCACGACGGAGATCCCGGCCAGGAAGTCGAGGTAGACCTTCCCCTCGGCGTCCCACACGCGGGTGCCCTTGCCCTTCACGAGCGCGAGGCTCGGCGCGTAGGTGGGCAGCACGTACTTCTGGTATCGGTCTATGATGTCCTGGGTCTTACTCATCGTCCGTGATCTCCGTTCCGACTCCCTTGTCTGTAAAGATCTCGAGCAGCAGCGAGTGCGGCAGCCTGCCGTCGATGATGTGCACCTTCTTCACGCCGGCCTGCAGAGCCTCCACGCCGCTGCGGATCTTCGGCAGCATCCCGCCGTCGATCACGCCCGTGCGGATCAGGTCCTCGACCTCCTGCACGCGGAGCGTCGACAGGATCGATTCCTCGTTGCCGCGGTCGCGCAGAAGCCCCGGCACGTCGGAGAGGAAGGCGAGCTTCCGGGCCTTGAGGGCCTTCGCCACGGCGGCGGCTGCATCGTCGGCGTTGAGGTTGTACTTCCGGCCGTCCGGCCCGAGGCCGAGCGGCGTGATGACCGGAATGGTCCGCTTCTTGATCCACTCCCGGATCGGCTCGACGTTCACTTCCTGGATGTCGCCCACAAAGCCCCAGTCGAGCACGTCGCCGGTCTTCTCGTCGACCTCCGTCCGCCGCTGCACGCGGAACACCGTGTCGCCGTCCAGCGTCACCGCCCGGGCGCCCTTGCTGCGCAGGACGGAGACGATGCCCGGGTTGATCTCGCTCTTGATGACCTGCTCGACGATGGCGATCGTGGCCTCGTCCGTAACGCGCAGCCCCTTCACGAAGCGGGCCTTCAGATTGGCCTCGGCCATCTTCCGGGAAATGGCCTTTCCGCCGCCATGCACGACGACGGGAAGCATGCCCACGCACTCCATGAACGCCACGTCCGCCAGGATGCTGTCGTGGTGCGCCTTCTCCTCCATCGCGCTGCCGCCGAACTTGACGACGATGGTCTCGTGGCGGAACTTCTGGATGTAGGGCAGGGCCTCGATCAGGACGTTGGCTTTCTCGATCAGCGTTTGCATAGGCGGTGCTTCAGGTCATGTACTCGGCGTTGATCCGCACGTATTCCTCGCTGCAGTCCGCCGTGTACATCGTGTAAGCGGCATCTCCGAGGTGGAGGTCCACGGTCAGGCCGAACGCCGATCGCCGGAGGACTTCCTCGAGCTGGGGCAGCACGGCTTTTCCCGCCGGCCGGCCCTGCTGAAAGGCGACTATACCATCGTAGGATATATCGACCAATTCTTCTTTGACGGCCGCGCCGGAGTAGCCGACGGCGGCGATGACGCGGCCCCAGTTCGGATCCCCCCCGAACCAGGAGGTCTTCACGAGGAGCGAGTTGGCGACGGCGCGGGCGGCCCGCGATGCGTCGTCGGGGCTCGCCGCGCCGCGGACCATGAGCGTCACGACGCGCGTGACGCCTTCTCCGTCGCGCACGATCTTCAGGGCGAGCTCGCGCGTCACGGTGTTGACGGCCTCGACGAATGCCGGCCACTCCGGGTGCCGCTCGTTCAGGAGCGGGGCGCCCGACGCGCCATTGGCCAGGATCAGGGCCGTATCGTTCGTGCTCTGGTCTCCGTCGACCGAGATCCGGTTGAAGCTCTGCTCGGCGGCCGCCGCGAGGCAGGTCCGCAGCGCGGCCGGCTCGACCGCGGCGTCCGTGGTCAGGAACGCGAGCATCGTGGCCATGTGGGGATCGATCATGCCGGCGCCCTTGGTCATGCCGCCGACGGTCACGTCGCGGCCGCCGATCTTCAGGCGGACCGCCACCTGCTTGTCGACGGTGTCGGTCGTCATGATGGCCTTGGCGGCCGCCGGCCCCCCGTCGGGGGACAGGGCGGCGGCGGCGGCGGGCATGGCTGCGGCAACCTTGTCCATGGGCATGAGCACGCCGATAGTGCCGGTGGAGCACACCAGAACGAGGGGCTCGGGAATCCCGAGCGCCGTGGCGGCGAGGGCGGCCATCTGGCGCGCGTCGGCTACGCCCTGCGCGCCGGTGCACGCGTTGGCGCACCCGCTGTTGACGACTATGGCCTGCGCCCGGCCGGATGCCGCCCGCTCCCGGCAGAGGTGGACGGGAGCGGCCTGGATGCGATTGGTCGTGAAGACCCCGGCGACCGCGGCCGGGGTATCCGACATGACGATGGCCAGATCGTTCCGGGGTTTCTTGATTCCGGCGGTCACGGCGGAGGCCCGGAAGCCCCGGGCGGCGGTGACGCCGCCGTCTACGAAGGTCGTGGTCATGCTGCTGCTCCAATCGTCAGAAAAAAGTACGGCCTCGAACACGGGGGGCGTGGTTCGAGGCCGTGAGGTTGCACGGGATGGCGACGCGAATAGCCTACCGCTTCGAGAACTGGAACCGCTTGCGGGCGCCGGGCTGCCCGTACTTCTTGCGTTCCTTCATTCGGGCGTCGCGAGTCAGGAGCCCGCTGTCCTTCAGCACCTCGCGGAGCGATCCGTCCACCAGAAGCAGGGCGCGGGCGAGACTGTGCCGCAGAGCGCCGGCCTGGCCGACCGTGCCGCCGCCGGAGAGGCTGGCCGACACATCGTACTTGCCGAGCATGTCGGTGATCTTCAGCGGCTGAACGATGAAGTTCCGGATGGCCTCAACGGGGAAGTACTGCTTGAAATCCACCTTGTTGACGACGCACTTGCCGGAACCGGCCCGGAGTTCGACGCGGGCGACGGCTGTCTTGCGCCGGCCCGTTGCACTGTACTTGGTCGTTGTCTCAGCCACGCTTCACCTTCCTTCGCTTCACTTAAGCTCGACGGCCTTGGGTTGCTGCGCCGTGTGGGGGTGCGCCTCTCCGGCGTAGACCTTCAGGCGACGGAACACCTCTCGGCTCATGTGGTTGCGCGGCAGCATGCCGTGAACCGCTTCCTCAACCATGCGCTCCGGATTGCGCTCCCGGACGAACGCCGCGGTGCGAACGTCGAGGCCGCCGCGGTACCCGCTGAAGCGCTGGTACGTCTTGCTGGTTTCCTTGGCGCCCGTCAACTTCACCTTCTCGGCGTTGATCACGACGACGAAGTCGCCCGTGTCGACGTGAGGGGTGAAGATGGGCTTGCCCCGGCCGCGCAGGAGGTTAGTGACCCCGACGGCCAAGCGCCCCAGGGGCTTTTCGGCAGCGTCTACGACATACCACTGACGCTGGATATCGGACTCTTTAGGTAAACTAGTCTTCACAATGCCGCTCCCTCTCAAAGAAGAAAGACGGAGAAATCTAGTGGAATGCCCCGCCTGTGTCAACGGGTTCGTAAAAAAATCGGGGAGATGGCCGCAATCGGGCCGGGTGGTCTTCGGCGGTCGGGGCTGGCGGGGCCGGGCGGCCGCGCGGCGCGTCCGCCATCGAGCCGGTCCGACGCCTGGGCCACCGAGTATGGCTGCAGTGCATGGATGTTCGGGGGGGGAGGAAAGCGCGACGCCGTCGATCAAGCCAGCGCTACGATCCCCCAGGTCTTGAGCTGCGGCACAACCAGTCGGGTGGTCCCGGCGATCAGCTCCAGCGCAAGCGGCGCCTCGCCGTGCTCCACGTCGTGCCACCGCGCGGACGTGAAGGCTCGCCTGAAGAGCGAAGCGGGCAGGTCGACCGTTACGTTCTGCTGCGGAACCACCGCGTCCCGCGCCGACTCGTAGCGCAGGTTCAGCAGGTGAACGACGGCCGTGCCGTCGGCGCGTTCGCGCGGGAACAGCCAGACGTCGCCGGCGCGGAGCGGTTCGGGATGGCCATAGTCCAGCAGATCCTGGAGGCGGCGCCGGGCGGCGGGCGTCTCGAACGACGTCGGGACCCCGGGTGGTGCGGCGAGGGGCCCGACCGTGCGGGTTTCCCGGAAGAGCGCCGGATTGGCCCGGACGAAGCGGTAGACCGGCGCATACGCACCGGTCGGGCCGTGGTACCACTGCGTGCCGATGCCGGGCAGGTAGCACCACGCCTTGTGCGGAGCCATGAGCCGCTGCCCGCAGGCATAGGCCAGGCCGATCCACAGGCGGGCCAGGTGGTGGGCATGGTGCTCCTTGATCCACGCCCAGTCGGCGCCGCGGGCTGTGGCGGCCATCGGCTTTCCGAGCGACTCCGCCATCCGGTAGGCCCGCACGGCATTCAGCAGGCCGCCCGTTCCCTGCGCCGCGTTGTGCGCAACCTCCCCGACGAGGTGCGTGAGGTGCGGCGCGACCACGACGTGCGCCAGATCTGGCAGCGCGGTGTTCGCGCTGAGCGTGATCGGGCGCTCGACGATCTCGGCCGCCAGCCGGCCCAACTGCCGGACGTTCTCCGCCGCGCGCAGGAGCTGGTAGCTGACGAACTCCTCGTGGAGCGGCATCTGGGTCTGGCGGGCGATGTAGTCGTCGCGTGAGGCGGCGAGCTTCCGGACCAACTCCCGATAGTCGAACCCGTCGAACGAGGTAACCCCGGCTTCGGCTTTCAGGCTCGGCGTGTCGGTTCGCCGCAGGTGCTCGCCGAAGGCCGCGATGCAGAAATCGCAGAAGCATCCGCCGTATTCGATGGTCGGGTGAGCCGAGCCCAAGTGGTCGTCGATATGCAATCCGGCCGCGCCCCCGGCCATGGCCTCCGCCACCTTGGCCCGCAGGTGGGCGCGGTATGCGGGATGGCTGAAGCAGCCCCATAGGCTGGGGGTGCCCTGGTGCGTAACGTCCGGGAGCCAGGGAACGGCGATGGGTTGGCCCGCCATGTCGCGGACCGTGGCCGCGCGCAGGTCCGCGTGGTGGTGAAGCGCGGCGGCGCCCGCGGTGAGGCACCAGACGTCGCCGGTGGCGTGGACGCCCAGCGCCGTCAGCCGGCGGACCTCTTCGCCGGTGTGCGCGCCGCCCCAGGCGCAGACCGTGGCCCCGTACTCCGTGAGGACGGAGTCCGTTCCGGGCACATACATGAAGACGACATCGTCCGCCTCGAGCGTCGCTCGCATCGCCAAGCCGGTTCCTTTCGGCCGCATGCCGCCGGCGCATGCCGGCGAGCGGGAGGGCGGAGTAAACCACTTCACGGAGCAGTGGTCAAACCGGTCGCGTCAGACGGCCTCCGGTCATGAGTTTCTTCATGGTCAGGCCGATGTGCTCAGTCGATCCAAACGCCGTACACTTCCGTGCGTTCCGCGGGCTGGCACCCGGCGCCCGTGAGGCCGTGTGTGTAGAGGACGAGCGGGCGGGACAGGTCGGCTCCGGGGCCGATGCGCATGATGTTCGGCAGCCAGTTGGGCGCGGCCGACGAGCGACTGATCTGCGAGGACTCGAAGGAGCGGCCGCTGTCCGTGGAGGCCATCAGGAAGCACTCCGTGCTCGGGGCTCCCCAGATGGAGGCCGCGCCCTGCGTTTCGTCGCGGCGGGCCGCCATGACGGCGGCCAGCAACCGTCCCCGCGCATCGCAGGTGAGTGTGCCGCCCGAAATCAGCCAGCCTTCCGGCAGTAGCGGGTTCAGGGCGGTCACGTCCCAGCGGTTCTCTCGGAACACGCACAGCGAGTGGCCTGCGCGGGTGCTGCCCAGGTCGCCGGTGAGCGCCACGGGGCTGCCCTCGGCGTCCACGGTCAGCGCGTGCAGGTAGGGGTTTTCCCCGCGGCACGGCACGGCGAAGGCCGGATCGTAGGCCAGGGGCAGCTTCGCCGGTCGCCCGTCGAGGCCGGCCCAGGTCTCGCCTCCATCGGCGGATCTCAGTACACAGCAGCCGCGGCTGGTGCCGGTCGAGCCGCAGCAGTACATGAATCCCAGGTAGAGCGTGTCCTGCGGACCGACGACCAGCCCGGCATTGAAGAACGTGTAGTCGTAGCGCTCGGTCATGCGGGTGACCTTGGTGACGAGGTCCACGACGTTGCGGTCCGACAGGCGCCGCTCATACATGCAGTCGGACGGGGTGGGGCCTCCGCGATAGGCGAGGTGGTCGCGGCCCTGCGAGTCGGTGACGAGCGAGGCGTAGGTGGCGCCGTAACCGGTGCTGATGACGTGCCGCCAGCGGCTGCAGTCGTTCGGCCGCTCGGTTTCGAGCAGCTTGAAGCGGGCGGCATTCCAGACGTTTGCGCCGCCGAACCCGTGCGGGCCGTAGGCGAGGCGCAGGCGTCCATCCGGCGCGAGCGAGAGGCAGGGGGACGCGTGGTTGTCGTGGCCATCGCCCACGCGGACGGTATCGGACCATGTATTCGTGGTGTGATCGAACGACCGCACCCGCACGCCGGAGACGGCGTCCAGCCACGTCGCATGGGTCCGGGCGCCCGTCCGGACGGACTTGTTTGACGGCTCGTATGCCGAGGCTCGCGTTGATCCGCTGTCGGACAGCAGGAACGGCTCGCTGGGTGTTGCGGCTCGCGGCATGCGAGCCGCCCGATGTCCCCGTGTCTGTGTCATGGCGCTCCCGGAACTACCGGCGTTCCTCAGTCGCCATCCGATAGCGACGGGACGGCGTCGCCGGCCGGATCTCACGGGCGTTCGCGATGACCTTTTCCACGGCGGCGGCGACGTCGTCCACGTCGGCTTCCGTGCCGAGCAGCAGATTCTGGCCGAGCCAGACGGCCTGGCTGCGGCAGGCTAGCTCGGCGACCGGGCACTGGGCCTCGCAGGCGGCGTAGTCCACGTCCTCGTGGTAGGGCGTGCCGAGCGGGAACGAGCCGTTGATGAACTCCTTCCGGATGAACATGGGGTTTCGATAGAGCGGGAACGTGTAGCCGCTGAACGCGGGCACGCCCTCCGCCTCGAGCGCGCGGATGAAGTCGGCCCGGGAAACCCCGACCTCGCGCGGGTCGTATCGGAACATGTAGATGTGGTGGCCGTGGAGCGTGGCTCGGGGGTCTTGGACCAGCGGGCGGATGCCGGTGATCCGGGCCAACTGCGCGGAGAGCTGCTTCGCGCGCTTCTGGCGGAGCCGCACTTGAGGGCCGAGGCGGCGGAGCTGCGCGCGCAGCAGCGCGGCCTGGAACTCGGTCATCCGGTAGTTCCAGCCGAGGCGGTGGAACTCGTACCACGGGCGGCCGACCTCGCGGCCGGCCCAGAGCAGTGATTCGCACCGCGCGGCCAGGTCGCGATCGTTCGTACACACGATGCCGCCTTCGCCGCACGTCATGTTCTTGCTTGCCTGGAAGCTGAACGAGCTGAAGCGGCCAAATGAGCCCGCCTTGCGGCCGTTCCACTCGCAGCCGTGCGCGTGCGCGGCGTCCTCGATCACGGCCAGGCCGCGTGCGCCGGCGATGTGGAGGATGCGGTCCATGTCGGCCGGCTGCCCGCCGAAGTGGACGACCATGATGGCCCGCGTGCGCGGCGTGATCGCGCCCTCGATGCGGTCGGGATCGATGTTGTACGTGTCCGGGTGGATATCGACGAACACGGGGACGAGGTTGTTCTGCAGCACGCAGCTGGCGCTGGCGACATAGGTGTAGGCGGGCACGATGATCTCGTCGCCGATTCCGTACCCCAGCGCGCGGATGCCCATTTCGAGCGTGCCGGTTCCGTTGGCGGCCGCGATGCCGTAGCGGCACTCGTGGGCCTTCGCGAAGGCCTCCTGGAACTGGACAACCTGGCTGCGGGCACCCTGGCCGGGCTCGGCCATCTCCACGCCCTGGCCGAACGCGAAGCGCCACCACTTGCCGCTGCGCAGCACGCGCAGCAACGCCTGCTCCTCGCTCCGGTCCCACACCGGCCACGCCGCGAAGGGCTTCCGGCGGACGGGCTTCCCTCCGTTGATCGCGAGCTTGCTCATGTTGGTCCTTGGCCGGCCGCGGCCTTTGGAGCGCGCCGCTTGGCGCCGGGCCGGGCGGCGGCCGGGCCGCTCCGCTTGGACCACTTGGCCAGCTCCGCCAGCAGCGCGTCCGTGGTGATGTCGTAGCCGAGGAAGTGAATGCCCTGAGCTCCGCCGGCGAGCGCGGCGTCGGCCAGCTGGGCCACCTCCTCCGGGCGGGTGGCTCCGTAGAAGCGCATGCCGGTGACGATCCGCGTGCGCCCCTCCGCGGCCCGCACGGCGCGGGCGGTCTCGAAGTGGACCACGTCGGCCGGCCAGTGCACCACGCAGTGGATCTCGTCGAGCACGCCGGCGTAGAGCCGGTAGCTCTGGATCGTCAGCCACGCGCGCGGCGATGTCATGTCGTGTCCGATGTGCGCCGGCGGCACAAAGGCGGCTTGGAAGACGATCTTGGGGTTGATGGCCCGGGCCGTATCGCGCAGCTCGCGGACGAAGGCGACCGCGGTGTCGAACCGGAACTCGAGCATGTGCCGGATGAGCGGCTCCTCGAGCAGGAGCAGCGGGATCTCGGTGTCGCCGATGAGCTGATCGCCCAGCGACTCGACGATGTGCGGGGGGATGTCGAGCGAGCGGGTGGCGATCTCGAGGGCGCGCGCCCGGATGGCGTCCATGTCGAGCCCGCGCCGGGCGGCTTCCGCGCGGCAGTGCTCGCAGAAGCACATGCTGCCAACCGTGCGGAGCGGGGCGTCGAAGAGCCCGTTGAACGCGCGCTGCTCGAGCATGATCTGAGGGATTTTGTCGAGCATGACGGCGTCTGCGGGATAGCGCTCGAGCAGCTCGCGCAGCATGGCCTTCCGGTAGGCGCGCACGTCCGGGTTGTTGTAGCAGAGGAAGAGCCTGTCGCGGCTGCCGTACAGGTTGGCCACGGCGAGCTCCGGGTGGTCCTGGGCGATGCGCTCGCCCGCGCACACCGGAATGAGCGGCGAGAAGCGAAGCCCTTCCGCGCGGCAGGCGGCCGAGAGATCGGACACCCAGTCCGCTTCACCCGCATCGATGCTCCGCTGCGGCTGAATCGCGAGGCCGCGGTAGTAGGCGGGATCTGGCTTCCAGAACGTGCGATCGGTCTCCAGCGCGTAGACGGGCCGTGACGGATAGCGGCGCTGGATCAGCCGGTAACCGTGGTAGAGGCTGGTGAAGAAGATCAGGCCGTCGGCGCCGGCCTTGCGGATGTTCGCGGCCACAGCGGCCGGCGACTCGCCGTGCGTCGTCGGTCCGAACAGGGTCAGCCACACGTTCACGCTGCTCATATGCGGTCTCTCCTCGGCCGCCCGCGCGGGCGGCTGGGCTCAGTCGGTTTGTCGGATCAGCTCGATCATCTCCCGCACCACCGCCGGCTCAGACCCCGGGGCGAACGGCGCCGGGCGGCCGTAAAACCGGTATGCATACGCGGCCTCGTAGCCGCCTTCGCGCAGGGCGTCATCCGTCGGGAGATACCCGACCAGCGGGCTGGCGTAGCCGACGGGCGTGACGACGAGCCCCGGGAGGGCGGCCTGGATGGACAGCCCCGTTTCCGCCAGCGGCTCGGCGGCCATGAAGCAGAAGGCCAGGTCGCCGATTCGCAGAGCGGCGGTTTCCATCGGCACGGTCGGAAGCGGGTTGCGGGCGGTCGCGAGGGTCCGGTCGGACCAGTCCGCCAGGATGGCCGCGATGTGCCGCGCCATGCCCGGCTCGGGGCGCTGGCCGGGCGGGACGTTGAGGATGTCGCCGAGGATGCGCATCACGCCGGCCGGTCCGTCGCCGGATTCGGCGACCGATCGCATGCCGGACCGGATCTCGCGGAGCTCGCCGGCCGGGGGGGCGGGGGCGTAGGCGAGCGGCACCGTCTGCTGGCGGAACCGCATGGCGGGCTCCGGGGCCACTGTGCCGCGCCAGCCGAGCGACTGAAGGGATGTACTCAGCGCGTCCACGTTCGCCAGCATCTCCCCGCGGGTCATGTGTTCGAAGAGGGGGTTGATGTTCCCGCACGGCCCCTGGAGGAACAGGAATGGGAGGCCGTGGGTCTCCGAGAGGCGTCGGCACAGCTCGCCGGGGAAGTCGGCCGTTACCGATGGGCTGCACACGGTGTCCGGGTGGGCGGCCCATGAGGCGATGCCCGCGATTCCGGCGCCGGCTTTGTCGTCGAACCGAGCCAGCAGGAAGCGGGGCCAGACCGGCCCGCGCCTGACCACCGGGCGGTCGGGGGTGCGGGCCATGCTGACGCGGCCGTCGTCGAGCACGCTGCGGCGATTGTACGCCTGGCCTGCAACGTCGTGTGTACACCAGCGCATCCGCGCCGGGCGCAGCGTGGCGAGCGCCTGATCCGCGGCGTGGCAGGCGGCCGGGACCAGGGATGTGACGTAGTCGGGCTGAAGCGCGCCGCAGCCGAGCAGTTCGATGGCGGCGGGCGCGCTGTGCGTATGGGTGGCGCAGAGGAGCCATCGGATGGGGGCGGAGCCGGACCCCCGGCCGCTGAGCGCGGCGAGGACGCGGTCGTGTGCGGCCGGCCCGAGCCCGAGCAAGTCGAACGAGAGCACGACGACGGTGAGGCCATCCGATTCAACGGCCAGGGCCCGCACGAAGAGGGGATCGTCCACGCTGCGGAAATCAGCCTCGCAACGCGCGGCGAAGCCGCAGAGCGGCATGGGGCGCGCGGGCGTGATGTCGGCCATTCCGTAACCGGCCTTCATAGTGGGGCGGAATATCCGCTAATGGCCGGCGTTCGGCAACGGCATTGTTGGAGCAGCTGCAGGAGTCCCATTCCTCTTGTTCCGGCCTGTGGCGGCGGGCATAGTCTGTCCGGCTATGCCTCTCACGCTTGTCCATCCGGTTGCGGCCCTGCCTCTGAGGCGGCTGGGGCTTCCGGTCTCCGCGCTGGTGATCGGCAGCATGACGCCTGACGTCGAGTACATGCTGCGGATGATGCCGGTGAGCTGCGTCAGCCACACGGCATGGGGGCTGGTGATCTTCTGCGTGCCGGTCGGGCTGCTCGCCCTGTGGTTGCTCGCCCGGGTCTGGAGAGCCCCGGTTCTCTCGCTTCTGGGATTCGACCGGGAGGGCGGGCGAGGGCGCTGCGGCGTGACCGCGTCGGCGCTTCAGTCAGCGGGCGGGCTGGCCGTGCTGTGCCTGGCGCTTCTGGCGGGTGCGGTGACGCACGTGCTGTGGGACTCCTTCACCCATTCCTATGGCCGGATGGTGGAGCGCTACGATGTTCTCGCCATTCCGTTTGCCGGAACGCGGGGGGGGGGCATTCCTCTCTACAGGGTCCTCCAGCATGCGAGCACCGTGCTCGGCTTCCTGATCCTGGCGCTGATGGCGGTCCGCCGGCGCGACCGCATCCCGCCGATTCCGCGGCGGGCGTGGCGTGTGGCGGGCACAGTGCTCGGAGCGTCGGCCGTGGCCGGGCTGGCGTACGGAGTGATGCAGGCCGGCCCGCTCGTGGACTTTCGAGCCGCCCAGCGGATGGCCGGCTTCGGGGCCGTCGGGTTCTTCACGTTCGCCACCATGGCGGGTACGGCGCTGAGCTTGGGCTGGCACATTTGGTTGAAACGTTTTGGCCCGCCGCCTGTTTATATGAGCGGAGGGCTGAAAGAATGAGCGCACTCACAGACGAGCAGCTCATGGCGATGTTCCAGTCGGGAAACAGCCCCGCCTTTCAGCTCTTGTTCGAGAAGTACCGGGGGCCCGTGTTCAATTTCGCGCGGCGGATGATCGGCGACGGCACCGTGGCGGAGGATCTCATGCAGGACGTGTTCCTGAAGGTGGTCAAGGCGCGCGACCTCTATGAGCCGCGAGCCCGGTTCTCGACCTGGCTGTTCACGGTCGTGCGCAACCACTGCATCAACCACCTGCGGTCGAGCCGGTACCTGGCCGGCCTGAAGAGCGTGCCCGTGGAGCCGGAGGAGCGCGGGGGGCCGACCGCCGCCGCCCATCGCGGCCCGGACCCGGCCGAGCAGGCCGCGCGGCGCGAGCTGGGCGAGCGGCTGGAGGGGGCGATCGGCCGGCTTCCGGACGAGTACCGCGAGGTGTTCCTGCTGCGCGCGGTGGAGGGCTTTTCGCATGAGGAGACCTCGCGGATCCTGGGGCTGAATCCGGCCACGGCGCGGGTCCACTACCACCGGGCGCGGGTGCGGCTGCAGCGCGACCTGGCCGGTGCCTTCGAGGAGGAGGTTGGACGATGAACTGCGAAGAGTGTCAGGTGTGGATGCCGGAGTTCGCCGAAGGCGCGGCGCCGGCGGACGTCGGAGCCGCGGTTCGCGAGCACATGGCGTCCTGCTCCGCCTGTCGGGACGAGGCGTCTCGAGCCCGGGGCCTGCTGAAGGCCGCGCGCGAGCTGCCGCGGACCGAGCCGGCCTCCGAAGCGGTGCTGCGCGTCAGCGAAGCCATCCACGCGGCCGGCGCACCCGTGCGGCGCACGGAGTTCGGCGCGGTGATGGACGTGGACGAGCTTGCGGACTTCCTTCGCGTGGATCGCGAGACGGTGGGCCTCTACATCGGCGAGATCCCGTGCTTCGAACTCGGGGGAAAGCTGTTGTTCCGCCGCAAGAGCGTGGAGGCGTGGATCGAGCGGCGCGAGGACGACATGGGCATCCAGATGGCGATCGGCGAGCAGATCGGCGAAACGCATGCGGCCGTAAGGCCGGGAGGTGTGTCATGGACGAACTGAAGAAAGAGATGATCGCGTTTTGGTTGAAGTTTGCGCGGCTGCTCTCGGCGGGTGTGCCGATCCTGCAAACGCTCAAGGTCATGGCGGATGAGGCCGCGAACCCGGAGCTGAAGAAGGCGGCGTCCGCGATCCGTCGCTCAATCGAGGAGGGCCATTCCCTGAGCGAAGCGATGAAGGACTGGCCCCGCCTATTCCCCCTGTCGGTCCTGACGCTGATTCGCGCGGGTGAAGTCGGCGGCCGGCTGGCGGAGATTGCCGTCGAGGTGGCCAAGGGGTTTGAGGAGGGGAGCCTGTCGGTCGGCGCCGTGGAGGCACCCACCGAGGCGGCGGCAGCGGGCGTCGAGCCGGCCGGCGACCCGCCAGTCGTCATGACGGTTTCGCACATTCTCGTCGAAGGGGTGGACCGCCGCTCGTCGGACATCCACCTGGAGAGCACGCCCGATGGGCTGCGCGTGCGATTCCGGGTGGACGGCGTGCTTCAGTTGGCGGACAAGACCTACCCGCCCGAGGAGCGGGACCAGATCATCAGGCGCTTCAAGATCATGGCCAACATGAACACCGCCGAGGCGAGACGGCCGCAGGATGGGCGCATCCAGATCAACATACGGGGGAAGCACCTCGATATGCGTGTCTCGGTGGTCCCGTACGCCACGGGGGAGTGCATCACGATTCGGATTTTGGACCCATCCAGTGTTCGCCTCCTCGACTTGACGCGCCAGGGTTTCTCGGAGCCGAACCTGGCCAGGTTGCGCGGGTGGAGTCGGCGTCCGAGCGGGCTGATTGTCGTCTGCGGCCCAACTGGGAGCGGCAAGACCACCACAATGTACGGCATGCTGTGCGAGCTCAACCGGCCGGAGGTCAAGATCACGACGATCGAGGATCCCGTGGAGTACCTGCTGGGCGGAATCTGCCAGCAGGGCGTCTATGCGCAGGGCGGCGTGACGTTCAGCACGGCCCTGAGGTCCCAGCTCCGGCAGGATCCGGACGTGATGATGGTCGGTGAGCTGCGGGATCTGGACACCGCCATGATCTGCATACAGGCGGCGCTGACGGGCCACCTGGTCCTGACGTCGTTGCACACGTCGGACGCCGCCGAGGGCATTCGCCGGCTGCTCGACATGGGAGTGGAGCCGTTCGTGCTCAACGCGACGCTGATCGGTGTCTGGGCGCAGCGGCTGGTGCGGACAACGTGCGCCACGTGCCGGAAGGAGATCCCCATGCCGGCGGGGATGGAGGCGCTGGCGGCGGCTACGCCTGGCCTGAGGTTCTTCTCGGGGCAGGGATGCGACGACTGCCGGCAGATGCGCTATCGCGGGCGCATCGGCGTGCAGGAGTTGCTGGAGGTCGATGACGAAATGCGCCGGCTGATCGCTCAGGACGCCGGCGTGGCGGCGCTACGCGAACAGGCGGGGCGCTCCGGCATGCAGACCATGCGGGCCGACGCGCTGGCGAAAGCCAGCCAGGGCTTGACCAGCGTGGAGGAAGTCCTGCGCGTGTGTGGTGGGTGAGGGGATGCGCGCCTTGCCTCTAGACGCGTCTACTTCATCCCCTGCCGTGATATCTTCTGCGCCAACAAGCGCGCGACCGGGCGCAAGAAGGATCTCGCCGATATCGAAGCGCTTGGCGCGGATTGAGCTGTCGAACAGAGCATTCGAACGGCATTGATCAGGAGAAGAGAATGAAGGATCGAGTGAGTTGGTTGCTGGCGGCGTTGACGATGGTTGCAGGCGCGGCGTTCCAGAATGACGCCACGGCGGATGAGAACCGTATGAAGACGAACGTTCGTCGCGACGGGGACCGAGTCTGGCTCGAGGGCGTGAGCGGCTGGTCGAGCGGGGAGAAGGGGAGCTCGGTCCATGCGGCGCAGGCGGCCGCGATGCAGGCCGTCGGCGAGAGCACCTCCTACGATGATCTGCTCGGGATATCCGGGCTGGCCTTTCGCATGCAGCTTTCCAAGGATGGGCTCTGCCCGAGCTCACCTCATTCGTTCTGCGGCTTCATGTGCGTGTCCCGGTCGACTCAGGCTCTGCCGTGGAAGGTGCGCATCTTCGCGGTCAAGCCCGAGCAGAAGGAGAAGGTTTCCGAGGCGCGCCGGGCCGTGGTCGAGAGCATCGACCGCGGAATCCCGGTGCAGTACGGGAGCGAGGAAGACGGGCTCGTCGTGGGCTACCAGAAGGAGGGAGCGGAGTGGATCTGTCTGCACCCGAATCGCGACGGCGGCCAGAAGACATTCGTCGAGACCCAATGGCCGTGGGGCCTCGTCGTGTTTACGGAGCGCAAGACGAACACGCTGGCGCGGAAGGACCTGGCCCGAGGCGCGCTGGAACAGGCCGTCACCATGGCGAGTACCCGCGAATCCGGCGTGTACGTCGTCGGGTTCGCGGCGTGGACCACGTACCTTCAGCGCCTCAAGGACTTGGAGAAGCAGGATGAGGCAACCCGCCAGGCCGCCATGCAGGGCAACGCATGGATCTACGAGTGCCTGGCCCAGTATCGGGCCTCGGCCGCGCGCTATCTGAAGTCCGTGGCGGGCGAGTTCGCCGCGGAGCCGGCCCGGCACCTGACGCAAGCTGCAAGCCTCTACGAGAAGATGGCCGGCCAGGTGCTGCGCGACGACACCCATGAGGTGACGGCCATCGCGCCGTACCCGCGGTCGCTGAAGCCCGGGCAGTCGTGGTCGGCCGACGTCCGGAAGGAGGAGGTTCACCGACTCGAGGCCGCCCTTCGCCTGGAGCGCGAAGCCATGGCTGAGATCGAGGCGGCCCTTCGCCTGATCAAAGCGCCCGGCGGCGCAGAACCTCGCTGACGGCGGCGCTCGGCCGGGCGCTCCCGCCGAGAGATCGCCGTGAGGCGCGGGCTGCGGTCAGCAGGGGGTGACGCCCTTCTTGAGGATGATGTTGCCGTACTTGGCCGTCTCGCCGGTCATCACGACGGCGAAGGCGGAGCGCGCGCGGTCGTAGAACGCGAACCGCTCGACCCGTGCGATGGCCGGGGCCTTCGGAGCATGCTTCACGATCGCCTGGCGGTAGGATTTCTCCACGCGCGGGTCGAGCCGGTCGCCGGGCACCGGGGCCATCATGGCGAGCGGCGCATCGACATAGGCGTCGAGCTCGAACAGGGGCAGGATCGCGTCGAGCAGGGCCGGGATGCGCAGGCCGTCGGCGCGGACGACGCGCTGGCCCATGGTTTCGCCGGGAAAGTGCGCGTCGGCGAGAACGATCTCGTCGCCGTGTCCCATCCGGGCGAGTACGGCGAGCAGTTCGGGGCTGAGCAGAGGCGATATTCCTTTAAGCATGACGGGCTCCTTTTGGACGTAAGAACCAAGACCTTAGACTACAGACTACGGACATCAAAAACCCCTCAGCGCGGTGCTTTGGCGGCGGGGGAGGCCCGTGCGCGGGGTGCGCTTCAGGACGACGTACCGGATGCCGGCCCGCGCGCAGAAGGCGCGCTTCTCGGGCTTGTCTCCGTCCTCGTTCACCGCATAGATGTCCGGGCGGATCCGGGCGATCTCGGGCTCGGCGTCGAGCCAGCCCATGCCGCTGGTCACGAGCGCCTGATGGACGTAGCGGACCGACGCGACCACGTAGCGCCGCTCGTCCTGGGCGATCAGGGGGTGGCCGTCGCCCTTGAGCAGGCGGATGTTTTCGTCGTGGCCCACGGCGACATAGAGGTCGCCCAACTCGGAGCACTCCTCGAAGAACCGGACATGGCCCGAGTGGAACCAGTCGTAGCACCCGGTCACGATGACCCGGGCGCGCGTGGCCGGGGCGATGGGCTCTTCCGGGCGCGTCGGCGGGAAGGCCCTGAGCGCGGCCTGCGGGACGATGCGGCACGCGATGTCGGTCGTGCCGGGTGCGCCGCCTCGCGGGTGCGCCGCGGCATCGGGCTCGGCCACAGCCCAGACGCGGGCGGAGCCGAGGCCGGCGGGGAGCGGGTCGCCGGGGCGCAGCGGGGCATCGACCGGGTGCACGGCTGCCACGTGACGGTTGGCCCGGACAACATATTCGCGCTCCGCGTAGGGGAACTTCGGCGGCGCGCCCGTGGCGGCCGCGACGGCGGCGTCGGACCACAGCAGCACGTGCAGCGGGCCGAGGCGAGCGGCTTCCTCCAGCAAACGCGCATGGGCGGAACGGAAATCGTCGAAGCTGGCGCTGACGACGACGATGCTCATGAGCGCGGCCTCCCGGGGGCCGAGGTGCGCACTTTCACCCGGAATGCGCCGGGCACGGCGCGTTCGCTGACGACATAGAGATAGCCGCCTCCGCAGCCGGAGTACATGGCGCCGGGGTAGCGGGCCTGGTAGTGCTGGAGCAGGGCGATGAGGTCGACCGTGAGCGTCGGGTGGCGGACGGTGTGCGGGAGCATCGCCTCCCAGCATGCCATGCACGCGTTCAGGCTGGCGCCCAGCGCGGCTGCATCCATCCGGACGATGGCGTCGAAGCAGTCGCGGCCGGTCTGCCCCAGCCGCCGGATCTGCCCGGGATCGAGGCGCTGTTCGCCCAGCGGGTTGTAGCCGGTCGGCCGCGGGCAGACGGGGATCAGGTGGATCACCCGCTGGAGCCACCGCGCCACAGCGGGATCGCCATTCGATTCGATGTGCGCCGGGAACACGCCGCCTTCGTGCCGGGCATCGTAGTCGAGTCGGCTTACGCCCGGGTAGATCAGGCCGATCATGTCCTGCGAGCCGGACGGCTCGGCCCGGCCTTCGTTCTCGGCGGCGTACAGCTCCCGCACCAGGACGTCCGCCGGGCGCCTGGGCATGCGGCCGTTCCAGAGGCGCATGGCCACCGCGCGGGTGCCCGACGCCATGCCCGATCGATCCATGAAACGGAACCCGGGCTGGAGCGCGACAACCACCATGGACCCGGGCGGCTCGGGGTTCAGGCGCGAGACGAAGGGCTGGTCGATCCAGCCGCCGGCGAGCGCCATCCGGTACGGGATCCGGCCGATGGCGTCCGGGATGGAGGTGGGGGGCGTCATGTGGTTTCGGGAGCAGGCTCTGTCGAGAGGCTCGGCTTCCTGCTGCTTTCTGAGGCGCCCGCGCCCGGAGGTCGCGGGCCACCGTCTTCAGATCGTGTCCCGCACGGTGTGCTTGCCGGCCTTGCGATCGCGGTACTGCCGGTCGATCCAGGCGTAGGTCTCCGCCATGCCCTTGCGGAGCGGCGTGTTCGGCTCCCAGCCGAGGATCTTCCGGATGAACGTATTGTCGCTGTTGCGGCCGGCGACGCCCTTGGGAGCGGTGAGGTCGTAGTGGCGCTTCAGCTTGATGCGGCCGATGGCCTCGACGATGCTCACGAGTTCGTTGATCGACACCAGTTCGCTCGAGCCGAGGTTGATGGGCGTGGCGATCAGTCGCTCGCAGTGCGTGATCATATCGATGCCCTTCACGCAGTCGTCGATGTACATGAAGCTGCGCGTCTGGGTCCCGTCCCCCCAGATGGTGATCTCATGGCGGCCGCTGTCCTTCGCCTCGATGACCTTGCGCGAGATGGCCGCCGGCGCCTTCTCGCGTCCGCCGTCCCAGGTGCCGTTCGGGCCGTAGACGTTGTGGAAGCGGGCGATGGCGGTCTTCATGCCGCGCTCGGCCCAGTACTCCTGGCAGAACATCTCGGAGACGAGCTTTTCCCAGCCGTAGCCCCGCTCGGCCATGGCGGGGTAGGCATCCGACTCCTTGAGCGCGCGGCATTTCGGGTCCTTCTGCAGGTCGGTGTTGTAGGCGCACGCGGACGACGAGTAGAAATAGCGCTGGGCGCCGGCGCGATAGGCGGCCTCGATCATGTGCGTGTTGATGAGAATGCTGCGCAGGCACATGATGCGGAAGCGCTCGATGAAGCCCATGCCGCCCATGTCGGCGGCGAGGTTGTAGACCTCGACGGCGCCTTCGACGGCGCGCTTGCAGTTCGTCTCCTCGCTCAGATCGAGGCAGAGATTTTCGACTCCGGGCACGCGCTGGTACCAGTCGGGCAGCGGCTTCTTGTCGATCGCGCGGATCCGGGTGAATCCCTGCTCGATGAAGTAGCGGGCGAGCGAGCCGCCGATGAACCCGCCGGCCCCGCCGATTACGATCAGGTCGTTCTGCTTGAGCCCGGACGTTTTGGCTGTCTTCTGCTTCATGAGTCGCCTCCCGCGCCCGGCGAATCGGCAAGCGTGCCGACCGCGCGCCGGTGCGCATCTATGAGCCGGATTATAGGGCGCCATGGGAAAGCGGGAAAGGGGAGAGTGCGACGCGAGGCCCCGGCGGCGCCGTCGCGGCATCCCGTGCGTTGACCGGACGGGCAGGGCGGGCGTATCGTTCGGCCCTCTGTGTCCAGCGATTCCAATGAGGTGCCTCATGCTGAAGATCGGGTGGGCGAGTCGAGACATGACGCCGGATCGGCCGGCGATGATTCAGGGGCAGATGCACCGGCGGATCGGCCGTCAGGCGCTTGATCCGCTCACGGTGACGGCGTTGGCGATCGAGGGCGGGGCGCCGGCGGACAGCGCGATCGTCATCTCGGCCGACATCGCGTTTGTCAGTCAGGAGCTGATCGATGCGGTGCGCGTGCGGCTTGGCCAGCGGGTCCCCTGGCTGCCGGCGGACCGGGCCTTCATGACCGCGACGCATACCCACGACTCGTTCGTTCTGGATTCGGCGTTCTACGGGGAGCCGGATGGGGACGTCATGTCTCCGGCGGAGGCCGTGCAGTGGGTGGCCGGCCACGCCTCGGACGCTGCTGCGGAGGCATGGGCGAAGAGGTCGCCGCAGGCCGTGGCGACGGCGTTCGGCCACGCGGTGGTCGGACACAACCGGCGCGTCGTCTACGCGGACGGGACGGCCCAGATGTATGGGCGGACGAACCGCGCGGACTTCGCGTGGATCGAAGGGTTCGAGGATCACAGCCTGGACATGCTGTTCACGTGGAACCCGGCGGGGGGGCTTACGGGCGTGGCGCTTTCGATCCCGTGCCCCTCGCAGGTCGACGAGCGCCTCGAGCAGTGGTCCGCGGACTTCTGGCATGACATCCGGCTGGAGCTCCGCGCCCGTCTGGGGGCCGGGCTGAGCGTTCTGCCGCTGTGCGGGGCGGCCGGCGACCAGTCGCCTCACTTCACGGTATACGGCCGCGAGGAGCAGGAGATGCGCCGGCGGCGGGGCATCTCCGAGCGGCGGGAGATCGCGGCCCGCGTGGCGGATGCTGTCACGCGAGCCCTGTGCTGCACCAAGCCCGAGCCGGATGATCTGCCGTTTGCCCACGCAGTGAGCCGGCAGGGACTGACGCCGCGCCAGGTGTCCCGCGCGGAGCGGGACTGGGCCGAGGCGGAGTTCCGGCGGCTGGAGAAGGCCGGACCCGTCGATTCGTG
The DNA here is from genome assembly GCA_964431965.1 of uncultured Verrucomicrobiota bacterium. GTDB lineage: Bacteria > Verrucomicrobiota > Kiritimatiellia > CAIKKV01 > CAYSLU01 > CAYSLU01. The sequence goes on from CAYSLU010000016.1 coordinate 65,277, forward strand.
GTGGCCGCAGCGGATGCGGCGGGTGGTGGAGCAGGGCGACGGGCTCTACAAGCCGGATCCGGTCCCGGTCGAGCTGCACGCCCTGCGCGTGGGCCATGCGGTCCTCACCTTTAACCCGTTCGAGCTGTTCGTGGATTACGCGCTCCGCATCAAGGCCCGCAGCCCCGCGGGACAGACGTTCGTCGTTCAGCTCGCGGGCGACTTCGGCTGGTACCTCCCGACCGAGCGGGCCGTCCGCGGTGGCGGCTACGGCGCCATGCCGGCCGTCTGCGCCGTGGGCCCCGAGGGAGGAGCGGAGTTGGTCGAGGAAACGCTGCGCATGATTTCGTCACTGTTCCCACAGCCGGCTTCATAGAGGAGTTACCCGATGTCGAAGCAACGTGCTTCAGGCGCCGCCGCCATCACCCAGTCGATTTTCGATGAACGGTTCGGCAGCGGGGCTCTGCCGGCTGGCTGGTACACGGATACCGCATTCCCCACGTACGGCGCTGGCGCCTGGGACTGCCGCGGCTGGGACGGTGTGATCGTGCCGTTTCGCCACGACGCGTGGTCCCGGCTTCGGGTGGAAATCGAGCTCAGCGACGTCGGGCCGAGCGCATCGGCGTTCTGCGGAACCGATGCGCGGACCGCGCTCACGGTCGCGCTGGGCAGCGGTCCGGCGGACCGGCATCAGGCGGCGGACGGCGGGCTGGTGCTCGCGAGCGTGCGCAAGCCCGTCGCGATCCGGGGCGGCATCGCCCGGGTCGTCTTCGAGTGGACGGCCGACGCCATGCGGGCCACGGTCGACGGCGTGGAGGTGCTGGCCGCGCCGAACCTGCGGCGCTCGGCGTGCGCCGGCAGCCTGCAGATGGGGTTCCGGGGCTGCATCGTGCGGAGGATCGCGGCGGCGGGCGACGCGCTGGCTGACGTTCCCGCCCCCGTGCGCGCGATCCAGCCCGGGTATCCGCTGGAGGTCACGGTCGACTTCAATGACGACCTGATGGCGTGCGCGTGGTCGCATCGGACGTTCGATGCCTTGTTCACCGAACTGAAGTCGTGGGGGACCCGGCGCGTGTCGTGGATCGACCTCGGCCGGGCGGCCGACCGCTACTTCGATTTTGCGCCGCTCGGCACAGCCGAGCACGGGCTGGAGACGATGCGGAACGTCGGCGACATCTTTACAGCCGCTGTCGAGCACGCGCACCGGCACGGCATCGAGCTCGTCGGGGTCCTGAAGCCCTACGACATGGCGATCCACGGGATCAGCTGGTCCCCGTTCTCGGAGGAGGCGAAGCGGAGCGGGCGCATTCACCGCATCGGCGCCAGCTCCTGCTGGGCCACCATGATGGCGGCGGAGAACCAGCATCTGATCATGGCGCGCAAGCCGTCGGCGTGGGGGCCGGCGAAGAACGCCGTGTGGACGCGGCTGGACCTTGTGAAGGACGATGACGCATCCGCCGCAATCACGCCCGACGATGTCACGCTCATCGTGTCGGACGACAACGAGACGTTCCGGCCGTATGCCGGCCCGATCACGCGCCGGGAAGTCATTGAGGACTACCCGGTCTACCGCTCTACGCCATCCGGGCCGGTGCCCACGGACCGGCGGCGGCGCGCGCGCGTGTTCCGCTTCGACGGACTCGAGATCCGCGAGCCGTTCTTTGCGATCCAGGTGGCCGGCGGCGCGCGGTCGTTTCAGAACCGCCTGTGCGATCTGGCGCACCTCTTCGGGGAGAGCGGCGAGGAGCCCCGCATCACCTACGGGATTTCGCCGCGGCGGGCCGACCACGCGACGCGGTTCAACCTGGCGCCCGGCGCCGAATCCGCGGCTCCTGCGGTCGGGCCGCAGGGCGGATTCGAGTACAACCGGTATCCCGGGTCGCCGACGGCCGGAATGACCTCGGGCGGAGACGCGATCGTGACGCCGCTGGCGCTGGACCGCGGGGGCTCGTCGTTTCTCGCGTTTGCCCGGGGCAAGGACCGGGGGCCGCTGGCGGCGCTGTCGCCATCCTTCCCCGAGACGCGCGCGCTGTGGATGACGTGGGTCACCGCCATGCTGGATGCCGGGGCGGACGGGATCGACATCCGGATCGGACACCACCATGCCGATTTCGCGTGGATCGAGTACGGGTTCGAGCAGCCGGTGCGCGACGAGATGCTGCGGCGGACGGGCGTGGACATCTGGGAGACGGACGATTTCGACCAGGAACTCTGGCGCCGCATCCGCGGCGACGGCTGGACCCAGTTCATCCGCGAAGCGGCGGCGGTTGTGCACGGCCGGGGGAAGACGCTCGCCGCCCACATCGACGGGCATTTCGACGGGGCGCCGGGGACGGGCGGCAGCACGAACATGGTGAGCGACTGGCGCGCCTGGATCGAGGAGGGGCTGCTCGATCGCGTGACGGGCAAGTCGCTGTGGCCGGAGTCGAGCCTTTCGCGCGAGGTGCTGGCGGTGGCGCACGCGCGCGGAGTTCCGGTGAGCTATGCGCCGTACTGCAACAACTTCTTCGAGCACGTCCGTAGCGCCAACCACCTGGGCGACTCGCCGGGGGGCTGCGAGGTGCCGGTCGAGCGCCTCATCCGATGGGGCCGGTCGAGCGGCTACGACAGCTTTGTGCTCTACGAGTGCGCGTCGGCCCTTCGCGCGGCGCCGGGCGGGACGGTCGGGTTTCGGGCGAACGCCGAGCCGCTGCGCGCCGTCCTGCAGCGGCATTTCGGCGGCATCCGCCCTTGCGCCGGGGTGGTGGAGCCGGTACATTAGCGCGGGTCGTGCTAGACGGGGAGTTAGCGGTGCCCTGATTGCCGGATCTCCGGCAAGACCTGCAAACCGCTTAGCAGGGTACAACCCCCACGGAAGGCATGTTTGGCGAGCATGGAGCCCCGGGCGTAGGTGTTGAAGGCTGGGCCCTGTGCAACGGATACCGGTGAAACCCCGTCAGGACCGGAAGGTAGCAGCGGTAAGCTATGGGTCCGGGTGCCGCAGGTGTCCTGGCTGGAGCCTGCGTTCGGTCAGTTCGATGACGCCGGGCATGTCGACCACGGGTGCACGACCTCTTTTTTTGCGTGGCAGCGGGCGGGCGGAGCCGGGCGGCAAGCCGGGCCCGGCGCCCTTCGATCAGAGGCGCACATGGCGTATGAAGTCCTAGCCCGGAAGTGGCGTCCGCAGCAGTTCGGCGACGTCGTGGCGCAGGAGCACGTGACGCGCACGCTCCGCAATGCCATCGAGGCCAACCGCATCGCCCACGCTTACCTCTTCGTCGGTCCGCGCGGGATCGGCAAGACCTCGCTCGCGCGCATCTTCGCGAAGGCGCTCAACTGCGAGAAGGGCCCCACCGCGACGCCGTGCGACGCGTGCGACTCCTGCCGCGAGATCGGAGCGGGTAACAGCCTGGACGTGATGGAGATCGACGGCGCCTCCAACCGCGGCATCGACGAGATCCGCAACCTGCGCGAGAACGTCAAGTACGCGCCGGCCCGCGGGCCGTACAAGATCTATATTATCGATGAGGTGCACAGCCTGACGGCTGACGCCTTCAACGCGCTTCTCAAGACGCTGGAGGAGCCGCCGCCCCACGTGAAGTTCATCTTCGCGACCACCGAGCCGCAGAAGATCATGGCCACCATCCTGTCGCGGTGCCAGCGGTTCGACCTGCGGCGCATCCCGACATCGGTGATCGTGAAGAAGCTGGCTGAGATCGCGACGGCGGAGGGCGTGGCGATCGACGACAACGCGCTCCTGGCCGTCGCGCGCGGCGCGGAGGGCGGGCTGCGCGATGCCGAGTCCGCGCTCGACCAGCTGATCGCGTTCCGCGGCAACACGATTGTCGAGGATGACGTGCTGTCCGTGTTCGGCCTCGTGGCGCGCGCCACGCTGGAGCGCCTGGCGGAGGCCGTGCTCAAGGGCGACGTGCCCGACCTGCTCCGGACCGTGGGCGAGCTTGACGCGGCGGGCAAGGACATGCAGCGCGCCGTGCTGGAGCTGCTCGAGCACTTCCGGAACGTCATGGTCGCGCTTTCCGTGAGCGCCCCGGGCGAGGTGCTCGAGCTGTCGGCCGACCAGCTCGAGACGGTCCGGCGGCACGCGGCGCAGACCTCCGTCGAGCACGCGCTGCGCATCTCGGACATCCTGCTCGAGACGGAGGGGCGGCTCCGGTATGCGCTATCGAAGCGGACCCAGATGGAGACGGCGCTCATCCGCTGCGCCCGGGCGGCGAACGTTGTGTCGATCGACGCGATCCTGAAGAAGATCGAGGCGCTGGAGTCGGGCGGAGGCGTGGCCCGCAGCGCCCCGGCATCCGCCTACACGGTGACCGCGCGCCCGGCCGCCCCGAGGGCCGAGCCCGCCGCGGCGGCTGCGGCGGCGGCTCCGGCTCCGGCGGCGGTGCG
>CAYSLU010000017.1:0-69076 GCA_964431965.1 uncultured Verrucomicrobiota bacterium
ATCACGACCAACATTTCGATCAGGGTGAACGCGCGGCGTTGACGCCGCGCGTGGGCGGCGATCCGGCGGCGAGGGCGCACGAAAATGGCTGTGTTCTGGGGCATCCGTCTACGCCGGTTCCACGGCTGGCAGGCTGGTGTTTCTTCCATGACAGTGGGCGCTATACTAGGAGCGTGCCGAACGGGTTATCAATACAAATCGGACCGTTGCAGGGCGCCGTCCAGGGCGGCGATGGGCCCTCCGGATGGCCTGACTTCATGAGGGTGTTCGTGGCCGTGAAGATCAACGATGAGATACGGCGCCGGTTGGGCGAGGTCCAGCAGACGCTCCGGCGTATCGACGCACACGTCGGCTGGGTGCGTCCGGAGAACGTCCACCTGACGTTGGCCTTTCTGGGCGATATCCCGCGGGACGCGCTGGCGCCCCTGTTCGGCGGCCTCGATGGCCTGGCGCGCGAGCGTCAGCCGTTTGTCGTTGAAGCCCGTGGCGTGGGGGCGTTTGGCGGGCGCCGGCCGAAGGTGATCTGGGTCGGGGTCGGGGACCCGAGCGGCGCGCTATCGGATGTGCAGCGGCGTGTGGCCGCTCTGTGCAGCGAGCTGGGGCTGTGGGTGGAAGAGCGCGAGTTCCGGCCACATCTGACCATCGGCCGCGCGCGATCATCCCGCGGGGGCGCGGCGCTGGCGAAGGCGATGGAGCCGTTTGCGGAGGCAGACTTCGGGCCCGTTGAGATACGGGACGTTCATGTGATGCGCAGCGAACTCCTGGCCGGTGGTCCCCGCCATACGGAGTTGAATCGCTCGCCGCTTGGGGGGTAAGACGTTGCGCATGGTGGCATGCGCCCGCCCCGGATAGCATCCCTGGGAAGCCCGCGGACGACACGGAGGTCGTCCCTCCAGATGCGTAGAGCACGGGGCTTGGTCTTCTGGGACGGCCTCGTGCCGTCCTTTCTGTAGCGGTCTACAGTGTCACGAGGGGGGCGCCGCGTCGGCCTTCCTGGCGGACCTGCTGGAGGAAGCGGCGGACGATGCGACGCTCGGCCCGGAGGCGGGCTTTGAGGTCGGCTTCGGGGAGGACGATCCGGCCGCCGGCCGATCCGTGATGGCCGCCGCCGGAACCGGCTCCGGCGACCATCCGGGCGGCGATCTTCCCGGCGTCCGCGTGGGCCGCATGGCTGCGGATGGAGAAGAGCAGCATCCGATCGTAGAACCCGTAGCACAGCACCCACCGGCTGCCCTTGTTGCGCAGCAGTAGGTCGGCGACCTCGCCGATCATGTCCGGGTGGTGGACGTCGCCGAGGCCGCTGATCATGGCGGTCCCGTACACGGTGGCGTTCTTGAGCGCGGTGGCGAGCATCTGGAAGTAGACGCGGGGGACGCGTCCCCACTGGATCTCGCGCAGCATGCGCTTGTTGGCGGCGGGGTGGAGTGCGGCGAAGGCGTCGATGTCCGGCTGGCTGTACTCGCGCCCCAGGTCCTGGGTATCGGAGTAGATCCCGTAGGAGAGTGCGGTGGCGAGCGGCACATCCACGGCCACGCCGGCGTCCCGGAGGTACTCGTACAAGATGGTCGAGGTTGCGCCGTAGCGCCGGCGGATGTCGATGAAGGGCGAGCACCGCGTGGCCTGGCGGAGCGGGTGGTGATCGATGACGATATCCGGCGTGATCTCCCGCGGGAGCGAGTTGTTACCGGTTCCGGGCTGGGTATCGACCATCGCGACGAGGTCGTAGCGGGAGAAATCGATGCGGTCGAGCGGGCGGAGGTTGATGTCGAGGTAGTCCACCATGGCCCGGTTCTCGGCGCGGCCGACGATGCCGCCGTGGCAGACGGAGCATTGGACCTGGCCGACGGCGTTGGCCAGGCGCTGAAGTGCGGCGGCGGCGGCGATGGCGTCGGGATCCGGGAAGTCCTGCATGACGATCAGCAGGGAGGTCTCCCCGCGGAGCATGTCGCCCAGCTTGGCCAGCCGGAGCTGTGTCTTGGTCCGCTTCATGGCGCTTGGTCGCGTCGAGTCATAGCCGGCAACGGCTCACGCATGCGGAGAGAGTAGCATATCGGCGGCGATATGCAAAAAGGGCGCGGATGCAGTGGGCAGCGCGAGGGCGCGTCCCGCCGCATCCTGCCTCGCGACCTGATCGTGCTCGTCGGCGATGGGTCCAGCGGGCGGCGTTGAGGAAGCGACACGGCTTGGGCCGAACGGCAGCGCGGCATCTCGCCCCGGCTGCGGTGTTGCCGCAGGAGGCGCATACAGAAGTATGGCGCCACCTGCGGCGCCTTGCATCCGGGGCAATCTGCCGCACCGCCGTTCGGACCCCTCGCAGACTCGGGGCGACCCAAGCCGCGTCGCGGTTCGCCCCGTTCCGTCGCGGACTCGGAACGGTGGGGCAGGGGCATGTCCGGCCTTCGACATTCTGCGGTTCCTTGTTCTGCTGGTCGAAAGCCGGATCAGCGCGGCCGTATGGTCGGGGTGTGTCTAGACATCGTCCCCCCCACACCGTGGCTACACCTCGACGTACTCGGCTCCGAGCAGGTGGGCGAGAATCTTGAGCTGGGTCCGGGCGTCGCCGAAGCACACGGCGAGGTGGTGGGGGCCGCCGGCCATGGAATAGGCCGTGAGCCACTCCCGCACGTCGCCGTCCGGCGCGATCTTCGACTGCGGCGTCTCCGCCTGGGGCAGGGGGCCGAACTCCTCGAAGCGCATCCGGGAGGCCACGATACGCCACCGCCCGCCGGCGACGAGCGTCAGCGCGGCCAGCGTCGCGGGCCCCGGCTCGTAGCAGACGGTGAGCGCGAGCTGCTGGTGCGTCACGGGCACGATCTCGCCGCGCCGGCGCAGCGTGATCTTCGCATCCGTCCGGGCCATGGCCGTGTTCGCCTCGCCCATGTGCGCGAGCAGCAGGCTGTTGCCGCCGAAGTCGATCGTGAAGATTTCGCTGAAGCCGGCGGGCCGGGCCATCCGGTTGAACGCCGTCGCGAACGCGGCGGCGATCAGGTCGCCTTCGCCCCCGAACCCGATGCCCTCCGCCATGAGCCGGCAGGCGGCGACGAAGGGGATCGTCTCCGCGGCCTTGTCCTTGCCGAAGGCGAGGAACTGGTAGCTGTAGGCGTCGAGCCGGTAGTCGCGGATCAGTCCGCGCAGCGCGGCCTCCGCCCGGGCGGCGGCGGACAGCGCGTCGGCGGACACGTCGCGGGCGACGGCGTACGTGCGGCGGTACTCGGCGACGAGCCCGGCCACCTCGGTCTTGCGGGCCGACTGGACGCGCTCCTGGTACTCGCTGAGGGCCAGGGACTCGGTCGCGCAGCCGAGCGTCGCGGCCATGTGCGTCGTGTCGAGGCCGAAGTCGCCCATCCCGGGGAACGGGTAGCCGAGCAGGCCGAGGCGCATGGTGCGGAGCCAGGTCACGCCGGCCGCGGCGCGCAGCTGCCCGGCCAGATCCGCGGCGGCGCCGGGGTCGTTCAGGTGGCTGGTGGTGTACCAGAACCGGACGCCGGAGCGGACGAGCACGTTGCAGAGGTCGAACGTGCCGTGGACGCCGTGGTTGGCGACGAGCTCGGCGGAGCCGAACGACTCGGTGACGGCGAAGAGCTCCTGGGTGTTCCAGACCACGATGGGCAGGCGCGTCCTGGCGAGCGCCTGGATGCTGGAGAGGCTGGTGGAATACGTGAGGCAGACGATCAGGAGCGTCTCCGCGCCCTCGGCTTCGAGGCGGGCGACCTCGCGCTCGATCTGGTCGCGCCGGAAGACCGCGCCGTGGTAGATGACGTCCGCGTGCGGCTTGAGAGCGGGAATGACGGCGCTCCGGACCCACTGGTCGCGGCTCTTCCGGATCTTGGGCCACACCTCGTAGAACTCGAGCGTCAATCCGAGCAGACCGACCTTTACCTTGCGGGGATTCATGGGCACGTCCTTTCGCCGCCACCTGCGCTCGCCTACACCCGTTCCGTCGTCCCGTTCCGCTGCGACGCCAGCGCGGCCGTGAAGAGCCGGTGGCTCAGCGCCGCCTCCTCCGGGGTCGCGCACGTCGTGAACCGCAACGCCTGGCCGCCGGCCATCTCGTTCAGGAACGCGGCCCACATCTGCTGGATGCCGTCCGAGAACCCGAACTCGAATATGCCGCCCGTGACGGACTTGAAGGCCGTCTCCTGGCCGGTGTCGATCTGCTCCCAGATCTGCTCGCCGCCCGAGTAGCGCAGGATCTCCAGCCGCTTGGGGTTCTTGGTGGTGAACCGGGCGCAGCCGGCGGTGCCCTTGACCTCGAAGGTCCAGGTGTTCTTCTCGCCGGGCGCGATGCGCTGGGTCTTGAGCAGCAGGGGGAACGTCGCGCCGTCCGCCCGGTCCTCCGCCTCGCAGAGGAGCGTCGCGTTGTCCCACGTGTCGCAGGCGGCCGTACCGCCCTTGCCGTCGGGGCGCCGGGCGACGATCTTGCTGAGCACGGCCCGCACGTTCCGGGGCGTCCAGCCGGCGCGGAAGGGGACGTGGCAGACGTGCATGCCGAGGTCGCCCATGACGCCGTACTCGCCGTTGAACTTCACCTGGCGCTTCCAGTTGATCGGCTTCGTCGCGTCGAGGTCGCTCGAGTGCAGGAACTGGGCGGTGACCTCGAGGATGCGGCCGAAGGCGCGCGCCTCGATCATGGCGCCGATGCGCTGCATGGCGGGGTGGAAGGGGTACTCGCTGCAGCAGCGAACGAAGACGGAGGGGTGGCGGCGGATGCAGTCCAGGATGGCCTCGCACGCGGGGCGGTCGATGCCGAACGGCTTCTCGCCCATGAGCGCCTTGCCGGCCTCGATGACAGCGCAGTAGATCTCACGGTGCAGGTTGTGCGGGACGGCGACGTAGACGGCGTCGACCGCCGGGTTGGCCAGCAGCTCGCGGTAGTCCGCGGTGGACTGCGTGACCGACGCGAAATTCTTCGTGTACCACTCGAGAATGGCGGGGTTCGCGTCGCACACGGACACGATCTCCGGCCGGACGGCCATGTCGGGCATGTGGCACCAGCGGGCGGCAGCGCTGGCGAACTCGCGGCCCATGAGTCCGCACCCGATGATCCCGAAGCGAACGGTCTTCATGCGTGTCCTTTCCGCGCGGCCTCGATGACGCGCATGGCGTTGCCGTGGAAGACGTCCTCGATGTCGCCGCGGCTGAGGCCGGCCCGCCCGGCGGCCCGGCGAAACGCCTTGAGCTGCTCGTAGACGAAGAAGGTGAGCTGATCGGCCTCCGGCCCGTCGGCCTCGGCCATGTTCCGGTCGCCGCTGACGTCGCCGTAGAGGCCGCGCGGCACGACGTTCACGTAGTGGTCGTCCTTCGTGATGCGGCGCATGCGCATGCGGGCGATGGGCAGGTCGGTGCCGAACAGGATGCGCTTCGGGCCCACGGCGCGGATGAGCTGCTCGAACACCCAGTCGTTCGTGTTGGCGCTGAAGTCGAAGAGCATGCGCCGGGTGGCCGCGAGCGTCTCGAAGGCGGAGCCCACGTCATGGTTGCAGTAGGCCCGGCCGACGTGGGCGATGATGACCTGGAGGGTGGGGTAGCGCTGCTCGATCTCGAGCATCTGGGCCAGGTTGACCGGGTCCTTCAGCCGGGCGTCGCGCGGGATGTGGAGCATGATGACCCACCCGTTGCGGTTATGCACCTCGAGCTGGTGCGGGGGGAAGAAGTCGAGGATGCGGATTTCGCGGGCCGGGATGTAGCCCGGCACCATGCTGAGGTAGCTCTTGGCTCCGATGAACCCGCCGGCGCGGACGCGCCGCTCGAGCTCCTCCGCGCTCCAGGAGGGATCGCTGAACACGAGGGCGGGCAGGTGATGCCGGGCCGCGCACTGGGACACGTAGTCGTTCACGACCTCCGTGTTCCCGCGGGGCAGATTGGCGAAGATCACCGGCGTAACCTCGCGCCCGGGCAGCATCAGCCGGTAAGTCTCGAGCAGGTCCTCGATCGGGCAGTCCTTCGCCACGCGGCTGGGCCAGCTGACGAGCCGGGCGTCGCGCTCGACCGCGGCGGGGTAGTCGGATGCGCGCCACACGTGCGTGTGAACGTCTACGATCCGCTTGGGCAGAAATCCGTCCAGTTCGTCGGCGTAGCAGCGCCGGTCTGCGTCCGTGGTTGCGAAGAGTGTATTCATGGCGGTGTGGCCGGAAACGATAGCACAGCCCCGGCCGACGGGAACAGCGAAACGGAATCAGCGGACGCGTACGGAGGTCGTGCCCCCAGTGCCGCCGATTCATCTTCCGCAGCGTCCCCCCATCCTCACTCGGGGGCGTGGCGGTATACTGCCATGGGATCGTCGGACTCCGACGCGAACGGGCGCAGCCGGATCGAGAACTCGGCGGGCTCCGGGCGGAGCAGGTACTCGGGCAGGGGGCCGGGCCCGCAGCTGTTGCTGCCGAGCGGGGCCTGCCGGTAGTCCAGGTTCAGGATCGTCTCGTCGCGCCGGACCAGCTCGTGCGTGTGCCGCGCCCGCGCGAAGTCCTCGGCGGCATAGTGGTGCGCGCTGACTTCGAGCAGCGGCATGCCCATGGCGAGCAGCCCCGCGCCCCGGATATCAGTCACCGCGGCCCACCGCACGTCGGTCTTGTTGCCGTTCTCCTGCGGACGGATGTAGGGGACATACTGGTCCTGAACGGTTCCGCCGAATACGCCGATCCGGCCGCTCTCCTTGCGGTCCACGTGCGTCTCGTGGGGGCCGCGGCCGTACCAGGCGAAGCGGTCCATGGCGCCCGGCAGGTGCAGGCGCAGCCCGAGCCGCGCCAGCGGCGGCAGATCGGCTCGGGGCCGGACGCGGGTGCGGATGACGACGTCGCCCGAGCCATGGACCACCGTCCGGAAGTCGCAATGGAACGCCGGCCTCAGGGCGGGCGCCGCATAGACGGCTTGCATGTCGATGGCGACGGCCTGGCGTCCGAGCCGCGTGATCGAGAGGCCGGCGATGCGCTGCTGCAGGCGGTCGAGCCCGGCCTCGCGCCAGCGGATCGCGGCCTTGTCGGATCCCCACACCGTGGCATCGTTGTCCGTCGGGGCGCGCCACGCCTGGAAGCGCGGGCCGATGGTTGCCCGCAGCACGCCGTCGCAGATCCATTCGCGGATGGCGCCGGCCGACTTGTCGAACACGAGGGAGAAGGACTCGGACGCGATGCGGGCGAGTGCATCGGTCTCCTCGCACGTCACGGCGGGCATGCGGGCTGCCGCGATGGGCGAAGCGGCCGCCCGCGGGGCGGGCAGGTCGAACTGGCCCCACGCGACCTCGTGGCCGCGCCCGGCCCAGGCGGTGTCGTTCGCCAGTGCGAACGAGACTGTGAGGCGGTAGTCGGCGGCGTCCGCCTCGCGGGGGAGTTTCAGCGGGACGCCCACGGTAGCCGCCGTGCGGGCCGGGATCTCGGGCAGGTCGAGGCGGCCCTCCTGCACGATCCGGCTGTCGCGCGAGACCTGCCATCTGCACTCGAACGCATCGAGCCCGGCGAAGTCCTGGCGGTTCCGGACCTCGATCTTGCCGCGGCGGAGATCGACCGCGGCGAGCTGGACCGGCTCGAGGATCTTTTTGTACTCCGTCAGGCCGGGGTGCGGGATGCGGTCGGGAAAGATGAGTCCGTCGATGCAGAAGTTGCCGTCGTTCGGCGTGTCGCCGAAGTCGCCGCCGTACGCGAACCACTCGCGCCCGTCCGGCGTGCGCTGGCGGATGCCGTGGTCGGTCCACTCCCACACGCAGCCGCCGATGAGGCGGGGGAGCCGCCAGATGGCGTCCCAGTATTCCTTCAGGTTGCCGGGGCTGTTGCCCATGGCGTGGGCGTACTCGCACATGAAGAACGGGCGGGGGTCGTCGGTCCGCTCACCCTGGCGGACAAGCTCGGCGACGGTGGGGTACATGGTGCTCACCACGTCCACGATGGGCGCCTCGATCGCGCGCTCGTAGTGGATGGGCCGGGTGGGGTCGGCCTCGCGGATCCAGGCGGCCATGGCGTCGTGGTTCGGGCCGTAGCCGGCCTCGTTGCCGAGCGACCACAGGATGATGCAGGGGTGGTTCTTGTCGCGCTCGACCATGCGGGAGGCGCGGTCGACGAAGGCGTCCTTCCACTCCGGGGTGCGGGCGGGGATGTCGTCCGCCGTGTAGCCGTAGCCGTGGGCCTCGAGGTCGGCCTCGTCGATGATGTACATGCCCATGGCGTCGCAGAGGTCGTACCAGCGCGGATCGTCGGGGTAGTGCGATGTGCGCACGGTGTTGATGTTGTGCTGCTTCATCAGGCGGATGTCGCGGAGCATGTGGTCGAGCGGAACGGTGTGGCCTAGGTCGGGATGCGACTCGTGCCGGTTCACGCCGCGCAGCTTGACGGGCCGGCCGTTGACGAGCAGCTGCCGGTCGCGGATTTCGACCTGACGGAAGCCGACCGGCACGCTTTGGACCTCGAGGGCGGCGCCGTCGTCGGCCGCGAGCGTCACGGTCAGCGTGTACAGGTTGGGCTCCTCGGCGTTCCACAGCTTGGGGCTGCGGACCGGTGCCTGGAACTCGGCCGGCGCATCGTGGCCAGCCGCGGGGGTGGCGATGTCGGCCACATGCTCGACTACGGTGCGGCCGGCGGTGTCGAGCAGGGCGGCGTGCAGCGTGCAGCCGGACGGGGGGCGGGCGCCGTAGGCGCGGAGGAGGGCGCGGACCTCAAGCGTGGCGTGGCGGTAGTTCCGGTCCAAGCGCGTGCGCACGCGCACATCGCGAACGTGGAGGGCGGGGACCGAGTAGAGGTAGACGTCCCGGAAGATTCCGCTGAGCCGCCACATATCCTGGTCCTCCAGGTACGTGCCGTCGGACCACTGGAGTACCTGGACGGCGAGCCGGTTTTCGCCCGGCTGCAGGAAGGGGGTGAGGTTGAACTCGGCGGGCATGTGGGGCACCTTGCTGAACCCGACCGGGCGGCCGTTGGCCCAGACATAGAAGGCCGAGTCGACGCCGGCGAAGTGCAGGATGACCGGCCGGCCCTTCCAGTCGGCCGGCAGCGTGAACGACCGGACGTACAGGCCGGTCGGGTTGGCGTCGGGCACGTGCGGCTTGTCGACGGGGATGGGGTAGTTGACGTTGGTGTACTGGGGTCTTCCGTACCCGTGCATCTGCCAGTTCCCGGGGACGGGGATGGCCGCCCACGCCGACACATCGAACCCGGCCGCCTCAAAGCCGGCGGGGGCGTCGGCCGGGGACGGCGCATAGTGGAACTTCCAGTCGCCGTTCAGCGTCCGGAACCACGGCGACTCGGCGCGGATGCCGCGCCGGGCGCTCTCCGCGTCGGCGAACGGCAGGAGCGTCGCGGCGGCCGGCTCGCGGTTGCGGTGCATCAGGGCGGGGTTCTCCCAGTCGCGCGGCGCTGTCGTGGTCGGCATTGGTGCTCCCATGGGCTCGGGTCGTCGGATCATGGGCCGACTGTGTAGCGCGTTCGGGGCGCGTCCACAACCCGAAAGGATGGGGCACCGGCGGGATGCGAAAGAGCCCCCGGGAGCGGCCCGGGGGCTCGGGGCGCGCCGGACTACTTCCCGACGATCTCGCCGAGCTTGAAGATCGGGAGGAAGAGGGCGATCAGGATGCCGCCGACGACCACGCCGAGGAAGACCATCAGCAGCGGCTCGATCAGCGAGGTCAGGCCGGAGAGCGTGGTTTCGATTTCGGAATCATAGAAGTCCGCCACGCTGTCCATCATCTCGTCCATCTTGCCGGTCTGCTCGCCGGCGGCCAGCATGCGGACGAGCATGCCGGGAATGCAGGCCTTTCCGGCCAGCGCCGTGGACAAGGGGTCGCCGCGCTCGACGGCGGTGCGGGCTTCCATGATGGCGACGCCGACCACGCGGTTGCCGGTGGCGCCGGCGACGGTCTCGAGGGCGCTGAGGATCGGAACGCCGCTTCGGATGAGCTGGGCGAGGGTGCGCGAGAAGCGCGCGATGGAGACCTTGCGGGTCAGCTCGCCCACCACGGGAGCCTTGAGCGCGAACCGGTCCATTGCCATGGCTCCGACCGGCGTCTTGGCCCACTTCTTGAACGCCACGACGATCGCGACGATGGCCGGGACGATGATGATGCTGTACCGGCGCATGATGTTGCTGAGGTTCACCAGGAACTGCGTCGGGGCCGGCAGCTGGGCGCCGAAGTCCTTGAACATGCTGGAGAAGACCGGGACGATGAAGACGATCATCGCGATGGCGATGCTCATCGCGACGCACAGCACGATGACCGGGTAGGTCATCGCCGACTTGACCTTGCGCCTCAGCTTGGCGCTCGACTCGAGGAATGTGGCGATCCGGGCCATGGACTCGGCCAGCTGGCCGCCGGTCTCGCCGCTCCGCACCATGTTGACGAAGAGGTCGTCGAACACGGTCGGGAACGTCCGAAGCGCCTCGGAAAACGACGCGCCGCTCTCGATGCTTCTTTTGACGTCCCGGATGACCGTCTTGAATCCGGGGTGTGCGGTCTGGTCCTCGAGCGCGTCGAGGGACGCGACGATGGGAACGCCGGCGCCGAGCATGGCGGCGATCTGCCGGGAGAAATTGGGCAGCTCCATGGCGACGATTTTGCTGACGCCGGCGATGCCCTTGCGGCGGCGCGCGGGCTGCGTGGCGCTGGCCCGCGCGGCGGGGCCGCGGGCCGTGGCGGGAGGCGCGTTCTTGCGGTTGGGCGGGGGAGTGGATCGGACGACTGGGCTCATGGCTATTCTCCGCCTGTGACTTCGAGGGCCGCTTCGATGGAGGTGATGCCATCGCGAACCCGCTGCAGTCCAGTCATTTTCAGCGACAGCATACCCCGCTTCATGGCCAGGCTGCGAATCTCGTTGGGCGTGCAGCCCTTGAGAATCGCAGCCCGGATCTCCTCGTCGACCGGGAGCACCTCCATGATCGCGCCGCGCCCCTTGAATCCGGTGTTGTTGCACTTGGGGCAGCCGACGGGAGCGTAGATCGGACCCGCGTCGAAGAATCCCTCGGCAATGTTGTTGGTCTCCAGCAGCCCGTCGGGGACTTTGGTCTCCTTCTTGCAGAAGGGGCACAGCTTGCGGTAGAGGCGCTGCGCCTGGGCGAGGACGAGCGAGGACGCCACCAGAAAGCGCTCGACGCCGGAGTCGGTGAGCCGGGCGACGGCGCCGGCGGCGTCGTTCGTGTGGAGCGTGCTCAGCACGAGGTGTCCGGTGAGCGCGGCGCGAACGGCGATGTCCGCGGTCTCGCGGTCGCGGATCTCTCCCACGAGCACCACATCGGGATCCTGGCGCAGGATGGAGCGCAGGGCCGAGGCGAAGCTCATGCCGACGTCCGCGTTGATGGCCACCTGGTTGATGCCTTCGACCTGGTACTCGACCGGGTCCTCGCATGTGACGATGTTGACGTCGGGCTTGTTCAGCTCCTGCAGGCAGGAGTACAGCGTCGTGGTCTTGCCGCTGCCGGTGGGGCCGGTGACGAGAATGATCCCGTGGGGCTGCGAGATCGCGTAGGACAGGGCCTTGAACGCGTGCTCCTCGAGCCCGAGGGCGCCGAGGTTCGCGAAGAGGGCGCTCTTGTCCAGGGTTCGCATCACGATCTTCTCGCCGTGCACGGTGGGCAGGCAGCTGACGCGGATGTCGATCTCCTTGCCGATGGCGCGGATGCGGAAGCGCCCGTCCTGGGGGACGCGCCGCTCGGCGATGTCGAGGTTCGACATGATCTTGATTCGCGAGATGATGGCGGGCTGGAGATTCTTCGGGGGGCTCGGGCTCTCGATCAGGTTGCCGTCCACGCGATAGCGCAGCCGCAGGCGCTTTTCCATCGGCTCGAGGTGGATGTCGCTCGCGCGCTTGCGGATCGCCTCGAGCAGGATCATGTTCACCATCCGGATCACCGGCGCGCCCTCGGCGCTCTCGAGCATCTCGTCGAGGCTCGGCTCGTCCGTCTCCTCGCGCCCCACCTCCACGTCGCCGTCGGTATCCTTGAGCAGGTGCTCCATGTCGAGCCCCTCGGATGCCTCGACAAACAGGCGGGCGAGCGCCTCCTCGATCTCCTTCTCGTTTGCCACGAGCGGCGTGATCTCCATGCCCGTAAAGGTTCGCAGCTCGTCGAGCGCGATGATGTCGAACGGGTCGCCGAGCGCAACCGTCAGCGTCTTGGCCGTGCGGGCGATGGGGATGGCGAGGTGCCGGGTGAGCACTTCGCGGGGGATCATCTCGAGGATCTGGCTGTCCGGCGTGAACCGGATCAGCGTGATGGGCGGCATGTTGAGGTACTCGGCCAGCGCCAGCGTCATCTCGGGCCGGGGCACCAGCAGCTTGTCGACCAGGTACTTCTCCAGCCCCACGTTCCCCGCGGCCGCTTCCGCCTTGGCTTCCTCCAGCGCCTCGGGCTTCAGGACGCCCTTCCGGATCAGGATGTCCGCGATTTTTCCGCTGTATCCGAACGATGCCATGCCGCTCCTCCGGGCCCGGCTCCGACGAGCCGTGAATGGCGAATATTCAAGCAGGAAGCATGCCGAAACCGCAAAGAAAACCATCTTCCCGCTTTGAGAACGTGCGCCGACTATAGCATACTCGTGCGCGGCGGGCGATTGTGAACGTGGGATTGACGCATGAGCAGACGCATGGCGGCGGCCGTAACGGTATGGGCGCTGGTTTCGGGGGGCGGGCGGGCTGGGGTCGGACCCGATCCCGTCGGGGACGTCCGGGCTCCGGCCGTGGCCGGATCCTTCTATCCCGCTTCGGCGGCGGAGTTGCAGGCGCAGGTTGACGAGTTGCTCCGGTGCCCTCCGCGGCCGGCCGGCGCCCCCGCCCTCGTCGGGGGCGTGGTGCCGCACGCGGGCTACGTCTTCTCCGCGCGTTGCGCCGCCAGCCTCTACCGGCTGCTGCACAGCAACCAGTTCGACCGCGTCATCCTGATCGGGCCCAGCCACCATCTGCCGTTCGCCGGACTGGGGCTGCCCCACGCTGGCCTGACCGCATACCGGACGCCGCTGGGCGACGTACCCATCGCGACCGGGCTGTGCGCGCGGCTGGCGGCCTCCCCCGGCTTTGTGCGCCTGCCGCGCGATGCGGGGCCGGAGCACTGCCTGGAAGTCCAGCTCCCGTTCCTGCAGCGAAGCCTCGGGCGGTTCGAGCTGGTTCCGGTCCTGTGCGGCGGGGTCCGCGAAGAAAGCGTTGGGGCATACGCGGCCGCGCTGGCTCCGTTGCTCGATGCCCGAACGCTGCTGCTGGCATCTTCGGACTTCACCCACTACGGCCCCAACTACGGGTACGTTCCCTTCGAGTCGGACGCGAAGGGGCGGCTGGCGCAGATGCTGGCCTCCGCGGCCGGCGCGGCGGCCGCGCTGGACCTGGAAGGATTCCGGCGGCACAGCTGCGACACCGGCGACACGATCTGCGGCGGGTACCCGATCCAGATCGTCATCGATGCGCTGAGGCGCTCCGGCCGGGCCGTCCGCGGGGCTGTGCTGGACCGCTACACGTCCGGCGACGTGGTGGGCGACTACCGCAACTCGGTCTCGTACGCGGCGGTCGGGTTCTTCGGAGGAACGAACGCGGTCACCCCGGCGGCGCCGGCGGCAGGCCCGGAGGAAAGGAAGGCCGAGATGAAGCAGAGCGGACCGGGCGGAGCAGCGTCGGAGTTCAGCGTCAGCGCGGCCGGTCAGAAGCGACTGCTGGAGATTGCGCGCCAGTCGATCGCGCACTACCTGCGGGATCGGCGGCCCGGGAGCTTTGCGGTGACGGAGCCCGAGCTCCTGACCCCCGCCGCCGTCTTCGTGACCCTGACCCAGCAGGGGCGGCTGCGCGGGTGCATCGGCACCACGGAGCCCCGCTCGGCGCTGCACGAGGCCGTGAGCCGGCTGGCGGTTGCCGCGGCGTTCGAGGACGGCCGGTTCCGGCCGCTCTCGGCGGACGAGCTGCCGCGCACGCACATCGAGATATCGGTCCTCTCGCCGATGCGGCGCGTGAAGGGCGGGGACGAGATCCGGAAGAAGGTCCACGGCGTCGTCGTGCACCGCGGGGGGCACAGCGGGCTGTTCCTTCCCCAGGTGTGGGAGCACTTCGAGCGCAAGGAGGACTTCATGGGCGAGCTGTGCCAGCAGAAGGCGGGGCTCGATCCCGACGCGTGGAAGGACCCGGCGACCGAGCTGTACGTATTCACGGTGTTCGCGTTCGAGGAGCCGAAGTGAGCGCGCCCGCGGCGGCCCTCCGGGTCGGCCTGTTCAGCATCGGGCTCGACACCTACTGGCCCCAGTTCAAGGGGCTCAAGCGCCATCTGCTCGGCTACCACGCCGACATTCGCCGGCGCACGGAGGCGTGCGGGGTTGAGGTTGTCGACGCGGGGCTGATCGATAATCCCTCCGACGCTCGCGCCGCCGGGCGCCGCTTCCGGAGCGAGAACGTGGAACTGATCTTCCTGTTCATCTCCACGTACGCGCTCTCCTCGACCGTACTCCCGGTTGTTCAGGAGGCGGGCGTGCCGGTGGTGGTCCTCAACCTGCAGCCGGTGGCGCAGCTGGACTACGCCCGGTTCAACGCGCTGGGCGACCGCGGGCTGATGACGGGCGTGTGGCTGGAGCATTGCCAGGCCTGTTGCGCGCCGGAGATCGCCTGCGTGTTCAACCGCGCCGGCATCGACTACCACCTGGTCACCGGCCATCTGCAGGAGGAGCTCCCGTGGACCGAGATCCGCGAGTGGGTGGATGCCGCCCGCGTGCGGCGCGTGATGCGGGACAATCGCGTCGGGGTGCTCGGTCACTACTATGGCGGGATGCTGGATGTCTACAGCGACATGACCCAGCACGCCGCGGCGTTCGGTTGTCACGTTGAACTCCTCGAGATGTGCGAACTGCACGCCCTGCGCCAGGCGGTGACGCCGGCCCAGGTCCGCCGGAAGCTTGCGCAGGTACGCCGCGAGTTCGCCGTGTCGCCCGAGTGCTCCCGCGCCGAGTTGGATCGGGCGGCCCGCACCTCGGCCGCCCTCGACCAACTGGTGGCCCGGCACCGCCTGGGGTCGATGGCGTATTATTACGAGGGGCAGCCGGGCAACGCCTATGAGGACCTCGCCACCTCGGTGATCGCCGGCAACACCCTCCTTACGGCCCGCGGCGTGCCGGTCGCGGGCGAGTGCGAGTTCAAGAACGTCCAGGCTATGAAGATCATGGATGCGTTCGGGGTGGGCGGCTCGTTCTCGGAGTTCTACCTGACCGACTTCACGGACGATGTGGTGTTCCTGGGGCATGACGGGCCGGCGCACAGCGCCATCGCCGAGGGGCCGGTTGGGCTGGTGCCCCTGTCCGTGTACCACGGCAAGCCGGGTCGGGGACTGTCCATCCAGATGACGGTGCGGCACGGGCCGGTGACGCTGCTGTCCGTGGTTCAGAACCGGCAGGGCGAACTGTCGCTGCTTGCGGCGGAGGCCGAGTCGGTGCCGGGCCCGGTGCTGCAGATCGGGAACACCAATAGCCGCTACCGGTTCTCCATCGGCGCGCGGGTGTTTCTGGACGAGTGGTCGAAGGCCGGTCCGGCCCACCACTGCGCGATCGGCGTGGGCCACATCGCGGCGCGCATCGCCAAACTGGGGGCCCTCCTGAAACTGCCGGTCCGGCGTGTGTGTTGACGGCGTGCCGGAGAAGAATCGGCTTGATGCAGCCGAAGACCGTGGGTACGTTCCGCACCCATGAACGCGCTGGCAAGAGCAGGCGCTCCGATCGTGGAGCGCGCCGCCTACGTGCGGTACCTGGCGGCTGTCACGTGGGCCGGCGTCCGGCTCGGGTGTACGGCGGCCACGTGGCCCCGCACGGTGCGCGACGTGCTCGCGCGGCAGATCCTCTTCACCGGTGTCGAGGCCGGCTGGTTCATCGGCACGCTCGGCCTGCTGGTCGGCGTCTCGGTCGTGGTTCAGGCCCAGCTCTGGCTCTTCAAGTTCGGCCAGTCCGCGCTGCTCGGGCCGATCCTGGTGGCCGTGATCGTTCGGGAGGCCGGTCCGCTGCTGGTGAACTTCGCCGTCATCGGGCGGAGCGGGACCGCGATCGCAACCGAGCTGGCGAGCATGCGCGTGCATGACGAGATTCGCGTGATGGAGGCGCAGGGCCTGGACCCGCTCCGCTACCTGGTCGTCCCGCGGATGGCCGGCGTGATGACCTCGGTCTTCGGCCTGACCATCCTCTTTGTCGCGCTGTCGCTCGTCAGCGGATACGGCTGCGGGCTGCTGATGGGCGCGCACGCGGCAACGCCGGGCGACTTCGCGGCGAGCGTGTTTCGCGAGATTGGCTGGGCGGACTGGATCGCGCTGGTGACGAAGACGCTCGTCCCGGGTTTGCTGACGGGCGCGATCTGCTCGATCGAGGGGCTGAGCATCCGGGGATCCGTGACGGAGGTGCCGCAGGCCGCGACCCGGGCCGTGGTGAAGTCGATCACGGCGCTGTTCGTGGTTTCGGCGGCGATTTCGGTCCTGACGTACCTGTGAGCGCGACACACGACATGCAGGCCGCTGCGGCGGCGCTGGAGTTCGAGCTGGCCGACTTGCGCCCGGAGCGCAAGGACCAGGTTCCGCTCGAGCGCGTCGCGCTGCGGCTCGGGCGCGGCGAGATCGGGCTCGTTCTGGCGGAGCGGGGCCACGAGGATCTGCCGCTCGCGGATGCGGCCGAGGGGCTGCTGTCGCCGGCCGCCGGCCGAGTCCGGCTGCTGGGGGTGGACTGGGCGGAGCGGTCGTACGACGAGGCCGTGTCGGTCCGGGGTCGGATTGGCCGCGTGTTCCTGAAGCCGGGGTGGGTGAGCAACCTGGACGTGATCGAGAACGTCACGCTGGCCCAGCGCCATCACACGGAGCGGCCGGTGGACGAACTGGTGCGCGAGGCGCAGGACCGGGCGCGGCGCTTCGGTCTGGACGGGGTTCCGGCGGGTCGGCCCGCGTGGGTGCCGGCCGGCGATCTGCGTCGCTCGGAGTGGGTCCGGGCCTTCATGGGCGAGCCCGTGCTGGTGGTGCTCGAGCGGCCGATGGCCGCCGTTGCGGCGGCGCACGTGGACGGGCTGGTCTCCGAGGTGTGCGCCGCCGGTGCGCGGGGCACCGCGGTCTTGTGGGTAACGGGCGATTCGGAAGTGTGGGGGCATCCGGCCCTGGCGGGCGCCCGCCGCTGGTCCGTGCGCGGCGGCGCCGTGGTTCCTTTCGGGAGTTCAACATGACGAGTCCGAGCTTCAAGTTCCGGTACGTGAACGAAATCAGCGGGGCGTTCGTCCTGCTGGCCGTCGGCTTGCTGATCGCGGGCATCGTGCTCGCGGGGCACGCCCAGCGGTGGTTCGAGCGCAAGATGGTGGTCGAAACGGCGTTCCCGCTCGCCTACGGGTCGTTCGGGCTCAAGAAGGGCGCCGAGGTCCGGATGCTCGACACGGTGGCCGGCCGCGTCCGGGACGTCGTGCCGAACGAGGCGGGCGAGATTGTCGTCACGTTCGAGGTCGCCGGCCCGTTCCGAAAGCTGGTCCGGGAGGACTCCGTGGCGCGGGCCAAGAAGACGTTCGGGGTGGCGGGCGACGCGTACCTGGAGCTGGCCGTCGGAGCCCGGTCCCGCCCGGCCGTGACGACCGGCCGCCGCGTTCCGTTCCAGAAGGACACCGACCTCATGGAGTCGATCCAGGCGACGCTCGACGGGCTCAAGGAGTCGCTGCCCAAGGTGCTGGGCAAGGCGGACGAAATCCTGACGCATGTGAACAACATCGTGAAGAGCATCGACGAGGGGGACGGCGCGGCCGGCCGGCTGATCAATGACCCGGAGGTCGGCGCGGC
This sequence comes from uncultured Verrucomicrobiota bacterium, assembly GCA_964431965.1. GTDB lineage: Bacteria > Verrucomicrobiota > Kiritimatiellia > CAIKKV01 > CAYSLU01 > CAYSLU01. Next base: position 17,719 of record CAYSLU010000017.1, read on the forward strand.
CGTCAAGCGGGCGGCCATCGACCTGCAGCGGACCACCGCGCAGATGCCGGGGCAGGTGGCCGGCGTGATGGACGAGGCGGGGCAGGTGCTGCGCGACGTCGACCGCCTGATCGAGGGGCTGCAGAAGCACTGGCTCGTGCGCGGCTACATCGAGCAGCCGGGCGCCACGCCGGTGATCCCGTCGTACCAGATTCCCCCGCTGCAAGGAGGCCGGTGATGCGCCGTATCATGTGGATTGCGGTGGCGGCCTGCGCGGCGGGGCTGGCCGGCGGATGCGTGGGGCACCGGGTGGCCGCCGTGGATCCGGAAATCCGGCGCTCGGCGGACGCGGCGGGCGCCGCGCTGGCGGCGGGCGCAACGGATCGGGCCGCGGCCGGCTATGAGGCGGCGCTGACCCGGGCGGCGCTAATTGACGCTCCGGCCGAAATCGCCCGCAACGCGCACAACCTGGCCGCCGTTCTCGTGTCGGCCGGCCGGCTGGACGAAGCGGACCGTCGGGTCGATCAGGCGCTCTCGTCAGGCGGGTTCGACGATGCGGGGCGGGCGAACGCGCTGCTGCTGAAGTCGGCCATCCAGCGCGGCCGCGGAAACGCCGAGGCATCGCACGACCTGGCCGAGGAGGCATTTGTCGCGGCGCAGGGCATCGGCCGGCGTCCGGCCATGATTCACGCGCGGCTGCTGTGCGCGGAGCTGGATCTCGCGGCGGACCGGATTCCCACGGCCCGGCTGGAACTGGCGCTGGCGCGTCAGTTCGTGCGGCGCGACACGCCGCCCGAGCTCTGCGCGTGGGTGGAGCGGCTGGACGGGGTTCTGCTGGTGCGGGACCGTCGCTTTGCCGACGCGGCGGCGCGCTTCGACGCGGCGGCGGGCCGCCTCAAGGCCGCCGGCCGCTACCGGGACATGGCCTCCGCGCTCGTGCTGGCGGGCGCCGCGCTGGATCAGGCCGAGTCGTGGGCGGCCGCGACCGACCGCTATCTGCGGGCCGGCCGCAGCCAGGCGGCGGCCGGCGACGCCGCGGACGCCGCGGAGAGTGCGCGGCTGGCCGCCGCCTCGGCGGCCCGGGCATCCGATGCCGCGCTACAGGCGCGGGTCCAGGCCTGGTCGGGAACGCTCTTCCCGGCGGGGCCGTCCGGTCGCGGCAAGCCGTGATGTCCGGCCCTGATACTCGCCGGAACCTTCGGCCGTTCAAGGGGTAAGTGGAGGTCGGCGCACTATCGTCGCTTCCGCGCGCGGTGCGGCGACGGGGGGTGGCCCGCGGCCGGGTTATGCGCGCGGTATTCGCGGACCAGGGCGTCAAGCAACTCGGCGCGCCGGGCGTAAAGGCGCCGGGGCTTCCGGGGGCGGACCGACGACAGCGCGTAGTGGGCGATGATCGGCAGCGCCACGGTGGAGTCGAGGTAGCACACGATGGCGTCCGGGAGCCGGTTGGGGTCGACCTTGCCCCATGAGACGGCCTCCTGCGGCGTGGCGCCGGAGAGCCCTCCGGTGTCCGGCCGCGCGTCCGTGATCTGGAGGAAGTAGTCGTGCCCCGCTTCCTTGATGCGGAGCACCTCCTGGATCTGCGGCTCCGTCTGGAGCATGAAGTTTTTGGGGCTGCCGCCGCCGACCAGGAACGCCGCGGAGCGCCCGCCGGAGCGCTTGGCGTTGAGCACGAACGCCGTGGTCTCGTTGACGTCGATGCTCGGGTTGATCCGCAGTTTGTTGCCTTCCAGTTCCACGCCCGCGATGTTCATGCCGATCGTCGAGTCGCCGGGCGAGCTCGTGTAGATCGGCACGCCGGACCGGTAGGCGGCGGCGACGAAGGAAACATCCGTGAGCCCGTTCTGCTCCTCCCACTGGGCGGCGTAGCGCCCGATGTGATGGTGCAACTCGGCCGTTCCCATTTCCTTCTGAAACTCGGGCTGGACCAGGATGGTGCGCAGGATCTCGTCGGTCGCCATCAGGCCGTCCGAATAGCCGATGAACACGTCGTAGATGCGCACGATATCGTTCTTCCGCAGGTCCGCGTCGTCCACGACCGGCGTGCCCACGCGGACCGGGAAGTCGAAGGCGAAGTGGAGGTCATGGTAGACGTTGGCTCCCGTGGAGACGATCCAGTCCACGAATCCGGCCTTGATCAGGGGGACGAGGACGGCGCAGCCCAGCCCGGCAGGGGTCAGCGCGCCGGCGAGGCTCATGCCCACGGTGACGTCCGTGCGGAGCATCTGCTCCGAGAACAGCCGGCAGCTCTCCTTGAGCCGGGCCGAGTTGTACGCCAGGAAAACGGAATCGACGAGCGTCTTGACCGACTCCCGGCCCGTCAGCCCCTTGGGGCGGATGCGTTCGCCGGACAGGTACTTGGCGCGGTGCGGACAGTCCTTCTTCCGCATCCAGTCGGGGCGCTCGTCGTCGGTTGCACGTCTCGGTTCCTTCTTCTTCACGGTCATCTTCTCCCCAGCCGCTCCCGGGCGCGCACTCGCTGCGGGCGAGGGATCCGCGGCCTCAAACGGCGGGTACTATACGCCGACAGATACCCGTACGCCACTCCGCACCACACCGTTACCAGGAAATCCCCGCTGTTGACGCCCAGGAGGACATATCGCCCGTACCCGTCCGGTCCAGAGCGTCAACACGCCCCGGATGCTGTTGACGATCGTATCACCCATGGCTTGGCCCCAGCGCTCAGGTGGTCACGCCGGGCATCCCGCCTCAGACGGCGGCGCTAGTTTGCAGGCGGTGGCTGGCCCGGTTGATCGGGTTTCTTGCGGTCATCAATGAGGGTCATACTCTGCACACGCTTCCGTTCGTCCTCCTGGGGATCGACGGAAGTCGGAGTTCTGACGGCAGCCGCGTCCTTCACAGTCATCGGCGGCGGCGACTCGGACTGCCGAACCCGTGGCAGACCGGTATTGGTGCCACCCGTCACGCCGGCCGATGGCTGTGTCGCGTTCCGACCGCAGCCGACGGCAACGACACAGGCCAGCACGGCGATCGCAATCGTCTTCGTCTTCGTCCTTCCTTGGGGCCACAGCAGCAGCATCTGAGACGGATGTCGCAAATGCCAAGGCAGGGAGTATGGGGCGCTCCGGCGGGCGCTCAAGCGAAAAGACTGACCTCTGAATATCGAACCGCACACCGCTAGGGGTCAGGGCGCAATCGCTTGTTGAGACGGGCCCCCCCATCGCTTGGACCCCCAACATACAAATGGCGAATGGCGAGCCCTGACCCCGAATGCCCCGAATGCCCTTGGTTTCTCTCAGCCCAGCGGGTTGCGCCACCGGATGCCAGGGAAGCGCGAAAAGTCGGAATCGGTGGAGATGATCTCGCACCCGTGTTCGAGTGCCAGAGCGGCCAGGTGGGCGTCTGTCACAAGGTTTGCGACCGCCTGCCCCTCTCGAAGCAATTGCTCGAAAACGGTCCAGTGTCGCGCGGTCGGATTCACAACTCGCGTACATGGCTGATCCAGCCAGCTCTGGACGCGTGTCATCGCCTGATCGAGAGAGAGCGGATGCTCGAAGACGCGCGGGTTCGTGCCGATGCGAAGGAACGCGCCAAGGACCGTCCAGCAGAGACACACGGGGGAACTCCCCGAGAGGGCGTCGTCCCACCATGTGCGCGCTTTGACATGATGCGGACTGAGTTGGTCCTCCGCATACAGCAGGATGTTTGCATCCACCAGGATCACCGGTGCGCCTCACCCTCGACCTGCGCGATCAACTCCTGGATGTTGTCCAGATTTCTGCCCGCCTTCAGTCCCAGTTTGTGGGGCTGGGTCTGATACGCTCGGGAGCGCGCCGGCTCCTCCACAACCTTCAGGCCGGCGCGGAGCGCCTCATTCACCACACATCGGAACGGACTACGCAGTCGGCCGGCAAGCGACCTTGCCCGGTCTAGGACATCATCGTCTATAGTCAACGTCGTTCTCATGACGGCATAGTAGCATCATGTTGCTTGATGTCCAAGCATCATTCCTCTCGATGCCGCCATACGCCTTCGTCCTGCACTCTCCCCCCGCGGCCCGTCCGCCTCCGAAGCTCCGCGCGAGTCAGTCACGGCTCGTCATCAGCACGTACGCAGGCATGAATCGCCGGATGCGGACCCGCACGTCCGGTGATGTGGGAGCGGGGAGCCAATCACTCCCCGCGACCCGCTTCTGCATCCGAATCTTCCTTGCCGGTTCATTCCAACCGCCGGTGCACAAAGGCGCCGTCTTTCACCTTCCGCGATGCCTCCGCCATGAGCCGTTCAAGGCCCGGTCGGATGTTGACCTTATAGAAGTCCATCGCGGCGTCTTCAGATGGGAAGGTCTCGGCCGATTGCCATTCCTGGGGTTCTCCGGTGCACTCGGCATTGTCCCACGAATGAACGATGGCGCGGTACGCGTCGACGGCGGGATCAAAGGAAACCCCGCCTTTCATTCGGATGGCCGCCTTCAAACCGGATGCAGCCGTCTCCCTCTTGGCGGCGCAGCACTTCTTGAACTTCTTGCCGCTGCCGCACGGGCAGGGGTCATTTCGTCCCACATTCATCGCTTCTTCCTCGGGCAGAACGTCGCAAACCTGCCTGAGCCGCGCGAGCGGCGATAGGCTGGTGTGCCTTGTGTACGCCCCGCATGGGCGTGAGCTTATGGGGTGCAAGTCCCCTACAGGAGGTCAGGATATGAAACTGTGAGCCGGAAGCAAGGGCGGGGAACCGCGCTGGCCGCGCGGATGCAATCCGCCGTCAGCTCCTTGTCCGGCCGTCCGTTGCCTTCACCATCCACATTTCCTGCCTTCCTTGAGTTCCTGATTGAATCCGTCTTCCCTCGTCAGCGTCAATCAAATGTCCCCCGCTATGGCCGGAAGGATCCCGACAAGGCGACTCAAAACAGCGGCGACGCGGGGAATGGTGTTGCACCGGGGTTTCGGAATCGTGTACGAATGTCCGCGCGGTCGGCGAGGGAGAGGGCACATGGCGCGATTGAAGACACCGTACTACCTGATCGACGAGAAGCGGCTGCGGCGGAATCTCGAGATCATCCGCCGCGTGCGCGAGGCGTCCGGGGCGAAGTCCGTACTTGCGCTGAAGTGCTTTTCCACGTGGTGCGTGTTCGACCTGATGAAGCGGTACCTGGACGGGACGACCAGCAGCGGCGTGTACGAGGCGCGCCTGGGCCGCGAGAAGTTCGGGAAGGAAGTCCACGCCTACAGCGTGGGGTTTTCGCGCGAGGACGTGCGCGAGGTCCGGCGGTACGCGGACAAGATCATCTTCAATTCGCTGTCCCAGCTCCGGGCGTTTGCCCGCGAGGTCCGCGGCATGCCGGTCGGCGTCCGCGTAAACCCCGGCTTCAGCCACTCGCACTTCGACCTCGCGGACCCGGCGCGGCGGTACTGCCGCCTCGGCGTGCGCGACGGGGCGGCGCTCCGCCAGGCGGCCCGCCTCGTCAGCGGGCTCATGTTCCACTTCAACTGCGAGAACGACGACTTCCCTGCGTTCGAGAAGAGCCTGGACCGGATCGGGCGGGAGTACGGGGATCTGCTCGAGCGGTTGGACTGGGTCAGCCTGGGCGGCGGGATCTTCTTCACGAAGCCCGAGTATCCCCTGGACGCGTTCTGCGCGAAGCTGAAGGCGTTCGCCGATCGGTTCGGCGTGCAGCTGTACCTGGAGCCCGGAGAGGCAGCGATCACGGGGGCGGCCGAACTCGTCACGACCGTGCTCGACGTCGTTCGCAACGAGGTCGATGTCGCCGTCGTTGACGCATCGACCGAGGCCCACATGCTGGATCATCTGCTCTACCGCACCAGCCCGCGGATCGCCTCGCCCGGTGCCGGACGTTACAAGGTGACGATTGCGGGACGCTCGTGCCTGGCGGGGGACGTGTTCGGCTCGTACAGCCTGAAGGCCCGGCTGAAGCCCGGGCGGGTGGTGCGGATCGCGGACGCGGCGGGCTACACGATGGTCAAGAAGAACTGGTTCAACGGGCTGCCGATGCCGTCGATCTGCGTGCGGCGGCTGGATGGGACGCTGGAGACGGTCCGGCGCTTCGGATACGAGGACTACCGGGCGAGCTTGTCGTAGGAGAAAGGCACAACCATGAAGAAGAAAGTGTTGATCATCGGGGCGGGCGGCGTGGCGCATGTGACGGCGCACAAGGCGGCCATGAACAACGACGTGCTGGGCGATATCTGTATCGCCTCCCGCACGCAGGCCAAGTGCGACGAGATCATCGAGAGCGTCCGGCGCAAAAACCATCTGAAGGACCCGTCGAAGAAGCTCTACTCCCGGCAGATCGACGCGCTCGACATCCCGGCCACCGTGCGGCTGATCCGCGAGACGAATTCCGAGATCGTCATCAACCTCGGCAACGCGTTCGTCAACATGTCCGTCCTGGAAGCGTGCCTGGAGACCGGCGCGGTCTACCTGGACACGGCGATCCACGAGGAGCCGGACAAGGTGTGCGAGACGCCTCCGTGGTACGCGAACTACGAGTGGAAGCGGAAGGACCGCTGCGCCGCGAAGGGGCTGACCGCCATCCTGGGCGTGGGCTTCGACCCGGGCGTGGTCAACGCCTACTGCGCGCTGGCGGCGAAGCGCTATTTGGACACGATCGACACGATCGACATCATGGACGTCAACGCCGGGCGGCACGGCCGGTACTTCGCCACGAACTTCGACCCGGAGATCAACTTTCGCGAGTTCATCAAGGTCTGGACCTGGATCGACCGGCAGTGGAAGGAGTACCCGACCCACTCGGTCAAGCGCGTGTACGACTTCCCGGTGGTCGGCCCGTGCCCGATCTACCTGAACGGCCACGACGAGCTGCACTCGCTCTCGAAGAACATCGACGCGAACAGCATCCGGTTCTGGATGGGCTTCGGCGATCACTACATCAACGTGTTTACGGTGCTCCGCACGCTGGGGTTCCTTTCGCACCTGCCGGTGACGCTGACCACCGGCCAGGAGGTGGTGCCGCTGAAGGTAGTGAAGGCATTGCTGCCGGATCCCAAGACGCTGGCGCCGGGGTACACGGGCAAGACGTGCATCGGCAACTTCTGCAAGGGCTGGAAGAACGGGAAGCGGCGCGAGGTGCTCATCTACCAGGTTTCCGATCACCACGCCTGCTACGAGGAGGTCGAGTCGCAGGGCATCAGCTACACGGCGGGCGTGCCGCCGGTGGCCGCCGCCATGCTGGTCGCGCAGGGCGTCTGGGATCCGAAGACCATGGTGAACGTGGAGGAACTGGACCCCGAGCCGTTCATTGCGATCCTGGACCGGATCGGCCTGCCGACCGACGTGAAGGAGATCAAGCCGGGCAGCAAGGCGTCCTTCGATGGAACGGTCCGTGCCCTGGAGACCGAGCTGGCCGAATCGACGGCGACGGTCACGGTTTCCGCCGCGAATCCCATGATCGCCCTTCAGCCGCGCCCGGCGCCCGCTCCGTCGCGGAAGCCGGCTGCGGCCAAGGGGAAGAAGCCGGCTGCGAAGAAGAAGCCGACTGCTGCGAAGGCGCGCCGGCCCCAGGCTGCGAAGTCCGCCAAGTCAAAGAAGAGCCGTCGCGGCCGGAGATAGCCGGTCTCGAAGGGGGACGCGGCTCGTGCGCCGCTACTACAAACGCCGCCCGGTAACAGATCCGCTGCTTCGTAGTAGGCGCGCGTAAGCGCCGTTGAGGATCCCTGTTGCGCAATGGGCCAGTGACGTGAAGGTGGGCAGCAGTCCGGACCGGCCGGGGACGGCCGGCTCCAAAAGGCCATCGTCCGCGCCTTGGAGACGGCGGTCCCCGCCGTTCCGACCAGCCCGTCACTGCCGCGTCACGGGCGCGTGCTGCACGCTGGACAACCACAACGTGGTAGTGGATACTTTTTTGCGAATTTGGAACGTGCGGCGGGCGTGAAGCCGGTTCGCGCGCCGCCGGGGCGAGGCAGGCGGTTGATCCCGGGAGCGCAGGCATGAGCGTGAAGGCAGCGGAAGCGCCGTCCGTCGATCTGACGCGGGTGGCGGAGATCCTCGCGGGGCACACCCCGTTCGAGGAAGGCGACATCATCGGCGTGCTGCAGGACGTGCAGGAGCACTACGGCTATCTGCCGCGGCCGGCGATGGACGAGTTTGCCCGGCTCGCCCGGGTGCCGGTGGCCACGCTCTACGGCGTCGCCACGTTCTACTCGCAGTTCCATCTGGAGCCGCACGGCCGGCACACGGTCCGGGTTTGCCGCGGCACGGCGTGTCACGTGCGGGGCGCACCCCGCGTGATGGAGGCGGTGGTCGGGCACCTGGGCGTCGGGGACGGGGAAACGACTCCCGACATGCGCTTCTCGCTTGAGACCGTGGCGTGCCTCGGGACGTGCTTCCTCTCGCCGGTGATGCTGATGGACAGCCAGTACTACGGGAACCTGACCGCGGACAAGGCGGTCACGATTCTGAAGGCGTTCACCGAGGCCGATCCGGCCGGCGCCGCCGCCAACTGAAGGGACTTCCGTCATGCCCCCGATCACGCCCCAGATTGAACGGCTCCGCGCGGACCGCGACGCGGCGCGGGACCGCGCGCCGCGGCGGGCGGTGCGCATCTGTTCCACGGGATGCCGCGCGCTCGGCGCGCTCAGCGTGCACGCGGCCTTCGAGAAGGAGCTGGCGACCGCGGGCCTGGAGCGAGAGGTCGCGCTCGTCAAGACCGGCTGCCAGGGCATCTGTGCCGGCGCCCCGGTGATCAGCATCGACCCGGAGGGCATCCTCTACCTGGGCGCGAAACCGGAGGACGTCCCCGAGATCGTTCGCACGACGCTCGTCGGCGGCGGCGTGGTGGACCGGCTCTGCTACCAGGGGCCGGGCGGCCCGATCGCGAAGCGCGCGGACAACCCCTTCTTTGCGAAGCAGCGGCCGCTCGTGCTGGAGCGCTGCGGCCGGATCGATCCGACGGACCTGGATGCGGCCCTGGCGGCCGGGGCGTACGAGATGCTCGAGCGGACGCTCACGGAGCGGACCCCGCAGGAGATCATCGACGAGATGACCGCGTCCGGGCTGCGGGGCCGCGGAGGCGCGGGCTTTCCGTGCGGCCGGAAATGGGCTTCGGCCCGGGCGGCGGCGGGCGAGGTCAAGTACCTGGTCTGCAATGCGGACGAGGGAGACCCCGGCGCGTTCATGGACCGGGCGGTGGTGGAGGGCGACCCGCACGCCGTGATCGAGGGCATGCTGATCGCGGCGTACGCGATCGGCGCGCGGCACGGGTATGTCTACGTGCGGGCCGAGTATCCGATCGCCATCGAACACCTGAAGATTGCGATCGCCGAGGCCGGGAAGCGCGGCCTGCTGGGCGAGAACGTCCTGGGAACGGGCCTGTCGTTCGACCTGAAAATCAAGGCCGGCGCGGGCGCGTTCGTCTGCGGGGAGGAGACGGCGCTGATGGCCTCGATCGAGGGCCGGCGCGGCCAGCCGCGGCCGCGGCCTCCGTTCCCGGCCGAGAGCGGGCTCTGGGGCAAGCCCACGAACATCAACAACGTCGAGACGCTGGCCAACGTGCCGGCGATCCTGCGCTTCGGCGGCGCGGCCTACGCGAAGCTCGGCACGGGCACGAGCGCGGGCACCAAGATCTTCGCCCTGGCCGGCAAGGTGCGGAACACCGGGCTGGTGGAGGTGCCGATCGGCATCTCGATGCGCCAGCTCGTGTACGACATCGGAGGCGGCATCCCGGACGGCGGCGCGTTCAAGGCGGCCCAGATGGGCGGCCCGTCGGGCGGCTGCGTGCCGGCCCAGTACCTCGACATGCCGATCGACTACGAGACGGTGAAGGAGGTCGGCGCCATCATGGGCTCCGGCGGCCTCATCATCCTCGATGAGGACACCTGCATGGTCGAACTGGCGCGGTACTTCATGGAGTTCTGCGCCAAGGAGTCGTGCGGGAAGTGCCCGCCGTGCCGCATCGGCACGACGCGCATGCACGAGATCCTGCAGCGGATCTGCGCGGGGAAGGGCGAGCCGGGGGACATCCCGAAGCTCGAGGCGCTGGCGCTGCAGGTTAAGAAGAACTCGCTGTGCGGCCTGGGGCAGACGGCGCCCAACCCCGTGCTGACAACGCTCCGCCACTTCCGCGCGGAATACGAGTCGCACGTCGTGGACAAGCGGTGCCCTGCGCACGCCTGCCGCGACCTGATCGCGTTCCGCATCGACGCCGACCGGTGCGTGCTCTGCGGGCGCTGCGCGCGGAAGTGCCCGGCCACGTGCATCACCGGACAGCCGGGCAAGCATCCGGCGCGCGCCACCGACGCGGACCGCCAGAGCGGGAAGGTCGGGCGCCCGTTCGAGATCCAGGCCGCGCTCTGCGTGAAGTGCGGGGCGTGCTTTGACGTGTGTCCCGCCGCCGCGGTGGTTCGGAGCTAGAGGAGAGCAAACGCCATGGTCCGACTGACCATCGATGGACGGATGATCGAGGCCCGCGAGGGGCAGTCGGTGCTGGACGCCGCTGTGGCAGCCGGCATCGACATTCCGCGCCTGTGTCACGACCCGCGCCTGAAGCCGGCGGGCGCCTGCCGGCTGTGCCAGGTCCACCTGGGCGCGGAGAGCGCCCCGCCGACGCTGTCCTGCACCACGCTGGTGCGGGAAGGACTGCAGGTCATCACCGAGTCCGCCGAGCTGTCCGCGCGCCGCAAGAGCATACTCGAGCTGCTCCTGAGCGAGCACCGCGTGGCCTGCACGACGTGCGACGCCGACGGCGACTGCGCGTTGCAGGACCTGTCCTACCGCTACGGCGCCCGCGAGTGCGAGTACGGGACCTATCAGCACTCGCCGGCGACGCTGATCAACTACACGACCGCGAACCGCGGCATCGAGCACGACGTCGAGAAGTGCATCCGCTGCGGCCGCTGCGTGCGCTACTGCAGCGAGGTTCAGTGCTCGTCTGCGCTTACATTTGACGGGCGCGGCATCACCATGAAGGTCAATACGGCGCACGGCCGGCCGCTTCACGAGTCCGACTGCGAGTTGTGCGGGGGGTGCATCCGCGTGTGCCCGACTGGCGCCATGCGCGAGAAGGCCGGCGCGGGGCGGGGCCGGGCCAAGGACCTGAGGAAGGTCCCGACCACGTGCACCTACTGTGGCGTCGGATGCTCGTTCGAGTTCAACGTCAACCCGAAGACGAACCGCATCGTGCGTGTGACGACCGAGCCCGGCATGGGGATCAACGACGGCAACCTGTGCGTCAAGGGGCACTTCGCCTTCGACTTCGTGCATTCCCCCGAGCGACTGACGAAGCCTCTGATCAAGGAGAACGGCACGTTCCGCGTGGCCACCTGGGCGGAGGCGATCGAGAGGGCGGGGAAGGGCATGGCGGCGGCCCGCGACGCGTACGGCCCCGCAGGCGTGGCGTTCCTCAGCTCCGCGCGCTGCACGAACGAAGAGAACTACCTGATGCAGAAGCTGGCCCGCGCGGCGGGCCGGACGAACAACATCGACCAGTGCGCCACGACCTGCCACGCCCCGACCGTGGCCGGGCTGGCCATGTCGCTCGGCTCCGGCGCCATGACGAACTCGATCGGCGAGATCAAGAACGTCCAGACGATGTTCGTCATCGGGGCGAACCCGACCGAGGCCCACCCGATCGTCGGCCTGGAGATGAAGAAGGCCATGCGTAACGGGGCGCGGCTGATCGTGTGCGACCCGCGGGAAACGTGGATCGCGCAGCGGGCGCACATCCACATCAAGCACCGGCCCGGGACGGACAACATGCTCGTCAACGCGATGATGAGCCACGTCCTGGCCAAGGGACTGCACGACCAGGCGTTCGTCGCCGCCCGCTGCGAGCAGTTCGACGCGCTGCGCGAGAACCTCCGGGAGTACACCGTCGAGAAGGCGGCCGAGGTGTGCGGCGTCGATGCCGACCTGATCCGCCGCGCGGCCGAGTGGTATGCGGCGGGAACGCCGTCCGCGATCTTCTACACTCTGGGCATCACCGAGCACACGTGCGGAACCGAGAACGTACAGAACCTGGCCAACTTCGCGATGCTCTGCGGCCAGATCGGCAAGGAGTCCTCGGGGATCAACCCCATCCGGGGTCAGAACAACGTCCAGGGCGCCTGCGACATGGGCGCGATCCACTCCGTCCTCCCCGGCTACCAGAAGGTCGCCGACGAGGCGATCCGCGCCAAGTTTGCCAAGGCGTGGGGCGTCGATCTGCCGACCAACCCTGGCGGACGCGTGACCGACTTCATCGAGGAGGCCGGCGAGGGCGTGCTCAAGGCCTTCTACGTGCTCGGGGAGGACCCCGTCCTCAGCGAGCCCAATACGGACAAGGTCGTCGCGAGCCTGAAGAAGCTGGAGTTCCTGGTGGTGCAGGAGATCTTCATGACGGAGACGGCCAAGCTGGCTGACGTGGTCCTGCCGGCGACGTGCTTCGCCGAGAAGGACGGTACCTTCACCAACACCGAGCGCCGCGTGCAGCGCGTGCGCAAGGCGGTCGAGCCGCCCGGCGAGGCGCGCGCGGACTGGCAGATCATCTGCGACGTCTCGGCGGCGATGGGCTACCCCATGCGGTATGCCGGCGCGTCGGAGATCTTCGACGAGGTGGCCTCGCTCGCGCCGAGCTACGGCGGGATGTCCTATGAGCGCATCGACGCGCTTGGCCTGCAGTGGCCGTGCCCGACGAAGGACCACCTCGGCACGCCGTACCTGCACCAAGGCCGCTTCACGCGCGGCAAGGGCCTGATGCACGCAATCCGGTTCCGCCCGCCCGCCGAGGTGCCGGACGCCGACTACCCGTTCATGATGTCCACGGGCCGCACACTCTACCATTACAACGTCGGCAACATGACGCGGAAGAGCGAGTCCATCGCGCAGCGGCAGGACGAGAACTTCGTCGAACTGCACCGCGAGGACGGGGAGCGCCTGGGCATCGTGGACGGAGGGATGGCCCGAATCACCACGCGCCGGGGATCGCTTGTCGTGCGCGTCCACCTGGGCGAGAAGGTCCGCCCCGGCGGGCTGTGGATGCCGTTCCATTTCGTCGAGAGCGCGACAAACCGCCTGACGAACGACGCCTTCGACAACATTACGCGCACGGCGGAGTACAAGTGCTGCGCCGCGAAGGTCGAGCGCGCGTGATGCGCCGTATGGGAAGTGGGCGACGGCTGGGTGATCCCGAGCAGCGCGAAGGATCTCTGGCCGTGCGGTTGGCATGAGATTCCTCGCTCCGTTCGGAATGACAAGCGCTCTGCCGGTCGCAGGAAGGGGAGATCGAACGCATGAAGACAGTTCTCGTGGTCGATAGCGTGGGGGACGTCCGCGGCGCCATCGAAGGGGCGGCGGGTGCTGCCGGCTGGGCGGTGGCCCGTGGGGTGGGGCGTGACGTCGATGCCGTTGTGCTCGCGACCGACGCGGCCGGGATGGGGCAGGCCCTCCAGGGCGCCGCGTCCGCCCGGCAGGCGGGCGCCGCGGTCGTGCTCGTCGCATCGATCGACCGGGCGGACTGGGGCCGCACCTTCGAGTCGGCCGAGATGCTGGGCGTGGACGCGATGTTCGGCCGCCCGGTTGACGCCGGCGCCGTGTTCCGGCGGCTGAACGGGATCGTGGCCGCGCGCGCGTCGGCGCAGAAGCCGGCCTCGTTCGACATGACCGTTATCCTCGACCGGGCCATCGCGAACGAGGAGTCAGCCGCCGCCTTCTACCGCCGGGCGGCTGATCGCGTCTCCGACGCTGTGACGCGCGATGCGCTCACGGAGCTGATGCGCGATGAGTTCGAGCACAAGGTGCTCATCGAGGAATTCCGGAGCGGCACCCGCGCGCTGCCTGTGGGCACCACCTCCGGCGGCTCGCTGGCGGAGAGCTTGGGCACGCCCGACTTCACGCCGGACATGTCCCCGACCGACGCATTCCTGCTCGCCGCCCGGAAGGAGAAGAGCGCCGTCGAGTTCTATGAGAACTGGGCCGGGCTCTACCCGGAGTCGCCCGAGCGCGAGCTGCTCCTGCGGCTGGCCGAGGTCGAGCGGCGGCACAAAGCGAAGGTAGAGGCCATGTTCACCAATGCCGCATTTCCCGAGGCCTGGTGAGATGAACGCGCCGTCCGGCGGAACCCTCCCGGAAGGGGTGCGGCAGACGGATGTCGTGAAGTTCGATCGCGCACACCCGGCCGGGCATAGGCGTCCGGACGTGGTGATCGACGAGCGGCCGCTGACCGTGCGCGTGGACGAGGCGTCCTATGCCCTGCTGCGCACGCCCGGCGCGGATCGCGATCTGGTCGTGGGCTTCCTGTTCACCGAGGGCCTGATCGGCGGGGTGGACGATATCCTGATGCTGGAGCAGTGTCCGGACTCGCCCGACGTGATCAATGTGCGGACAAGATCGCCAGGGGGGAAGCCGACGCGCTCGCTGCTGATCACGTCGTCGTGCGGGCTGTGCGGGCGGGATGATATCGAGGGGCTGGTGAAGTCGCTGGGCCGGATCGAGTCCGATCTGCGTGTACCGCTCGAGTCAGTCTTCCGTGTGGCCGCCGAGGTGCGCGGCGCACAGAAGCTGTTCGGGCTGACCGGCAGCGCGCACGCGTCGGCGCTGTTTGATCCGGCGGGCCGGGTGCTGGGCTTGCGCGAAGACGTGGGCCGGCACAACGCTCTGGATAAGCTGATCGGCAGCGCGGTCATGCAGAGTCTGTCCATGTCCGGGCTGGCCGTGTTCCTATCCGGCCGCACGAGCCTGGAGCTGATCGCGAAAGTGGCCCGTGCGCGCATCCCCGTGATTGCCGCCATCGGCGCGCCGACGGCGGCGGCCATCGAGGCCGCCGATCGCCTCGGCATCACGCTATGCGGTTTCCTGCGCGAGTCCCAACTCTCCGCCTATACCCACCCCGGCCGCATCGTCGCGTAGCCCCCGTCCTCGTGCTCCCTGTCTTACTCGTACTCCTACTCGTAATCGTGCCGCGCGATGAGTCAGCGCCACGGCTTGGGCCAAACGGCGGTGCGGCATCTCGCCCCGTCTGCGGCGTTGCCGGAGGACGGCACATACAAGAGTATTGTGCCGCCTCCGGCGCCTTGCATCCGGGGCAATCTGCCGCACCGCCGTTTGGAGGTTCTCGGACTCACCCGACCCAAGCCGCGCCGCGTTTCGCCCCGTTCCGTCGCGGACTCGGAACGGCAGGTCAGGGGCGCGTCAGTACGTTGGAGATCCGCCTCCGGTGGTAGGGCCGCCTCGCCGAGGCGGGCCGCTCCGATCATGCCGCGCGATAGGCGCGTGGCTCTGGACGAACGCCACGCCCTCACGGGCGCGGCTACGAGGACACGCATTCCTGTATTCCTGAGTTCCCGATCGAATGAACCGTCTCCATCCGCCCTTCAATATTGAGCGTTCAAAGCTGGATGATCGTGAGAGATTGGCGAATGACGAGCCCTGACCCCCAGCTATGCTGACCCCCGGCTATGTAACTCCGGCCTCCGCGACCTCAGCGTCTCCGCGGTGAATCAGCCGATGCGGCGAGCTCTGCCGGCGTGTTGATGTTCCGCCAGGCAGGCGCAAGGCGCGGCGGGATTAGCGGCGTGAGGCATTGGTTCGAATGCGCCAGTTCAGATGGGCCGCGGCAGGGTTCGAGGAGATGGCGGGCGCGGAAGTCGTAGTGGGCCAGGAGCGGTTCTACGCCGGACGATTCGGTCAGGCGGGGAAGCGTGGCCCAGGCGCCAGGGCGGCGGGTGGAGAGGAGCCAGCGGACGGCGGCGGGGGTGACGAAGGGCATGTCGCAGGCGGCGATGAGCCACGAAGCCGTCGGGTTCCATCGCATGGCGGCGAGAATGCCAGCGAGTGGGCCTTCCACACCCGGGGCGTCGGGCAGGAGCGGCAACTCGCGGAGCGATGGCGGCACTGAGGCGCGACCGAGCAGGACGACCCGGTCGCCGCCGGGCGACACGGCGGCCACGATTTCCTCCAGCCACGTGCGGCCGCGGCGGGCGATCAGGTGCTTCGGACGACCCATCCGACTGGCGCGGCCGCCGATCAGGATCCCGGCATAGACGGGCGTTCGACGCCAGAGCCGCGGAAGGACCGAGTCGATCCACGCAAGCGCTTCATGTGCTCGCTCGCCGGTCCGGGGCAGGACACGGGCGATGCGACCCGCCTCGGTCGGCGGCGCGGTCTCGCCTTCGCCGAGCAGCCAGAGCTTGTTCGGGATGCGCGAGGTCTTGTGTCCTTCCACCAGCACCAGGTCATGGCGTTCGCAAAGGCGCGCCAGTTCGATTTCCAAGCGGATGCCGTCCGGCTCGCGGACGCGCATGAAGCTCTCGCCGGGGCCCTGGGCCAGGACGTTGGCACCGGCGCGGAAGAAGCGGTCGGAGTCCTTCCCCTTGCGGTCCACGTCGAGGCCATGGCAGTCGTGCTTGAGCACGGCGACGCGCAGGCCGCGGGCGATGAGGGTGGGCAGGAGCGCCTCGATGAGCGTGGTCTTGCCGGAGCCGCTGTAGCCGCAGATGCCGAAGACGGGGAGCGTGGTGCGGTGGAGTGTCATAGGTCCTTCAGATTGCGACCCGCCCGCGCCCGGAGGTCGCGGGCCACCCTGTCGGACGCGCGGGACGAGGCACGCTGGTGGGGCGGTGCATGGCGCGCACGCGGAACGCCCCGTCATCCTGAGCAAAGCGAAGGATCTCTGGCGTTCGTCGTCGACCGAGATTCTTCGCTCCGCTCAGAATGACGGACTCTGACAGGGCACTACCCACGACTTGCGGCCTCCGGCCGCCCGCAGTCGCTCGGATCGCCGCGGAGTTTGCGGAGGCCGTGGTCGAGGGCGGGCAGGATGGCGTCGAGGTTCTCGACGGCGGCCCGCTCGGAGCCGGGCAGGCTCACGATCAGCGTCGATGACCGGATACCGGAGCGGGCCCGCGAAAGCATGGCGTACGGGGTCTTCGGCGTGGACGCCGCGCGCATAGCTTCGTCCAGGCCCGGGGTCGGACGCTCGATGACGGCGGCGACGGCTTCCGGCGTGACATCGCGCGGGGCAAAGCCGGTGCCGCCGACCGCCAGGACGAGGTCGATCGAATGGCCGTCGCTGTAGTGCCGGAGCCGCTCCTCGATCACGACCTGCTCGTCGGGGACGATCCCGGTCGCATAGACGTGCGCGCCCAGCGCATCGCGGAGCCGGGCCGTCACGGCTGGGCCGGCCGTATCCACCGCCTCGCCGCGCGAGCAGCGGTCGCTGATCGTCAGCACGACGGCCTGGATGGTCTCGCGGGGCACCCTCGCCACGACGCTAACCGCGCCGCCGGGCCGGATCGAGCCGCCGGCCAGCACGCGCGCGAAAAGGCCGAGCCGGGGCATGATGCAGTCGCCCGTCTGGTCATAGATGGCGCACCGGCTGTGGCAGGTCTTGCCGATCTGCGTGATGGTGAGCTCGGCGTCCGGCCCGATCTTCAGGCGGCTGCCCAAGCCGATTTCGCCGAGCTCGATGCCGGACAGCACGAGGTTCTCCGCGAAGTCGCCGGCCTTGAGATCGGGCAGCCCCTTCGCGCGCATGCCGTCCACGGCGCCGGCTTCCAGGATACTGACCTGGCGGTGCCACGGGCCAGCGTGGGCATCACCTTCGATGCCGTGGTTGGCCACCAGGCGCGCCACCTCGACGGGTGTCTTCCTCTCGCCCTTGGCGCGGCTGATGCAGATGGCTTCGATGCGACTCATGGTTACGCGCTCTCCGGCTTGGCGCTGGGGCGTGCGCCCGGGGCCAGCCAGCGCCCGGACTTGCCGCCGGTCTTTTCGAGGAGTCGGACGCGCTCGATGACGATGCCCTTGTCCGCTGACTTGCACATGTCGTAGACGGTCAGCGCTGCGGTCGCCGCGGCGACGAGCGCTTCCATCTCGACGCCCGTCACGCCACGGCAGGCGGCGTGCGATTCGATGCGGACGCAGTCGCCGCTCACAGAGATCCGGATCGCGACGACGTCCAGGGGCAGGGGGTGGCACATCGGGATCAGATCCGAGGTCCGCTTGGCGGCCATGATGCCGGCCACGCGGGCGGTCTCGATGACGTTGCCCTTGGCGATTCCGCCGCGCTCCTCCAGGAGGTCGGCGATGCGGCGGCCGACGCGGACGATGGCCTCGGCTCGCGCTGTGCGGCCGGTCCCGCGCTTCGCGCCGACATCCACCATGCGCGCGGCTCCGGCGGGCGTCATATGCGTGAGTCGTCTGGGCTTCTTCATGGGTATCCTCATCCGCCGGTGCAGGCCATGACGCGGTCGTGCGCAAAGCGCGTTCTGCCGCCCTTCGCTCCGAGCGCCTCGCGGACCGCCTGGAGCACTCCGTCGCCGTCGCCGGCCCTTAGCGCGGATCGGACGGATACGCCATCGGCGCTGGCGAGGCATCCGAAGATCCGCCCGTCCGCAGTGATGCGCAGCCGGTTGCAGCCGGAGCAGAACGGCGCGCTCCACGGCGTGATGAAACCTACGGCTCCGCGCGATCCATCGGGGCACTCAACCGCGAACCGGCGGGCGGACGACGCAGGCTCCTCGGGGAGCGGATTCAGCGCTAACACGCGGGCGAGCCGGTCGCGGGTCTCGGTCCACGGGACGAACCGCTGGTCGAACTCCGGCTTGGCCGCTCCCATGGGCATCAGCTCCAGAAAGCGTAACTCGCATCCCCGCTGGAGGGCGAACCGGAGGACATCGACGACCTCCGTGTCGTTGATGCCGCGCATGACGATCATGTTGAGCTTGAGCGGGCTGAACCCGCTCGCCAGCGCTCCGTCGATGCCGGCCAGCGTGCGCGCCAGGTCGCCGCCGCGCGAGAGCCAGCGGAACGTCTCGGGCGAGAGGGTGTCGAGGCTCACATTGATCCGGCGCAGCCCGGCGCGGGCGAGGGCGGGCGCCTGCCCGGCGAGCGACTGGGCATTGGTCGTAAGCGCGAGGTCGGGTATGTCGAGGCCGGCGAGCAGTCGCACCAGGCGGTCGACATCGGTGCGCACGAGCGGTTCGCCGCCGCTGATCCGAGCCTTGCGGATCGTCCACTCGCGCTGGAGGCACCGGACGAGGAAGGCGATCTCCTCGTAGCGGAGGATGTCGCTCCGGCTGAGCCGTGTCACCCCGTCCTCCGGCATGCAGTAGCGGCAGCGCAGCTGGCACCGGTCCGTCACGGATATGCGGAGCGAGAGCGCGGGCTTGGGCCGGGCGCCGGAGGGGGCGATCACAGTGCATCTCCCCACGGGTGATAGCCGACGGGCGCGCCAGCCTCAAGGCCGCCGACGCCCTCGGGCAGGACGATGGCGCCGTCGGCTTGCCCGAGCGCGACGAAGTCGGCGCTGCCCGCGCTGCGGACCGGGGCTACGCCCACGCCGGAGTCATCCGAGAGGAGCCGGGCCGGCACGTGCGTCCGGAGCTTGCCCTTGGCGCGGACCGCCTCTCGGAGCGGCAACCGGAGCGAGCGGCGGCTGGCCGAGGGCGGCATGCCGGCCAGCATGAGAAGCGAGGGGCGGACGAACTCGTGGAATGTCACCATGGCGCTCACCGGGTTTCCCGGCAGGCCCCAGATCAACTGGCCGCTGCTGGTGGTCGCGAACACCAGTGGCTTGCCCGGGCGGATGGCCACCTGGTGGAAGCGGATGACACCGCCGGCCTGCGCGATGCAGTCGGGGACATAGTCGTAGCGGCCGGCCGACACGCCGCCGATGGTGATTACGACATCGGCCGACTCGAGCGCGTCGCGGACGGCATCGGCGATTCGGCCGGGCTCGTCGGGCAGCCGGCTGAGCCGGATGCCCGCGATCCCGGCGGCGGCCAGTGCGGCCTCGATCATGGGGCCGTTTGAATCGCGGATCTGGTGCGGTGCGACGGAGTCGCCGGTCGCGCGCAGCTCGGCGCCGGTGGTCAGGACGTGAACCGAAGGGCGGCGGTACACGCATACGCTGGCGTGGCCGGTGGCGGCGCAGGTGCCGATGGTGCCGGGCGTCAGGCGCGTGCCGGGGGCGATGAGGACATCGCCCGCTCTCGCGTTCTCGCCCCGGCGCAGGATGTCGGTTCCGGGGGTGACGGGTTCGAGGATGGTGACGAGGTTGGCTTCGGCCCGGGCGTCCTCCTGGCGAACGACGGCATCGGCGCCAAACGGAACCGACGCGCCGGTGAAGATGCGGACGCAGTGGCCGGGCGCCACATCCGGGGTGGGCGCCGATCCGGCCGCGATCTCGCCGGCAACGGTGAGCCGGGAGGGGGCTTGGACGGTGTCGGACGAGCGGACGGCATAGCCGTCCATGGCGGCGCGGTCGGTGGGCGGGTAGTCGCGATCGGCCGCGACGGGCGCGGCCAGGACGCAATCCAGCGCGCGCTCGAGCGGGCAGTCGATGGCGGGGAGCGGGCGTGCATGGGCACACACCAACTCCCACGCCTCATCGGGCGTTATCACGAATGTCTCCTTTCCAAGACAGGGAGGCTGAAGCGTTTCCGCCGCAACCCGTACGCCCGCCGGCCATCGCCTGGTGACGGAAGGCCGTACGGGTCGGAGACGCACACGTGCCGTGTGCTGACCGAAGTACGTACACATTGTGATCGCCCCGCGCGGGTCTGTCCATAGCGGAGCGTTGCATCGACACGGGGTGCCCACTAAGCTGCAGCACACGAGAGCGGACCCGACATTGGCGGCGGGAGGACGGCGAACATCGGCAACCGGATCCTGGCGATCCGGATCCCCGGCAGGGCGACCTGTACCGGAGGAACCTTGCGGAATGCTACTGGGACCTTGGCGGCAATCTCGCCATGCAGTTCGCGGTCTGCAGCAGCTACAATCGCCACGGGGCGTGGGGGCTGACTTACGACATCGGGAAGCCCGACCGGAACTCGCTGTTCGCGGCCGCTCGTGCGCTGATCGGAGCGCGCGAGCCCCCGCCTGCGCCCGCGGGTGCCGACGCCGCCCGACGCTGATCGGGGCGGGCGCGCCCGCCGGCTAGAGCGTGCCGGGGTAGGCGACGCCGAGCAGGCGCGATACGGCGCGGTGAAACGCGCGGCGCTCGTCGCGGCTGAACGCGCGGGCGGCCCGGATGCGACCCGCCGCGTCCTTCAGGTCGAGTCCGGCTGGCGCGCCGAGGTGGCGCTTGCGGCGGATCGCGTCCAGCGGCTGGGTGCACTCCAACTCGGCGAGGTGCTCCTTCACGTGGCGGTACGCGTCGCGGAACGGCATGCCGGACGCCGCCAGCTCAAGCGCCCGATCCGCGGCAAAGACGGACGGATCGAAGGCGTCGGCGAGCGCCTTCCGGTTGACCTCAATTCCCGCGACGAGCTTGGCCAGGATGCGCAGGGATGCACGGGTCGTCCGGATCCCTTCCATGAAGGGCTCCTTTGCCGCCTGGAGGTCGCGGTTGTAGCCGCTGGGCAGGGCCCGGAGCATGTCCATGACTCCGAACGCGCCGGACGTGACGGCCGAGGTCTTGGCCCGGATAAGCTCCAGCACGTCCGGGTTCTTCTTCTGGGGCATGATGCTGCTGCCGGTGCAGTACGCGGCTGGCAGCGAAAAATAGCCGAACTCCGGCATGCTGAAGAGGATCAGGTCCTGAGAGAGGCGCGACAGGGTCACCATCGCCTGTGCGCAGGCAAACAGGATCACCGACTCCATCTTGCCGCGCGCGTTGTTCGCGTGCAGGACGTTGCCGATGGGCCGGGAGAAACCGAGCAGGGCGGAGGTGAGCTCGCGGTCGATGGGCAGGGGCACGCCGTAGCTGGCGGCCGATCCGAGCGGGCTCTGGTCATTGAGCTCGTAGGCGTTCACCAGGAGCACGACGTCATCCAGGATGCCTTCGGCAAAGGCGGACGCCCAGAGGCCGACCGAGCTGGGCATGGCAGGCTGCATGTGCGTTCGGCCCACCATTGGAACCATCTGGTGTCGGCGGGCCATTCGCAGGAGCGCGTCCGCCAGGTCGAGCGCCTCGTCCACGAGGTCCAGCAGCTGAGCCTTTGCGTAGAGCCGGAGATCGACCGCGACCTGGTCGTTCCGGCTCCGGGCGGTGTGGATCTTGCGGCCGAGCTCGCCAAGCTCGGCGGTGAGCAGCCGCTCGACGGCCATGTGAACGTCCTGGTCGTCCATCGAGATGCGGAAGCGGCCGCTCCGGATCGACCGGATCACGCCGACCAGCGATCGGATGATGCGCCGGCGCTCGGCGTCGCTGAACAGCCGCTTCGGCAGGCGCATGCGGGCGAGCATGGTCGCATGGGCCGCGGAGCCGATGCAGTCGGCTTCCGCCAGCTCGAGGTCGAGCTCGGGGTCCTTGCCCACGGTGAACCGCAGGACGTCCTCGTCGATATTGCCCACCGTGGTCTTGCGCGTCTTCTGGTCAGCCATGTGTCACCCGCTACGGTTTGGAGCCCGCCGGCCCGGGCGCTCTTTCCGCACCCTCGGGCGGATTATTGAAGCGGCGCTCGAACTGGTCAACGTAATCCTTTGCCGCCTTGGGGCTCGGGGGAGCCGGTGCATCGGCGCGTGGCGCGGGGGCGGGGATGGTGGGACCCATCGCGTGCTCGGCGGCCGTGACGTACTCGGTGCGCGCCTTCACCCGGATGGCGAGCGCCTCGGCGCCGGCATCGGCCTGCCGGAGCCATTGCCGCAGGAAGAAGGAGGCGCGGCCGGCCGCGAGCCCGTTGAAGAAGCGTCGGTAGGCATCCGCGGCGGCGACGAATTCCGTGTCCTTGCCGATCGCGAGGAGCATGATCCGCTGGGACCGCTCCGCGGCCAGGGCGCGAACGGCCGGAATGCGGCGCCGGGCGATGAGCGAATCGAGCGAGACGGCGCCGCCGGCCGGGTCGTCCTCGAGCCCCGCCTCAAGCGGCGCGATGACGAGCTCGCGCCGGAGCCGATCCACGAGCGCCGACGAGATGGATCCCAGCTCGTCGACCGCGCGCTCCTGCTCCCGGAGCAGCCAGGCGCGCCAGTCGGCGTCGAGGCGGCTCGCCGCGCCGGGGCCGACTGTGGCATCGGCGATCCAGGCTGCCGAGACCGGATCGCCGCGGGCGAGGATGCCGGCCATCCGGCGGAGCAGGGCGGCGGAGTCGGGTTGCGAGAGGATGTAGCCGAGCGCGAGGCCGCTGATCGCCTTTTCGCGGCATCGGCCCGGCGGGAGCCTGTCCCAGGTCAGGATCCGGGCGAATGCCGGCAGCTGCCCCTCCTCGGCCAGGATGCCCGCCACGACCCGTCGGTTCCGGGCGCGCAGGGATGGGTGGAGGTTCTGGGCGAGGCCGACGGAGAAGTAGTCGGGCGGGTCGATGGCCTGGCGGCCGTCGCCGGCCTCCGGGATCCAGCTGGCCAGCAGCATCGCGCAGAACGACTCGAGCAGGTCCTCGGGGTCCGCCGTCCGCACGTCCGGAACGAAGAGGACTTGCACGAAGACGCCGTCGGCGACGTAGGCTTGCCGGGCGATGCCGGCGGGCCCGGCCGGAAGGGAGCCGTCCAGCGCGATGCGGTAGGACCGGCCGCGCACGGGGATGCCGTCACCGATCGCGCGCTCCAGGCGGGCGGCGGTTCCGGCGGCCCAGTCGGACACGGCCGCGCGGTGTGCCAGGCTGGTTCCGGCAATCGAGATCGCACCGGGCTCCAGCCCGGGCCCGCCCGCCGGCCGGCCCGTCTGGGCGAAGTTGGTGAAGACCTGCGCCGGCGCGGGGCGTGCGCAGAGGGAGGCCGCGGCCAGAGCGGCGAGCAGCAGGCTACCTGGTGCCGACGATCTCAACCTGATCCTCCGCCACCCGGATCTCCGAGATTCGATCGGGCAGCCGGGCCTCGGCGGCCAGCGCCTCGAGCGTCGGAGCGGCGAGCCTGCGGACTGCGGCTCCGGCCGGGCCGGGGCAGGGGAGGT
Organism: uncultured Verrucomicrobiota bacterium; assembly: GCA_964431965.1. Classification (GTDB taxonomy): domain Bacteria; phylum Verrucomicrobiota; class Kiritimatiellia; order CAIKKV01; family CAYSLU01; genus CAYSLU01. The sequence continues at coordinate 41,441 of CAYSLU010000017.1, forward strand.
GGCCGACTGTGACGCCCCGCGGCCGGAGGCGCCCGGCGTCGGGGGTGGCCGAGATGCGGACGGTGTACGGGAATGGTCCGACGGTGACGGAGCCGATGCGGTACGGTCCGGCTGACAGGACCAGGTGGATCATGACCCGTCCCGCGCTCAGGTCGATGCTGGCCGCCGGGAGCTTGAGCCGGCGGCACCGGACCTCCAGCCACTTGTTGATCTCAGGCTCGGAGAAGGATGCTCCCAAGGTGTTTGCGGACACCAGGCCGCTGCGGAGCGCCGCCAGCGACTGCTCCACGCGCTGCGATCCGCCCTCCGCGGCGGGGGCCCCGATCGGCGGGGTCGACCATCCCGCGAGGATGGCCAGCGCGAGCACGAGTACGACGATCGCCGGAATGACGATTCGCGAGGGCCGGATGCGCGACGACTCGCGCTGGCGGTCGTTAATCTGGTGGACCGCCGTGTTGGAGAAATCGAGGCGGGCGCCGCACTCCACGCAGAACACGCGGCCGAGGTCGTTTTCGTGGCCGCAGGAACTGCAGGTGATCTTCACGCCTTATCCGCCTTCTTGGGGGAGGACTCGCTCTTGGCGGGCGAAGCTGGCGCGGCCGCGGGCGATACGTCCGCCTTCTGAGCCTTCTTGTAGCTGTCGCTCCGGTAGTCGGTCTGGTAGAACCCGCTGCCCTTGAAGATGATGCCGGCGCCGGTGCCCAGCAGCCGCTTGATCCGGCACTTGCACTCCGGGCATCGCTTGAGGGGCTCGTCCTTAATGCTCTGGAAGACCTCAAATCGGTGGGTGCACTTGGTGCACTCATACTCGTATGTCGGCATCGAGAAGACCTCCGGAATCCAAAACCTGTCGCACCGAAACCGTTGGATACTATAGGGCCCGGGCGGTGGGGGTGTCAAACGCGCCGCGGGCGAGCGTGCGTGATGCGCGGGGGCTTTTGTTTTGGCCTGATCCGGTCAACGGCCGGCACGGAGATCGTCCCTCAGACCCGGAACAGGCGGCCGCTCGCCTTCCGGAGGGTGGGCTCCGTCCCGGCTGTCCTGGGCAGAGTCAGCAGCGGAAATGACCCTGTATCGGGCCGTCTATAGCCCGGAGCCCGCTGTCTTCCCGAATTCGCTTGGAACCCGGGCGGGCGTCCTGTAAGAGGGTACGCTTTTCGCGCCACCGGGCGGCCAGCCGGGGCGCGGAACACCGGCGGAATGGCGTGTCTGAAAGGAGCGGTGCCGTAAAACCGAATAGCAAACTGCTGGATGGGCTCAACGAAGATCAGCTCAAGGCCGTCACGACCATTCACGGCCCCCTGCTGGTCCTCGCCGGAGCCGGGACCGGGAAGACGCGGGTGATCACCCACCGCATCGCGCACATGATCGCCAAGGGCGTTCCCGCGAGCTCGATCCTGGCGATGACGTTCACGAACAAGGCGGCCCGCGAGATGAAGGAGCGTATCGGCCACCTGGTCTCGGGCGCGGCATCCGACGGGCTCACGGTCGGCACCTTCCACTCCTTCTGCGCCAGGACCCTGCGGCAGTTCGCGGACCAGGCGGGCCTGCGAAAGAGCTTCGGCATCTGCGACGCGGACGACCAGCTGGTGGCGATCAAGCAGGCCATGCGCCAGCTGCAGGTGTCCGAGCAGCAGATCCAGCCGAAGGTGTGCCTGGCGCGGGTCTCGCTGCTGAAGAACCGGCTGGTCACCGCGGACAAGCTGATCGGGTCCAGCGACGACTGGGAGGACGTTATCGGCCGCGTGTACGAGCGGTATGACCGCGGACTCAAGGCCAGCGGGGTGGTGGACTTCGACGATCTCCTGCTGTACATGGTGAAGCTGCTCCAGGACGCGGATATGCTGGAGCGGTTCCGGAAGCGCTTCCAGTATGTGCTGATCGACGAGTACCAGGACACCAACGGCCCGCAGTACGAGATCGTGAAGGAGATTGGCGGGAAGCACCGCAACGTGTGCGTCGTGGGAGACGACGACCAGTCGATCTACGGGTGGCGGGGTGCCGACATATCGAAGATCCTGAACTTCGACAAGGACTTCCCCAAGGCCGTGGTCGTGCGCCTTGAAACGAACTACCGGTCCACGGCCGAGATCCTCGCCGGCGCAAACTCGGTAATCCGCAACAACGGGTCGCGGCACGAGAAGAGCCTGCGATCGGCGGCCGGCAGCGGCGCTCCCATCCGGACCATGAAGACCGTTGACGAGGAGATGGAAGCCTCGTTTGTGGTGGAGGACCTGATCCAGCGGGTGCGCGAAACCCAGTCCTCGTTGGGCGAGTTCGCGATCCTGTTCCGCACGCAGGTGCAGCCGCGCCTCTTCGAGATGCAGCTCCGGCAGCGCGGCGTTCCCTACCTGCTCGTCGGGGGGCTGTCGTTCTTCGACCGCAAGGAAGTGCGCGATGTGCTGGCCTACCTGCGGCTGGTGGCGAACCCGACCGATGAGCTCTCGCTGCTGCGCGTGATCAACACGCCGCCGCGCGGGGTCGGAGTCGCCAGCGTGGAGAAGGCCCTGGCCATCGCGGCCGAGCACCGGCTGTCTCTGGCCGACGTGTTTCTGCGTGGCTCGGAATTCCCGGGGCTTCCTCCGGGATCGGTCGCCTCCGTCAAGCAGCTTCTGGGCACGCTCGACAGCCTGCGCGGCCTCACGGCCGGCCCGCACCTTGTGGAGCTGGTGAAGCGGCTGCTGGTCGATGTGCGGTATGGGGACGAGATCGTTCGGTGCTATCCCGACCAGGAGACGCGCACCAAGCGCTGGGATGCGATCAACGAGGTCATGAACATGGCCGAGATCCACGTCCGGCAGCGGTCGGATGCCACCTTGACGAGCTTTCTCGAGGATCTGGTGCTTTCCGCGGAGGAGGACACCGACGACGATGCGGAGACCCGGTCGGACCGCGTGACCCTGATGACGCTACACTCGGCCAAGGGCCTGGAGTTCGGCGAGGTGTATCTGGTCGGCATGGAGGAGGGGCTGCTCCCCCATGCGCGCTCCATCCAGGACGGCGGCATCGAGGAGGAGCGCCGGCTGGCGTACGTGGGAATCACTCGGGCTCGCCGGCGCCTCACGCTGACGTACGCCGGCAGCCGCGCGCGCTACGGACAGCGGTCCACGCCTACCCCGTCACGATTCCTCTACGAGGTTCGCGGCGAGCAGCCGCCGGTTGCGCCCCCCGCGCCGCCTGCACCGCCCGCACCGGAGCCTGATGGCCCGCCGGATCCGCCTCGCCCACGCCGGGCGTCCGGTCGATCCCGGCCGGCGGGGAAGCGGCGACGGTGATTGACGTCCGCCGCCGCTTGCTGCATGAAGTGGAGCGGACGAACGAATGAATCTCCACGAACACGCGGCGGCCACTGCCGGGGTGGACCTGAGCCCGGCTCGGGTTGAGATCAGGGGCGGAGCCATTCTGACATGACGGCCATTGCAGAGATCCGCTTCCGCGAGGCCGAGCCCGGCGACTTTGGCGCCCGCGACGACGGGCAGCCGTTCGGACTGCCCGCCGACGTGCTGGCGTCGCTCGACGAAATTCTCGGGCCGTATGGGCTGACCGGGTCGTATGTCCTGGGATCGCAGGAGCATGAGTTCCGGCAGCAGGGCCTGTGGCCGTGGGCGCTGATTTTCTTCGGCGATGAGCATGCCTTGTCGGGCCACGTCGCATCGTTGCGCGGCGGGATGTGGAACTCGCCCATCTTCTCCTACTCGGCCTTCCAACGGCACAAGGCGGGCGTTCCCCCGGCCGGGATTCCGTCGGTTGGGGCCCTCTGCGTGCGCAAGAAGGCGATCCTGAAGCGCCTGGCGGAGCAGTCGCCGCTGTTCCGTCCGGCGTGGGATGCACTGAAGGACGCGGCGGACGATGCGCGCTGGCTGTGTCTGTCGGATCCGCCGCCGCCCGCATGGGTGGCGGAAGCGGGTCCGGGCGATGCGGCGCTGTTCCGCGAATACAGCAGCCGGTCGCTGCTGATCCAGCTGCGCCCGCCATCGGCGTTTGCGAACGCGGACCTGGCGGCCGCCTACCAGCTGGGCGTGGAGTCGTGTCAGTCCGGCGCGTGGGAGCGGGGCCTGGCCAATCTCAAGGTCGCATCCGAACTGGACCCGAAGGCGGCCGAGATATGGCATTGCCTCGGGCTCGCGCATGGTGCACTCGGCGATCCGGACTCGGCGATTGCAGCGCTGGCGCGGGCTGCCGAGCTGCAGCCATACTGGCTGGCGACGATCCTCTGCCTGAGCTATGCATATCGGAACCGGGGGTTCTACTCCCAGTCGGAGGCCGGGTACCTGCGGGCCGTGGAGATCGATCCGTTCGTCGAGGACGGCTGGTATGGCCTGGGGGTTACGTGCGCCGAGGCGGGACGGAATGCGCAGGCCGTGGCGGCGTATTCGCGCCTGCTGGAACTGGAGCCCCGAAGCGGTCCGGGCTGGACGGAGTACGGGCAGGTGCTGTTTCGAAGCGGCCGCGTGGCCGAGGCGGCTTCGGCCTTCGAGAAGCGGGTGGAATTCGAGCCCGGGAACGTCATGGGGTGGAACAATCTGGGGTACTGCCGGGCCCGGCTGGGGCGATGCGAGGAAGCCCGGGAGGCGCTCGAGAAGGCGCTGCAGCTGGACCCGACGGCCAGCTACGCCTGGGACAGCCTCGGGTACGCGCACCTGATGGCGGCCAGGTACGAGCCGGCAATCGCCGCCTGCCTCAAGGCCATTGAGCTGCGGCCGGAGCATCCCGATGCCTGGCGCCACATGGTGCACGCCTATAGCAGGAGCGGGAACGAGCGGAAGCTCGCGTCGGCGCTCGCCTACCTGAAGTCCATGAATCCCGGCGAGGCGGAGAAGACGGAGCGCGAGCTCGCGGGGGCCACGATCGAGTAGCCGGACCGCATCGCGGGTCCCGTTTGAGGTTGCGCCGGCGCTGGCGAACCGCTACGGTCGCAGCCTTTGTCCCCAACGGGAGGCCACTCGTCATGCAGCCACTCTTCGACATCCAGGACTTCGGCGCCCGGCCCGACGGCCGGACGGTCTGTACCGCCGCCATCCAGCGCGCCATCGACGCCTGCCACGCCGCGGGCGGCGGGCGAGTCTTCTGCGGCCCGGGCGCATTCCTGACCGGGTCCATCGACCTGAGGAGCCGCGTGGATCTGCACGTGGCATCCGGATGCCGGATCATCGCCAGCACGAACGTCGCCGACTACCGCGATTTTGTGGCGCCCGGCTTTCGGCACGAGCGGTCGCCAGAGAAATCGTCGAAGAGCCTCATCCGGGCCATCGGGGCGGAGGGCTTCGCGATCACGGGCCCCGGAGAGATCAACGGATCGGGCCCCGCCTTCTACGATACGCAGTCCCTCATGTGGGGCCGCTTCTACCGCAAGCCGGATTCGCCCCGTCCCCGGATGCTGATGGCGTACCGGTGCCGGGGCTTCCGGATCGAGGATGCGGCGTTCAACGACTCGCCCAGCTGGACGTTCTGGCTCATGCAGTGCGAGGGCGTCCGGATCCGCGGGATCCGGATGCTGAGCGATCAGAAGATGATCAACAACGACGGCATCGATCTCGACATGTGCCGGGACGTCATCGTGAGCGATTGTCACCTGAAGACCGGCGACGACTGCGTGGTCCTGCGCGCCATGCGCCAGCTGTACGAGACCGAGCAGCCGTGCGAGCGCATTGTCGTGAGCAACTGCGTGCTGGACAGCTGGTGCCAGGGCGTCCGCGTGGGGTGCCCGGGCGACGGGATCATCCGCAATGCCACGTTCAGCAACCTCGTCATCACCGGCCCCGGCAACGGAATCGTGTTCAACAACCCGCGGCGTTACCTGCCGGAGGGCGAGCGCGGCTCGGCGGATATCCGGGACATCCTCTTCTCGAACGTCGTCATCGAGTGCGATGGGGCGCCGATCAAGATGGACGTCGAGGACGGGATCGCCCTGCCGCACCTGGGGCGCGTGTCCTTCTCCCAGTTCCGGATCAAGAGCGGGGCCCCCTGCATTATTCAAGGCAGCCCGGAAACACCGATCCGCGACGTGAGCTTCACGGACGTTCGCATCGAGACCGTCGGCGACAGCGCCATCCTGTGCCGCCACTGCGAGGGGATCATGCTTACCAACGTCGAGCTGGCAAACCGTTCCGCCCCGCCCGCCCCCGCGCCGACGGCCCCGCCTCCGGGCGCATGAGAGCCGTGCAGGGTATTCCCTGCGTCCACCTCCGTCTTCACCGGACACGGTGGTGAACGGCAAGTGCCCGGCGGGTTGCACGCCTACATGCGATACTGCGGTATCTTCAACAGCTTGCCGCCGCTCATGGCCGACTGGTGGGCCACGACGCCGCCGACCGTCATGTTCAGGGCCTGCGCCACGTCCACGAGGGGCTTTCGGTCCGCCAGGATCGCCTCGACGAATTCGCTCATCAGGTAGCCGTGCGAGCCGCCATGGCCGCCGGCTTCAACGCCCGGCGGCAGCGGCGGGCGCTTGATCGCCGGATGCACCTGGCTGCGATTCTCGGTCTGGAACGCACCGTAGAAGGTGCCTTTCTGGGTCCGGATCCGGCCCCGCTCGCCGGAGTCGCCCGGCGTGTCCCAGCTCACCGCCATCCGGGACATGCCTCCTTCGCTGGTGCGGAAGAGCGCGATCTCGGTGCCGAACGGATTGCGGTACCGGTTGTTCTCCGGCTTCAGGCACTCGAGGATGCTCGGCACGCCCATGCACGAGACCTCGGTGAAGCTTCCGCCGGTGACGCCCACGTAGTACGCATTCGAGTGCGTGGGATACCACTGCGGAGGCAGGCCGTCGCGCCAGCCCTTGTGCGAGGCGATGGGCGTGCCCATGTAGTGGAAGTACTCGCCCTCCGAGTAGATGACCCGGCCCAGCTCGCCGGCTTCGTACATCCGCCGCATCGCGTACAGGTCCTCGTGGAAGTACGACGTTTCGAAGAGCATGTACTTGAGGCCGGTGGTCTTGACCGCTTCGAACAGGCGATCGGCGTCCTCCAGCGACCCGAAGACGGCCGGCACGGCCGATGCAACGTGCTTGCCGGCCTTGAGGGCCTCGATGGAGAGCTGGGCGTGCGTCGGCGCATCCGTGGCTACAAAGATGGCTTCAAGCGAGTCATCGCGGATCATCGCCTCGCACGTCGGATACGTCTTGTCGCACCGACACGCCTTCGCCAGCTCGGCGCACTTGGCCGGATCCAGGTCCGTGACCGCGGACACGGTCACGTTCGGATGATTCTGGAATCCGAACCCGGCCCCGAACCGGCAGACGCCGTACCCGGCAATGCCGACGCGAATCTTCCGGTCCGAAACGGGCTTCCAGCCCATGGCGGCCTGCACGTCGGTCTGCGCGGCCTCGAATCCCTGGATTGGCTTGGCCTCGGCGGCGGCACCGGAGCCGGTCTTGGCGGCAGATGCTTTCGTGGCGGCGGCTCTTCTGCGCGGTCTGCTCGTCGCGATCATCCCGTTACTCCTGTGATAGGCGCTCGTCTTTGCTGCGGGGTGGGCGTGATGTCAGCACGCGCGTCCATGCGGCCCCCGGAACTTCGGGGCGTACTCTGGCAGAGGGGAGGGCGGAATTCAACCGCCGCATCGGTCCTCAAGTCTACGGATAGAGCCCCTTGGACTCGACGGCGACATCGCGCGGGCTCGTTGTGGGCGCGGACGACACGGAGGTCGTCCCTCCAGGGACATCGCCAAGGAACGCGTGAACATGGAGTTGGAGGGTCCGCCTCCGTGCGGACCGTTGCCCACAGGCTGACCGCATCAAGCCGCCTACGGCGGAACCATCGCTATCCGTAGATCTGGGCGGTCCTCACGGGATTGCACGACGGGCATCTGGGGCGCTGGCCGAACAGGGAAGCGCCAGGCGATCCCTGGACGCGAGCCAGATACAGCAGTGATAGGCGTTGCCGCCGGGGTGAGCGGGTACGCGAAAGCAGCGGATGTGAAGCTTCTCGTTTCGAAGACGATCCTCGAACGGGGCGTCGAACGTCGCCGACCAGACGGCCAGGCTCCCTGTCGGGCGGAGTGACCGGATGCAGGACTGGATCCCCTCACGGCTGTACAAGCGATCGTTGCGGACATCGGTGACGGCGTTCGGCCCATTGTCGACGTCGAGCAGCACGGCGTCGAACGTGGCGGGCGACTCGCGGATCACATCCGCCACATCGCCGATCCGAACCGCCACGCGGGGGTCTCTCAGGGGGTGGCCGGTCAGGCCGCCGAGATACGCGTGGTTCCATCGGACGACCTCGGACAGCAGCTCGGATACGACCACCGTGGAGTGCGGGGGAAGCATGTCGAGCGTCTGCCGCAGCGTGTAGCCCATGCCCAAGCCGCCGACCAGGACCGACGGGCTCGGGCGGCCGCCGATCCGGGCGCAGCCCAGCCGCGCGAGCTCACGCTCGGACTCATGGGCGGTGCTCATCATCAGATCCTCGTGGCCCACCCGGATGGTGAAGTCCTGGCCGTGCTGGTAGAGGACCATCCGCCCTCCGTCCGGCGTGGTGGTCGCGGCAATCTGTGTCTTGGGCGTCATCGGCTGGTTGGCATGAGAATCGTATAGTACCGAGCTCCAGCGGTGTGTCCAACTCCCCAAAGCCGGCAGAACTCAGTCCGGAGAGCATCGTCAACGGAGCAGAGAGGGATGCCAGGTTGCCGGTCAGGTATACTCGACAGCGTGCGAAGTGTGGCGGCCGTCCCGCCGTCCAGTAGGTCGTCTGCGTCGAAGTGCGGATGGATCCTGTCGGCCTCATCATCCGTGGAATCGCGGCAGGATGTCCCGGTGCGCCGCGATCAGCCGGTCGAGCGCGGCCACCGCTCCCTTGGCGTCCGGAATGGCCATGTCGGCTTCGATGGCGGCCACCAGGTCTTCACGGGAGCCCCGCGCGGCCCCGGCGGCGACGAGCTCGTGGACGTCGGAGACCCGGCGGCAGAGCTCGCCGGCCCGTCCTGGCAGCCGCCCGACGCCAATACCCTGAACGCCGCCAGGCCGCGCCACAGCCGGCTGCTCGATGATCCGTCCGAGCGGTACGCCGTCCATGCCGCCCGAGTTCGGCAGGTTGATCATGGGAAGGCGGCGCTCGGGGCCGCCTTCCCACGACACGGCGACGTCGACGGGATGCTCCCAGCTTCCGTCCGCCACCAGCGCCCGCCACTCGGCCTGCCCGGTGGCCGCGGCGCGCAGGCGCTCCCGACGGTCCTTCCCTGCATCGCCGGCGCCATGGTAGGGGGAATGGCCGTGGTAGGCGATCCGCGGGTCAGGCGGCATGTACTCCGCCTGATGGGAGACGCCGCTCATGGCCAGGGCGCCATACTCGTCGAGCCACGCCGACAGGACGGCGGAATCCGTGTCGGTTCGTTGCCGGATGGCCCGATGGATGTCGGCGGTCAGATCCCGGCCGGTCTGACGGTCTCTGACGGAGACCAGCCAGGCAAAGTGGTTCGTGCCGGCCGTGACGACATCGAGATCGCCGCTGGAGCGGCCGAGCTCACCCGCAATCCCGTCGAATCCGACGGGATTGCAGACGAAGTAGCGGCCCGACCGGTCGGACCCGATGGGGCCGCCAAGGGCCGCATTGCAGAACCCGTATGCCTTCACCGCGGTGAACCGGTTCACCGCCGTGACCACTCTCGGCATCGGGTTCGTGACAGCCAGCAGCACCGCCTGAGGGCAGAGCCGTTCCATGTCGAGGCCGACATCGAGGGCCAGGCTGATGGCGCGCAAGGCATTGCTCAGCCCGCCCAGGCCGCCGCATTCGCGCCGCTGGCCGGGCAGCCCGGCTTGTTCGAGGATGGCGCAATCCATGTGCCAGCGGCGCTCGCCTTCGGGGCACGCGGATAAGATGACGAAATCCGAGCCGGGCAGCGCGTCCAAGCGGTCGCGATGGGCGGCGATGGAGCAGTCGACGCCCAGATCGGCGGCCATGCGTCGACCGAGCGCGGTCATCAGTCGCACGGCTTCCTCGTTTGGGTCAACCAGCGCCAGGGTGGCCCCCTGCAAGCGGTGGCGCTGAATGGCATCGCGGAGGACGGTGGCGCCGAAGACGTGGCTGCCGGCGCCGATCACGGTGATCTTCATATCATTCGAGCCCGAGCCAACGGATCCGATGGCGGCTACCGCACGGACAGGATGATGGCACGCGGTGAGGCTTTGAGAAACACGAACGTGCCAGGCTCGGCCCCGTTGGGCGCCCCATTGAAGAACCCCGTGCCGTTTGTCACGGAGATGAATCCGGCGTACTCCTTGCGGATGGCCGGACTGATGGCCGTCTGGTCGATGCCGGACACGATGTCCGCGCGTCGGTACTCGGGGATCCCGCACCAGATCGCGATTCGGCCGCCGCCTCCGCCACCGCCATTCACCCATCCGTTCCCGCCCCTGGCTTCCAGCACACCGGATGCGTCGCCCGAGAAACTGGCGCACATGATCCAGATGCCGCCTCCGCCACCGCCGCCATTTCCGCTCACGACGCCGGTGCCGCCATTGGCCCGGATCACGCCGTTGGCGACGACCGCCCCTTGCGCTTCGATCCGAATCAGGCCGCCGCCCGCCACGATGGCCCCGTAATCGCCGCCCGCCCCGCTGCCGGGATGAATCGGCGCGTTGGTCGCATCATACGGCTTCCCACCGGCGGGACTGGTGTTGCCGCCCTTTCCACCTTTTCCGCCATGCGCCCCGCCGCCCCCATAGTGGCTGGCATCGGTCGCCCCGGCGCCATAGCCCTTCAGGCCGGCGAAGCCGCGTCCGGTGGCATCGATGCCGCCATTCGTGCCGCCGGCGAGTGTCAGGCGCTGCAGGGCGAACAGAACGGAGCCGCCGTTGGTCGGGTCCGAGTATGGGTAGATCCACGAATTCGCGCCGACCCATACGGCGTCCGTCACGCTGACCCGCGCCCCATAGGTGTCCGTCGATGCATTCGTCACGCCGCTGTACACCGCCAGGCGTCCGCCGTTGGTGAGAATGAGATCCCGGCAATCCAGGCGCGTATTCTCCAGATGAATGCCGAGGAAGCCATTGGTTCCGATGATCAGGCTCTGGGCGACCACCGTCCGGGTGCCGGGCCCGCAGAGAATCCAGCGGCAATTCGTGAAGGTCAGGGACTGATGTTCCCAGCAGGACACTCCGTAGACGTTGGCGTTCGTGCCGACGATCGAGGTCGAGAGGAACTGCTGGTCCGGAATGAAGACGCTTCCGATTTCCGCGGGCTGGGCCCCGCCGGCCACATATCCCCCGCTGCCGGTTGCGGCGAGCAGGCGGATGGCGGGCGTCTGTCCGGCTTGCGCCTGAGCGTCGTAGCGGATGGCGATGCGCCCCCCGCCGCCCCGCCCCCCGCCTGTTCCCGCGCCACTGCCTCCGCTCGCCTGTACCGTACCGGTGCTCGCGGCATCCACATAGGAGCAGCCGATGAATACCCCGCCGCCCGACCCGCCGCCCACCGAAACTCCATTGGTGGCGGGGCCGCCATTGGCCGTGATGAGTCCGTCGATGCGCACCCGCGCGCCGGCCACTATCCGCACGGCGCCCCCGCCGCTGCCTCCGTAGCCGCCCCACGCACTGCTTCCTCCGCCGCCGCTGCCGGGCGAGCTGGGATCAGCGGCCGATCCATACATCGCGCCGCCTCCTCCGATGCCTTGCGGGTTCCCGCCTCTTCCGCCGTGGCCGCCCCCGCCGCCCCAGCCGGACGACGATCCGCCGCCGCCCGGGCCGTGTCCGGGCGTGTCGTACCCACCCTTGAAACCCCGCGCATCGGCGTTGATCTGCCCCCCGCCATCCAAGGTGAGGTTGGTGCAGGCGATGTTGATCCGGTTGGACACGCCGCCGTTCGTGAACGCGCTGGGCAGGGTCACGGCCGCCCCGCCGCGTATGTACACATCGTCCGCCTGCAGAGTCGTGGCCCAGTTGGAGAAGGTCAGCATCCGGCTGGCGATCTCGATCGAATAGAGCCGGGGCGTTGAGTTGGTCAGGAGCACGTTTGTGAAGGCGGTCGGATGGTCTGCGTCGATAACTACCGCTTGCCCGGCCTGGGGTTCCTGCAGCAGGCTCCAGTTGCTCGCACTGAACCAGTCGCTGTCGCTGGCGCCGGTCCAGAAGTTGGTGGCGACTTGGGCCCGGCACGCGACAGCCGGCAGGGCCAGCCATAGCAGGAGCGCCGTCCGCCCGATGAACATGGGGTGGGGCGCGACGGGCGCTGTGTGGTGTCCAGACATGACTGGCCAGTGCCTGCAATACCGGTTTGTGTTCACGCTCGGCTGCGGCCGGATGGTGGAGAGAGTATCCCAAGGCATGAAGGCTGGACCATCAGAATCTCTTTGCCCAATCCGGCCGGCAAAGGTCATATTCACCCGTCGCGTTTCAAGCGAGGGGGAAGAGGGCTCTGCATCACGCGTGCGACTGGGACTGCGGCTAGGAACGGGTACAGGCCGATCGACAAGTTTGGAGGCGAGCGAATGTCGGCAACGGGACGTGCATCGCATTGTCATCTGGTCGGTGTCGCCGGCGTGGGGATGAGCGCGCTGGCGCAGGCGCTGGCGGCGGCCGGACGCGACGTGTCGGGGTCGGACCGCTACAGCGATCAGGGGCGCGATCTGGATGTCCTGAGAAAGCTCCAGCTCGGAGGCATTCGGATCGTTCCGCAGGACGGGTCGGGCGTGACGCCCGGCTCGGAAGCAGTCGTGGTCAGCACCGCCATCGAGGCGGACAATCCGGACGTGGCCGCCGCGCAGCGGCTGGGCGTGCCGGTCCTGCATCGCGCCGAGATGCTCGCGCGCCTGATGGAGGGCCGGCGCTGTGTGGCGGTCACGGGCACCTCGGGAAAGACGACGGTGACGGGCATGGTGGGCTGGCTTCTGGAGCAGGCCGGATTCGATCCGACGGTGGTCAACGGCGGCGCGGTGGTTAACTGGGCGTCGGACCTGGCCGTGGGCAACGTGCGGCCGGGGCGTTCGGACCTGTGGGTGATCGAAGCGGATGAGAGCGATCGCTCCCTGCTGCACTATTCGCCCGACTGGGCCGTGATCACCAACATGTCACGCGACCACTTCGGTATGGACGAGACGGTGGCGCTTTTCCGGGCGTTCCGCAGCCGGGTGCGCGCGGGCGCAGTGGGCGTGCTGGACACCGCGGCCGAGCTGGCGTCCTTCGCGCCCGAGCTGTCGGCGCGCGGCGGCGAGTTCGTGTATCGCGGGCGGCGCTTCCGGGTGCCGCAACTCGGCCGCCACAATGCCGAGAACGCGCTGAACGCCGTCATGCTATGCGACCGCATGGGAGTCGACCTAGATCAGGTGCCCGCCGCGCTCGAGCGTTTCCGGGGAATCCAGCGGCGCCTCGAGCTGGCCGGGGAGGGGGGCGGCGTGACCGTGATCGACGACTACGCCCACAACACGGCCAAGATCGCGGCCGCCTGGGAAACGATCGCGCCGTATCACCGGCGCATCCTGGCCGTCTGGCGGCCGCACGGGTTCGCGCCGCTGGCGAACATGATGGACGACCTGGCCGCCACGCTTCCGCGGCTGTGCCGTCCCGACGACCGCCTGTGGATCCTGCCCGTCTTCTACGCCGGCGGAACGGCGTCGCGGACGGTTTCGTCGGATCAGCTCGTGGAGCGGCTTCGGGCGGCGGGGTGTCCGGCCTCCGGGGCTCCCGACTACGCCGCGCTCATGAGGGAGATTCCGCTGGCGGCTCGATCGGGCGACGCCGTGCTCATCATGGGCGCGCGGGATCCGGATCTGCCCGCGCTGGCTCGGGCGCTGGTTCGCGGGCTGGCGTGAGCTCCGAGTTCTGGATCTCGCGCAGGTCCTGGCTGAAGGCGCGGCCGGATCCGGCGTTGTAGAAGAGGAAGATGACCCCGCCCAACAGGCTCCACACGAGCATGCCGAGGTAGGAGATGAGGGAGAGGGGCAGCGCCTGGGAGATCGGAATCTGCACCGCCCCAAGCAGGACGACCGCCACGCCCTCTCGGATGCCCAGGCCGCCCGGTGTGATCGGCAGCGAGGCCACCGCCAGGATCGACGGGAACATCATCAGATAGTCGCCGAACCCGTTGGGGATCTGGAGCGCCCGCCCGAGCGCATAGCAGCCCGCCACGTTCAGCAGGTGGTTCGCGAGCGAGAGCGCGAACGCGCGAGCCAGAAGGCTGTGGTCCGTCCGGTAGAGGTAGAACGCATCGTACGCGCGCCTCAGCAGGTGGCCGAAAGGCCAGCGGTTCTCGATCCACCGGAAGACCGAGTGGCGCTCGAAGATGTTTCGCTTGAGGAGCAGGGCGAGCGCCAGCGCCAGCGCTGCGAACAGGACGAGCACCAGGAGGCAGATGGGATGGGTTCGCTTCTGCGCCAGGAAGAACGGCGCCCGTGCGACGATCATCGCGGCCGCAAGCATGAAGAGGGCCAGGAGCCCGATTACCCGGTCGGCGACGACGGTCATGATGGCCTCGGCCTTCAGGTGGCGGGTCTCGCGGGCGGTATAGGCCGCCTTGACCAGATCGCCGCCGGTGGATCCCATCATGAATGCGTTGAAGAAGTGGCCGATGAAGAAGATGGAGAAGACGCGGCGGGCAGACAGCCGCAGCGATTGGGCGTCGAGGAACCCCTTCCAGCGGAGGACGCTGGCCCAGATGCAGCCGAAGAAGAGCCCGAGCCCGAGCAGCAACCAGGCCGCGTGCCCGAGCGTGCCTCGGAGGACGGTCCCGAGGTGCGTGAGGTCCATTTCCGGCCGCGACAGCAACCAGGCGATGATGCCGGCGGCAGCGGCCAGTCGCAGGAGGGCGGCGGCGGCTCGGCGAGCCGTGCGCATCACGGCTCGCCCCTTGGACCGGCGCCCGGGCGAGGGGTCTCCGGAGCCGGCGGGCTGGACCACAGAGCGGCCAGGTGGTCGCGGCCCCGGCGGAGGACCTCCGGGGGGACGGCTGGCGACGGCTCGAGCACGAAGAGCAGCGGCTGGTCCGCCAGAAAGCGGAACCGCTCGAAGGGGATCGCGCCGTCGGGCGGCATGAGGTGGTCGCCCGCCGGCGAGGCGGCATCGTGCAGATGCAGGCCGGACAGGTGCGGCTGGAGCTTTTCGACCCAGCGAAGATGGCTGACGAACCCGAGGTTCTGTCGGACCTGCCCGTGCCCGGTATCGTGCCAGTACGTCACGAGCGGCGAGGCAAACCGCTTCGCGATGCGATCCATCTCGGCCTCCGTGGGCACCCCTTCCCACGAGGGGACGATTTCAAGCCCGAGCCGCACGTTGTGCTTCTGAAGCGTGGGCAGTAGGGCTTCGATGCCGGCGCAGAGGAATTCGACAAACCGCGGGGCGCGCTCCTCGCGCTCCATCATCAGCTTGAGCTTGACCTTCTCGTAGGCGGGGGAGAAGGCCTCTCCGGCTTCGAACATGCCGATGAGCTCTTCGGTGCGTCGCCGGACGTCCACGTAGCCGGAGTGGGTAACGACGACCCGGGCCCCCATCTCGGCGGCGAACTCGATCGTTCGCGCGGTGTGAATCACCGCGCTCTCGCGGATGCGCCGGTCGGCGTTCGCGAGCGTCCAGATCTCGGGGTGCCCGTACGGGGCGCCGACAGGCACGGGGCAGAAGTTGTGCACGCTATCGACGGCGATGACCTTCTGGTCCACCATGCGGCGGACGCCCAAGACGAGATCGGCGGTGAGATCGTAGCCCAGTTCGATACGCTCGAACCCGAGGCTGCGAATCTCCTCGATCATCGCCTCGCCGGACCGGTGCCGGCTGGCGTTCCACCGTGTTGAGAGGCCGAAGAGCATCGTTCTCGCGCGCTTCTGGCCGCGCCTGCCGGGGGACCCCGATCGGGTTGAGACCTGCTTCAGGTCACGGCGTAGCGCTGACGCACCCGGGCGCGAGCCGCTTTTTTGCGACGCTTCTCGCAGGGCTTCTCGAAGTACCGGTGACCCCGGATCTCCTTCATGAGCCCTTCCTTGTCCAGCATCTTCTTGAGGCGCTTGAGCGCCTTGTCAACCGGCTCGCCTCGCTTGATCTTTACTTGCAGCACGGTACGAATCACGCTCCCTTCATGACCCGGGCCGGACGGTTCCGCCTGAGGCCCTTCGGTCGATGGCGTCCCTATCTATCGGAACATGGTCATCAAGTCAATGCCGGCCTCGAAAAACGTTCGGCGGCTGCGCCTGAAGACGCAAGCGCCGGGTGCCGTTTCCGACACCCGGCGCTTGCTGTCGATTCGACTGACGGTCAGGCCAGCCGGCGGCGGATCATTCCCAGCCCGGCGATCGCGAGGCCCAGGAGTCCGGCCGAGCACGCGGCGTCCGGCATGCGGGTCGGCGGCACCGTGTGGCTCCCCATGAGGTTGTCGTTGCCGCACCCGTACGTGTAGTGCGCGTAGAAGTTCTGGTAGCTTCCCAGAAATCCCGAGTTCAGCGAGACCATGTGGTGATAGCCGCCGGACAGCCCGGCGCCGGTGAGCCCCAGTATCTGGGCATCGCTCCGGTTCTGAAGATAGGAGAAGCTGACGTTCTGGAACCCCGCGACGGCCGCTCCGCCGCTGACGTACTTGTACGGATTCGATCCGCGGTTGTCCTTGAAGTAGACTTCCTTCAAGACGCTATTCTGAGTCAGCGCGTAGACCGAGTAGGTCTGGGCGACGAAGTCCATCCGGAGGGCGAAGTCATAGCCGAACGTGTTGTTCACGTTCCGGTAGTTCCACGTCCCGCTGGGCGTGCTCGAAATGTCACCGCCGTAGAGCGGAGCCCCGTTCACCGAGAAGAAGATGTCACCCGAGGTGTACCCATCGACGCCATTCTTGAAGTTGTACCCGCCGACCATCGACAGCGTGGTTCCGTCCAGGAAGAACCCTTCGAGATCCCACTTCTGTCCGGTACTGCTGGCCGGTTCGACCTCGCCGTCTTCCTGCATCCCGTGCCAGCCCGATGCGCTGCTTGAGACTCCGTCATAGATCGTGATGTTCGCAGGCAGCGCCATCGCGCCGCTCGCACCCATCGCCAAGCCCACCGCCACCGCCAGAATCGACTGCTTCGTACTCATAGGCCCCTGTTTCTTGTGGTGATCACTCCAGCTCGACCAGAGGCGGTAATGCAAGTGGTGTGCCAAGACATTTCGAGTTGTAGGGCTATGACTGACAACGATGGATGTCCGGCGCGCAATAGGTTGATTGAAGAACACTTGCGTTTGAAGAAAATCCATTGATTCGGAACGGTATTGCCTGCCACTTCTGAGTACTCAGACGACTGCATGGGATTGTGTAAACCAATCCGACGACACGGTTGGTCTTGTCTCGCAGCGAGGCGTCAGCAGGCGGGGCGGATCGGCGCTACTGGGGCCAGTGGGTCTGGAAGCGGCGCACCAGTCCGCAGTGAACGGCCAGAGCGGTCGGGATGGCGTCGTCGGCGAAGTCGAAGCGGGGATTGTGCCACAGAGGGGCGTCGATGGCCCCGGGCTCGCGGGTGCCCAGAAGCCAGAAGGCGGACGGGGCGTGAGCCGAGTACTCGCCGAAGTCTTCGGAGCCCATGACCGGCGGGCATGCGGAGCATACGGCTGCGGAGCCGATCGCAGACTTGGCTGACTCGGTGAAGAACGAGAAGGCGCGGTCGTCGTTGATCAGCACGGGAAACGAGTGCCGGATTTCGACCTCGGCGGTGCCCCCGAAGGCGACCGCCGTGCTCTCGGCTATCTCCCGTATGCGGCGGCCGACCTCCGGGACGAGCCCGGGAGCCAGGCATCGGTACGTGCCGGTCAGAACGGCGCTCGGCGGGATGATGTTCCAGGCGGTTCCGGCATTGAACGTCGTGATGCTCACGACGGCGCTCTGCAGCGGATCGACGGATCGGGCCACGATGGACTGGAGGGCGGCGACGATGTGGGACCCGATCAGGACCGGGTCGATGCCGGTGTGGGGGAACGCTCCGTGCGCGCCCTTCCCGCGGATGGTGATCCGGATGCTCGAAGCAGAGGCGAACGAAGCGCCGCGGCAGCTGCCGACCTGCCCGATATCCAGGACGGGCCAGCTGTGCATGCCGAAGATGGCGTCCACGCGCGGATCGTCCATGCAGCCCTCGCGGCACATCCGGGCGGCGCCGCCGTCGCGCTCCTCGGCCGGCTGGAAGATGAACTTGACGGGGCCGCGCAGCGAATCGGAGACGCGGGACAGGACCCGTGCGGCGCCGACCAGGCATGCGGTGTGACCGTCGTGGCCGCAGGCGTGCATGACGCCGGGCCGGCAGGAGGCGTACGGCTTTCCGCTCTGCTCCTCTATCGGCAGCGCATCCATGTCCGCGCGCAGCGCGACGCAGGGGCCGGGCTTGCCGGCCCCCAGCGTGGCCACCACGCCGGTTCCGCCCACGCCGAGGCGCACGACCATGCCCGGCAGCGGCTCCAGTTCACGGGCGACCCGGTCGGCCGTCTCGCGCTCCTCGTGGCTAAGCTCCGGGTTCCGGTGGAAGTGCTGCCGCAGATCGCGGATGCGCGGGGTGGTCTCGGCGATGATCGGGGCGATGTCCTGCACGGTTTCTCCTGTCGTGTTTGAAGTCACCCGCCGCGATCCGGAACGAGACGCACCGGCGTTCCGTTCGTGACCATGGCGGCGAGCGTGACGATATCCCAGTTGGTCAGCCGGAAGCAGCCGTGCGATTCGGCCGACCCGATCGTCTCGGGCCGGTTTGTCCCATGGAGACCATAGCCGGGCAGGCTCAGGCTGAGCCAGTAGACGCCTACGGGGTTGTTGGGGCCTGGCGGAATGATGAGCTTGCGTCCGACGGCCTGCGCCTCCGGCGACTCCGGGAAGTTGGCCGGATCGAACACGTACACCGGGTTGGGGGCAAAGGCCACGACCCGGAGCGTCCCCCCAGGCACCTTGGCGCGCTCCCGCGCGACCGAGCAGGGGAAGGACGCGAGGATCCGTCCGGCCCCGTCGTACGCACGGAGCCGGTAGCGTACGGCATCGATTTCGAGCCGTGCCGCGACCGCCGGTTTGCGCGGCCGGTCGACCGCCGGCACCACAACGACCTGTCCCACCAGCGCTTCGTCCCACGCCGCCACGCCGGGGTTCAGGCGGCGGAGGAGTGTGGGAGACGCGTGGAATTTCTCGGAGAGCGCTTCCAGGAGCGATGTGAACGCCATCCGGCCTGCGACCGCGCGCTCTTCCCATCCTTCGGGGGCCACGCCCACCTCATCCCAGTCGCCGGCTGTGACCGTGTAGGACTGGTAGGGGCTGGCTGCCGAGGGGGCGGCCGGCGTGCCCGCGGCGACGCCGTCCGCCAGGGCGCAGCGGGTCTTGTGGCCGGCCTTGCCGTCAATCAGGCCAACCCCGATGCACTGTCGGTCGAGCGCCACCTGAGTGGCCACTGTGGCCTCCGAGTAGGCCGGGGCCGCGGGGGGCGGCTTCTGGGGCGAGGGCGGTGCCGCGAGGGAGGCGATCGCGGCGGACAGCAGGATCGCGGCCGCCGAGCGAAGGCCATGACGGTATCCAGACCCGCGCATGTTCATGGGGTCGGTAATGTACACGAATGAGCCATCGCGGCGAGCAAAACCCGCACGGGCGTGCGAGAAAGAGCTGGAAGGCAAGGGGCGTGTCGTTAGAATGGGCGCCGTGGTCAGACTGGCGAATCGAGGGAAATCCGTACAGGGGTCGGGCCGGCTGCGTGCGCGCGGCCGGGCCCGGGCCGGCGTCGCTTCACGGCCCCCGGCGCGAGCAGCGGAGCACGGCGCGCCATGAGCCACCGCATGCTGACCCCGCTCCGGCGCGCCGGCGAGTCGGTTGCCCTCGTCTGCCGGGAATCGGTGGGGTCGTTCCTCAGGAACGACGGCTTCAGCCGCTCCGCCACGCTCGCATACTACTGCTTCCTGTCGCTCGTCCCCGTGCTGCTGCTGGCCGTGCTCGTCGTCAGCCGCGTGATCCGATCCTCGGAGGGCGCGATCGACGTGATCGAGGCCGTCACGGCTCAGATGCTGCCGATGGCGGACCGGGCCATCCTGGGCGAGGTTTCCGCGCTGTCGAGCCAGCGCGCGTGGGGCCTGGTGGCCGTGGTCGTCCTGTTCTGGTCGGCCACTCCGCTGGCCGCCGCGCTGCGGGGCGCGTTCCAGACGATCTTTCGCCCGCCCAAGGGGATGGCGTTCTACAAGGCCAAGCTGCTGGATCTGGCGGCGGTCGTCGTGGTGCTGGCCATGCTCACCGGGCTGGTGGTGGCCAAGCTGTACCACGCGATCGCGACCCACTACCTGCCGGATCGGCTCACGCCGATGCTCGACCGGTTCGACACGACGCTGCCGCTGGCGTTCCCGGTGCTGCTGCTGCTCGTCGTGTACCGGATCTTCGTTCCGATCGCCTTGAAGTGGCGCTACCTGCTGGCGGGGTGCCTGTTTACGACCCTGCTGCTGGCCGCCACCGGGTACGTGTTCTCGCTGTTCCTCAAGTACAACCCGGACTACGGCGTCACGTTCGGGTCGCTCAAGGCGATCTTCCTGATGTTCGTGTGGGTGTTCTACTCGTTCGCGGCGCTTCTGTTCGGCACGGAGCTGATGGCCAATATCGCGCGGCGCGACGTGCTGCTGTTCAAGGTTCTCTTCCACAGCCAGCCCGGGAAGTACCGGTACCGCCGGCTGCTGGACAAGTTCGCGACGATCTACGAGGCCGGCCAGATCGTGTTCCGGGAAGGAGACGCCGGGGGCGAGATGTACCACGTGATCGGCGGGTCGGTGGACCTGACCCGCCAGGGCCGGCTGTACCGGACCATGCGGGTGGGCGAGTACTTCGGCGAGATGGCGATGCTGCTCGATGCGCCCCGGACGCTGACCGCGACGGCGGCCGAGCCCGGGACGCAGCTCGTCCGCGTGGAGCGCGGCAACTTCGAGGAGGTGCTGCGCGAGAACCCGACCATCGTGCTGGCGCTGCTGCGCGAGATGGCGACGCGACTGAAGGCCGCAAACGACGTGATCCAGGAGGGCGGCCGCTGATGCGTGACGCCCACGGGTCGCAAACACGGAGAGTCCTCCCATGCCCCGCTTGTCCCTGCCCGCCGGAATGATGCCGTTCTGGATGCTGAACGACGCCTCCACGACGGCCGAGAAGATCGACTACCTGCGCGCCTGCCACGCTGGGGGCATCCAGTCCCTGGCCATGCACTGCCGCGCGGGGAACCTGATCCCGTACGCCTCGACCGAGTGGTTCGAGCAGGTCCGCGCGGTCGTGGAGGAGGGGCGGCGGCTGGGCGTGCAGCTGTGGCTCTACGACGAGGACCCGTACCCCAGCGGCGCGGCGGGCGGGATGGTCATGGCCGAGCGGCCCGAGCTGACCGCCCAGGCGGTCGAGTGCCGCCGCAAGCCGGCCGCGCTGCGCCCCGGCCAGCTCTGGTTCGTCAGCGAGAAGCGCGTGCTGTGGGCCGGGCTGGTGCCGACGGGGCGCGCGCGGCCGGCGCGCGACCTGACCGACCGGATCGGCACGGTGCGCGCCGACTGGTTCATGGGGAGCTGGGACAGCCGCTACTACTATCTGGATGCGCCGGTGTTCCCGTGCCCGCGCGGCAACGCCGTGCGGCAGGTCTACACGCTGCGCGTGCCCGAGATCCCTCCCGGGTACGAGCTGGCGGCCCTCTGCGTGACCTGCCCGGGCGAACACGACGTGTGGGGCGGCCTGCCCGACCTGCTCAACCCGGAGACCTTCCCGGTGTTCTGCCGGCTGTCGCTGGACCGCTACGACTCCTACGTGGGGCGCCACTTCGGGCGCGCCATCCCCGGGATCTTCACCGACGAGGCGAAGCCGCACGGCGGGACGCCGCTCACCGGCGACCTTTTCGACTCGTTCCGGGCGCGGTACGGCTACGACCTGCGCGCGCGGCTCTACCAGCTCTTCGGCGACCCGCTGTCCGAGGACTACCTCAAGACCCGCGCCGACTACCGGCGCTGGGTCGGCGACCGGTTCATGGACGGGTTCGTCCGGCCGTACCGCCGCTGGTGCGACCGGCGCCGCCTGCTGCTCGCGGGCCACTTCTCGCCCGAGGACGATCCCTTCTACGAAGCTGCCTGCCTCGTGTCCGTGATGCCCATCATGAAGGCCATGAGCGTGCCGGGCACCGACGTCATCGTTCCGCACCTGGGCAACGAGTCGCCCCAGATGAACCTCGGCAGCGTCCGCGTCGGCTCGCTCAAGAGCCAGTTCGGCCATCCGTACGCGGCCAGCGAGAGCCTCGCGCTCTGTGACTGGGACGTGACGTCGGACAAGTGCCGGCAGATCCTGACGTGGCAGAAGGCGCTGGGGGTGGACCGCTTCTTCATCCACGGCTTTTACACGACCAGCGAGGGCGTGGATGCCTACGAGGCGCCGCCCGACTACGGCCCGCGCTCGTCGATCTTCGCCGGGATTACGGCGGTCAACGAGTGGCTCAAGGAGCTGGACGCGGTGATGGACGGCTCACGCGACGCGGCCCAGGTGGCGATCGTCAACAGCCTGACGAACTACACGGCATACGCGCCGGACAGCGAGAACGCGCGGCTTCGCGAACTGCGGAACGGGCTGTGGCAGACGCTGGCGGCGTGCCTGCGCTCCCACGTGGCCGTGCACATGGTCGACGAGCCCGACCTGGCGGCCGCGAAGGCGGCCCGGGGCGGGCTGCGCGTGGGTCGCGCGGTGTATCGCCACCTGATCGTCCCGGCCTGCGACTTCATGCCGGAGGCGGTGGCTCGGGCGGCGTCGGCCGCGGCGCGGGCCGGCGTGGCCGTGTGGTGGCTCGGCGGCGGGCCGAAGCGGGTGATCGACGCGCGGGACCGGTTCCGCGCCGCCCCGGCGCGGGGCGGAAGCACGCTGCGGGCCGCCGCGCTGGACGACCGCTGGTGCCGCCGGAACCTGCCGGCCCAAGCCGTCGTGCGCGGGGCCGGCTCCGAGGAGTGCTACGTGCGGCGTTTCACGGCCGCCGCTGGCAGCGAGTACCTCCTGGCCGTCAACGTGTGCGAGCGCGATCTGGCGCTCGAGCTGGCGGGCGAGGGGACTCGCGCGTGGGAGCCCGTTCGAGCCGATGGCGATGTGAGGCTGGCCGGGGGAATCGTTCGCTGGTCGCTGCCCGGCCGCGGGGGCGGGCTGTTCCGCCTGACACGGGGCGTCGGGGAGCCGTTGCCGGCTTGCGCCGCGCGCCGGGAGACCGGCCGCGATCGGACGTTCGAGCGCCTGGGGCCGAACCTGCTGCGCCTGTGCGAGGCGGCGGTGGTGCGCCCGGGACGGAAGCCGCTCCGCATCGCGCACCCGAAGCCGTACTGGCAGCTCTTCAAGGACTACTCGGCGACTCGCGTCTTCACCAACTTCCTGGGCGATCTGCCGCTCGAGAGCACCGTGTCCGAGCCGCGTCTAACGTACCGGTTCGAGTTCCGGGTCGCGGGCGCCATGGGTCGGCCAACGCTGGTGCTCGACCCGCGGTGCGCCAGAGGCCGGTTCCGCGTGTTCCTGAACGGCCGCCCGGTGGGCGGCGAGCGCGTACACCCGCTGGAGCACATCACGTCCGAGCGCGTCCCGCTGTCCGGCGTGAAGCGCGGCCGGAACGTGCTGGAGCTCCGGTTCGAGGCCAGAGGGGCGATGGACGGGCTGCTGAGCCAGGTGTACCTGGAGGGCGACTTCGACGCGGAGGCGGGGCGCAAGGGCGGGCCGGCCACGCTGCGCCCGGCGGCGGCGGCGGATGGGCGGGCCGGCTGGACGGGGGCGGGGCTGCCGCACTACATGGGGGCCGGGCGCTACCGCTGGACCGAGGACCTGACGGAGTCCGACGCGGCCCGGTTCCGGTCGCTCGAGTTCGATCGAATCATCGACAGCGCGACGCTCGCGGTGAACGGCCGCCGGCTCGGCGCGCGGGCCTGGCGCCCCTGGCGCTGGGACCTGAGCGGCCTGCGCGCCGGCCGCAATACGTTCGAGCTGGTCGTCACCGGCACCGCCGGCAACAAGCACAAGCTCGCCTGGCCCAACCAGCCCCAAGGCTGGATCGGCCGCGCGTTTCTGCTGGGGTGATCGGTGCCGCCGTACGAGGGCGACGGGCGGCGCCCGGCTGTCCGGGGCTCGTCCGCGCCCGTCGTCTTTCTCGCGCCGCGCGTGAGGCCGGTGGAGCCGGGCGGCGGAGGCACCACGGGGGGGGAATGCACGGAGACTCGAGCGCGGCGGCGGCCCCTGGCCGCGGATATACCCTGCGGTCGCATCTGGCGGCCCTTGCCGCGGCGGGGTGGATGGCGGCCGCGATGGCCCCGGCCTCCCCGGCTCAGGAGTACCGCGGCCGGCTCGGGGTGGAGGCGCCGGGCGATGCGCTCGTCGACATCGCCCGCGAGAGCTACCGGTGGGAAGAGTCCGACGGGTCGGGGCGCTGGTCCGGGGTGGGGCCGACGGATGTGGACGAGCACGGGTGGCCGCGGGTGGATTGCCGATGGATCGTGGATTTCAGGCCGTGCGCGGAGTGGAGCGGCGCGATCGATGACCCGGCGGCATACCGGGTTGACCGGAGCGGCACCTACCACGGGTCTTTTCGCGGGCGCGCCCGGCTGACGCGCGACGGCGGGTCCTTCGCCATCAGCAACTGCGCGTACGACTCCGCGTCCAACCGCACAACCTTCGACCTCGTCGTTCCCGCGCCAGGGCCCCAGCACGGACTGGTCATTCTCGGGTTCCGCGACACGAGGCGGAATCCCGGCGACGAGCCTGGAACCGGCGTATCCGAGTTCCGCCTGACGAGGCCCGGGTATCCGCCGGACACGCGCGAGGTGTTCACCCGGGAGTACCGGCGATGCCTCGCCGGCGCGGCCTTTTCGGCCATCCGCTTCATGGGCGTGCGGGAGACGAACGGGAACGTCGAGTGGGACAAGGACGGCCCCCGGATGCAGTCGTGGAGCGGCCGCAAGCTCGTGGCGGACGCGTCCGTGATGCGCATGGAGGCGCTTCGGAAGCGGGACGGATGGCCATGGGAGCTGGTGATTCAGCTCTGCAATGACTCGGGCATCGACCCGTGGATCAACATACCGGTCGCGGCGGACGACGACTACATCCGGCAGCTGGCCGTCCTGCTGAAGCGCGAGCTCAAGGACGACCGAGCGATTTACATCGAGTACAGCAATGAGATCTGGAACTTCGGGTTCATCCAGCATGCGTGGAACAAGGCGCAGGCGGCGCGCGAGGTGAAGTCGGGCCGCGCCCGCTATGCCTTCGACGGCAGCGCGAGCGAGGAGATCTGGGCCCAGCGTCGACACGCGCAGCGGGTGAAGGACTGCGTGGACATCTTTGCCGGCGTGTTCGGGCCGGCGGAGGTCAACCGGCGCGTCCGCGGCATCCTGGCGGGAGTCACCGCGGAGCCCGAGGGTCACTTCGTGTGCGGCCGCCTGCCGGGCATGCTGGAGTACCTGCGGAAGACCGGCGGCGATCCCAGCAACTGCATCTATGCCATCTCGGTTCCGCTCTACTACGGCGGCCAGGCGGCGGCCGGGGAGGCGGGCACCGAGCGGTTTTCGGTCGACCAGATCCTGGGCGACATGGGCCAGACGATAGACCGCGAGCGGGCGCGCCGGCTGGCGGTCATCGAGCTGGCGCGGCGGTACCACCTCCCCGGAGGCGTCTGCTCGTACGAAGGGGGGCCCGATATCGGAGGGGGGCGGACGGCGAACATCGGCAACCGGATCCTGGCCGTTCGCGACCCGCGGCAGGGTGCCCTGTACAAGCGGAATTTCGCGGCCGGCTTCTGGGACCTGGGCGGCAATCTCGCCATGCAGTTCGCGCTCTGCAGCCGGTACAACCGGCACGGCGCATGGGGCTTGACCGACGATGCGGGCAACCCCGATCGGAACTCGCTGTTTGCCGCCGTTCGCGAGCTGATCGGCCCGGGCCCGGCCGCGCCGGCCGGCGGCGGGCCGGAACGGTGACGCGGGCGGTTGAAACGCGTCGCCAACACGGGGGCCGCTACAGCCCCATCATCTCCCTCTGCACGGCCTCCGGCGCGTACTCCGGGCCGGCTTGAACGTCGCGCATCACGTCCTTCGCGGCCCACAGCCCTCCGGGACGCGGAGGACGAGCGGCTGGCCGGTGCCGTCGGCCGGACTGAAACTGGCCGCGAGGAACTCGCCGCGCCTCAGGGAGGTGGTCATAATGCTCGATCTCATGGCGAAATCGCGGAAAGAACGATCCGGCGATGGCAAGGCGAAAGGCGCCGGCTCGCGTTGCGGAGTCTCAAAACTCATGGAACTCGCGCCGGATTGCGGTAGTATTACCCGCTTCATCGCCCGGCGGACGGGCGGCGGGCCTCACAGGACTCGGAGCATATGGCAGACAAGAAGGCACCTGTATCGGTCAACGCCGAGTCGATGGCGAAGATGCAGCGGGAGATCTCGGTCTCCGAGTTCTTCCTCAAGAACCGTCACCTGCTCGGGTTCGACAACCCGCGCAAGGCGCTCCTGACGGCGGTCAAGGAGGCGGTCGATAACTCGCTGGACGCGTGCGATGAGGCCGGGATCCTGCCCGAGATCAGCGTCGAGATCGTCCAGACCGGCGACAAGCGCTTCCGCGTCACGGTGATCGACAACGGGCCCGGCATCGTGCGGGCCCAGATCCCGAAGATCTTCGCGAAGCTGCTCTACGGATCGAAGTTCCACCGGCTCCGCATGTCGCGCGGGCAGCAGGGCATCGGCATCAGCGCGGCGGGCATGTACGGCCAGCTGACGACGGGCACCTCCACGGTGATCCAGTCCAAGATCGCCAGCAGCCACGTGGGCCACCACATCGAGGTGCAGATCGACGCCCGCACGAACAAGCCGACGATCCTGAAGGACGACGAGGTGGACTGGCGCCCGCAGTTCTTCGTGACGCCGGAGGACGGCCCGGCGGCCGGGCCGACGGAGAGCAAGCACGGCACGAGCGTATCGATCGAGATGGAGGCGCTCTACGTCCGGGGCAAGCTGTCGGTGGACGAGTACCTGAAGCAGTGCGCGATCGTGAACCCGCACCTGCAGCTTCACTATCGGATCACGCTCCTCGAGAACGCCCCGGCGGAGGAGGGGGCTGCCGCCGATGGCGGAAAGGTGAAGGTCGCGAAGGAGGGCGAGTGGGTCTTCTTCGAGCGGGCCACCTCGGTGCATCCGAAGCAGCCGCAGGAGATCAAGCCCCACCCGCACGGGGTGGAGCTCGGCATGCTGATGCAGATGCTGAAGGACACGACCGCCCGGACGCTGAAGGCGGCCCTCGTGCAGGACTTTTCCCGGGTGAGCGACCGCTCCGGGCTGGAGATCTGCCAGCGGGCGGGGCTGGAGCCCAAGGCCCGGCCGACGACGATCGCGCACCGCGAGAGCGAGGCCCTCTTCAAGGCGATCGGCGAGACCAAGCTCATGCGCCCGCCGACAGACTGCCTCTCGCCGATCGGCGAGGAGCCGATTATGGCCGGTCTGAAGAAGGAGATCCAGGCGGACTTCTACACGGCCGTGACGCGCAGCCCGGAGGTCTACCGCGGCAACCCGTTCCAGATCGAGGTCGGCCTGGCCTACGCCAAGCCGGGTGAGAACGAGGACCTGGGCGCGGACGAGCCGATCCGGCTCATGCGCTTCGCGAACAAGGTGCCGCTGCTCTACATGGGCGGCGCGTGCGCGATGAACAAGGCCGTCGCCGGGATGAACTGGAAGAACTACGGCCTGTCGCAGCCGAAGGGCTCGCTGCCGATCGGCCCGATGGTGCTCCTCGTGCACATCGC
>CAYSLU010000018.1:0-67919 GCA_964431965.1 uncultured Verrucomicrobiota bacterium
GCCCGGCAGCGGGCGCCGCCGCTTCCGTTTTGGGGCGCGCGCGGGGCCATGACCGGCGCCGGAAATCTTCACAATGTTTTGACAATCGCGCCATACCCCCCGTGCTAGTATTGGGTTACCTCGAAGAGGGAAGCTTTCCTTCAAGCAGGCGGCATCGAGTCCGCAAGGAGCGTGACGTGAAGATCAAGACCCTGATTTGGACGGCCGCGATACTGCTCGCGATGCACTCGGTCGGCCTCGCTTCGCTGACGAACGTGTGGCCGTTCACGAGCTCCGGCGAGTACGAGCTGTCGAGCAGCAACGACATGGAGATCGTGGGCGACACGGCCCGGCTCAAGCTTCAGGGCGTTCTGCGCCACGATGCGTCGCTGGCCACCTACATGACCAACGACGCCAGCGGCGTCGACGTCGCGCTCGGGGCGGATGTTTCGCTGGTGCTCGGCAAGAGCGGGCCGCAGTACGCGCGCTCCGGCGAGTACGTATCCCGCGTCTTCGACGGCGGGGGCCAGGGCAATGTGTGGGAGGTCCTGGACTGCAAGGCGTTCAACACATCGCTGAACAACGGGAGCGGCGAGCTGTCGCCGACGCTCCCGGGGTTGTCCGGGCTGTACCACTTCAACAATGACAACTGGCTGGACTATGTGACGGGCTCCCGCGCGACCGCGTTCAATCACTCGCGCTTCAATACCGAAGCCAAGCTGGGGTCTCACTCGGCTGAGTTCTACTTCAACAGCGGGTACGCCATTCTTCCGAACGCGAGCCTCCTGAATGGCGCCACGCAGATGACGATCAGCTGCTGGGTTCGACTGGATCAAGCAACGGCCAACGGTGGCCTCGTGTACAGCCGTGGTTCGAAGGTAGTGGGGTTGTCGCAGGGCACTGCCGCCGGCGACACTCGGGTGCGATTCACGGTCAATACCCTTTCTGCGTTCAGCCAGACTCTTCTGCCGCTCGGGACGTGGGTGTTTGTGACGACAACGTGGGGCGGCGCCGACCAGACGCTGCGGATCTACATCAACGGAGAGCTTGAGACGGCGAGCCAGCAGGCTACAGGCGGGACGATCACTCAGGACGACAACTTCTACGTCGCTTCCGACAAGCTCGCCTCGGCACGCATCAGCGCCTACAGTTTCTTCGACGAGGTGGCGATCTGGCGGCGACAGCTTTCCGACACGGAAGTGCGGGCCATGTATGAGATGGCCAGTGCGGTGCGCTTTCAGCTCAGAGCGGACGGCACGATTCCGGGCTTGGCGGCCAGCAGCTTCGTCGGGCCTGACGGCACTCCGTCCAGTTACTACAGCTTCGCGAACCAGCAACTGATATCCGGCGGCGGGTTCCTGAACTATGGCCGATACGCCCAGTACAAGGTGTCATTGGCCGGGCAGGTGGACGGCGCGCAGACGCCGTACGTGGACTCCGTTGGCCTGTTGGGTTCGCAGGTCGAGCAGTTCGATAACACGCTGGGCGACTTTCGCCGCGGCACGTTCGTGACGAATGCCGCTACCGCTCCAGCGCAGGTGGATCTGCCGTACTTGCGGTTGGCCCGCAATGCGAACGGCGGATACCTCAGAGAAGGAACGTTCACGTCTCGGGTGCTGGACGGCGGCGGGGCTGTTCTGTGGGACCGGATGTATTGGACGCGTGCCGCTGAAGTTGCGGCCGATGAACTCGGCCTGCTCGGGCTGTGGCGGCTGGACGGCGGCTGGGCGGATTCCACCGGCCGGGGATACAACGGGGCGCCGTTCAACATGGCCTACACATCGTGGGCCAAGCTGGGCGTTCAGTCCGCGGTCTTCAACGGAGTCGACGCCTACGCATCGCTCGGCTCGCTGGGGAACAACGCGATCCGGACCGTCGAGTTCTGGGTCAACGACGGCGGGATTGACGACGGGCTGATGCAGTTCTCGACGAACCAGTACATCGCCATCTCGAACGGGCTCGTGACGGCGGTGGGGTTCACGAACACTCCGCCGACGGTGTTCGTGAATGGCAGTCCGAACTCGAGGCGCCTCGACTCCGGATGGAACCATGTGGCCGTGGTCTATGATCAGGGCGTGGTGACCACGAACCTGCTCGTGGGTGTCGCGAACGGGGATTACATGCTCGGGATGATGGATGAGCTCGCCATCTACAGCCGGTCTCGCCTCCAGACCGAAGTCAAAACCCACCTGGTTGCTGGTGGACGGGCGTCCGCGGGCAGCGTGAAGTTTCAGGTGCGCGCCGACAGCGTGAACCCTCCGGATTCGGTGTTTGTTGGACCCGGAAACTCGACCGGAACTTTTTTTACGGCTGGCGCTGGCATCGACCTTCCGTCCGGCGTATGGAACCAGCGCTATTTTCAGTATCGGGCATACCTGGAGGGCGACGGCGATTCCACCCCGCTCGTGAAGGCCGTCCGGGTTACGCATACGGGGGCGACATCCGGATCATTCACGAACGACGATGCGACGCAGTTCGGGCTCGGCGTGTTTGACGGGCGGACCACGGAGTGGGGCGGGGATGAGATCCAGTTGATTGATCTCACGATGGTCCCCGGCTTGATCAACATAAACCCTGTTCTAACGGCCGGGCTTGAGGGCCTCTGGCACATGGACGATACGGCGTGGGGGGCTGGTGCGACTGTGCTCGATTCGTCGCCGTCGTCACGCCACGGCTTTCCGCAGGGGAACCCGATCTTGTCGCCATCTTCCAAGGTGGGGAGCCGATGCGGTCTGTTCAGCGGGTCAAATCAGTACGTCATTCTGCCTTCGTTCGCCCTGAACGGAGACTTCACCGTGAGCGTCTGGTTTCGGACGACGAGTACCAACCGAACCGCTCTGCTGTCCCGTCCGGATGGGCGCCTTGTTCTCGAGGTCAACGGTGACGGCTCCGGCGCGGCGCGCGGTCAGTTGGCGCTAGTGGTTAGTGATGGGGGTGGTGCCCGGGTGGTCGCATCGGCGGTGCAGCGGGTGAACGATGGCGTATGGCACAATGTCACCGGGGTCCGGCAAGGATCGGACCTCTTTCTCTATGTCGATGGGATCGGCGCTGGCTCCCGTCACGACGCTTCGCTGGGGGTTCTGGGGGCGGCGGAGACGCATCTGGCCCGGCATGGCGTCGTCAACACGTACTACGCGGGTTACCTTGATGAGGTCGTGATCTTCAACCGGGCGATCACAGAGTCGGAGATGGCGCACTTCCAGGCCGTCGGGCGAAGTACGGAGGACACCGGGACTTACCGCAGCCCGGTCTTGGACGCCGGCCGGCCGGCCATTTGGGAGAGCGTCAGCTGGCGGGAGAACGGGACGTTCGGCGAAGCGCTCGGCACATCCGACCCGGACCTTCTTGCGCTCTGGCATCTCGACGAGACGAATGGAACGGAAGCGGTCGATGCCGTTGGCGGAATCAACAACGGGGACATCCTGGGGGCGTTCACGCGACCGGCCGGGGTGTTTGGGGCGAGCCTGGGCTTCGACGGGTCGGGGGGCCACGTGCAGATTCCGGCGGGATCCTCGCTCGAGCCGCCCAGCCTTACGGTGGAGGCGTGGGTCTACCCGAGCAGCGTGGACCAGCGGACAATCTTCGACCACCGGGACGGATCGCTCGGGTACCGACTGGCCACGGATGCGAACGGCAAACCGTATTTCTGGGTTTCGGGTGCGAGTTGCCTGGCGCGTGGCGGCTTGCGGCCGGGCCAGTGGCATCACGTGGCGGGCACGTACGACGGCAGCCAGATGCGTCTGTTCGTGGACGGGCGCTTCGCCGCCAGCGCCTGGCCGGGCTCGCTCGGCCTCGTGGCCGGACCCGCGTCCATCGGACGCTCCTACGATTCCTCCGGCGGCTTCAACGGGATGATCGACGAGGTGGCCGTGCACGCGCGTGCGCTCGGCGCGGAGGAGATCCTGGACCACGCCCGGGCCGGAACCGGGCAGCTCGTGGTTCAGGTGCGGGCGTCCGACGACCCGCTGTTCGCCGGGTCGATCTTCGTTGGTCCGGACGGCACCTCGAACTCCTACTACCGCCTGCCCTATGGCGAGACCTATCTCGGCACGATGCTGGGGCGCTATTTCCAGTACCAGTTGGTCATGACCGCGCGCAACGGGCACTTGGCTCCCGCTTTCCATGGCCTGTCGGTCAACCAGTCGAGCTATCCGATCAACAACCCGTGGGTGATGCCGGCCAACGGGTATGGCCGCGGGTTCCTGGGCAACCTGCTCTCGTTTGCCCACGTGCTGGCGACGAACGACGACACGGCGGTTCGCTACCAGATATCGGGCAATGACGGAACGAACTGGTACCACTGGAGCGGAACGGAGTGGGAGAACGTCACCGGGTTCGGGTGGGACCTGGCGGACAGCGTGAGCGAGATCGACGGGCACATCGGCTCGTTCTACGAGCAGCTACACGCGAAGACCGGCGGCGTATTCCGGTTCCGCGCGTACCTGCATTCCGGCGGCACTGACCAGGTGGCCATCGACGAGGTCCGCATGTCGTACGCGCCGGGGCGGCTCGTCATGCTGGAGCCCAACGGCACGGAGCGGGGGGCGTCCGCCTGGCTGAAGGGCGTTCCCTATACCGTGCACTGGACGCATAGCGGAACGATCGGCAGCCGCGTGCGACTGGACTATTCGCTGGACAGCGGGGGGACGTGGACGACCATTGCGACAAACGTTCCGAGCGCCAGCGGGAGCTACAGCTTCTGGACGACGCCGGTTGGCCAGCCGGGGCAGGAATATTTCAACGTTCGGGTGCGCGTTACGGACATGGCGGACGAGACGATCGGCGATATGTCCGACGCCGATTTCAGCCTGGTCGAGCGCTTCCGCATGGTGGCTCCGAACGGCGGCGAGATCTGGTACATCGGGCGCACGAACGTGGTGCGGTGGGCGTCGTCGGTCAACCTGGGCCGGCTGAACATCGACTACGCATATGACGGGACGAACTATCCGCCGACCAGCGGGTACCGGGTGGCGATCAACATCGACAACATTCCGGGCGGGACGAACAACGCCTTCAACTGGGATACGCCCCGCGGCATTCCCGCCCTCTTGTCGGAGCGTGGCAAGATGAGAGTTCAGACCGTGGGCAGCCAGGGATCGGATCAGTCTGACGGATTCTTCACCCTGGCCGGCATCGAGATCACCAATCCTCAGGCCGGGTCGGCGGTCAAGCGCAACGGCAACTTCAATGTCCGATGGACGTCGGCCGGCGCCGGTTCGGTCGTGGCTCTGTACTTCTCGTCCGATGCCGGTACGACTTGGAACTTCGTGACGAACGCACCAAACCAGACCGGGACGAACGCGCTCAACTGGTTCGTGACCGCCCCGCCAACGGACCTGGCGCGCCTGAAGTTGGTGTCGCTGTCCGATCCGAACGCCTACGGCATTTCGGCCGTGTTCACCCTGGCGGACATCGACATCCTCTCGCCGACCGCCGGAACGGTCTGGCCGGCCGGATCCACCAACCGGATCGTATGGCTCGCGGGTGGCGCTGGCAACCTGGTGAACATCTATTACTCGACGAACAGCGGCGGCGCCTGGACGACGATCATCGCCGACTACGCCAACGTCAGCGGATCCAATTCCTACATGTGGACCGTCCCGCCGTACCCCGGCCCGATGACCAAGGTGAAGATCGAGTCGGTCGCCGACCCGGAGAATCTCTTCGCGACCACCCCGGACTTCAGCATTGCCGGCGTGCGCATCCTGGCGCCGAACGGCGGAGAGAAGTGGGTGAAAGATGCGGACAGCGCGATCCTGTGGACCTACCAGTCCGCCGGCCAGCAGTGCTCCGTCTACTTCTCCTACGGCGAGAGCACGAACTACCAGTTGATCGGCGGGCCCGGCATCGGCCTGAGCGACCGCGGGTTCGGCTACCAGCCGACGCGGCCGACGGTCCAGGCGAAGGCCAAGATGGTGGCCGACAACCCCGCCCCGTTCACCAACATGTTCGACGAGTCGGATGCCTACTTCACGGTCGCCGGCATCATGCTCACGTATCCGACCAACCAGACGGTGTTCACGATCGGAACGACGAATCTGATCAACTGGACGTCGGCCGGTTCCGAGGATCCGCTCAACCAGGCGCGGATCGTCTACACGACGACCGGGGTGGACACGAATCTGATCGCCGTGGTGGGAAACAACCAGGCCTATCCGGGCGGCAACAGCTACACGTGGTTCGTCCGGCCCGGAACGGAGCCGTCCGACCGCGCGCGGATCGTGGTCGCCTCCGGCGGGTATGCGGGCTCGACGCTGGAGTTCCTCATCCGGGGCATCAAGATCGTGGCGCCGGCGGCCGGGAGCGTGCTCGACATCGGGGACACCTATGACGTCACCTGGCGGAGCGCCGGGCTGGACGCGAGCGCGAACGGAAACCTGTATGTATCGACGGATGGCGGGCGGTCGTATTCGACGAACCCGCTGAACCCGGGCGGAACGTGGCCGGTTCAGGCCGGCGGCTTCCCTTGGACGGTCGACGTGGCGCTGAATCCGACCACCAACGCTCTGGTGAAGTTCGTGGTGACGGAGTCGGTGCGGTCCGAGGACATCGGCGTCGAGGCGGTTTCGCCGAGCTTCGCTCTGCGCGGGATGAAGGTGGTGGCCCCGGCCCTGGGTGACTCCTGGGCGCACCGGAGCACGAATTCCATTCGCTGGATTTCCGCCCTGGTCGGCGGCGTGGGGAACATCACCTACTCAGCTGACGGGGTGCGGTACGACACGGCCAAGCCCATCGCGCAGAACTGGACGCTCGTGGACGGGTCGAACGAGTACCCCTGGGTGATCGAGCCCTTCCGGACTCCGTCCACGAACGCCCGGATCAAGGTCTCGTCTACGCTCGCCACCGGCGTTTCCGATCCCTTCGTCCTGACCGGCATCCGCGTCACGGCACCCATCCCGTCGGACATATGGGCCTCGGACGAGACCAACCGGATCGCGTGGACCTCGGTGGGGGCGACGCCTCCCTACCAGATCGACGTCCTGATCAGCGCCACGAGCACGCTGCCGATCGTCAACGGGTGGAATGCCACGACGTACGACTGGGTGGTGCCGCTCTCCTCCATATCGACCAGCGCGGTCATCCGGGTGCGCGACGCATCGGGCCTGATCGGCCTCTCGGACCCCTTCCGGATCGTCGGCGAGCCGACCATCCAGTGCATCTCGCCGGTGGTGGACGAGCAGTGGAAGGTTAGCCAGAGCTACACCATCACGTGGAGCAAGGGCGGCAAGATGGACAACAACTTCCGTGTCGCCTATTCGACGTACCCGTTCATCGTGACGAATGACATCGTGTTCGGCGCGGCCAGCTACGACTCGACCAACAACACGTTCAGCGTGCCGTGGTCGGTGCCGGATCGACTGGGGCAGACCCGCTTCTTCATCGAGAACATCGCCAAGCCGGAGATCCACACGGTGTCCGATCCGTTCTACGTGGTCGGCATGTTCACGGTGCTCTACCCGAACGGCGGAGACACGAACCTGTACGCGCTGAAGCCGGCCACCGTGAGCTGGTTCACCCGCGGCACCGTGCCGTTTGTGAACCTATACTACTCGTCTGACCCGCTTCACCAGACGGGCTCATGGAGCCGCATCAACACGACCCCCGTGGCGAACAACGGCGGGGGCGTCCAGGACGAGTTGACCACGTACCTGTGGCCGGTTGCCAACATCGAGAGCGCGACGGTTCGCTTCCGGGTCGAGCAGGCCGACCGGCCCGGCGCGAACGACGACTCGGACGCCAACTTCTCGATCCGCTACTTTGAGATCCTGTGGCGCGTCTACAGCCTGACGACCACGAATGAGCTGGACAAGCTGAGCGTGTCCGACAGCAGCGGTTGGTCGCAGGCGGGGCTTGTCTCTCCGATCGCGCGGAAGTACCCGTACGGATTCTACGACACGGTCTGGTCCCGTGAGTTCTTCTACGACAAGGTGATCTTCAACTGGCCGGCCGAGCCGTCGCGGACCATCGATGTGCCAATGGTCGAGTCGCAGGTGAGCCCGGACTACAAGGTGCTCGCGAACTTCCTCTACGACCTGAGCAACGGGGTGTTCCGATCGACGGCATGGCTCGAGCGCGGCGGCAAGGTGCTCTCGAACCCCGTCCAGTGTACGATCTCCATCTACGACTCGACCGGCTCGCGGATCGCGGAGCTGATTTCGACGACGCCGGACCCGAACGGAATCTTCTGGCAGACGCTGCCCGGCACGCTGGCCCAGGGGGTCGTGTACTTCGCTCGGGTGGACATCCTGTACTCCCGCGTGTCGTACTCCTCCGGCGTGACGTTCTCGCTGCGCGTTCCGACGGACGCAGAGCAGCAGCAGATGATCCTCAACGCCGTGAACCAGGCCGCTTCCAACATTCTGGGCAGCGTGGCCGGGGTCGATACGAACGTCACCAATCTGGCGAGCGCCCAGGCGGCGTTCCGGGCCGCGACGTCGGCCAAGCTGGATTCCATCAGCAACGCGACCGCCACCATCCAGGGCGACATCGCCCGGCTGATCACCAACATCGCCGGCCTCGATACGTCGTTCATCGCGAAGGTGGAGTTCCTGACCAACACCGTCGGCGTGATCGCGGAGAGCGTGTCGACCTCGATGTCGGCGCGGCTCGATGCGGTTTCCCGCGACGTGCTGCGCGGGACGGCGCGGATCCTCACGCGGCCGACAGCCGCCAAGACGGGCGCGCGGATCTCCATCCTGTACCGGAGCCGGAGCGGGCTGCTGGCGAGCATCGGGGTGACCGACCCGGCTGCCTCGACTGTGCTGGGGCCCGCCGCCATGACCGAGATCGGGCTCACGGGCATCTACGAGTACAACGTCACATTCGACACGGCGTGGGGACTGGGTGACTTCACGGTCGCGTGCAGCGACGGGACGGCGTCCGACCGGCTGGTGATCCGCGTCACGGCCGGCGACATCGACGATGTGTTCTCGTCCCTCGTCAGCGTGAGCAACCAGATCCAGTCGATCGAGACGAGCGTGGCCACGATGTTCGCGAGCGTGACAAACGTCGAGGCCCAGCAGGGGATGATCGTGCTCGACATCTCCAACATGGTCCAGTCGGTCGACAGCATGGCGCAGACAATCGGCCTGTTCAATCTGGAGCCCCTGACGAACCTGGACCGGCTCTCGTCGATCCTCAGCAACGTGAACTGGTCGGCGCTCAGCAACGTTACGATTCTCGCCAAGGACATGACGAACATCCTGGCCGGGGTAAGCAACATCCAGGCCACGATCAAGTGGGGCGACGTCCGCGACATTGCCCGCGGCGTGACGAACCTGAACCGCGCCATAACCTGGAGCCAGATCACCAATATCCAGGTCACGGTGTCGAACATCCTCAACGATGTGCGTGGGCTGCATCTCGAGTCGCTCACGAACCTGCAGGGGCTCGCGTCGGCGGTCAGCAATCTCAACCTGTCGGGGCTAAGCAACATCTCGTACCTGGCCGACGGAATCGCCCGGATTGAGGGAGGGCTGTCGAACGTCAACAGTTCGGTCGGTGCGATCAACCCCTCTCTGCTGACGAACCTGACTGACGTGGTTTCGGCGGTGAGCAACTTGAATATAACCGGACTCAGCAATATAGCCGTGCTGGCGACCAGCCTGGCGACGATTCAGGGCGGCGTGTCCGACCTCCGGGCGGCGATCAACTGGACTGATATCACGAACATCTTCGACACGGTTTCAGCCGTTCAAACCGCGGTGACGGCCTATGACTTGAGCGGGCTTGCGCAGGTGGCGACGGACATGACGAACGTCATGACGGGGGTTGGCGGCCTGCGCGCAGCGCTCCGATGGTCCGACATTACGAACATCATGGTGAACGTGTCGAACACACTGGCGACGGTGAAGGGGCTCAATCTGACCAATGTCTCCGAGATCGTACAGGCCATTAGCAACATCAACGTCGGGGCCTTGACCGGCCTGACCGCCTTCGGGCAGGGCCTGACGGACATCAAGACCGGAGTCAGCGGGCTGCAAGGGCAACTGGGTGGCATCAACTGGGCCTTGCTGACCAACACCGCGGTTGGCGTGGCGGGCCTGCAGGCGCAGCCGGCGTGGAGCAACATTTCCGCGATTCTCCGGACGGTGACGAACACCCAGGCCAAGCTGAATGCCCTCGACCTGTCGCCGCTCACGAACATTGTCGCCCTTACGGCGGTGCTCACGAACGTCGACTGGACGGCGCTGGGCAACGTCGGGAGCGTGGCGTCCGGCATAACCAACCTGATGTCGGCCGTGTCGAACCTGGAGAGCACGGTGGGCACCATGGACTTCTCGGCGCTGACCAACGCGGTGGACCAGACGCTCAACAGCCTGGCGGACTCGTCGGTCGTGATCAGCAACTTGAACGCATCGATCAACACGAACCTGCCCGCTCTGATGGCGACCATCACCAATTTGTACGGGCGGGTGGGCGACGTGAGCAGCTTGGCCAACTCCCCGACGCTGTTCGGCCGGCTGGCGTCGATATCCAATTCGCTTGTGAATATGGGCTCCGACACGGCGGAGGCCATCCGCAAGGCGCGGTCGGCCAGCACCTCGGCCCAAGGCGCCCAGGCGGGTCTGAGTTCGCTGAAGAGCGAGATCGGGCGTGGAAAGATCGACTCGGTTCTCAGCACGCTCCGCGAGGTCAAGGAGCAGCTGGCCTTTGCCCAGCGGGAGGTTCAGGAGGTGAAGCCCAAGGGCGTGGGCGTAGGGCAGGCCGAAGCGGAACTGGGCAAACTCCTCAAGGTCTTGCAGCAGGTCGCGAAGAGCGAAGGCCTGTCGGAAGGCGTCGTCCCGAAGGACCTGGTGCGGACCAAGGGCGCTGATGCCGACAGCGTGAAGACGCTGAACGCGAACATCGCCGAGATGAAGGCGTCTGTCGATCTGATCGGGCGCCTGATGGACAAGACGGTCAACAAGCCGGTCTTCGTCGAGTC
The DNA here is from genome assembly GCA_964431965.1 of uncultured Verrucomicrobiota bacterium. Classification (GTDB taxonomy): domain Bacteria; phylum Verrucomicrobiota; class Kiritimatiellia; order CAIKKV01; family CAYSLU01; genus CAYSLU01. Next base: position 10,907 of record CAYSLU010000018.1, read on the forward strand.
GTACGAGCCCGGCCAGTAGAGCGCCGGCCCGCGTGCCATTCGCCCGCACGGGCGCGGGCGCCATGCCGATTCGAAGCCGCCCCGGCCCGGACATTTGCTTTGCCTGAGGGTCGGAATGGCTGTTAGTATCAGTCCTCATGGGAAGCCCCGTGAAGGGGCTGCTGCTTGGGTCAAGGCGTCGGCATCGGGTCTCCGGGTGGAGCCCCGGTCGAATCCGGCCGGTGGGGGTGGACCGTTGGCCCTGCCCCGCCCCGCGGCGGGCGTGGTGGCTGGGATGATGCTCATGCGCATGACGCACAGAGATGAGCGGGTGACGGCCGCCAGCATCCGATCCGGATCGGCCTTGGCCTTCTGGGCGCTGGTCGTCTGGATGGGGCTCGGCGGGCCGGCTCCGGCCGGCACGCTGATACTCAAGAACAAGGCCGTCAATCCTTCGACTAACGAAGTCCAGAAGATCGAGATCAAGTCGTATCTCCCGTCTCGCGTCACGCCGCGGGACGTTGTGGATCTGGGTGAGTACGAGCTCGGCTATGACGTCCAGCAGTCGCTCTACTACGTGCGCCGGGAGATCGAGCTGGCCCCTCGCGAAGTCCGGACGCTGCAGGTCGAGATTACCGACATCTGGGTCATTCCCGACGAGCAGTTCGCGGCCCTGAAGGCGCACGCTCAGCGGCTGGCGGACGAGCTGCGTCGAACCGGGAACGGGGATGTGGCGGAGCAGCTGAACCAGCAGATCCAGACCTCGTTGGCGCAGGTTCAGGATCTTCAGGCGCGGACGTCGATGTCGGTCGTCCGGCCGCTGGATCACATTCGGGCCTACGATGCGAACGTCAAGCTTCTGGATCGAGTCAAGGAGGACGTGTCGCGGCTCGAAAATCTGCTGATCGGCGCCGGCGGGGATCCCGGCGAGATGCTGGGCGGAAAGGTGCTGCCCGTTCAGCCGGAGGCGTACCGCGCGGAGTCCGGCACGGGAGATGTCGTGATAATCCGCATCCAAGTGCGCAACACGTCCCAGACCGAGGCCCAGCCCGTTCCGGTCTCGCGCGATCTGCCGGCGGAGGTGGCGCTGGACGACGTGCTGGATCCCGGGGGGCTGGCTGTCGCATACGCGTACGATCGGAAGGTCGCGTACGCCTATTCGGAGGGAGTCGAGCTGGGGCCGGGCGAGTCGCGGACGTTCGAGGTCCGCCTCCGGAACAAGTGGCAGATCAGCCGCGAGAAGATTCAGAGCATGGACGGCCGGCTGTCGAACATGGTTGCGGCGGTGCGCGCCTCGGGCAAGTTTCCGGCGGTCGAGGGTGAAGCGGGGGCCATCCGGGACGCGCTCGGAGCTTTTTCGGCCACGAACCGGTCGGGGGCGGTCAACGAGGCGTACATTGCGGCGTTCCGCGACGAAGTCGCGCGGCTCGGCGACCTGGATGCGAAGATCAGCCGCCTCGAGGATCTGGTCAAGACGTCGCCCAAGCCGTCGTTCATGGATGAGGCGGGGAAGATGTTCCGCGTGGCAGCCCCCGAGAAGCGCACCACGTGGATCATCATCTACTCCATTCTGGGCTTCCTGGCCCTGGTGAGCCTGCTGTTCTTCCTCCGCTGGTACGGGAAGTCGAAGGGGGAGGGGGACGTTCCCTCATGAAGATCAGCCTCCTGCGCATGAAGGAGTATGGGGAGGTGGCGGAGATCAAGCAGGACATCGTCCACGTCTCCGGGCTGGTGAACTGCATGAACGGCCAGATGATCACTCTGGTGGACAGCACCCAGGGCATCGTCGTGGGGTTCGACGCCAACTACGTGCTGGCGCTCGTGGTGAAGGAAGGGGAGCGGATCAAGCCCGGCGACCGCGTGCTCTCCGCCATTGAGACCTTTTCGATTCCAGTCGGCGAGAATTTCCTCGGCCGGCGGGTGAACGGGCTGGCGGAGGCGATCGACGGACGGGCTCCGATTGTGCCGGACAAGCGGTATCCCATTTTTGCGACGGCTCCCTCCGTGCTGGAGCGCATGCCCGTGCGCGAGTGCCTCGAGACGGGCGTGAAGATCATCGACATGATGGTCCCGATCGGCAAGGGGCAGCGCCAGCTCATCATCGGCGACCGCGTGACGGGCAAGACGGCCATTGCGGTCGATGCGATCCTGTCCCAAAAGGGCAAGAACGTGGTGTGCATCTACTGCTGCATCGGCAAGCCCGAATCGGCCCTGGCCAAGGTGGTGGAGACGCTGGAGGAGCACCAGGCCATGGCGTACTCCATCGTGGTGGCGGCCACGGCGTCGAACTCGATGGGCCAGCAGTATCTGGTGCCCTACGTGGCGTCGAGCATCGGCGAGTACTTCATGCACGAGCAGGGCCGCGACGTGCTGATCGTGTTCGACGACCTGACGAAGCATGCCTGGATCTACCGGCAGATGTCCCTGCTGCTGGAGCGGTCGCCGGGGCGCGATGCGTATCCGGGCGACATCTTCTATCTTCACTCCCAGCTCGTGGAGCGAGCCGGCAAGCTGCGCGCGGAGCTCGGGGGCGGCTCCATGACGTTCCTTCCGATCATCGAGACCCTGCAGGGCGACGTGGCCCGGTATGTCCCCTCGAACTTGGTCTCGATGACCGACGGCCAGATCTATACGAGCGCCCAGCTGTTCGGCGAAGGCTTCAAGCCGTCGATCGATCTCGGCCTGTCGGTGTCGCGAATCGGCAACAAGGTTCAGTGGCCGGCCATGAAGCAGCTGGCCTCGATGCTGCGCCTGGAGTACGTCCGGTACAAGGAACTCGAGCGGCTGACCCGCATCAAGGCGGCGGTGTCCCAGGACATCGAGCGGCGGCTGAACAAGGGGCGGATCGTCTCCGCGATCCTGATGCAGGATAAGAGCGTGCCGGTGCCGATGGAGGACGAGGTCATCACGCTCTATGCCCTGTCCAAGGGGTGTTTCGACAGCTGCACCACGGCGGATGTCATGCCGATGCAGCGGAAGCTTGTCGGGTTTATCCGGGATAGCCGGCCGCAGCTGTTCCGGGACCTTCGGGAAAAACGCGATCTGACCCGGGAGATTCGGGAGGGCTTGGATGAGCAGCTCCGGAGCTTCGCGAATAGCGCCATTTAAGATCAAGCTGTCCGAAAAGGGCCGGATCAAGGACATTAAGAACATTATTGTCCGCGTCACCGGTCTGTCCTCCTGTCTGAACGGCCAGATTCTCGACCTCGGTCGCGATGTCAAGGGCATCGTGATGGGGTTCGACGAGGAGGAGGTGCTCGCGCTGGTCCTGGGCGACGAAGGCAAGCTTCGCATGGGCCAGGAGGTGTCCGGCATCAGCGAGCCCTTCGCCATACCGGTCGGCTACCGCTTTCTCGGTCGCATGGTCGACGCGCTCTGCCTGCCGTGCGACGAGCACGGGCCGATTCCGTCGGAGGAGCAGTGCGCGGTATTCCGCGATTCGCCGCCGATCATGAGCCGGTCGCCAATCGACCGGTTCCTCTGCACCGGCACGCGGATGATCGATGCCCTGATTCCCCTCGGCAAGGGGCAGCGTCAGCTGGTGATCGGGGACCGCATGACGGGTAAGACGTCGGTCGCCGTGGACACGATCCTGAGCCAGAAGGGGCGCGAGGTCATCTGCATCTACTGCTGCATCGGGAAGTCCGTATCGGCCCTGGAGAAGGCGGTGGGGACGATCAACCGGGCTGGCTGCCTCGACTACACGATCGTGATGGTCGCGACGGACAACGCCCCTGCCGGCGAGCAGTACCTGGTGCCGTTTTCGGCCGCGACGATGGGGGACTTCTTCGCCCGGAGCGGGCGTGATGTCGTGGTCGTGTTCGACGACCTGACGAAGCACGCCTGGGCCTACCGGCAGCTGTCGCTGCTTCTGGAGCGCCCGCCCGGCCGAGAGGCGTATCCGGGCGACATCTTCTACATCCAGACCCAGCTCATGGAGCGGGCGGGCCGGTACAACCAGGAGAACGGCGGCGGCTCGATGACGTTTCTCGGGATCGCGGAGACGCTGCAGGGCGACCTCACCGGCTATATCCCGTCGAACCTCATCTCGATGTGCGACGGCCAGTTCTTCCTGAGCACCGCGCTGTACGCCGAAGGCCAGCGTCCGGCGATCGACCTCGCCTATTCGGTTTCGATCGTGGGCGGCAAGGCCCAGCCGCCGGTGCTGAAGCGGCTGTCCGCCACGCTTCGCTCGGAGTACGCGCGGTATGTGGAACTGGTGAAGATCAGCCGACTCCAGAGCGCCCTGTCCAGGGAGGCCGAGCGTATCCTGCGGAAGGGCGAGGCGATCCTGGCCTCTTTTCAGCAGGGGCAGAACGAGCCGAGCTCGCTGATCGAGCAGGTGGTGCTGCTCTACATGCTGCGGCGCGGCGTCATCTCCGACCTGTCGTCGGACGACCGCGAGATCCTCCGCCGGGAGATCATGGCGTTCGTGCAGCAGCGCAACGACAGCGTCATCATGGCGATCAACGAGCAGACCGATCTCACGCCCGAGCTCGAGAAGGCGCTGGATGATCTGACGACGGGCTACCTGGCGGCTCGGCGCGAGGCGAAGTGACGCTATGATCCAGGTGACCGTGCTAAGCGCCAAGGCGGTGCTGTTCGAAGGGCAGGCGTGGAGCCTGTTCCTGCCCGGGGATCAGGGCGAGTTCGAGGTGCTGACGCACCACGCCCCGATTGTGAGTCTGCTGCGGTCCGGTCGGGTGGTGATCGATTGGGAGAAGAGCATACCGATCCAGAGGGGCATGATGCAGTTCCACGATAACGAGTGCGTCATCCTGATAGAGGAATAGACGGGTCCATGCGCAACATCGTCATCATTCTGGTCATGTTCGTGACCATTCTGGGGCCCTCGGCCGTGATCGCGGCCATCGGCTACGCCAGCATCCGGGCCCTGGGGCGGAACCCGTCGGCGGCCAACAAGATCCTGCAGGCGATGATCGTGTCCCTGGTGTTTGCGGAGTCGATCGCCGTGATCGCGCTGCTTATTCTGTTTCAGCTTCTGGGAAGGTAGACGGCCCGAGCAACCGGAGAGAAAGCCATGCCCGTATATTTTATTGTCGCGCAGGTGGTGATGTTCGCGGTGATGGTGCTCGTGCTCAAGCGGATCCTGCTGAGCGATACGATGAACGCCGTGAGCCGCCTGCGGGAGGTCGAGTCCGAGGTCACGAAGAAGGAGGAGTCGGTTCGCCGCCGCATCGAGGAGCACGAGAAGGAGTTCCAGCGCAAGAGCGCGGAAGCGCGTGAGGCGCTGACTCGCGATCGCGACACGTCCGAGCGGGAGCTGGCCAAGATCAAGGACGCGATGCTGGGCGATGCCAAGCGCGAGAGCGATCGGATCATCGGCGAGGCCCAGATCAACAAGGACAAGCTGCGGCGCGAGATCTTCGACGAGATGATGACGACCGCCATCGACTTCTCCGCCCAGGTGTTCGACCTGGTGTTCAGCGAAAAGACGGGCAGCGCGCTCAACCGCCAGTTCGTCGACGAGCTGATCGAGGCGATGGAAGGGCTGGACGAAAGCACGGTCACAATCGAAGCCGGCGAGGGCGAGGTGATCGCGAGCCACCCGCTGGAAACCGCGCAGCGCAAGCGGATGGAGGATGTGCTGACCCGCAAGTTCGGCCGCGATTTCAAGATTGCGGAGAAGGTGGACCCGAAGCTGCTGGCCGGCTTGATCATCCGGCTGGGCGGGCTGGAGATCGACGGCAGCCTCCTCAGCCGGTTCCACGAGGCGGCGGCCGAGGTGAAGAAGCGCAAGAAGGCGTGATGAGCGGGGGGGATGCGGCATGCAGGTGGCGGAGGTCAGGCGAGAGCTGCGATTCAACAGCGAGCTGTTGATCCTGATCGACACGCTGAAGAACATCGCGGGCTCGCAGTACCATCTGCTGGAGAAGGAGAAGCGGCTCCGGTTCGAGCGGTTCATGCAGTCGTTCGGCCACTTTTTCCGGCTGATGCACCTCGCGGACGTCGAGGATGCGTTTGTGAGGGTCGCGTCGGATGTGCTGGGAGTCGTGGTGGTGACATCCGACGCCGGATTCATGGGCGGCCTGAACACCGGCGTCGTGGAAACGGCGCTCGAGCAGCAGCGGGGACGGTCCGTCGAACAGATGCACTTCATGGTGGTGGGCGAGAAGGGCGCCATGCTGTTCGGTGACACGAAGCACCCGTTCAAGCCGTTTGCCGGAGTGACGAACGAGACGCGCTACGAGCGGGCGGTTGAGGTCCGGGACTACATCGCTCAGGAGGTGCGCGAGCGGCGCATCGGGAAGGTGGTGGCGGTGTATCCGCGCCCCCTCTCGTTCAGCCGGCAGGTCATCGAGGTGACGAGCCTGCTGCCGTGCGCCGAGGTGTTCGAGCACGCGGAGGTGGCGGCGCGCAAGCGGGGCGTCGTGGCGACGAGCCGGCGCGTGATCATCGAGTCGACGGAGAAGGATATGGCGGCCTACCTCGCGGGCGTCTGGATGACCGCGAAGCTGTACGAGGCCTTTGAGGACGGCAAGCTTGCCGAGTACGCGGCCAGGGCGATGCACCTCGAGGGCAGCGTTCAGAAGCTGCAGAAGGATAACAAGACGCTTAAGTATCAGTTCTTCCGGGCGGCGCACGAGCAGGTGGACAAGGGCATGCGCGAGACGTTTTCGTCCAAGAAGCTGAAAGAGTCCAAGGACCGGAAGGCCGAGCTCCGCGAAGATGCTGCAGGAAGGGGCGAATGATATGACCGAGCAGGACGTGATCTCCAAGAAAGGGCGCGTCGTGGCCGTCCAGGGGCCCGTCGTGGACGTGAAATTCGATTCTGTGGAGGACATCCCCGACCTGTACGAGACGGTGATCACGCGGACGTTTGACCGCCGCGAGGTCACGCTCGAGGTCGCGGAGCACCTGGAGGGCAACATTGCCCGGTGCGTCGCTTTGGCCTCGACGCTGAACTTGCAGCGGAACGCGCCGGCGACGGTGACGGGCCACCCGCTGACGATTCCCGTCGGCAACGAGCTCTTCGGCCGGATCATCAACGTGATGGGCGATCCGATCGACGGCAAGGGCCCGATCGCCGCCAAGGAGTACCGATCGATCCATCGGGACGTCAGCAAGCTGAAGATGGACGTCGGCGGGCTTGCGGGCACGAAGCCGGTCGTGCTGGAGACCGGGATCAAGGTGATGGACCTTCTCTTCCCCGTGGTCAAGGGCGGCAAGACGGGCGTGGTCGGCGGGGCCGCGCTCGGCAAGACGCTCATCACGCTCGAGCTCATCCACAATATCGTAGAGGAGCATGAAGGCGCGTGCGTGTTCGTCGGCGTCGGCGAGCGCATCCGCGAGGGCAACGAGCTGTACTACGAGTTCGAGCGCGAGAAGATCCTGGACAAGGTCATGATGGTGTTCGGGCAGATGGATGAGCCGCCCGGCGCGCGCTTCGAGGTCATCAAGACCGGCATCACGCTCGCGGAGTGGCTGCACGACCAGAACAAGGATGTGCTGCTGTTCATCGACAACGTGTTCCGCTTCGTCCAGGCCGGCGCCGAGATCTCCACCCTGATGGGGCGCGTGCCGTCGGAGACCGGCTATCAGCCCACGCTGGCCTCGGAAGTCGGCGACTTCCACGAGCGCATCAAGTCGTCCGGGCGTGGATCGATCTCCGCCTTCGAGGCGGTGTTCGTGCCCGCCGACGACCTGACCGACCCGGCGGTGGTGGCGATCTTCAGCTACCTCGACTCGGTGCTGGTGCTGTCGCGCGAGCGCATTCAGCTGGGCCTCTATCCCGCGATCGATCCGCTCACGTCCTCATCATCGACCCTGGACGTGGCGATCATCGGGCAGCGGCACTTCGACGTTGCCCAGGAGACGCTGCGCGTGCTCACGAAGTACGATGAGCTCCGCCGGATCGTGGCGGTCATCGGCATCGACGAGCTGTCCCGGGCCGACCGGACGCTCTACGACCGGGCGCGGAAGCTCCAGAACTTCATGACTCAGCCCTTCTTCACGGCGGAGGCGTACACGGGCAAGAAGGGGCAGTACGTGCCGGTGAAGGATACGATCGAGGGATGCGAGAAGATCATCGACGGCCGCGTGGACGACCGGGACGAGCGGGAGTTCTACCTCATCGGGAAAGTCGAATAGGGAGGCTCCGATGCCGTCTAGGCTGGCCGATTTGCTCCTGGAGCGGGGGCTGCTGACCCCGGAGCAGCTGGAGCGTGCCCAAGCGCTTTCCCGGGGGGGGCAGGGGTCGCTCGCCGGCGTCCTCGTCCGGGAGCGGCTGGTGCCCGAGGAGGTGCTGCTCCGGATTCTCGCGGAGCAGAACGGCCTCCCGTTCGTCAGCCTCAAGGACACGCCCGTCGATGAGGCCGCCGTGCGCAGCTTCGCGCCGAAGCTCGCCGCCCATTACCGAGTCATGCCGATCCGCATCGACAGCGGGGTCCTGACGCTGGCCGTTTCCAATCCCTTCGACATGGCGGCCACCGAGGACATCGAGACCAACCTCGGCTACCGGGTGGAGCGGGTGCTCGCGTGCGCCGCCGACATTGCCGAAGCCATCCGACGGCACTACGGCGTCGGCGCCGACACGGTCGAGCGCATGCTGTCCGATCACTCTCATCGCGAGGAAGACGTGGCGGTCGAGGAGGCGCCGGACCTCGAGAAGCTGGCCGAGGACGCCTCCGTGATCCGGCTCGTCAACCAGCTGTTTCACCAGGCGATCACGGACCGGGCGACCGATATCCACTTCGAGGTGCAGCGGGACGGGGTCGTGGTCCGCCGTCGGATCGACGGGATGCTGCACGACACGGCGGTCCCCCGCGAGATCAGCCGCTTCTATCCGGCCATCGTATCGCGGATCAAGCTCATGGCCCGCCTCAACATCGTCGAGCGGCGCATGCCGCAGGACGGCCGGGCCCGCGTCCGCATCGGGCGAAGCGAGTACGATCTCCGCGTCTCCGTCGTTCCGGCTCTGCACGGCGAGGACATCGTCATCCGGATCCTTCCCACGACCATGCTGTTCAGCCTGGAGCAGCTCGGATTCTCCCCCCGGCATCGGGCCCGTCTGGAGGAGCTGCTGAAGCAGCCCCACGGAATCCTCTTTGTCACCGGGCCCACCGGCAGCGGCAAGAGCACGACCCTCTACGCCTGCCTGAGCCGGCTCAATACGCGCGACCGGAAGATCATCACGATCGAGGACCCGGTCGAGTATGAGCTCCCCGGCATCACCCAGACGCAGGTGAATCCGAAGATCGACCTGACCTTCGCGCGGGCGCTGCGCAGCATGCTGCGACACGATCCCGACATCATGATGGTCGGGGAGGTCCGCGACCGGGAGACGGCCGACGTCACCATCCAGACGGCGCTGACGGGGCACCTCGTCTTCAGCACGCTGCACACGAACGACGCGGCGAGTGCGGCCGTCCGTCTGATCGACATGGGGATCGATCCGTACCTGGTGACCTCCACGGTCCGCGCGTTCATCGCCCAGCGCCTGGTCCGGGTGATCTGCCCGGCGTGCCGGGAGCGTATCCCGGGGAGCGCCAGCGCCTCGTTCCGGGGGCGGGGCTGCGCGCAGTGCAGCCAGACCGGCTACTCCGGGCGGGTTGCCATCGGGGAGATCCTGCCCATGGAGCGGGGGGTGGAGGAGCTCATCCTCAAGCGGGCTTCGGCCACGGAGATCCGGGACCGAGCCGTGGCGCTCGGGATGACCACGCTGGCGCAGGACGGTTGGGAGAAGGTTGTCCAAGGGGTCACCACGGCCGACGAGGTCCTGCGCGTGACCTTTGTGCAGCCGGACGCCTGAGGCCCGGGGGGCGCTTATGCCGGTCTACGTCTACAGGGCCAAGAAGGGGCCGGTCGAAACCGTCGAGGGCGAGCTGGCCGCCGACCGGCCGGCCGCCGCGCTTGCCCGCATCGAGGGCATGGGGCTGGTGCCCGTCTGGGTTCGCGAAAAGGCGTCCGTCGCCGCCGATGGCGTCGCCCGGACCCGGGGCCGAGTCCGATCGCGTGACATCAACACGTTTACGCGCCAGCTCGCCGGTCTGCTTCGATCCGGCGTGCCGATTCTCAAGAGCCTGGCCACGATAGCCCAGCAGGCCGAGAGCGCGCCCTTCCGGGTTGTGCTGGGCGACCTGGAGGCCATGGTTCGCGACGGTCGCATGCTGTCGGAGGCGCTGGTGAAGTACCCGGCGCTGTTCTCGCCGCTCTACGTGAACATGGTTCGCTCCGGCGAATCCGGCGGCGTGCTGGACGTGATCCTGCTCCGCCTGGCGGATGCGCGCGAGCGCGACGAGGAGCTGATCGCGCGCGTGCGCGGGGCATTGGCCTACCCGGCGCTGGTGCTGGGCGTGGGATTGGCCACGGTGCTGGTCATGATGGTGTTCTTTCTTCCGCGCGTCGTCGGCGTGCTCCAGAGCACGCACCAGGCGCTTCCGATGCCGACCCGGATCCTGATGGGTGCCAGCCGGATCGCGACCCAGTACTGGTACTGGGTCGCGGCGCTTGGCGTTCTGGGGTGGGGTGCCGCGCGCCGGCTGGTGGCGTCCGAGCGGGGCCGGCTGACGTGGGATCGAGCGGCCCTGCGGTTGCCCGTCGTCGGGCGGTTCATGCGAGACGCCGACATCGCCCGGTTCTCCCGCACGCTGGAGCTGCTCGTGCGGACCGACATCCCGATCGACCGCGCCCTTCAGCTGAGCACCAACACGCTCTCGAATGCGGCCCTGCGGAGCGAGTTCGATCAGGTGCGGCGCGACACCGTCCAGATGGGGCATCCGATCGCATCCGGACTCCGACGCGCCCGGAACATCCCGCCGTTCGTCGCCAGCATGGTGGCCGTGGGAGAGGAGAGCGGGCGGTTGGACGAGAGCCTCGCGGAGGTCGGGACGTTCTACGAGCGCGAGCTGGACCGGGGCCTTCGCATGGCGACGTCGCTTCTCGAGCCGGCCCTGATTCTGATCGTCGGAACGGTGGTCGGGTTCATCGTCTTCGCCATGCTTCTGCCCATCTTCCAGATCGGTCAGTCGGTGGGCGGATGACGGCTCCAGCCCCCCGCAGATGCCTGAGGGCGCGGCTCCTGACCGCGGCCCTTGCCGCTCTTATTCCCCTGTCTGCCGCCGGCGGCGACGACTGGCAGACGCTCAAGGGTACGCACTTCCTCGTTCAGCACCGCGGCCAGGCGCCATTTGCCGCCGAAGCGCTGCGTGCCGCGGAGGCCGCCTATGGGCGCGTGTCGGGCGACTTGGGGTTCGAGCGGCGCGACGGGTTCTGGCTGTTCGAGCGGCGCGTGACGATTCGGATCTACGAGACGCGCGAGGCATTCTCCCTGGCCACGGGCGCGCCGGCTTGGGCGTCCGGGAAAGCGAGCTACAGCCGGCGTGAGATCAGCGGTCACGCCGAGGGCGGCGACTTCATCCATTCCGTGCTCCCCCACGAAGTGGGGCACCTTGTGTTCCGCGAGTTTGTCGGATTCAGCGGCGACATTCCGCTGTGGCTTGACGAAGGGGTGGCCCAGTGGGAGCAGCCTGAGCGCCGGGCCCGGCACCGCGAGGCGGCCCGGGCGCTGGCCGCGCGGAATGAGTTGATCCCGCTGCGGGATCTGATAAATATGGACCCGCGGTGCGAGCGCGATGCGGATCGCGTGAACCGGTTCTACGCGGAGGCCGTGAGCCTGGTCGGATATCTCGTTGGCCAGGGGAGCGGCCGGTTCACCGTGATGTGTCGGCAACTCCGCGATGGCCGTTCCCTTGAAGATGCCGCACGCGCGGCGTACGGGGCACAGTTTCGGACCCTGACGGACGTGGAGGTTGGTTGGATCGAATCCCTTCGAGGAGCGCCCCCATGACATCTCGCGGATTCACACTCATTGAACTGATGATCGTGGTCATCATCATCGCGGCTCTCGCCGCGATGGTGGCCCCGCGGCTGGTCGAGCGATCGGACGAGGCCAAGGGAAAGATCGCCCAGGGGGACATCGCGAACATCACGCTGGCGCTCAAGCTGTTCCGGCTCGACAACGACTTCTATCCGGCGACGCAGCCGGGGCTGGAGGCGCTCGTGGCCAAGCCGGCCAACGCCCCGAACTGGAAGACGCCGTACCTCGAGCGCAAGCCGCTCGACCCGTGGAAGCGCGAATACCAGTACCGCTACCCGGGCACGCACAACCCGTTGGGATTTGACCTGTTCTCGCTTGGTCAGGATGGCCAGGAGGGTCAGGATGACATCACGAACTGGCAGAAGTAGCCGGACCGCGCAGCACGCGGGCTTCACCCTGATCGAGGTGCTCCTGACGGCCGCCGTCGTCCTGGTCGGAGCGGTGGCGATTTTGCAGGCGTATGTGCAGGCCGTGGCGGCCCTCGAAGCGGCAGACGAAGCAGCCCGCGCCTCGATCCTCCTGGACTCCCGACTGGCCCTGCTGGATGAGCAGGTGTTCCGGGGGCAGCCGGCTCCGGCGCCGATCGACTCCGCCGCGCCGCCTCCGGATGGCGATTTTCGATGGTCGTGGCGGTCCGCGTCCGAGCGCGTGCCGGGCGGATCGATGGTGGACCGCGTGTCGGTCTCGGTGTGGCGGGAGGGGGGGCGGTCCTACGCCGCGGCCACGTACCTGCCGATTCCAGAGCCTCGGTGAGCTTTCAACCATGGGCAGGCGCCACAGGCAGCGGAGATCGGGCTTCTCGCTGGTGGAGCTGCTGCTGGTTGCCGCGCTGTCGGTTCTGCTGATCGGGGTGCTTGTGGCCGCTGTCGCCGCCGGCATCCGGACGTGGGAGCGGGTGCGGCAGGGGATCGGTCCGCATGCCGACGCCGTGCTGGGATCGGCTCTGCTGGCCCAGGATCTGCGCAACTCGTTCGCCTTCTACGGCATCCGGTTTGCCGGGGGCGAGGACTGGATCGAGTTTCCCGGGATGATCGCATCCGACGTGCCGGGCGCCGTTCCGAGGATCGGAACGATCCGGTATGCGTACGACGCCCGGAGCCGCTGTCTGAGGCGTGAGGCGTGGCCGTATCCGGGCGCCGCGCCGGCGGGAGGGGCGGGCGAGGAGGTTATTTCGTTATTGGAACGGGTTGGTTTTGCGTACTATTATGTTTCTGCACCAACGAGCTGGGAATACGAGGTTCGATCAACGTGGCAGGAGCCGGGGATGCCGGTTGGCGTGCGTGTGTCGCTGCAGTGGGGTGACGCCGGGCGACCGGTTGGGTTCGACAAGACCGTGTTTCTGCCGTCGGCGCGCCGGTAGCGTGTTGATCCTGGGGCTGTGGGCGCTTTTTCTTCTGGGTGCGCTGGCGCTCGCGGTGACCGCACACGTTTCGGGCGCCATCGACGTGTCGCGTCGGCTGAAGGGGCGCTCGACGGGGGACTACCTCCTGAGGGCGGGCGTCGTATCGGCCATGGCGGTTGGCGAGGCGGACACCAACGGATGGGATGCCGGGAATGAGGCGTGGGCCAACAATCCCGAGGCATTCTGCGAGCGGTCGATGGAAGGCGGGACGTGGTCGCTGGAGGCGGTCCGGATCGATGCCTCTGGCGCGGCGGTGACGAATTTCGGTCTGACGGACGAGGACGGGCGGATCAACCTCAACCGGGCGAATCGCGCGATCCTCGCATCGGCTCTGGAGCGGATCGGCGGATTGGCTCCGGGGGCGGCGGGGGAGGCGGCTGCGGCTGTCATCGACTGGCGGGATGCGGACGACAATGCGATGCCGGGCGGCGCGGAAGATGCCTACTACCGGGGGTTCGGCGGCTACGGCTGTCATAACGGACCGATGGACGTCGAGGATGAGCTTCGCTTGGTGCGAGGCATATCCGATGCGGTGTTCCAGCGGCTGCGCAGTTCGGTGACGGTGCATGGCGGAGGACGCGTGAACATCAACACGGCGGATGCTGCCGTGCTGACGGCTGTTCTGGCGGCGGCCGGGAACAAGGGGCCGGCCGTGGGTGACCGGCTCGCCGAGAAGATTGTCGGCCTTCGCTCGGAGTCCGTTTTCACGGATCGGCGGCAGATCGTGAGCTCCGCCACGCGTCTGGACGGGGACGAGCGTGAAGTGCTGACCCAAGCGGTTAATATGGGCCTATTGGACGTTCGGTCGACCAGCTTTCGCGGTACGGTGCGAGGTTGGTCGGCGAGCGGCGCTGCGGAGCGTAGCGCGACATTCGTATGGGATCGTTCAACCGGCAACATCAGGTTCTGGCATGAGCAGTAAGAAGCGCTCATCCGATGGCCCCGTTGTGGTCATTGAGGTGGGGAACGACTGGCTGAAGATCCTTCAAGCCGACCGATCCCGGTCCGGCGTGCAGGTGACCCGCGCCTTCGTTCACCGTCTGGAGGGCGGAACCGAGCCGGTTGCGGACGTGATTGCCAATGCGATGGAGGTTGGCGATTTCGCGGATGGTCCGGTCCGCCTGTGCCTGCCCCGCCACCTGGCGAACGTGCGAATGCTCGACCTGCCGTCCACGGATCCGCACGAGATCGCCGACATGATCGACCTGCAACTCGGGAAGCTGACCCCGTACTCGCGCGAGGAGGTCATGATCGCCTACCGGCTGGTGGGAGCGGTCCGCGAGGGATACACGCGGATCATGCTCGTGATCGTCCAGCGGGCGGCGGTTCGGCAGCGGTTTGTCGTCGTTGAGGACGCCGGGCTGGACGTGGCGGGCACCTGGATCTCAACCGAGGGGCTCCTGAACTGGTACGCGGCGTCCGGAGCGGCTCCGACGGAGGGAACCATCCTGCTGGACGTCGATGCGGGCTACACGGATTTCACGGTTATCGCCGACGGCGGGCTGGGGTTCACGCGCAGCATCATGATCGGCGCCCATCACCTGATGGAAGATGCGTCGCGGTGGGGCGAGAAGTTTGCCCAGGAGATGCGCCACTCGCTGGAAGTGTACCGAAGCGAGGGCGGTGGCCGGGCTGTCGGGGGCATCCTGCTCACGGGCGCCGGCCCGAACGTGCCCGGTCTCGATCAGCAGCTTCGCGCGGCTCTCGATCTGCCGGTCGAGTCCGCCGACTCGCTCAAGCCGGTGACGCTGGCGTCCGGCGTGACCGTGCTGCACGAGCCGGCGACGCGCGAGGTGTCCGTCGCCCCGCTTATCGGCGCCCTGGTTTCCCCGGACGGGCAGGAGCTGGATTTCACGCCTGACGCCGTGAAGCTGAGGCGGTCGCTTGAGGCGAAGGCCCGCAACATGACGGCGCTCGGCGTCGAGGTCATGGCGGCGCTCATGCTGGCGGCCATCTTCTGCGAGGGCGGATTTCATACCAAGCGCGGCCAGCTCGATGCGCTGCGCGCGAAGGCGTCCCAAGCGGAGCATGAGGCGGACAAGATCGACCAGATGCGGCTGAAGACCGGACTGATCGCCGCGCGCCTGGATTCAACCCAGACACCGCTGAACATGCTGCGCGAGATTCAGGCGCTCATGCCTGAGCCCATCTATCTGACCGGCATCACGATGGAGGAAGGGAAGCAGATCGTGATCCGGGGGTGGTCGCCGTCGGGGGCCGACGTCGCGCAGTTCGTGAACGCCCTAGAGGCGTCGCACCTGTTCATGGGGGTCAAGCGCGGCAGCAGCACGCGCCAGGATTTCGAGATCAACTGCCAACCGGAGAAGTGAGCCATGATCGGATCGAAGTTTCTGGCCAAGCTCTCCCCGCGCGAGCGCCTCTCCGGCGGACTCGCGGTGGCGGTCCTTGTGGCGGTGGGCTTTGACATGGGGCTGATCCGGCCGGCGCTGCTCCGGCTGGACGAGTTCAACCGCGGAATCGCGCTGGAGAACCGCCGTCTAGACGTGAGCCGTCAGGCCTTGGCCCCCGAGCAGCGCCGGGCGGCGGACGATGCGTTCCGCCGCTACAGCGTGTTCATCGAAAAGCGCAAGTCAGCGTCCGAGGTCGGCGCGCGCCTGATGGAGGAGATCGAGACTCTGGCCGGCAAGGCGCAGCTGACCCTGATCGGCAGCAAGCCCCGGGATCCGCGCCCGTCCAGTCTGTTCGAGGAGCATGCCGTGGAGGTCGAGGTGGAGGGCGAGTTCAGCAGCCTGATTGCCTTCCTGCACGGCCTTCAGAGCCAGCCCGACCTGCTTCGGGTGCAGAAGCTGGTTCTCGCGCCGAAAAGCAAGGATCAGCCCGCGGTCGTCAAGAGCACCATCCTGATCACCAAGCTCGTGGCCATGTAGAGCCCCTGCCTGGCCTCCGCGGGCTTACCGCCCCAGCGTTCCGAGCGCGGCGTAGAGCGCCGCCGCGTCGGAAACGGTCTCGGCTCCGCCGGCCGCCATGCGGGCGCATCGCGCGACAGCCTCCCGGCCGGGCGTGTAGTCGCGATCTTCCACGCCGCTCAGCAGCAGCACGCGTCGCCCGGCCGCGAGGGCGCCCTCGGCGAGTTCGAGGTTGGCGACGTTGCCGGGCCCGAACGGGACGCCGCATACGACGACCACGTCGGCTGTCGCCGCGAGATCGCGGGCCCGCTGCAGGGCCTCGGGGCTCACTGGCGAGAATGGCTTTTCCGCGGCCGTCGGTATCCCCAGCGCGGTGGCCGCATCCGTGTCCGTGTCCCGCTCGTTCAGCACGCCGGCTGACACCCGGTATCCCGCGAGCGTGAGCCGGCGGAACAGCTCGACGCCGCACCCGCCACCGGCAATCACGTGAACGGCTGCGCGGTGTGTCCCGGGCGTCTCACGCAGGCGCCGGGCGGGGAGGATGCTGATGACGCCGTCGGCGGGGTCGCGCTGGACCCGCACATCGCAGTGGTACACCTGGCGGAGCCGCTCGTCGGTCAGCACGTACCCGGGCGTGCCGTCCGCGGCTATCCGGCCGTGGTCCAGGAGCAGCACCCGCCGGCAAAAGTCCGCCGTCAGATTCATGTCGTGGCTGATGAGCAGCACGGTCACCTCGTGCTCCCGGTTCAGGCGCTCCACGATCTCCATGATCTCCAGGCGGTGGTTCATGTCGAGATGCGACGTAGCCTCGTCCATGAGGATGATGCGGGGCTCCTGTGCCAGAGCCATGGCGACGATCGTGCGCTGCTTCTCCCCCCCGCTCAGCTCCGTAACCGATCGGTGCCGCATGTCGATTACGTCGGTCTGCGCCATGGAGCGCTCGACGATGTGCCGGTCCGCGGGCGTTGGCGCGGACCACCGGCTGAGCCCGGCGGTCCGGCCGAGCATCACAACCTCCTCGACGCTGAAGGCGACCGAGGCCTCGACCTCCTGGGGTACGACTGCGATCAGGCGGGCGCGCTCCGCGGCCGTCAGGCGCTCCGCGGCGCGGCCGAAGATTCGGACGGCGCCGGAGATGGGGCGGCACAGCCCGGTCAGCGTGCGGAACAGGGTGGTCTTGCCGGCGCCGTTCGGGCCCAGGATCCCCACCATCTCGCCCGGCGTGATGGCGAAGCTCACCCCCTGAAGGACCGTGCGGCCCCGGTAGCCGGCTTCCACGCACTCGAACTCGACGGCTGGGGTCATTCCATCCACCCCTGCTGGCGGCGCGCCCGGAGGATGGCGAGGAAGAAGGGCCCCCCGAGGAGGGCCGTCACCACGCCAACCGGGATCTCGCGGGGCGCCAGGACGGTTCGAGCGGCGGCGTCGCACACGGCGAGGAAGAGCCCGCCGGCCAGCCCCGAGGCGGGGATCAGCCGCCGGTGATCCGCTCCGAAGAGGCTCCGGCACACGTGGGGGACGATGAGTCCGACGAATCCGATGATCCCGGACATCGACACGGCCGTCGCCGTGATCAGGGTGGCCAGCACGAGGCCCGCCCCGATGGTGAAGGCCGTCCGAACCCCCACGTGGTGGGCCATCTCCTGGCCGAGCGCCAGGGCGTTCAGCTCCGGCGCCAGCAGCCAGGCGCCGGCGCAGCCGGCCAGGATCATGACCGCGCCGGTCGCCAGGAGGCGGCCCGATGACACCTCCAGGTCTCCGAGCATCCACCAGAGCACGCTGTGCATCCCCTCGCGTGTTGCGACGGAGATGAGAAACATGAGCAGGCTGGAGCAGACGGCGCTGACGATGACGCCGCTCAGAATCAAGCCGTACACGGAGGGAGCGCCCTGATGGGAGGCCAGCGCGTAGACGATGATCAACGTGACGATGGCGCAGATGAAGGCGCCGATCGGAACGCTAGCCGCGCTGATAGCGCCGGCCCCTGTGAGGATCGTGAGTCCGGCTCCGAGCCCGGCGCCGCTGCTGACTCCGAGCACGTACGGTTCGGCGAGAGGATTGCGCAAGATGCCTTGGAACGCCGCTCCCGATACCGCCAGCGCCATGCCGATCAGGAACCCGGCGCCCACGCGGCTGAGGCGAAGCGTCAGAACGGCGCGGCCCATCGGATCATGCCAGTCCGGCAGGCCCAGTGCGGACGGGCCCAGGAGCAGGCACAGCGCCAGAACCACCGGCGTCGAGAGGACCAGCCCGGCAAACAGGGCAGAGCGACTGGGCTTGATGAGGGACACGGAGCGCAACATAGGGGAATGAAGCCCCTGCTTCAATGGAATACTCGCGGTCGCGCCTCTTCCCCTCAGGGGGGCGGCTGGACGATGCAGCGGCGGAGCGCCTCGATGCTGCTGAGCACGCGCGGGCCCGGGCGGAGGATCATGCTGTTGTCGAATCCGTCGTACACCCGCCCGGAGCGAACGGCTGCCACGGTGCTCCATCCCTGGCGGCTGGCCACTTGCTGATGGGGCGTTCCCTGCTGGGCCATGTACAGGCACAGGATGACGTCGGGGTTGCGCGACACCACCCACTCGGACGAGACCGCGTAGTACTCGGTTTCCACGTCGTCGCCGACGTTCCGCCCGCCCGCGAGCCGGATCAGCTCGGACAGGAAGGACCCGCGTCCGGCCGTCATCACGGGATCGCCCCAGATTTCGACAAGCACGGTCGGCCCGTTGGTTCGAGCGGCGGCCTCGGCCCGCAGCGTCGCGATCTGGCGCCGCATGGGGCCGGCCAGCGCCTCCGCCTCGGGGGCCCGGCCCACGAGGCGGCCGACCGCCAGGATGGCGTCCGGTATTTCATTCAGGTTCGAGCAGGGGATGTGCGCCCGCCGCAGTCCGGCTGCCGCCATCTTCCGGGCGATGGATTCATCGGACAGCGAGACGTCCAGAATGACGTCCGGCCGGGCCGCCAGCAGCAGCTCCATGGACGGCTCGCCGAAGCCCCCGATCGCCGCGATGCGGGCTACCTCGTCCCGAGGGTAGTCGCACGCCGTGGTGCGGCCCACGAGGTGCTGGCCCGCCCCGATCGCAAAGACGATCTCCGTGAGGTTGGGAGCCAGGCTGATGACGCGGGGCGAGGGGCTCGCATCGGGCTCGGGCGACCGACCGCGGCAGCCGGCTGCGGCCAGGGGGAGCACGAGGCAAAGCGCGATGCGCCGGAGCGTGAATGCGATCATGAGCGGCCCCTCGCCATGAAGAACACTACGACCAGGACCAGGACCACATAGAGGGATGCCTTGAATGCCATGGCGTGCGCGTCGGCGGTCGAACGGGGGTTGCCCGACTCGTCGAGCTGAGTCAGCATGGACTTGAGGATGGCGCGGGCTTCGGACTCGCGCCGCGCCTGGCTCTTGACGGACACGCGGATGGGATCCGGCCTCAGCGGGATGTCGACGATATGCATGAGGAAGTTGGTCCCGTTGGTCAGGCTTTGGGCACAGAGAACCTCCAGGTCGGCGTCGTTCCACCGCTCGGAGTAGATGCGCACCACGTTCAGGTTGTTGCTCAGGATCTGCTGCCACGTGGGGGGGCGGCGGCTTGGGGAGTCGGGCGGTTCGCCCGGCGACGGGAGCGTCTCGATGTCGATCCCGATCTCGCCCTGTTCGTCCCGGCGGACCATGGTGCGGACCTCCTGGGGGTCGGCGTTGGTACCGTTCACCACCTCTTCGAATCCCTTCGGGGCTTCGAGGGCTGCTCCGGAGCTGTTCTTTGGGATGGGAATGGCGAGAGCCGGTCCCGAAGCCAGAAGCAGCAGGACCACGCCCGCCGCCTGCCGCAGGACGCTGACCGGTAAGGGGCGCATGGGCGGGATTATATACGGGTCGGGGGCGATAGCGGGAACGAAATAGTCGTTCCTCGCGAACTGCGTCATGGACTACTATGCGAGCTATGCGGTAGGCAGGAGGAGCAACAAGCCATGAAGCGATGGATCGTGTGGCTGGGCGTGGTCGCCGCGTGCGGGGGGGGGTGCCGGCTGGGGGCAGATCGGCCGGATGGGTCCGGCACGATCGAATGCACGCAGGTGCAGCTGGCGCCGAGTATCGCCGGCCGGATCGTGGAACTGGCCCCGGACGAGGGCGCTTCGGTTCGGCGGGGGCAGGTGGTCGCGCGCCTCGATCCGGCGGACTACGTCCTGCGGCGTGACGAGGTGCGGGCGGCCCTTGGTCAGGCGCAGGCGCAGCTGGATCTTCTGCGGGCCGGAAGCCGTGAAGAGGACACTCAGCGCGCGCGCGAGCAGGTGCGCGAGGCCCGAGCCGTTCAGGATGCGGCCGACGCCGACCTCGAGCGCGTCCGCCGCGTCTTCGAGCGGCAGAGCGCCACCCGGAAGCAGATGGACGATGCGCGGACGGGAGCAGAGCGGGCGGCCGCCGTCCGGGCCGCCGCGGAGCAGAATCTCAGCCGGATGCTGAAGGGAAGCCGTCCCGAGGAGATCCGAGCCGCCGAGGCCGCCGTCGAACTCGCCAAAGCCCGGCTGGCGGCCGCCGAGAAGTCGATCGCCGACTGCACCGTCCTGGCGCCGCTCGACGGAGTGGTGACGACGAAGAGTCGCGAGGTCGGCGAGTGGGTGGGCTCCGGCGGCGTCCTGCTCACGATTTCGCGGATGGACGAGGTCTGGCTGTCCGTCTACATCCCGGAGCCGCGCCTCGCGGGGGTCACGCTCGGCCAGGCCGCGCAGGTCCGTCCGGACGGCCTGGATCGGGTGCTCACCGGGACGGTCACGTACGTCTCTTCCGAGGCTGAGTTTACGCCGCGCAACGTCCAGACGGCCGACGAGCGAGCCAAGCTCGTGTATCGCGTCAAGATCACGCTCGCCAACCCGGACGGCACGCTCAAGCCCGGCATGCCGGCGGACGGGTTTCTGAGGCGCGCCGGCCGGTGAGCGGCCGGCCTGTCGGTCCGAGGTGACCATGAACGACCGGCCCGAGACGGAGGCGATTCAGGCGCGCGGGATCCGGCGCACGTTCGGCGCTATCGAGGCGCTGGCCGGGCTGGATCTCGATATCCGGCGCGGCGAGATGTTCGGCCTCGTCGGGCCGGACGGCGCCGGGAAGAGCACCGCCATCCGATTGCTGTGCGGGATTCTCAGGCCCAGCGCCGGGAGCGGGCGGGTGCTGGGGTTCGACCTCGTCCGGGAGTCGGAAGCCATCAAGCGGCGCATCGGATACCTGTCTCAGGAGTTCACGCTGTACGGCGATCTGACGGTCGATGAGAACATCGAGTTCTTTGCGCGGATTCACGGCGTGCTCGGGTATGCCCTGCGACGGGACGAACTGCTGGCGTTCACCCGGCTGACGCCGTTCCGGACGCGGCTGGCCCAGTCCCTCTCCGGAGGGATGAAGAAGAAGCTCGCCCTGGCCTGCACCCTGATCCACACGCCGGAGCTGATCTTCCTGGACGAGCCGTCCACCGGCGTGGATCCGGTCTCCCGGGGCGAGTTCTGGAACATCCTCAGCGGCATTCTCGAGCAGGGCGTGACGATCATGATGACGACGCCGTACCTGGACGAGGCGGACCGCTGTACGCGGGTCGGGCTGATGCATCGCGGCCGCATCGTCCGGTGCGGCACACCGGCCGAGGTGAAAGCGTCGCTGCCGGGGAAGGTGTACCGCATCGAATGCGCCAATCCGTCCGCCGTCGCGCGGGCGCTGAGGGCGCGTCTGCCGGCGGTTCGCAGCGTGGTCTACGGCGGGCACCTGGACTTCTGGGCTCCGGACGGCGAGGCGGGGCGGCAGGCGGCGGTCCAAGCGCTGGCGGCGTCCGGCTTGGGCCCGGTCGCAACCCGGCCGATCCCGCCGTCGATGGAGGATGTGTTCGTGGCGCTCCTGGGGGGAGAATCGGCATGACGATAGCGAATGCACTCGGATCGCAGGGCGGTTTGCGGCAGCCGGCGGCCGCTTTCGCCGCCGCCCTCTGGCTTGCGACGGCCGGCGCGGCGACGGCCCAGGGCGGCGGCCGGGTGATCACTCCGGATGGCGTTGTCAGCTCGGCGGTCGCGTACAGCCGGAGCATCGGCGCGTCTGAGCAGGATATCCGGGTTTGGGAGGCCCGGGTCCGGCAGGCCGACGCGCTCGGCCGGCCGGCGTTGGACGCTCGCGTCCACGCCGCCCGGTACGAGGGGCTTGAAGCGGTCTCTCTGGGGCCCGGCCTGACGATCGAGGAGATTCCCGGCCGCTACGGAGCGTCCGTGGGCGTGAGCCAACCGCTGTATACCGGCGGCCGAGTGGCCAGCCAGCGGGACGGCGCCCGCCTGCAGCGCGCGGCGGCCGAACGGTCGCGCGAGGAGGTCGTCTCCGCCGCCGTCCGTGCGGCACTGGTGGCGTACTGGTCCTGGTCGAAATCCGCCGCCGCGGAGCAGTCTCTCGGCAGCGCCGTGCGACGCATGGAGGCGCACGCGGCGGATATGCGGAACCTGCACGAGGCCGGCCTGGCGACGGACAACGATCAGCTGGCGGCAGAGGTGCTGCTGGAGCAGACGCGGCTCAAGCTCCAGGCGGCGGAGAGCGCAGTTCAGGCCGGCCGGGCCCGCATCGCGCATATCTCCGGGTGGATGCCGGGTCCCGAAGATCGTCCGCTGGAGGCGCCGGCCGCCGCCGGGCCGGTGCCCGAGGAGCGGGCGCTGGTCGAGCAGGCATGCAGCAACCGGCCGGCGATCGCGGCGCGGGAACTCGCGGTGCGGTCTGCCGCGGCCGCGGTGCGCGCAGCGCGGGCCGACCGCCGCCCGCAGGTCGCGCTGGCGGCGCGATACGAGGAGGGGCGGCCGAACGCGATGTTCTTTCCGCCCGAGGACCGGTGGGATCGCGACGCATTCGCCGGCGTGACCGCGGCGTGGAGCCTTTGGGACGCCGGCCTGACGCAGGGCCGCGTCGCCGAGGCCGTCGCCCGCCAGGAACAGGCGCGCCTGCTCCTGCTCCAGGCCCGCGATGACGTGACCCTGGAGGTGCGCGAGGCGCGCATCGCCGCGGCCGATGCCGCCAATCGGCTGCGCGTCGCCGCGCGCGCCGAGGCCAGCGCGCGGCGGAACCTTGAGTCCGCGACCGATCTCTGGAAGAGCGGCCTGGCCCGGCACTCGGATGTGCTCGATGCCGAGAGCCGGCTGACCGACACGCAGTATCAGGTGGTGGCGGCCCGGGCCGATATTGCGATCGCGTGGGCGGACCTTCAGCATGCGACGGGGTCCCTTCCGATTCCATGAGGGAGCGCTGCAGACGATGCCGGATCCGGCGGACACGACCGATGTGATCGAGGCGCAGGGCCTGACCAAGGTCTTCGGTTCGTTCACGGCCGTCGACCGGCTGAGCTTCACCGTCCGGCGCGGGGAGGTGTTCGGCTTCCTTGGCCCCAACGGCGCGGGCAAGTCCACGACCATCCGGATGCTCTGCGGCTTGCTGTCGGCGACGGGCGGCGTCGGCCGGGTTGGGGGGCGCGACATCAATCGGGAGCCGGAGCGCGTCCGCGAGATCATCGGGTACATGTCGCAGCGCTTCAGTTTGTATCGCGACCTGACCGTGCGCGAGAACATCCGGTTCTTCGGCGGCGTGTACGGGCTGGGCGGCGAGCGCCTGCGCCGCCGCGGGGCGGCTGTGATGGAGATGGCGGGGCTGCACGGGTTCGAGGATCAGCTCACGGGCCGCCTCTCGGGAGCCCATCAGCAGCGCCTGGCGCTGGGCTGCGCGATCCTGCACGAGCCGCCGGTCCTGTTTCTGGACGAGCCGACCAGCGGCGTGGATCCCATTTCGCGGCGCCTGTTCTGGGACCTGATCC
This sequence comes from uncultured Verrucomicrobiota bacterium, assembly GCA_964431965.1. GTDB lineage: Bacteria > Verrucomicrobiota > Kiritimatiellia > CAIKKV01 > CAYSLU01 > CAYSLU01. Next base: position 34,808 of record CAYSLU010000018.1, read on the forward strand.
AGGACATGGCCGCCAACGGCGTGACGGTCCTGGTGACCACGCACTTCATGGATGAGGCGGAGTTCTGCCACCGGCTCGGGCTGATCAGCGCCGGCCGCCTGGTGGCGCTCGACACGCCGCGGAACCTGCGCGAGCACCGGGTCGAGGAGGATGTGTTCGAGGTTGATGCCCCGTCGCTGCGCGGGGCCGCGGAGGCGGCGGATGGCATTGACGGCGTCGTCGCGCGCACGTTCTACGGATCCAGCCTGCACGTGTTCGCGCGCCGGGGCGTGCTCACGGCCGACGCGCTGGCGACGGCGCTCGCGGGGCGCGGCGTCTCGCCCCGCTCCGTCCGGACGGCGCCGATGTCGCTGGAGGACGCATTCGTGCGCCTGGTGGAGCGGAAGGAATGAACCGGTTTCGGGCCATCTTTACCAAGGAGTTCCGCCAGATCCGGCGGGATCCGCTGGCGCTGGGTCTGCTCCTGTTCGTGCCGGCGCTGCTGCTGGTCATGTATGGGTACGCACTGTCGTTCGACGTGAAGCACATCCGGGTGGCGGTCCTCGATGAGGACCGGACCGCCGAGAGCCGGCGACTGCAGGACAGCCTATTTCAGAACCCCTACTTCGACCGCGTCTCGACGATCGAGCGGGCGGCCGAGGCGGACGAGCTGCTCCAGCGCGGGCGGGTTCGCCTGGTGTTCGTCGTTCCGAGGGGGTACGCCGAAACGATCCGCCGCGGCGGCACGGCGCGCGTGCAGGCGCTGGTGGATGCGTCGGACGCCAACACGGCTTCGGCCGCCATCGGCTACCTCGACGCGCTGGCGGACCGAATGACCCGGCAGGTCCGGTTCGAAATGCCGGGCCGGGTGGCGGGCGGGGGTGCCGGTCCGGTTGTCGTGGCCCAGCCGCGCGTTTGGTTCAACCCCGAGCTGGTCAGCGCGCGGTTTCTCGTTCCCGGGCTCATCGGCTTGCTGATGATGCTCTCTGCGGTCGTGGCCACGTCGCTCTCGATCGTGCGGGAGAAGGAGCGCCAGACGATGGAGCAGCTCATGGTGTCTCCCATCCGGCCGATGGAGCTGATCCTCGGGAAGACGCTGCCGTACGCCCTGATCTGCCTGGTGACGATGGCGCTGATCCTGACGCTGGGGTACGTGCTGTTCGGCGTGGTCATCCGGGGGTCGTTCGCGCTGCTGGTCGCCAGCACGCTCGTGTTCCTGTTTGCCGCGCTGGGCATGGGCGTCCTGATCTCCTCCGTCACCCGGACGCAGCAGACGGCCTTCCAGATCGCGATCATCGCCTCGATGCTTCCGTCCATCATCCTCTCGGGGCTGATCTTTCCGATCGCGAGCATGCCGCTGCCGATCCAGGGGCTGACCTACCTGGTGGTGCCGCGGTACTTCGTGGCCATCTTGAGGGCCATCATCCTGAAGGACGCCCCGCTGGCCGCCATCTGGCCCGGCCTCGCCGGCATGGCGGCCCTGGGGCTGCTCTTCAATCTGCTGGCCATTCGCAATACACGCAAGTCGACATGAGGCGAACGAGATGAAACGCATCGGGGTTCTGCTGGTGAAGGAGCTGACGCAGATTCGGCGAGACCGGAGCCTGTTCGGCATTCTCATCATGGCGCCCCTGGTTCAGCTGGTCATCATGGGCTATGCCGTGACCACGGACATCCGCAACATCAAGCTGACGGTTCGCGATCGGGATCGCTCCTGGCACAGCCGGGAGTATGTGCGGGCGGTGGCGGCTTCGGGATACTTCCTGGTCCGGAGCGAGGACGGCCCGGATCGGGCGGACGCCGACGCTTTGGTCTTCGGGCGCTCCGGTCTGGCGCTCGACATCCCGGCGGGCTTCGGGAAGTCGCTGACCGCCGGCCGGCCGGCGGCCGTCCAGGTGCTGGTGGACGGGGGCGACAGCAATTTCGCGGTACAGGGGCTGAACTATCTCCAGAAGGCCAACCGGCTGTTTTCGGATCGCCTGGTGAGGCCCATCCAAGCCGATCTGGCTCGGCGTGGCGCGACCGGCTGGCCGTCCGTCGTGGTCGAAAGCCGGGCGTGGTACAACGGCGGCCTCACGTCCCGCTACTTCACGATCCCGGGGCTGATGGGCGTCCTGCTGATGGTGACGACGATGATCGTGACGAGCATGTCGCTCGTCAAGGAGCGGGAGGAGGGGACGATGGAGCAGCTGATCGTCACCCCGCTTCGGCCGGCCGAGCTGATCGCCGGCAAGCTCCTGCCGTTCGTGGTCATCGGTCTGCTGGAGCTGACCCTGGCGTTTGGCGTGCTTCGCGTTCTGTTCGATGTTCCCTACCGCGGCCGGATCGTGGACCTGTATCTCCTGTCCGGGCTCTTTCTGCTGACCACGCTCGGGCTCGGGCTGGCGGTATCGACGCTCGTGCGAACCCAGCAGCAGGCCATGCTCGTGGCGAGCTTCTTCGTGATGATGCCGTTCATTCTGCTCTCCGGATTCGTGTTCCCGGTAGAGAACATGCCGGCGCCCATTCGATGGGTGACGCACCTTATCCCGCTGAAGTACTTCATGACCGCGGTGCGCGGGCTCTTCCTCAAGGGCAGCGGCTGGGCCGATCTGTGGCGCGAGGCGCTCGCGCTGGCGATATGGGGCGTCGGGATCCTCGGCTTGGCGGTGCTGAAGTTCCGGAAGCGGCTGGACTGACGCCTGCGGTCAGTCCTTGCGGACCAGCGAGATCCCGCGCACATCGGCCTCGCCCGTGAACCGGCCGCGCACCGCCACCTGAACGGCCGTGGCCCCGGCGGGGGTGCGGAACGTCTGCTGCGCCTCGATCCACCCTTCGCGCCGCTGGACGGACGGCTCTTTCACTCGAAACTCCTCGATCCGCCCGCCGGCCGCGCCGGGACGGTCCACCGACACCACGAGCGCCACGCTCCCGTCGAACCCCGGGCTCTTGCGGAACAGAGCTTCGGCCGTGAAGGTTTCGCCGGCGCCGGTTGAGACGGGACGCGACACGGCGCGCATATCCGCGTCCGCGGCGGCAGACGTCAGCGTCAGCGTCGGCTGACGGTCCGGACCGAAGCCCCAGGCGGCGCGCTGCCGGTACCGGTTGTGGACGTGCAGGGACCAGTCGGCCGCGCGGGCTCCGGGAAGGGGCGGCGGATCCGGCATTGGAATACGGTTGATGCCGAGGGCCGGCCCTGCGGCTGTGAGGGGCGAGGCATCGAGGGCGGGCAGCATCCAGGCCCGGTGGCTGTGGCGGATGGCGGCCGCGCCAGCCGCGGACGCGGCGGCAACCAAGAGGGCCGCGAGCAGCGCGGTCAGCGTCTTCCATCGCCGTACGGTCTTCTGGAGCACTTCGATCCGTTGGGCTTGGAGGGCGCCTCGGGCGCCACGGTCGGCCGTGGCGGGCGGGGTGAAGCTCATGACCTGCCGGATGGGCTGGACGCCGCGGCCGGGGTCGATCGCCAGGAGGTGGTTTTCGCGGCCCGGCAGGCCGGACCGCGTGAGCGCGTCGCGATACGCCTCCAGGTCGAAGGCGACCCGCCGCCAGTATACCGACGCGGCGGCCGCGTCGTAGATGCAGTACGATGCGCGCGGATCCCCGTCCCGGGAGTAGCCGACCGATCCGACGTTCGCGATGAAGCGCTTGTTCTCCTCGAGCATGAAATCCTGCGGATCGACGCCGTGCGGCGTTCCGCTGGCGCCCAGCAGGAAGAGGCCCGGCCGATGGCTGTGCCCCAGGAAGAGCAGCGGATCGCCGGTCGCCTGCCAGGACGGCATCGCATCCGCGGCGGACTCGACGTACCGGAACTGGCCGGGCGCCGCGAAGTCGCCGTGGGCGCACCGGAACCCGTTCCCTTCGAGCACGAGCGGGAGGCCCTTCAGGAAGCGGAGCGCGTTCGCCCCGAGGCAGGCGCGGCTCCACTCGAGGACGCGCTGAGCCGGGTCGGTGAACAGCTGGGCGTCCAGGAGGCCGCAGAGGGCGGCATCGTGGTTGCCGAGCACGAAGTGATCGACCGCGGCGTAGACGGACTCAAGCACCTCGCGGGGGTTGGGGCCGTAGCCGACGATGTCGCCCAGGCAGACGATGCGGTCGACGCCGGTGCTGCGGATATCGAGCAGGACGGCGTTCCACGCCGGCAGGTTGGCGTGAATGTCGGAGACCACGGCATAGCGCATGAGATCGATCACCCCCCTCTTGCCCCTGTGACACGATCGTCGCCCGGCTGCTCCGCCGGTGGCGCCCCGCTACAACGCGCCCGCGAACTCCTGTGCGATCAGGGCGTACCCTGAGTCGTTGGGATGCAGGCCGTCCGACTGCAGGTAGATCGGAGTCGATCCGAAGGCTGATTCAAGGTCGACCAGCGTGATGCCTTCCTGGCTGGCCAGGTTGCGGATCGCGTTGTTCAGGCTCTGCACCCCGCCGTTGAAGATCACATGCGAGTAGTCCATCGGCGTCAGCGTGGCGATCACCGGAATCGTCTGGTTGTTCTTGGCCGATTGGATGATCCGTTGCAGGTTCGCGATCGTCGCGGCATCGTCATGCCCGTGGATCACATCGTTCGCTCCGTAGAGGATCAGCAGGTAGCCGGGCTTTAGCGAGTTCAGAATGCCGCCGACGCGGGCCGCGCCGTCGCCCGCCGTGCTGCCCGGCACGCCTTCGTTGGCCACGGGCTTGCCGATGAGGCCGGAAAGAATGGCCGGGTAGCTGCCGAACGAGTCGCCGGCCGTTATGCTGTCCCCGATCGCCGCATACAAGTTGGGGTCGTTCGAGCCGAAATCGTGGCCGTCGCCGAGGCTGCCTCCGCCGCCCCCGCCCGGCTCGCAGCCCGAGAAGAACGCGACGCACAGGGCCATGAATCCGACTCGCATCCACCCGCCAGTCATGCCGTTCATGCGATTCCCTTCTTTCGTGTCAGGCTCCGGTCCGCCCATGCAGTTTGTAAGCTATCACACCTGCCGCCGCATTTCCACGATGACGGGCGATCCCCAGAGGCGAGTGAGACCGAGCGCACGGCAGGCGCCCTCCGCGGCCGCGGACAGCGGCCGGCAGTGGAGTGTCCGGTGCAGGACCATGGGCAGGAAGAACTGCGGGCGGCGGGCCGCCCGGCCATAGCCGCTCTTCCCGAATGCGCTCGTTACCTCGTCGTCCCGGAACGCCCGCCAAGCGCGCGTGTTGCCTTCCATGCGCTTCTTGGCGGCGAACAGCGCGGGGGCGAGGCGGTTGAGTCCACCGCCGACGGGGTAGTCGACGATCACGGCTGAGCGGGCGACGCGGCAGAGTTCGGCGATGAGCGCCTCCCACCGCTCGCAGTGGGGCAGCAGACGGAAACTGAGGACAACGTCGAACGACCGATCCGCGAACGGCAGCGCCAGCACGTCGCCGGACACGAAGCGGCATCGCCCGGCGTCGACCTCACCTGCGATTCGGGCGCGGCAGGAGGGGTCGCTGCCCAGGACGGTCACGGCGTAGCCCCGCCGGCCGAGCGGGATCGCCAGTTGCCCGTGACCGCCGCCGACGTCCAGTATCGTGGGCTCGGCGTGGGCGGAGAGCAGCCGGACGACGATCCGCTCCTGCGTGGACAGCATCCACTCGCCGACCGGGCCGCAAAAGCGGGAGGCATAGCCGTCCGAAGACGTTTCGATGTCCGCCGTCTCCTGATCACCTGTGGGTGTCGGTTCGCTCATGATCCGTCGGCCTCCTGCTGCGTGCGCCCAGCCTCACTCCCACATGGAGCGGATCTTGGCGGAGATGTCCGCTCCGCCCGCCCGCGCATCGGGCGTCTCTTCCGCGTCCGCCTGCACGAGATCCTCCGCATCGAATGTTTCGCGCACGGCATCGGTCAGGAAGCGGCTGATCTGGGCGTAGGAATGCCGGTCCGTGTGCGCGTGCCACTTGTGGTAGTAGCGCAGCGGCCACGTGACGTACAGGAAGTCCTTGGCCCGGGTGAGCGCCACGTACATCAGGCGCAGCTCCTCTTCGATCTCCTCGCGCGACCCGGTCGACATGTCGGACGGGATGCACCCGTCCGAGGCGTGGATCAGGTACACGGCGTCCCACTCGCAGCCCTTGGCCGAGTGGACGGTTGAGAGTACCAGCCAGTCTTCGTCGCGGGACGGCGGGCCCGCCAGGTCGCTCGTCGAGGTCGGCGGATCCAGCATGAGGTCGGTCAGGAACTGCCGGCTCGACTCGTAGCCGGATGCGATCTGCTCGAGGTGTTCCAGATCGCGCTGGCGAACCGCCGGGTGCTCGTACCGCTTCTCGAGCAGCGGATCGTAGAAGTGCCGGATGCGCTCGACCTGGCCGGCCGGGTTGCGCTCGCCGGCCACGGCCAGCTGCTCCAGAAGCTCGGCCATGCGCCGGATGCCATCCTGGGCGGCCGGCGGGGCGCGGAACGTCGCCAGCGCGGACGGGCTGGTCCCGGCCTGGAGCACGTGGCGCACGATGCTGGCCGCCGTGGCGGGCCCGATGCCTTCGATGAGTTGGAGCGCGCGGAACCAGGCCATCTCGTCCCTCGGGTTTCCGGCGATCCTCAGGAACGCGATCAGGTCCTTCACGTGCGCCGCTTCGAGGAACCGCAGCCCGCCGTACTTGTGGTACGGGATGCTGCGGCGCGTCAGCTCGACCTCCAGCGAGTCGGACAGGTGCGAGGCCCGGAACAGCACCGCCTGCTTGTGGAGCGGGATGCCTTCTTCGTAGTGCTGCAGCACGCGCTCGATGACGTATTCGTCCTGCTGCGCCTCGTCGCGGCACGTCACAAGGTGCGGGCGCTGCCGGCTCTCCCGCTCGGACCACAGGTCCTTGGTGAAGCGCTCAGCCGCCTGGGCGATGACGCGGTTGGTAGCCTCGAGGATCGGCTTGACCGATCGGTAGTTCTGCTCGAGTGTAACGATCGTGGTTCCGGGAAAGTGCTTCGGGAAATCCAGCATGTTCCGCACGGTCGCGGCCCGGAAGCTGTAGATGCTTTGCGCGTCGTCGCCGACCACGGTGATGTTGGAATTGGTGCGCCGCATGCCGAGCAGGATGTTCGCCTGGATCGTGTTCGTGTCCTGGTACTCGTCGACGAGGATGTGGTCGAACCGCCCGCCGGCGATGTCGGCCATCTGGGGGTCGGCGACGAGGTGCGACCAGTAGAGCAGGAGGTCGTCGTAGTCGAGCACCTGCCGCTCCTGCTTGCGTTGGACGTAGTGCTGGAAGAGCGACTTCAGTTCATTTTCCCAGCCCATGCACCACGGGAAGATCTTCTTCAGGACGTCCGGCAGCGGGGCCGCGCCGTTGACGCAGCGGGAATAGATGTCGAGACAGGTGTTCTTGCGCGGGAAGCGCTTTTCGCGGCTCGAGAGGTTCAGGTCCTGCCGGATAACGTTGATCATGTCCTCCGCGTCGGACTGATCCATGACGGTGAACTCGGCGCTGAGCCCGGCGGCCTTCGCGTAGATCCGCAGGATGCGGTTCGCGACCGCGTGGAACGTGCCGCCCCAGACGCGGGTGGTTACGGCCGAGCCGCGGGCGGTGATGGACGCGGCCCGCTTGAGCATCTCCTCCGAGGCGCGGCGCGTGAACGTGAGGAGCAGGATGCGCCCCGGGTCCACGCCCCGCCAGACAAGGTGGGCGACCCGGTAGGCCAGTGTCTTGGTCTTGCCGGTCCCGGCCCCGGCCACGATGAGCAGCGGCCCGTCCCCGTGCGCCACGGCCTCCCGCTGCCGGGGGTTCAGCTCGTCCAGCCAGGGGGGCGTAGTGGTGTGCTGTCCGTCGTCCATCGCGTCCTCCGCGCCTCGAAAGACGAAGTATGACACAAGCGCGGCAGCGGCGGCAAACCTGGCGCCGCCGGGAGCGTGGCGTCGGGCTGAGCGATACGAGACAGCTCGGCGGCTTGGGCCGAGCGGCGACGCGGCATCTCGCCCCGGCTGCGGCGTTGCCGGGGGACGGCGCGTACAGGAGTACAGCGCCGCCCCCGGCGCCTTGCATCCGAGGCAATCTGCCGCGTCGCCGGTCGGGCACGTCGCGGACTCCGTGCGACCCAAGCCGCCTCGCGGTACGCCCCGTTCCGTCGCCGACTTGGAACGGTGGGGCAGGGTCCGTCCGGCCTTCGAGATTCTGCGGTTCCTTGTTCTGCTGTTCGATATTCGTCCTCCTATTCACAAGACGGGCTGGTTCGGGCACTATGTGCGGCAATTTCGCGGGAGGAACGCACCATGGCCGAGGAAACCCAGCACTGGATCGCAGGCGGCCCGAATCGGTTGGCGGCCGTTCTGCACGACGCCGGATCGGAGTCCTGGGTCGTCATGGCCCACGGCTTCACCGGGCATAAGGCGGAGTCGAGTTGGCTGTTCACGACCACGGCCCGCGCCTTTGCCGAGGCCGGGCTCAGCGTGCTCCGGTTCGACTTCGCGGGCAGCGGCGACAGCGAGGGCGCGTTCGAGGATATGACGCCCGCGACTGAGATCGCGGACCTGAACCGGGCGATCGACTGGGCGCGTGGGCGCGGGGCACGACGACTGGGCCTGCTCGGGCTCAGCATGGGCGGCGGCGTGTCGATCTGCGCGGCGGCGGCTCGCGCGGACGTGGCGGCGCTGGTGACCTGGTCCCCGGTTCCGGACTTCCGGGCGTGGTCCATGATGGCATTCCCCGCGTCGGCCTGGGAGGGCGCGATGGCCGGGAAGTCCTTCGCATACGGGGCCTATACGCTGGGGCCGCGCTTCTTTCTCGACTGCCGGCAGCTCGACATCCCCGGCGCGTACGCCCGGTTGCAGATGCCGAAGATGATCGTCGAGGGCACGAACGACCTTCAGGGCTTCCAGTCCGGCAATTATCTCAACCATCTTGCGGCCGGCGAGCCGAAGCGGATGCACCTGATCCCGGGCGGGGATCACGTGTTCAACAGTCCCGAGCACCGCCGCGAGGCGGTTCGGGCATCGCTCGAGTTCTTCCTCGAATTTCTCAAGCCGACCGGCGGTCGCGCCGGGGCCGGAGGTGCCGCGTGACGCGACGCGAACTGGTAAAGGCGGCCATCGGCCATCGCGAGGCCGAGCGGGTTCCATATTGCATCGACCTGTGCCCGGAGGCCTGGGAACTGCTGAAGCCGCTGGCGGGCGGACGTTCGCCGGCCGAGTTCGTCGACAACGACGTGAAGGACATCGCTGTTCCGTGGTGGGGATGGCACGAGCTCGGGCCGGACTGGGCCGGTTTCGACGAGCCCGTTTCGCCCGCGAAGGTGCTGGGGCGGGGGACGTACGACAAGCTGGCCGAGGCCGTGAAGGCCGAGCGGGAGCGTTCGGACCAGTACTTCCTGGTCCGCCTCTACGGGAGCCACTTCGAGAAGGCGTATTTCGCCCGAGGGCTGGAGAACTTCCTGGCGGACATGGCGGGCAACATCCCGTTCGCCCGCCGCCTGCTGAACCGGATCATCGAGAAGAACCTGGTGATGCTGGAGAACTTCTTGGCGCTGCCGGAGATCGACGGCGTGCTGCTCGGCAGCGACTGGGGCTCCCAGCGTGGCTTGCTCATGTCGCCCGCGATCTGGGAGGACCTGATCCGCCCCGGCGAGCAGCGCGAGTACGACCTGATCCATGCCTACGGAAAAGACGTGTGGGTCCACTCCTGCGGGGACGTCCAGGTCATCATCCCGTCGCTGGTTGAGATGGGCCTCGACGTGCTGAACCCGGTCCAGCCGGAGGCGATGGACATCCGGCTGCTGAAGTCCACCTACGGGCAGCGGCTCACCTTCTGGGGCGGCATCAGCACCCAGCAGACGCTTCCGTACGGGACACCCGACGAGGTGAAGCGCGAGGCGCGCGCGGTGCGGGATCTGATGTCGGCCGCCGGCGGCTACATCCTGAGCCCGGCCCAATCGATCCAGGACGACGTCCCCGTAGCCAACGTGCTCGCGCTGCTCGAAGTGGCCCGCGAGCTGAGGCGTTGATGCGCGGCCTCTTGCTGGCTCCCGCTCGCATACACGCTCTTCGTAGGGCACGATGAGGTCAGAACGGCCGGCGCAGATGCAGTACTGAGCCCCGAGGCCGCCATCGCGAACCAGTGTGCCGCTCCGCAAATGACCGTGCAAAACGCGAAAGCGCCTGTCATTCTGAGCGTAGCGAAGAATCTCGGACGTGGTCGCAGGGCAAGAGATCCTTCGCTTTGCTCAGGATGACCTTCAAGACGAGCGTGGCCAACTACCGGCGGCAGTACGCTCGCAAGCGCGTGGCCCAGCGCTGGAACGCGATGGGCAGAGCTGAATGAAAGACCTGGATTCCATCGGACGCGATTCGCCGGACGATGATGCGCTTCTTCAGGCGTTGGCAAAGCGGTTCGGGATGGAAGTGATTGACGTGTCCGAGGCGTCCATACCGGACGATGTTATCAAGATGCTCAGTGCTGATACCGCCAGCCGTCATGGCGTGCTGCCGGTCAGGCGAACCGGTGAGGTCCTGACGGTCGCCGTCGGCGACCCGATGGCGACCGACACCCTCGACTCGCTTCGGCACATCCTGAATATCCCAGTCGAAGCGGTCTACTGTCAGCGCGTGAAGTTGCGGAAGGCCATAGGACGCTACTACGGAGACGGAGGCACCTAACCTGCACGCAGAGTCCGGGATGGGGAGGCGGAAAGCTGCAGGCGCTGGTTATCAATCTGCTAGGACCGGAGATGGCGACGGGCAAGCTCGCGCCTGGCTGTTGACGATATGAATAAGAAGATGGGATGCCTTTTGGCCGTGGTCTTGCCCATATCCCTCGTCTGGCTTTTCATCTGGGCTCGTGGGCACTCATACGAGATTCGGTCTGCTTCGTACGATGAAGCATCCAAGGCAGGAGTCGTGCGGGTATTTATCCCGACTCAGGCGCACCAGATCACGGCGTGGGTTAGGCCAGGACAGAGGTCCATAGCCGCAGCATTCGAGATCGAGGAAGCGGATTTTGTCTCATGGGCCCATTCCAAGGGGTGGCACCTTGAAGAGATCGTGAACCAGACCATCCCGAACATTTCCGCAGATGCTGATCCAAACGGCACGGAGACAGTGACAAAGGGGCTAATGTACAAGGTCGATGAATCAAACATCGACAAGCCCAATGGGCTTTACAGATTGTACGTCTATGACCGCGGTAAAGGGATCGGGTACTTCACCCAGTTCTGAAGGGAGGCTCACATGCGGCCCGCGTCTGCAGTCTTGGGCCCACTGGCGCTGTTGTGTGCGTCATGCGTCGCACCCCATGCCACCCGCCCTGCATTTACCATAGACACTGAATCGCCGCATTGCCTGGTCTTCCGGTCAAGCGGGCCGTCGAATGACTTCATCTTTGCTGTTACCGAATCAATGCTCCGAGACGCGCCCTCTTGGGCGCAACTGAGTGCCGCCCCGCCACTATCATCGGAGAAAGCACTAGCTGCTGCCAACGCATGGCTGAGTGGTCAAGTCACGAACACCACGGAGTACCCCGTGGTACGCATCCTATTGAGGCGTGCCTTCTCCCCTCGGGTAGTGCAGGTCCCTGCCTTAGCTGACCTTGGAGCCGCTTGGCTGTACGTCGTAGAATACGATGCGACGTTTCAGTGGAAGACCTGCTTCGGGCCACAACTGAGAGTCCGCGTTCCGGTTCTGATGAACGGAAAATCACCGGCGGCGCAACCGGTGCCGTGGGGCAGCCATGTAGTAGACAAGACAGGACAGGACGTCTACGTCAGCGAGTAGATGGGAGTGAGCCTTGGAGTTGCAGAACCAGCCTTGCATGCGCCCGGGGCACGACGAACGTTCCAACCGTACTGTCGGCATCATCTCCGGAATCCTTTTCATCGTGCGCCAAGCGGGCGGAATGTGCCAGTATTCGGCAAGTTCAGGCTCATAGCGGGTGGAACCGGGTGGCCAGCGGGAAGACGATGCGATGATCTGGAGTGCGATAGCGGATCGGGTGCTCGCGGGCAAGCGGCTGAGCCGGCCCGAGGCTTTGGCCGTGCTGAACGCGGCGGACGAGGAGACGCTGGCCCTGCTGGACGGCGCATTCCGGGTCCGGCGTGCGGCGTTCGGGATGAGCGTGTCGCTGCACGTGATCCGCAACGCCCGCAGTGGCGCCTGCACCGAGGACTGCGCCTACTGCAGCCAGTCGGCCTCGGCTGACACGCCAATCACCGAATACCCGATGCAGACGCCGGACGAGATCGTGGCCGGCGCGCGCGACGCACGGGCGCTGAATGCGCTCCGCTACTGCGTGGTCACCAGCGGCCGGGGGCCGGACGAGTCGGACTTGGACGCCGTCTGCGCGGCGGTGCGGCGCATCAAGGCGGAAATCCCCATTCAGGTCTGCACATCGCTCGGGATGCTGACTGTCGACCAGGCCCGCCGGCTGAAGGCGGCCGGAGTGAACCGGTACAACCACAATCTGGAAACGTCGGAGCGCTACTATCCCTCGATCTGCTCCGCGCACGCCTTTCGGGATCGGGTGGCGACGGCGCAGGCGGCGAAGGCCGCCGGGCTGGAGTTGTGCAGTGGGGGCCTGATCGGGATGGGCGAGACGCTCGAGGACCGGGTGGACTTGGCCTTCGCGCTGCGTGACGTGCAGCCGGACTCCATTCCGCTCAACTTCCTCGATCCGCGCCCGGGCACGGCGCTCGAGGGGCGTCCGCGGCTCGGCGCCCTCGAAGCCCTGCGCACGCTCGCCATGTTCCGCTTCGCGCATCCCCAGTCCGAACTGCGCGTGGCCGGCGGGCGCGAAGCGTGCCTGGGGCCGCTCCAGCCCCTGTCGCTGTATGCAGCCAATTCGATGTTCACGAACGGGTACCTGACGACCGGCGGACAGGGGCATGAGGCCGATATGGCCATGATCCGCGCCGCCGGATTCCACGTCACCGAGATCACCTGCGATTGATGGACGCCGGCCACGATGCCGGGGCGGAAACGGGGAGCGATATGGGGAAGACCATTCAGCGCGCAGCGTCGATTGTGTCCCGGGGTGCGCGCTATCACTTCGGGATCGGCGTGGTGCTCGTCTGCATCATCCCGCTGCTGACCATGACCTACCTCATGTTCAGCGAGGGGTGGGAGGGCTATCTTCGCGACCGCGGAGAGCTCGTGCTGGTGCTCTTCATGTTCGGATCGGCCGCGCTGGGGATCTCCATGCTTCGCAAGTACCCGGCGAGCATCGTGGCGCTGCGGCGGCACCTGGAAGGCATGGTTCGGGGGGAACTGCCCGATCGGGTCAGCCTGAAGGAGCCCGAGGACGACATCTCCGCCATCGAGCGGTGCATGAACACCGTGGTCGGCGACCTCAAGCAGCGGGTGGCGCTCATGCGGCGCGAGAACGAGCGGCTCGAGCGTGAACTGCAGCAGGTGGAGAAGCTCAAGGCGATCGGGATCATGGCGGCCAGCGTGGCGCAGGAGATCAGCACGCCCGTTCAGGTCGTGCGGGACAATATCGAGTTCCTCGGCCGGGCCACGCGGGACCTCGGGGAGATCGCCAAGGCCGCGGGCCAGGTTCTGGCCGCGGAGCCCGATCCGGCCCGGGCGCAGCAACTGCGCGAGGCGCTGCGGCTGGACGACCTGACCTACGTGGCGCGCGAGTCGGTCGGAGCCATCGCGGATTCGCGGAAGGGGCTCGAGGGCGTGGCCGCCGTGATGCAGTCGATGAAGGCATTCTCGCACGCCGCTGACGAGAGCCGATCGCTCGTGGACCTCAATACGGCGGTCACCACCGCGGTGACCGTGACGCGCGACCGCTGGCGCTACGTCGCAGATGTCGCCCTGGATCTGGATCCGGCCTTGCCGGGCGTTCCGGGGGTGTGGGCCGACATCAGCCAGGTGCTGATCCAGCTCATCCTGTCGGCCGCGACGCAGGTCTCCCGCTCCGTCGACAACGGGCGCGCCGGAAAGGGTTTCATCCGCCTGGCGAGCCGCCAGGAGGGCGAGTGGGCTCGGGTGACGCTGTCTCACTCCGGCGCCCTGGAGGCCGCGGGGGAGTCCGGCGGCCTCGGTGTCATCCAGTCGTTGATCGTGAAGAAGCATGCCGGATCTTTTTCGGCGGAGCCCGCGCCGGGCGGGGCATCCACATATGTGATTCGCCTCCCGATCGAGGCGGTGGAGTAGCCGTGGAACGGACCGAGAAACAGAAGCCGGGCGCGGCCGGCACAGCGCCGGGGCCGACCTATAGCGTGCTCATCGTCGATGACGACGAAAGCGTTCGCTCGGCCACGCGCCGCCTGTTCCGCGTCATGCGGACGGGCGCCGTGTTCGAGGCGTTCGAGGCGGCATCCGGCTCCGAGGCGTTCGAGTTTCTAGGCCGGCAGTGCGTTGACTGCGTGCTGCTCGACCATGAGATGCCGGGCGGCTACGGCGTGGACTGGATCTCGCGCTTGCTGGAGGCGTGTCCCTACACCGCCGTGATCCTGGTCACGGGCGCCGGAAACGAAGAGATCGCCGTCGAGGCCATGAAGCGGGGCGCCATGGACTATCTGGTGAAGAGCCAGATCAGCGTGGCGGAGATGCACGATGCCATCGCGAACGCAGTGGAGAAGGTGCGGATGCGCGAGAAGATCGCGGTCCAGGAACAGATGCTGCGCGAGGGCGAGAAGCATCGCGTGATGCTGGAGAGCGTCGGTGCGGCCTGCCACCACCTCGGGCAGCCCATGACGATCATCCTGACATCGATCGAGCTGCTGCGGCGTCAGGATCTGCCGCCGACGAGTCGTGAGATCGTGGACCGGTGCGTGGAGGCGGCCCACCAGATGCAGGAGACCCTGGACCGCCTGCAGCACGTCAGCAGCTACCGGACCGAGCCCTATCTGCCGGGAGCTCCCGAGACGGAGTCGTCCGGCGACCGCATCCTGTCCATCTGAGTCGCCTTCGCGGCGTGCGCCGCACGCGGGAAGCACCATGCACGGAGATCACGGAATTGGAGCCGAGCTTCAGGCCATCGAAGGCGCGGGACTGCTTCGTGAAGCCGCGCTTTGCCCGGGCGTCGGGGGCGTGATCCGGTCCGGATCCGACGTCCTGCTGAACTTCTCCTCGAACGACTACCTGGACCTGGCCGGCCACCCGGCGCTGCTGGCGGCGGCGGCCGCCGCCGCCTCTCGACATGGCAGCGGAGCGGCGGCGTCCCGGCTGGTGACGGGTACGCTGGAGTGTCACGAGGCGCTGGAGCGGCGGCTGGCCGCGTACAAGGGCTACCCGGCCGCGCTCGTGTTCGGAAGCGGCTACCTGGCGAATCTGGGGCTGATCTCGGCGCTGGCCGGGCGCGACGATGTCGTGTTTGCGGACCGGCTGGCTCACGCCAGCATCGTGGATGGAATCGTGCTGAGCCGGTCTCGCCTGCGCCGGTTCCGGCACAACGACGCGGCGGACCTCGAGCGGTTGCTGGCGGCGCCGGCCGGCCCGGCGCGGCGCCGCATCGTCGTGACCGAGTCCGTGTTCAGCATGGACGGCGACCTGGCCCCGCTGCGGGCCATCGCGGAAGTGGCCCGGGCGCACGGCGCCCTGCTGATCGTCGATGAGGCCCACGCCACTGGCGTGTTCGGGCCGAGCGGCGCAGGCTGCGTCCGGGGCGAAGGGCTGGAGCCGCTGGTCGATGCATCGATGGGCACGCTGAGCAAGGCGCTCGGCGGCTATGGCGGCTTCGTCGCCTGCTCGACTCCGCTCCGGAGTCTCCTCGTCAACCGGGCGCGCTCGTTCATCTACTCGACGGCGCTCCCGCCCTCGGCCGTGGGCGCGGCTGAAGGCGCGCTGGAGCAGGTCCAGGCTGTTCCGGGGCTGGGCGTGGAGTTGCTGCGCCGGGCCGGACTGTTCCGCGCCCGTCTCCGAGCGGCCGGGCTCGATACCGGCGACTCCGCGAGCCAGATCATTCCCGTGATCGTCGGCGGAAACGAGCGGGCGCTTTCGCTTTCGCGGAGGCTGAGGGAGCGTGGTATCATCGCCGTCGCCATCCGGGAGCCGACCGTGCCCCGGGGAACCGCACGCTTGAGATTCTCCATCACGCTGGCGCACACGCCGGACGTGTTGGATCGCGCCGCCGAAACGATCGTCGCGGCGGCCCGCGAGGAGGGGATGGTCTGATATGTCCGATCGCGCGTCTTCGGCCGCACCGGCCACTGGCCGGCGTTCCGTGGCCGCCCGCTTTTCGGCGGCGGCCGGCACGTATGACGGGCCGGCGGAGATCCAGCGCGCTGTGGCTCGCCGGCTGGTCGAATGGCTCTGTTCGGACGGGTCGGCCGCGGAGCCCGACCGCCTGCTTGAGCTGGGATGCGGCACCGGAATTTTCACGCGTGCGCTGGCCGAGCGGTATCCGGCCGCCACCATCGTGGCCACCGACCTGTCGGAGGACATGGTTCGGGCGGCGCAGCGGAATGTCGGCGTCAGCGGGCGAATCCGGTGGGAGGTCGCGGACGCGCGGGAGTTCTCGACGCGGGACCGGTTTCCCCTGGTGGTCAGCAGCTGCGCACTTCACTGGGCCAGCCCGTTCTCCGATACGGCGCGGAACGTCGCGGCGCTCCTCGCGCCCGGAGGGCGTCTCGTCGCTGCGCTGATGGTGGACGGCACGCTGTCCGAGCTTCATGCGGCGAGACTGGCCGTGGCGCCGGGCGTTCCTCCCCGCTCGCGTCTCCCGACGGACACGGAGGTGAGAGAGGGGGTGCTCGCGGCGGGCCTTTCGGTCGATCGAATGGAGTGCTCGACGCTGACGGCCCGACACCAGTCGGCTGGGCAGTTCCTGCGGGCCATCCATGAGCAAGGGTTGACGGGTGGGCCGGTTTCGGCCGGGCACCGGCCGCTTACCCGGCGCGAGCTGTCGGCGGTGGCCGAGTGGTATGATGCCCGGTGCCGCGTGGAAGCGGGCGGCGTGCGGGCGACATACCGCGTCTGCTATGTGCGGGCGCAGGCGGAGGTGCAGCGGTGAGGATGACGAACGGCATCTTCGTGACGGGCACCGATACGGCGGTCGGGAAGACGGTCGTGTCCGCCGCCGTGCTGTCCGTCCTGCGGGCCGGCGGCCTCGATGCGGTCCCGATGAAGCCCGTGCAGACCGGTTGCACGGGAGCGGCTGCCTGCCTCGTCGCGCCGGACTTGGAATTCTGCCTGGCCCGGTCGGGCGTGGAGCCGCGTCCCGGAGAGCGGGCCGACATGGCTCCGTACCGCTTTCGTCCCGCGTGCTCGCCGCACCTGGCGGCCGAGCGGGCCGGCGTGACGATCCGCGTTGCGCGCATCCGCGCCGCGTTCAACCGGCTGGCCCGGGCGCACGACTGGGTCGTGGTGGAGGGCGCGGGCGGCGTTCTCGTCCCACTCGGCCGCCGGGGCGCGATGGCCGACCTCATATCGGCCCTCGGGCTGCCCGTGCTGCTTGTGGCGCGGCCGGCGCTGGGAACGCTCAACCACACGATGCTGTCCCTGGCCGAGCTTAGGCGCCGGGGCCTGTCTGTTGCGGCCGTGGTGCTGTGTGCTACCGGCTCCGGCCGCCCCGGGCTGATCGAGCGGGACAACGTCCGGACGATCGAGCGGATGGGTGCCGTGCGGGTGCTGGGGCCGGTGCCGCACTGGCCCGGCCTCGACCGGTGCGGGGCCGGCCGATTTCGCCGGGCGGCCTGCGCGGCGCTGCCCGACGCATCGGAGTGGCTTGCGCTGCTGCGCCGAACGCGCGGGGTGGGACAATGAAGCGAGTGAGCAAGAGCGCGGACCTGACGCGGCTGTGGCGGCTGGACCGGGCCAGCGTGTGGCACCCGTACACGCGGCGGTCCGCGCTGGAGGCCGGGCCGCTGCCCGTGATCACGAGGGGCAAGGGCATCTACCTGTACGGAGCCGACGGCCGGCGGTACGTCGATGCTGTCTCGTCCTGGTGGTGCTGTAACCTCGGACACAGCCATCCCGGGCTTGTCCGGGCGATTCAGCGGCAGGCCGGACAGCTTCAGCACAGCATCCTGGGCAACCTGTCGCACCCGCCGGCCATCGAGCTGGCGGCGCGCCTGTCGGCCCTGCTGGGGGGCGGTCGCCGGGTTCTTTTCGCCAGTGACGGCGCCAGCGCGGTGGAGGCGGCGCTGAAGATCGCGGTTCAACATGGGCACGCGCGGGGTGAGCCCCGGCGGACGGCCTTCGCGTCGCTGCGCGGCGGCTACCACGGCGACACGCTGGGCGCGGTGTCGGTGGGGTACGTGCCGGCGTTCCATCGCCCGGTGCGGCCGCTGCTGTTCCGCTGCCACCGGGCCGAGTCGCCCTGCTGCGGCACGTGCGCGCGCGGTCCGGACTTCCGGCGCTGCGGCACGGCGTGCTTCGAGTCCATGCGGCGCATCATCGAGCGGCATGGCTCGTCGCTGGCGGCCGTCATCGTGGAGCCGCTCTGCCAGGGGGCCGCGGGCATGCGGATCTACCCGCCCGCCTATCTGCGCCTGCTGGCCGAGTGCTGCCGGACGCACGGGGTGCTGCTGATCATCGACGAGATCGCCATGGGGTTCGGCCGGACGGGCCGGATGTTTGCGTTCCAGCACGCGGGAATCGACCCGGACATCGTCTGCCTGGGCAAGGGCCTGTCCGCCGGCTATCTCCCGATCAGCGCGACGGTCGTGCGGGAGTCGATCTATGACGCATTCGATGACGGCCCGCCCGATCACACCCTCTATCACGGCCACACGTTCACGGGGAACCCCATCGCGGCTGCCGCGGCGGTGGAGGTGCTGAAGGTTTACGACGACCAGCGGATCGTGACGCGGGCCCGGAGCGGCGGGCTCGTGCTCGCCCGGGCCTTGGCCGGCCTGCGCGGGGCGCCGGGCGTCCGCGACGTGCGGTGCCTAGGCATGATCGGCGCGGTTGAGCTGGAGTCGGCTGCGGCCGCCCGGTCCGTGGGCGAGCGCCTGCGCTACGAGGGATTCCTGGTCCGGCCGCTGGGTCCCGTGATCTACCTGATGCTGCCGCTCGTGGCGACGGACGCCCAGATCCGATCCGCGGCCGGCGCGCTTACGCGGGCCGTTGCTCCGGGCTGACGGGCGGGGCAACCGCCGCGCGGCACGCCCCGATATCGGCCAGCAGCTCGCGCGCGGCCCGGGCCGGGTCGTCGGCCATCGTCACGGCGGTGACGAGCGCGATTGTCCGCGCCCCCGCGCGCACCAGATCCGGGATGTGGGACCGCTTGATACCGCCCATCACGGTGAACGGAATGGTCACATGAGGGGCGATCCGGCGCAGCCCGTCGATGCCGAGGAAGGCTGCGTCCCACGCCTTGGTGTTGGTTGGAAACAGCGGCCCGATGTTCACATACGAGGCGCCCTCGCCCTGGGCTTCCGCCGCTTCCTCGACCGAGTGCGTGGAGGCGCCGATGACGAGGTCGGGGGCCAGCCGGCGCGCTTCGCGGACCGGAAAATCGTCCTGCCCGAGGTGTACGCCGTCCGCGCCGACCGCGAGCGCCACGTCGACCCGGTCGTTGATGATCAGCAGAGCTCCGGCGCGAGCGGTGAGTGTCCGCGCCTCGGCGGCGAGGCGCGCGTATGCGCGGGCGGACAGATCCTTCTCGCGGAGCTGGACCAGCCGCACCCCCCCGTCCAGGGCGGCGCGCAGGACCTCCGGCGTCGAGCGCCCGCGCGACAGGGCCTGGGAGGTAACGAAGTACAGGCCGGCCTCCGTGAAAGCCGCCATGCGCCGGGCCAGGGTTTCTCGCTCGCTCATCGGAACACCGCCTCCCCGTTCTTGAAGACCGGCTCGAGCTGCTTGCGGCGCAGCATGGCGCAGAAGGCGTCCACATCGCGCTCATCGTTGACGTGGAACTGCCCGTCCCGCTCGCGCGTGGGATCGCCGTAGCCGCCGACCGATGTCCGGCTGGCAATGCTCATCTTGGATATTCCCACTCCGGCCATGCCGTCGCGGAACGCGGCCCGCTCGCGGGTGGAGAGCGCGAGCGGGACGTCGGGCAGGCAGATGCGGAAGGCGAAGATGACCCGGGCCAGCAGGCGCTCGTCGACCGGGTGGGGCGGGGCGAACCCCCCAAGCTGGGCGCAGATCCGGGGGAAGGAGATGGATATGCCGCTCCGCCAGAAGCGGCGGCGCAGATACACGGCGTGGCGGTAGAGCGAGATGGCGTCGCGCACGGGATCCGCCAGACCGAACAGCGCGCCGATGCCTGACGAGCGGATGCCGGCCCCGAGCAGGCGCGACGGGCCGTCGAGTCGGGCCGAATAGTCGCGCTTGGGGCCCCAGCGGTGCATCGCGCGGTATACGGTCGGATCGTAGGTCTCCTGGTACAGCGTGACGCCCGTGCAGCCGGCGGCTGCGAGCGCCCGGTATTCCTCGCCCGTCATGGGGAACGCCTCGACGGTTACGACGTGGAAGACCCCGGCCGCGAGCTCGACCGCCCGGCGCAGGTAGTCGAACTCGGCCTCCCGCGTTCGCTCGCCCGTGAGCAGGAGTACCTCTTCAAAGCCCATATGCTTGATTCTGGCCAGCTCGTCGCGAATCTCGGGCTCGCCCAGCACGCGGCGCGGGCGTTGGCGATCCGAGGCAAACCCGCAGTAGACGCAGCCGCTCGAGCAGTAGTCGGACAGGTAGAGCGGCACGTAGAGCGAGATCGTCCGTCCGAAGTGGCGCGCGGTCAGAGCTTGGGCCTTTCGGGCCATCGGCTCCATGAGCGCGTCTGCAGCCGGCGAGAGCAGGGCCGCCAGGTCGGCCAGCCCCGGGTTCGGATTGCGGATGGCCCGCTCGACGGCGGCGTGATCCGCGCGCGCTGCGAGCGCGGCTCCTTCGGAGGGGTCGAGCCACACCGGGATGGTGCCCAGGGGCTCTCGCCCTTCGGCAGCCGTCGGGCCGGGGTTGAGGTCCGGGGTACTCATGTTCCGGCTGGCGACTCCGATGGGGCGGACAGGAACTCCGTCAGCGGGCTTGTCGCCACGGCGGCGTCGGTCATCGGCATGAGGCCGGCGCGCCATGCGGCGCGCCCGGCTTCGACGCCGCGGGCGAACGCGGCGGCCATGGCCTCCGGATCGCCGGCTGCGGCGATCGCGCTGTTCACGAGCACCGCGGAGCAGCCCATTTCCATGGCGGCAGCGGCCTCGGAGGGTGACCGGAGCCCGGCGTCCACGATTACCGGCACGCCGCTGTCGCGCACGATCAGGCGGATCATCTCCGCGGTTGCCAGGCCGTGCCCGCTGCCGATCGCGGACCCGAGCGGCATCACGGCGGCGCAGCCCACGTCCTCCAAGCGGCGGGCGAGGACCGGATCGGCCGGCATGTAGGGCAGGACCACGAAGCCGTCGGATGCGAGCGCCCGGCACGCCTCGTAGGTTTCGATCGGGTCGGGCATCAGGTGGTGCGGGTTCGGGTGGATCTCGACTTTCACGAAGGGGCTGCCGCTGAGCTCCCGGCCGAGCTGGGCGGCCCGGATCGCCTCCTTTGCATCGCGGGCACCCGACGTGTTCGGGACGATGGCGATGCCAGGGAGGAGGGACAGCGGCCCGTAGACGTCGTCGGAGGCGCGTTCCCGGTTGAATCGTCGGAGCGCCACGGTGACCAGCTGCGCTCCGGCCGCCCGGACGGCGCGTATCATCGCGTCCGTGTCCGAGAACTTGCCGGTTCCGAGGAGCAGCCGCGACGTGAATGTCCGGCCGCCCAGTGTGAATGCATCGTTCATGATCAGCCGCCTCCCGCAAACGTGAGCACCTCGACCCGATCCCCTTCCTTGAGCCGGGCGGCAGCGCGCTCGGCAGAGCGGATCACCGCCTCGTTCACGACGACGGCCACGCGCGCCGGATCCGCTCCCAGTTCCCGGAGCACGCCCGCCACCGTTCCATCCCCGCGGTGCTCGTGCGCCTTGCCGTTCACCGTGATCTTCATCGCGTCCCGTCCTTTCGCCTCTGCCATCACCAAAAAGAAACGCCCCGGCCGGCCGGGGCGCGTGCATATGCCAGTTCCCTTCGCCGGCATGACCCGGATCAGGTTCAGTGGGTATGATCTCAGCCCCTGTTCGGGGCACCCCGGGCGCTCGTTCATCGTAGGCCGCCCCGTCGGGCAGCCGGTCAGTTGCTTGGCGTCGCCTCCGCTCTCTTGATCTCGTCCCGAATGCGCGCCGCATCCTCGTAGCGTTCGTCTGTGACGGCGCGCTCGAGCTGGCTCTTGAGCAGCTCGAGGGGCGACTGCTTCGGCTTTTCCGCCGCATGGCCCTCGACCGATGCCGCCGCCGCCTCGTCCAGAACCATGCCCGCCTGCTCCATCACCGTGGGCGACACGTACATCGGCGCGCCGCAGCGCATGGCCAGGGCAATCGCATCGCTCGGCCGCGAATCGACTTCCACCGTGCGCCCGGCCGACTCCAGAACGAGCCGGCCGTAGAATGTGTTGTCCACGAGATCGTGGACCTCGATGCGGCTCACGCGCCACTCGAGGGATTCGAGCACGTTCCGCAGCAGGTCGTGCGTGAGCGGGCGGGGCACCTTCAGGTCGTCGATCTTGATGGCGATCGCCTGGGCCTCGGCCGGGCCGATGAAGACCGGCAGCGTACGGGGGTCGTCGATCCCGCGCAGCAGGACGACAAAGCCGGCCTTGGACAGCGAGAGCTTGTCCACGCGCACGCGAATCATGGCCTGATCGTCATTCATATCACCGCTTCCGTGCCTTCATGCTAACACGCGAAGGGGGGGGGACAACAGAAAACGGCGCATGGCGCTGGGCGCGATCGAGCGGCGTCAGGAAAGCGCTTGACCGGGAATCACAGGGCTTGGCCTCGGTGCGAGCGCTCCGGATCGCTCTTCATCCCGCCATCTCGACAAGGCGACCGGTGATGCACTGCAATTGCATAGGCCAGGAGTCCGTTTCATGGCGCCTCCGTACTCTCCTGCATAAGCCGCTTTGTCATTTCCTCCGCGAGCGTGGGCGGCGGCAGGAGAAACCTGGGCCTGTGGTACTCGATCTCGGCGACGACATGCCGGGTTTCGTTGTCGATCAGTTTCGCGTTTACCGTTCCGTAATAGACCATATTCAAGCGCCCGTTTCGGCCAAGAACAAGCCGCCCCCATGTCTCCGTGAATTTACATTCAAGTCCCCACCGCCCTGCCGTCTTGTTGAACGTGGGCACAAACCCCATGTCCTTCAAGCTGATGCGCAGATCAGCCTCAAGAAATGACAACGCCGAGTCATAGACAGCCACACGTCTGCCGTCGGCTTTGCCTCCGGCTCCGGCTCGCACCACAGAGACCGAAATCGTGCCCCCCATTTGCAGTGGAGCAGCGAGCTTCTTCATGACCGTGATGTGGCGTTGAACTTGGCCGTCAATGGCATCAGACCAAGATGTGCCGCACAGGGCCAACACGAGGAGCACGATGATCACGAGAGTGACCGCCACAGCCCTTACAGTGATGAGCTTCTTGTTCATTCTCTCTTCGCCCGCTTGCGGACACGTTCATGTTTCCAAGCCGAGGGGGCTCGTGGACGGGTACAGAGGGCGTGAACGGTCAGTCGAGCCGCGCGGTCGCCTCGGCGATCCAGGCGACGATCTGGTCGAGTTCGCCGCGGTCCGCCTTCGCATCGCTCCAGAGCGTCTCGAGCAGCCGCTTCTCCGGCACCGACTCGGCGGCGGCGAGCAGGCGGAGGGCGGCGGCTGCCCCGACGGCGTAGCGCGCCGGGGTGACGCCCTGTTCGCGGGCCAGGCGCATGGTTCCGACGAGGCGGTCCTCCCAGCCGAGCTTGCGGCGGGGATCCCGGGTTACACGCTCCACGGAGTCACGCAGGTGGGGGTTGACCATGCGGACCATCAGGTCCTCCACATAGGCCCGGTAGCCGGCGGGCGTGAAGAGCGGATCCAGGCCCGCGTGGCGCCGGCAGAGGGCCGCGCCCGACTCCTCCACGAAGGCGGAGCGGGCGAATTCGATCAGCTCCGCGTGGCGCGAGGCGTCGGCCATGTACGGGAGCTTCCGCAGGGCGGCCAGGTATCCGAGGAGGGCGTGGGTGGCGTTGTGTCCGTAGAGCTTGGCCTCTTCGAACGGCAGCAGGTCCGCCTTCTCCTCGAACACCGAGATGCCGCGCTGGAAGCCCGGGAGATCGATCCGCGTGATCAGAATGCGGTTGAACTCCTCCACGAGGAAGCAGCGGGGGCGGCCGGGCGCGATCGGGGCGAGCGCCTGGTCCGCGATCTGTGCGCGGTCCGTCACCACGCTGCTCATCTTGCCGATCACGGTGTTGAGCGCCTGGGCCCGGCGCGATACGGCGGGGTAGGCGGTGCCGAGCGCCGCCCTCAAGCCGTCGGCCAGAGTCTCGGCCGCGTGGTTGTGGTTCTCCGCCGTGTAGATCACGGCGTCGGGGAGAGCGGGATCAGACGCCTTTCGCGCGAGCCCTTCGGAGAGGATTCCGAGCACGCTGGTCGCGCCGCCGGTTCCGTAAAAGCTGACGCTGGGCAGGGCGGTGGCGATTTCGCCGGCTTCCGAGACGGCGCGCACCAGCGCTTCGCGGTCGGAGGGGACCGAGGGGTTGAGGATCTCGATTCCGGCCACCTCCCGCCGCTCGATTCCGGTCCGGGTGGCGATGTTGACTCCGTAGCGGCCACCGTTGGCGCGGATGGCCTCGACCACGTCGGGCATGACCTCGGCCACCACGAGCCGGCTGAACCGTCCGGAGCGGCTGGCTTCGTACAGGAGCAGCCCGGCTTGGATGGCTCCGAATCCGAACCCCACGAATCTGCAGTCCGGCGTCATGCGCTACACCTTTACGGGAGGCGGTCCCTCGCTAAACCGCTGCCCCAGCTCCATCAGTTGATCCAGCGGCCGCAGGCCCTCGGTCGCCGAGCTGTGCGAGAGGCAGGCCGTTGCGGCGTAGGTTCCCAGGCGGGCGGCCCGCTCGCCATCCCACCCCTCATGCAGGCCGTAGAGCATGCCGGCGCAGAACGCGTCGCCCGCGCCGAGCTTGCCCTTGATGAACGACTGAGGAACGGTCAGCGAGCCGCACGCAAACCGGTTGCCGCGCCGGTCGCGGACGTATACGCCTTCCGGCATGTGGACCGCCACGAGGTCCATGTCGCCCAGGTCCCCGAGGCGCTCGACCACGTCCTTCAGCGTCCGGCCGTTCAGCTTGCCCGAGGCGCTTCGCACGGTTCGGCCCACGGCGCGGCCGGCCTCGATCTCGTTCAGGATGAGATAGTCCACATACCGCAGGGCCGGCGGGACAATGGTCGCGAATCGGTCGCTGTCTTCGCTCACGACGTCCACGCTCGTCTTGATCCCGCGCCGGCGCAGCTGCCGGAGGAATCCGGCGGCCACGGTGCCATGGCGGGAGTCCGGCCCGTCCATGCGGTCGAGCAGGAGGAGGTAGCCGAAGTGGAAGATGCGGCAGGTGAGGGCGTCCGCGTTGACGTGCTCGGGGCCGAACAGGGCGTTTGCGCCGCGGCAGTGAAAGAACGACCGATCGCCGGTGCTCTCCTCGAACATCACGTCGGTGTAGGACGTGGGCGCGTCGCACGCGGTCACCAGGCCTGCCGCATTGATTCCGTGGCGGCGGCAGGTCTCGAGCACGAGCCGCCCCTCCGGGTCGTCGCCCACTACGCCGAGCCCGACCAGCGGGAAGGCGGCGCGCATGCGGGACAGGTCGACCAGCACGTTGGCCGGGGCTCCGCCGGTGCTGAGGGATTCCGCCCGGATGTTGGCCAGCATGCCGCGGCTCGGCAGGCGGTCGATCATCTTCATGCGATCGACGATCCAGTTCCCACCCGCCGCGATGCCGATTCGATGGTGATGGACCATGTGTGCCTTCCCGCCGCGGCGGGCTCGTTCCGCTCGGGCCGGACGATCATATCACCGTCGGAGCGGACGGAAGCGAGAAAAAACGGGCGCGACGCGGGGCGCCCCGCGTCGTTCGTCAGGGGTGGCTGGCGGGGGGCGCCAGCACAGGCGGGTGCAGGTAGATCGGGGCCAGCGGCGGCGATGGCGTTCCTCGGGCGTGCCGCGCGATCGCCAACTCGGCGACTTGCCGGGCCGTGGGCGACGCGGGCCCGGCCAGAACGCGTCGCTGGACGGTGTCCGCTTCCGCAAGCCGGACGCCGATGCGATCCCAGTCCGGGCTGGCCACAAGTCCGCGGTCCGGCAGAGCCGTCAGCCAGTCGCCGGTCGATACCAGCTGGAAGCCGTTGCCCTCGGGGAGCCCGTCCGATCCGGCCGAAAAGACGCCGAGCCACAGCCGGTCGCGCCGGGCATCGCCGACCACCGCGACCGCCGGTTCGCCGAGGCGCAGGTGCTCCCAGGCCAGGGCTTCCGCGCTGCTGACGCCGAATACGGGGCGGCCGCCCGGAAGGGCGAATGCCCGGGCGGCCGCAACCGCCATCCGCAGGCCCGAAAAGGCACCCGGCCCCAGGCCGACGGCGAACAGATCGACGTCGGACAGGCGGCATCCGGCCGTCCGCATCAGGTCGGGGATGGCGTCGAACAGCGTCTGCCGGCGCGTGCGGTCGTCCAGCCACTCCGCATGAGCCCGGATCGCACCGTCCGACAGGAGGACGGCGCTGGGGCGGCACGAGGACTGTTCGAGTGCGAGCACGATCATGGCGTCACAGAGTAGCGGGCGGGCGCACGCGCCGCCAAGCGGTTTCGCACGGACAGATCAGCGCCACGCTAGGTTGCGCAGGCCGCCGTTTCATCCCGTGCGGAGTCCTGCTCGCCAGGCGACTCATCGAACACTTGTCTGCGCAGGAGGTCTATCAGAGCCTGTTGTGCGAGTTCCGTCGTGTGGATCGTGAAACAATCCCTTCCGATCGTCACGCGGAAGCCGACTGGCTCAGAACGCTCACCCATGACATAGGAGATCGTCACAAAGGGCGCATTGTAGACTTTGTCGCAGAACTGTTCGTACGAGCAGGAGGGGCGCACGAAGGGGTCCGAGACATCCCATATGTAGAGATGCCAGGCAAGAGCGGGCTTATCGGCAACCACCCTGTACGCGATTCGTCCTTCGCGAGCGCGGGGGGTAAAGCCTGAAAAAAGCAGGGGCGCCGGGCGGCGAATGCGAGCGGCAGAACACGGCGCCACATGAGCCGCGTCGCCTCGGACGCACCTTCCGGGCGCACACCCCTCGTGAAGCTGGCGGAGCGTGAACGCGTCGGTTGGCTTTGTCGGACGACGCTGGTAGAGTACGTGCACGAACGGTGGGCGTGGCGGATCGGACCCCAACCGGCGGCGCCAAGGAAGGAGTTGCGGGCATGGCGGTGAACATTGTTGAGCGTATCGACGATCGGGTGCCGGTCCGGAACGTCCTGGCCAGCGTGTCGGACAAGGCCGGGCTGGACCGGTTCGTGGAAGACCTGATTGCGGTCAACCCGGACGTGCGAATCTACTCGACCGGCGGGACCTACTCCCTGATCCGGGACGTCCTGGGGGCGGACCGGTCGGCTCGCAACCTCGTCCAAGTGTCGGACTATACCGGCCAGCCCGAGATGCAGGGCGGGTTGGTGAAGACGCTCGATTTCAAGATATACCTGGGCCTGCTCAGCGAAACCTACAACCCGGCGCACGCGGCCGACTTGAAGCGCGTCCGCGGGGTGCCGATCGACCTGGTGGCCGTGAACCTCTATCCCTTCGCCCGGACGGTCGCCCGCGCCGGCGCGACTCCGGAGGAGGCGCGGTCGAACATCGATATCGGCGGGCCCTGCATGGTGCGGGCGGCTGCCAAGAACTTCCTGCGCGTGGCGTCTGTGACCGATCCGGCGGACTACGGGCGGATCGCGGCGGAACTGAAGGCTGGCGGCGGCAGCCTCTCGCTCCAGATTCGATTCGAGCTGGCGCGGAAGGCGTTTGCCCACACGGCGGGCTACGACGCGGCGATCGCGGCGTACTGGGCCGAGCGCGGGATCGAGGATGTGCGCCGCTGCTACCGGATGGGGTGACTCGATGTTCGAGCTTAGCGTCAAGACGCATTTCTCCGCCGCGCATCACCTGCCGGGGTATGACGGGCAGTGCGTGAATCCGCACGGCCACAACTGGGTGGTGGAGGTGTTTATCAGCGGGCCGACGCTCGACCGGCTCGGGTTCCTGGCGGACTTCCGGGAGATCAAGGTCGGCCTGAAGGCGGTGCTGAGCGATCTGGATCACCGCGACCTCAACACGCTGCCCGACTTCCAGGGGAAGAACCCGACGTCCGAGAACCTGGCGCGGTATGTCTTCCGGGCGCTGGCCGCGAACCTCAAGAGCCGGCGGTTCCGCGTGTCGCGCGTGACGGTATCCGAGACCCCGGGCACGCTGGCGTCGTACTGGGAGGAGGATCGGCCGGGCCGGTCCCGTCGTCGGAAGTGAGCGCCGTCTAACCGGGAGGATGGGCCATGCCGCACTGGGGAAGCGGACGAAAGCGTTCGGTCAAGCGGGCGGCGCCGGCGGGATGCCCGTCCGGCACGGTGGACGTGGTGGAGACGTTCACGTCGATACAGGGCGAGTCCACGTGGGCCGGGCACACGTGCTTCTTCGTCCGGCTGTCCGGGTGCAATCTGAGCTGCGCGTACTGCGACACGCGCTACGCGATGGCGCGCGGCCGCTCCATGACGATTTCCGACATCGTGCGAGCGGCGGACGAGAGCCGGGCCTCGATCATCGAACTCACCGGTGGCGAACCGCTCCTGCAGCCGGAGCTTCCCTCGCTGGCGGCGGCCCTGCGCGATGAGACCGGGCGGCCTGTGCTGGTGGAGACCAACGGCAGCCGGGACATCTCCGTGATTCCGGACGATGTGATCGCGATCATGGACGTGAAGTGTCCGGGCAGCGGGGAGCACGAATCGACGGACCTTCAGAACCTCGGCCGCCTGCGTCAGATCGACGAGGTGAAGTTCGTGATTGGCGGGCGGGCGGACTACGAGTGGGCGTCGGCGTTTGTCGGTCGCTACGGGCTCGCGAGCCTGTGCCACGCGGTGCTCTTCAGCCCGGCCTTCGGCAAGCTGCACGTGAAGACGCTTGGCGGGTGGATCCTGAAGGACCGCCTGCCGGTCCGGCTCCAGATCCAGCTGCACCGGATGCTGGACATGCGGTGACGCGGCCGGTCGCGGCCGCGCGGAGGGGGATGGCATGGATCGCGCGGTCGTGCTGCTATCGGGCGGGCTGGACTCCACGACCCTGCTGCACTACGTGCGGCGCACGCTGAACGTGCCCCGCGTGTGCACGTGTTCCTTTCGGTACGGGCAGAAGCATGCCCGGGAGCTCGACATGGCCGCCTGGCAGGCCGCCGCCGCCGGCGTCGTCGAGCACCGCGTGATCGACCTGGGCTTTCTGGGCTGCCTGCTGTCGGGCGGATCGGCATTGACGGACCCGGGCCTGGCGATTCCCGACCTGGCGGATCTCTCGGCGGAGGAGCGGCGCCAGCCGCCCACCTATGTGCCCAACCGGAACCTGATGCTGCTGGCCGTGGCGGCTGCGTATGCGGAGGCGCGCGGCATCCGCGACGTGTTCTACGGGGCCCAGGCGCACGATATCTACGGGTACTGGGACTGCACGCCGGAATTCCTCGAGCGCGTCAACGCGGTGCTGGCGCTCAACCGCCGGGACGCCGTGGCGGTGCATGCGCCGTTCATCCGCATGCGGAAGGCGGATGAGCTGCGGATCGGGCTGGGGCTGGGCGTGGATTACGCCCGCACGTGGTCCTGCTACCGCGGCGGCGACGCTCCGTGCGGAACGTGCCCCACATGTGTGGAGCGGGCGGATGCGTTCCGCGAGGCGGGCGTGGCCGACCCGCTCAGTCCGGGTTCGTGACCCGCTCGATCTCCTCGATCGTCGTCAGGCCCCGAAGCACCTTCTTGAGCCCGTCGTAGCGGATATTGGTGAAGCCTTCGCGAATCGCATGTTCGCGAAGCTCCTTCTGGAGCGCGCCGCGGGCGATAAGGCTCCGGTCTTCCTCGTTCGGCACGAACATCTCGTGAATCGCGATTCGCCCCTGGAACCCGGATCCGAAGCACTTCTCGCAGCCCTTGGGCTTGCAGAACGACACCTCAGTCTGGCCGTCCCAGTCGAACAGCTCGCTCAGGCGCTCGGGCTCCGGGCGGTACCGGAGCTTGCAGTGGTCGCAGAGGCGGCGGACCAGTCGCTGCGCGATGATGGCGACGAGGGACGGCGCCACCAGGAAGGGCTCCACGCCGACTTCCACGAGCCGGACCACGCCCTCGATGGCGCTGTTGGCGTGCATGGTGGTCAGCACCAGGCGGCCCACCAGGGCCGCCTGGCAGGCGATGCGGGCCGTCTCGATGTCCCGGATTTCGCCGACCAGCATGATGTCGGGGTCCTGCCGCAGGAACGACCGGAGCGCCGCGGCGAAGGTCAGCCCGATGCCCGCGTTGACCTGGATCTGGTTCATGCCGGGCACCGTGTACTCGACGGGGTCCTCGACCGTCATGATGTTGATGCCCGGCTGGTGGAGGTGGCGCAGGAGGGAGTAGAGCGTCGTGGTCTTGCCCGAACCGGTCGGGCCGGTGACGTAGATCACCCCGTTCGGCGACTGCATCGCGCGCTTCAGCCGGGCCAGATTGCCGGGCGTGAGGCACAGCTCGGAGATATCCGGAACGGACTGGAACTCGGACTGGCCTAGCACGCGGAGCACGACCTTCTCCCCGTGGATCGTCGGCACGCTGGCGAAGCGCATGTCGATGCTGCGATCCGCCATGGCCAGGCTGATGCGCCCGTCGAGCGGCAGTCGCCGCTCGGCGATGTTGAGGTCGGCGAGGATCTTGAGGCGCGTGACGATTGGCGCGAGCAGGCGCGGGTCGAGGCGGAAGACCTCGCGCAGCACGCCATCGACCCGGAATCGGACGCGCACGCTCTCGTCCGTGGGCTCGACGTGGATGTCGCTCGCCCGCTGCCGGACGGCGAGGAGCATCAGGCCGCGGGTGAACTCGACCACGGCCTGGTCGCCCGCTTGCTCGCGGAGCCGGTCCGCGGATACGGTCCCGTCGGGCGATTCGGAGGTGAGGATCTTGGTCCCGGCGATCAGGTGGGAGAGCGCGCTGTCGTGCTGGTAGGCGATTTCGAGCGTCGAGTCGATCTGGTCGGGAAAGGAGAACACCGTGGAGACGAAGCTCGTGGTGAGGTTCTCCATCGCGGCGCGGAGCGCGACGTCCTTCGGGGTGGATGTGGCGACGGTCAGCACCCCGCCGAATTCGTAAAGGGGGATGACGTGGTTCTTGCGGGCGAACTTCTCCGGGAAGCGCTTGGCCAAGTCGTACTGGATCAGGCTCTTGGTCAGATCGACGTATGCGGCGCCGATGTGGTCGCCCCAGAAGCGGCCGAGCCGGATGCGCTGCTTGGGGTCCCGTTGCACGAGGTGCATGAGGACATTGAACTCATGGCCGCGGTATGTCTTGGCCAGTTCGTTGCACTGGCTTTCGGTCAGGATCTGCTCCGACACCAGCCGCTTGAGGAAATCACGATTGGCTGTCACGGGCCGGTTTCTCCTGTTTGCGCTTCCGCTTGCGGAGCAGGCTCTGGATGTCGTTCCGCGTGAGCAAGCTGCTACGGGCCGTCTCAATCCGGCCTTCCTCGCGGATTTCCTCCAGCATGCGCTTCAGATTCGGCTTCTCACCCATGGTGGGCCTCGCCTTCCTCCCGGTGCATCTTGAGCGTGTCCCGGATGGTCTCGAGGATCTCATCCAGGCTGCTGTCCTTGGGCACGAAGTTGGAGGCGCCGATGGTGAGACAGGCGTTGATGCTGCGCATCTCAGCCACCGACGTGAGCATGACGACGCAGGCGTTCGGGAACTCGTCCATGATCTCCTTCAGCGACTCCTCGCCGGTCTTGAAGGGCATGTTGATATCGAGCAGCATCAGGTCCGGCCGCAGCAGGCGGTACTGCGCGACGGCCTCGTCGCCGTCGGCGGCTTCGCCCACGACATCCATGCCGGCCTTGGTCAGGACGGCTTTCATGGTCAGCCGGACGTGGGGCTCGTCGTCGGCCAGCAGAACGCGGACTCTATCCGAAGCGCTCATCGTCGTTCCTCCCCGCAGGTGCCGCCGCAACCGGTCCGACCGATTCGGCACGCCCATACGCCGACGGACTATATCTGCCACGCGGGGACACGACAATCGCGAAAGCGGGACTGCGCCGCGAATGCGGGCCGCTGGAGGGCCACGGAGGATCAGTTGGCAGGTGGTGCTGGTCTGCCGCCGGGGGCGCCGCCGCCGAAGCCGGGGCCGAACCCGCCGCCGCCCATGCCGCGCCCCCCGCCGGGGATCAGATTCCGCAGGGATGTGGCGTCGATGATCTGGTTTGCGTAGACCGCAAACGATGCAGCGTCGTTTGCGTTGTGGCCCATGCCGACCGCGAGGTCGTAGAACTCCCGGTCGCGCTCGTTGTTCAGCAGCGGGACGAGGACGGTCATGTTGCTCCGCACGGTGTCGACCACCTGGTGGCGTTCGTCGTGGGACATCGTGCTCTGCACCTGCATGCGCTGGGCGAGTTCCCACGTCTGTGTCAGGATTGCCAGCATCTGGTTGTACTCCTGTACTTCATCCTCGCTCATTCGGCTCGTATCGCGGTTCAGGAAGTAGTTCGTTTTTTGGTTCCATGCGTCCTGGACGGCCTGCTGCGCCGCCGCCCGGCGTTGCTGGAACTCCGCGTAGCGGACCGGGTCGTTCGTCCGGAATGTAGACATCCAGTCGGTGCGCCGCCGGCCGCCCGCGTCGGGCGCGGCATCGCGCGATGCCCCCGGCTGAGCCGGCTGAGCGGCCGGGGCCGGCTTGGCGGCCAGTTGCTCCTCGAGGTCCCGGATGCGCACGTTCAGTCGGGCGATCTCCTCCGCGCCGCCGTCGGCCGCCGCCGCCGCCGGCCGCGCGATGCGGACCGGCGCGGGGGCAGCGGGCGCGGGCGGTGCCGGCGTGCTCGCCGCCGGCGGCTGAGCCAGGGCGGTCTGCCACTCCTGGCGGTACTGGGCGGACTGGCCCCGGTAGAAGAGCGCGAGCGATGTTGTGCCGGCCAAGGCGACGACTCCGACGGCGGCGAGCGCAAACTGTCTTGGACGCATAGCGGCACCCCCAGCAGCGGTGATCGATCGAACGGATGGCATGGTCAGGCCGGAGCGAATCGTTTTCAAGGTTCAACTGCAATGCTGCCCGGGGTATCCGGACGCGGGAGGGAACACCCCGTGAGTCAGGCGTGCGCCTGCCTGCGCCCGGAGGTCGCGGGCCACCTTGGCGAGAATCGTCAACTGAACCGCTCCCTGCGATTCAGACAGTGGGGGGAGGGGCGCAGCCGCGGCAGGTGCGGTAGCTGAG
>CAYSLU010000019.1:0-42429 GCA_964431965.1 uncultured Verrucomicrobiota bacterium
ACTAGTCGCATTGCATTCCGCATCCGCCATCCATAGAGTAACCGCCGGTTACAGGGAGATCCGTACCATGAACACAGCGGGATACGTCCTATGCGCCGCCGCCGCTTACCTGACTGGCGCCATTCCCAGCGGCTACATCATCGCCCGGTCCCGGGGAGTGGACATCCGGAAGGTTGGAAGCTGTAACATCGGCGCCACCAATGTGTTCCGAACGCTTGGCCGACCGTGGGGGATCCTGACGTTCGTCGCGGATGCGCTGAAGGGATTCGTGCCGGCCTGCGTCTTCCCCCTGATCGCGCGCCATTGGATGGGATACGAAGGCGGAAGCGGCCTGTCGCTTCTGTGCGCCGTCATGGCCATCGCCGGCCACAACTGGCCCGTATACCTGGGGTTCAAGGGGGGCAAAGGCGTGGCGACGACGGCGGGGAGCCTGCTCGGCATCGCGCCGTCCGCAGCGGGTATCGGCTTCGCCGTCTGGGCGATCGTGTTCCTGGCCACCCGTTACGTCTCCGTGGCGTCCATCACGACCGCCATCGCCGTCCCGGCCTCAGCCTGGTTCCTGTACGGGTCCGATGGCGCCACCTTGCCGGGCGTGCTGTCCGGCCTGGGCGCCCTCGTCGTCGTCCGGCACAAGTCCAACATCCGGCGCCTCGTGAACGGCACGGAAAGCCGGTTCGCCAGAAAGCCCCGTTGATGACGGCTCGCACCATAGCGGTGATCGGCGACGGAGGCTGGGGCACGGCCCTGGCGGTTCTGCTCGCCGGCAAGGGCGACCGCGTCACCGTGTGGGGCCCGTTTCCCGACTATGTGGCCCAGGTCCGCGATACAGGCCGGAACGAGCTGTATCTGCCCGGGGTGACCATCCCGCCGGCCGTGCGCTGGACGGCGGACCGCGCCGAGGCTGTGGCGGGCGCGGACGTCGTGGTGCTGGCGGTTCCGAGCAAGTTCTTTCGCGACGTGGCGGCCTCGTTCGCCAGCCGGATCCCCGCCGAGGCGCTCGTGGTCAGCGTCGCGAAGGGCCTGGACGAGCGGGCGCGAACGCGGATGACCGAGGTGGCCGATGAGGTGCTGGGCGCGGGACCGTGCGCGGCGCTGTCGGGGCCCAGCCACGCCGAAGAAGTCGCGCGGGGCATCCCGACCGCGGTGGTGATCGCCTGCTCCGACCCGGCGCGGGCGAGCGGTCTGCAGTCCGTGTTCATGACCCCGCGCTTCCGGGTCTACACGAGCGACGACGTCGTCGGCGTCGAACTCGG
This sequence comes from uncultured Verrucomicrobiota bacterium, assembly GCA_964431965.1. Taxonomy (GTDB): domain Bacteria; phylum Verrucomicrobiota; class Kiritimatiellia; order CAIKKV01; family CAYSLU01; genus CAYSLU01. The sequence goes on from CAYSLU010000019.1 coordinate 1,254, forward strand.
GGGCGCGCTCAAGAACATCATCGCGGTCGCGGTGGGCGTCAGCGACGGCCTCGGGTTCGGGGACAACACGCGGGCCGCTTTGATCACCCGGGGGCTGGTCGAGATGTCGCGGCTCGGCTGCGCCCTGGGGGCGCAGCCCGCCACGTTCGCGGGGCTCAGCGGCATGGGCGATCTCATCGTCACCTGCACGAGCCGGCACAGCCGGAACCGCGCGGTCGGCGAGCGGCTGGGCCGGGGCGAGACGATCGAGGCCATCACGGCAAGCATGAAGCAGGTCGCCGAAGGCGTCGGCAACTGCGCCATTGCGCGGGCCATCGCCCGGGACCGGGGCGTGGACGTTCCGATCACGGACGAGGTGTACGCGATCCTGCGCGAAGGAAAGCGTCCCCTGGAAGCCGTTCAGTCGCTCATGACCCGGTCGGCCAAGCCCGAGGGCGCCTAACTCGACGCCTGGCCTTCAGAAGCTCTGCGGAGTCCAACGGACGACACGGAGGTCGTCCCTCCAGCGCCAAAAACCGCACGCTCCTTCTGCATCCTGGAGGGTCGGGCTCCGTCCCGACCGTTTTCCCCCGACTCCTTTACAGGACGCCACACTACTTCGCGGACCGCCGCTTGTGCCAGAGCAGCTGCACGATCATCAGGCACTGATTCGTGACCCAGTAGAGATTCAGGGCGGCGGGCATCGTGTAGAAGATGAACAGCATCATCACGGGCATGATGACCACCATCATCTTCTGCTGGCTGGCGTCGCCCGCCGAGGGCGTCAGCTTGGACTGCCACGCCATGGTCACGGCGTTGATCAGCGGCAGGATATTGACGGCGATCGGCAGCACCCCGCGCAGGAGGCCTTCCTGATCGCTGAGGTCGGGAATCCACAGGAACGGCGCGAAGCGCAGCTCCACGGCGCTGCGCAGCACGGTGAACAGCGCGAAGAAGACGGGGATCTGCACGAGCGTCGGCAGGCAGCCGCCGAGGAACGGGTTGACCTTGTTCTTCTTGTACAGGTCCATCGTCTCGCGGTGCAGCACCTGCGGCTTGTCCTTGTACTTTTCGCGCAAGGCGGTGATCTGCGGCTGGAGCGCCTGCATGCGCTTCATGCTCTCGGTTCCCTTGTGGGTCACCGGCCAGAAGATGATGCGGACCACGATCGTGAGCAGGATGATGGCGACGCCGTAGCTCGGGATGAGCGAATAGATGGCGTTCAGCCCCCAGAGCAGCCACCCGCAGACCATCTTCCACATGCCGAACTCCATGACGTCTTCCCGGTGGTTGCCGAGCTGACGGATGCCGGTGTACTCCTTGGGGCCGACGTAGTAGTGCAGCTCATGGGTCACGGACTCGCCCGGCCCCAGCTTCGCGCTGCCGACGCGCAGCACGGCGGCCACGCTGTTGATCAGGGCCGCGGGCGACCACGTGCCGGGCTCTCCGGGCCGCTCGCCGGCCGTGAGGCGCCCGGCCTCCAGCACGTAGCCGGGGGAATCGGCCTCCAAGTCCAGGATCTGCGTGAAGAACTGGCTCTTGACCGCCACCCAGTCGGTATCGGCCCGGACCGGCTCCCGAATGCCCGCCGGCAGCGGATCGGCCAGGCGGGGCTTCATCATGGAGCAGCCGCCGCGGCGCCCCTCGTCCTCGAAGAAGTCCGCGAGCGCCACCTGGCTGCGGCTGAAGAAGCTCTTCTGCGCCCAGTGGCGGACGCTTTCGCCGCCGCCCGCCGGCAGGACGTCGATCCCGAGCGCGGCGCTCTGTGCCGCCACGACCTGCGAGCCCGGGATGCGCATCGGGCCGAGCTGCAGGCCATAGGATGGGACGTCGAGGGCTTCGGAGCCGCCGTTCGACAGCACGTCGACGACGATCAGCTCGTACCGGTTGGTCAGCGTGACGGTCCGCACCAGCTGGAGCCCGTCGGCGCGCCGGCGCTCGACGCGCGCGGAGCGCCCGCCGGCTTGGGCCGCCAGCGTGAAATCATCGCGCGCCGAGAGCCCCGGAACGTCCAGCATGCTCAGAGCCGGCCGATCGCCGAAATCCAGGTAGACCGGCGGGCTGGACGGGGCGAGCGCCTCCCGGAACGCCATCAGCTCCACCGCGGCCACGCCCCCGCCCCATGACGACAGCACCACCGCGGTGGTCTCGTTGGACAGGGTCACGCGCTGCTCCGGAAGCTCGGGCGCGGAAGCGGCCTGCAGCACGGCCGCCACGCTGCCGGTGTGCGCCTCGGGCGCCGGCCGGGCGGTCGCGATCGGCTCCGCGGCAGCATTCGTGGCGGGGCGGTCGGGCGCGTCCGCGGCGGCATCCCCGGCGGGGGCCACGGCCGTCGGCGCCGGTTTCGGCGGGACGGGCGGGGCGAAGTAGCGCTGATAGAGCGGCCCCCACGCAAACAGCACGGCCATCAGGAATCCGATGACGACGATATCGCGGATAGACAAATTCTTCATAGTTCGCTCTTTCTCGCCGGCGCCGGGGCCCCCGGCCGCGGCCGCTATGGCACGGGGTCGTATCCCCCCGCGTGAAACGGATGACACCGCAGGATCCGCCTGATGCCCAGCGCGAGCCCGCGCGCGCCGCCGTGCTTCCGCACGGCATCGACGCAGTACGCCGAACAGGAGGGTTCAAACCGGCACGAGGCACCCAGCAGGGGGGACAGCGCCGCCTGGTACACGCGCACCGCGGCGACGATCAGCCGGCCGGCCCAGTCCGGCCGGCCGGAGTGCGGCCGGCGATCACGGCGGTGCAATCGGCTCAGCACGACGTCCTCCCGCATATTCCCATCCGGCCGGCCAGGCCGAGCAGCTCGCGCTCGACCTCCGCCGGAGACGCCTGCAGCAAAGCCGCGCGCGCAATCAGAACCACATCGACCTCGCCGTTCAGGCGGTGCCGGTTCTGCCGATACGCCTCGCGCATCCGGCGCTTGGCGCGGGCGCGGAACACGGCATTCCCGACCTTCCGGCCGGCGACGACGCCCAGCCGCAGCGAAGCGCCCGGTCCGGCGCGCAGCAAAAGGACCATATAGCGGCCGACAGCCTTCCGGCCCTGGTCGTAGGCCTCGCGAAACAGTCGGGATTCCTGAAGACGCTGGGACGGCCGAAGCCGCCGATCCGGCGCCGGAACGTGCGGTTGTGCCGCCCCGTTGTTCGAAAGGCCCGTCATGGCCGGAGCGGCTCCGGTGTGCGCTAGATCGTCAGACGCGCACGGCCCTGCTGGCGCCGGTGCTTGATCACCTTGCGTCCATCGGCTGTGGCCATGCGCTTGCGGAACCCGTGCTTGCGCTGACGCTTCTTCTTCGACGGCGTGTATGTCCGTTTCATCCGGAAAAACTCCCTGTGGCTAAAGCGCGGGTAAGGTATCAGGTCCCGTTGGGGAGTCAAGGCTCGTCGTTCAGGTTCTGCCGTTTCAACTGCGGTTCCCGCGTGACTCCGAGGCGCCGCGTGGCATAATTCCGCCCCATGACTACGCCAGAACGCACGGAACGCGACGTGGATTCGTTCGATCCGCAGGTCCGCCGCGAGGCGCTCCGCCGCCTGGCGGCCGCCGGCCCGCTGCCGCCCCCGGGCGGCAACGTGAACATGCACCTGCACTCGTTCTTCTCGTACAACGCCCGCGGCTGGTCGCCTTCGCACCTCGCGTGGGCCGCGCGCCAGGCCGGGCTGCACGCGGCGGGCCTGTGCGACTTCGACGTGCTCGACGGCCTGGAGGAGTTCCGGGACGCGGCCGCCCTCGTCGGGCTCCGCGCCACGGTGAACGTCGAGACCCGCGGCTACCTCCCGGAGTTCGCGGACGTGGAGATGACGTCCCCCGGCGAGCCGGGCGTCACGTACCTGATGGGCGCCGGCTTCGTCCGGCCCCCGGCCCCCGGCACGCCGCAGGCGAAGACGCTCGCGGCGTACCGCGACGGCGCGCGCCGGCGGAACGTCGAGCTGGTCGGGCGCATCAACGCGAAGCTCGCGGCCGTCGCGATCGACTACGAGCGCGACGTCCTGCCGCTGGCGCCGGCCGGCGCCGCCACCGAGCGGCACATCATCCGCGCCTACGTCAGCCGCTCGCGCCAGGCATTCCCGGCCGCCGATGCGTTTCGCGCCTTCTGGGCCGCCACGCTCGGGCTTGCGGCGGCCGACATGGCCCGGATCGCGGACGACGTGCCGGCCCTGGAGGAGCGCGTCCGGTCGAAGCTCGCGAAGCGCGGCGGCCTCGGCTACGAGCAGCCGACGCCCCGCACGTTCCCGCCGGTCGGCGACTTCTTCGCCTGGGTGCGCTCCTGCGGCGCGATCCCGATGATCACGTGGCTGGACGGCACCAGCGCCGGCGAGCAGGCTCCCGCGAAGATGATCGAGTGCATGCGGGGCAAGGGCGCCGCGGCGCTCAACATCATTCCGGACCGGAACTGGAACTTCAAGAGCGCGGACGAGCGGAAGCTCAAGACGGCGAAGCTCCGCGAGATCGTCGCGGTCAGCGAGTCGTTCGGCCTGCCGATCAACATCGGGACCGAGATGAACCGGGACGGCCAGCCGTTCGTGGACGACCTCGCCGGCGAGGCGCTGCGGCCGCACGCGGAGGCGTTCCGCCGCGGGGCCGAGGTGTTCGTCGGGCACACGTGGCTGCTCCGCTACGGCGGCTACTCGTACGTGGGGGCGGGGGCGGACGCGGAGTTCGGGGCAGACGGAGCCCGGAAGAACGCGTTCTTCCGGGCGGTCGGGGCCCTGCCGCCGCCGTCGGCGGCGCAGGCGGGCCAGCTGGACGAGATGGGCCGGGAGCGGGCGCTCGCGGCGATGCGGGATTCCGCGGCCAAGGGCCGCTGGACGATATAGAACACGCCGCCGCGGGCGGCGGGAAGGAAAGCAGGAGCGCATGAGCACCGTACGCGAAGAGCTGGTTCGGTTCGGAGTCAAGATCGCCCAGGGCGGCCTCGTGGCCGGGGCCGGCGGCAACATCAGCGCCCGCGAGGGCGACATCGTCTGGATGAAGCCGAGCGGCTTCGCGATGGACGAGATCACGCCGGCCGACCTGTGCGGCATGGACCTCGCCAGCGGCCGGCAGGTCAAGGGCAAGAACCGCCCCACCTCCGAGGTGGGCATGCACCTCGCGATCTATCGCGCCCGGCCGGAGATCCAGGCGATCTTCCACACGCACTCGCCGTGGGCGTCCGGGGTCCTCAGCTCCGGGGCCACGCTGAAGCCGATGTTCGCCGAGTTCGTGTGCGACCTCGGCCGCGTGGGCACCGTGCCCTACGTCACGCCGACCACCCAGCTGCTGGCGGACGCCATGGGCCGGGCCGCGAAGAAGATGGACACGATCTTCATGGTGAACCACGGGATCTGCGCGCTGGGCGTCACGATGAAGCAGGCGTTCTACCGCTGCGTCGTCGTGGAGGATGCCGCCAAGTCGCAGATCGCCGCGACCATCGTGGGCCGCCCCCGCTTCCTGTCGAAGCGCCAGCAGGCGGACCTGATGGCGCTCGACGCGCCGAAGCACCGCATCAAGATGATGGAAAAGGGAGGCTGACCGTGAACCTGAAGGACCGCCGCGCCGTCATCACCGGATCCGCCCAGGGACTGGGCCAGGCGATTGCGCAGCGCCTGCTCGAGGAAGGCGGCCGCGTGCTCGTGGCCGATCTCCAGGAGGCGCATCTCGTCGCCACCCGCGACCAGCTGCGCGCTTCGTTCGGGGAAGACCGCGTGGCCCACGCCGTGTGCGACGTGACGAAGGAGGACGACGTCCGGCGCGCCGTTGAAGCCGCCGGGCAGGCGTTCGGAGGGATCGACATCTTCGTCGCCAACGCCGGCATCCTGATCGCGGGGCCGATCGCCGAGTTCGACGTCGCCCGCTGGCGCAAGGTGATCGATGTTAACCTCGTCGGCCAGATGATCTGCATGAAGCACGCGCTGCCCGCCCTGGCCCGCGCGGGGCGGGGCTCGTTCATCCAGATCAACTCGAAGTCCGGCAAGAAGGGCTCGTTCAAGAACTCCGCCTACGCGGCCTCGAAGTTCGGCGCGATCGGCCTGGTCCAGAGCGCGGCGCTGGAGCTGGCGGAGAGCGGCGTGCGCGTCAACGCCATCTGCCCGGGCAACCTGCTCGACTCGCCGCTCTGGACCCAGAGCCTGTTCAAGCAGTACGCGGCCAACCAGGGCATCTCCGAGGAGGAGGTTCGCCGGAAGTACGTCGACCAGGTGCCGATGAAGCGGCCGTGCACGTACCAGGACGTGTGCAACGTCGTGGTGTTTCTGGCTTCGGATGCGTCCGCGTACATGACCGGACAGGCGATCAACGTGACGGGCGGGCAGGAGATGCGGTAGCCGGCGCGGTCAGGGGGGGGCGGCGCGGGCGATCAGGTCGTCAGGATTTCCAGCACGTCCTTCACCGACTCGGCCTTGAGCAGCCGCTCGCGGCGGGAGCCGTCGTTCAGGATCTGGCTCATTTCCGCCAGGAACTGGATGTGCGGACCCGTCCGGTTCACCGGCGAGACCGTCATCACGAAGATGTTCGACGGCTGGCCGTCCAGCGACCCGAAGTCCACCCCTTCGCGCTTCATCGCGAAGGCGGTCACCAGCGCGTCCACGCTATCGGTCTTGCCGTGCGGGATCGCGATTCCGTGCTGCATCCCGGTGGACATCTTCTGCTCGCGTTCGAGGACCGCCTTGAGCGCGGCGTCGCGGTCCTTGATCCGACCGGTCGCGCACATCGTGTCGATCATCTCGACGATGATGTGGTCCTTCGTGCTGCCCTTGAGGGCGATCACGATGTGTTCTTCCGGTAGAAGCTTGCGCAGGTTCATGCTGTCCCACTTGAAAAAAGGCGGGTCTTTTTACCAGAGTTTCGCCGCCAATGGCATCAAAAAATGCGACACAAAGAATGCGCGCCGGAGCCGATCCGTCCCCATCACTTGGGCAAATGCCCTTGCCGCACCGGTATCGCGCGGGTAGATTGCCGCAATCGGGCGCGGGCGTGATCGACCGCACGCCCGGAGCCGGACAGGAGTCGTCCATGAAGCGAACCGTGTCTGCCAAGGACTGGCTGCCGCTCGCCCGCCGCGGAGCACAGGCCGCCGAGCGGCCCACGGGCGAGGCGTTCCGGCCGGAGTGGCTCGACTTCGAGCGCGGGATCCGGGTGGGCAACATCGAGCCGCATGAGCGCATTACGCAGATCCTCAAGTACCACCTCGAGGAGACCTACCGCACGCCGTTCGTGACCGACCGCTGGGGCCGCGGCGTCTTCTGGCAGTGGATCTGCTGGCTGCCCCGGGCGAACCGCGAGGCGAAGCCCCTCTCTCACGACGTGAATTTCGGCTGCGCCAAGCTCTTCATCACGGTCGAATCCGACCCGCCGGGGTTCAAGAGCGGCCTGCAGATCGAGCGCGGGTACGCCGAAGGCCCGGGGCCCTACCCCGGATGCCAGTTGCAGAAGGACTGGGACTGGAATCGCCTGATGCGCGGCTGCCGGGCCGGGTCGCCCCTCCACCGCGAACTGCGCCGGCTCATCCTCCGTGAAGGCTTCGTCGCCGAAGTCGGCGACGGGGAGTCGAACGCGGTGTTCAACTCGGCCACCTTCACGTCCTCGGCCGCCATCGCCGCGGCCGCGCGCCGGTACCCGCGGAAGGAATGGGTTGCCTTCCAGCTCTATTACCCCATGCCGGCGGCTGAGGTGATAGGCTGCACGGGCTACGAACTCGTGAACGCCATGTGCGGAACGTTCGCCGAGGTCGTGCCCGCCATGAACGCCTGCATGCAGATCGCCCTGCAGACGCGCGCAGCCCCCTTCGGCCGCCGCGCGGCCGGAGGCCCGAGCAAGAAGTAGTCCGGAGTTCGACGTCGCCGGTTCAGAGGAGCGCAGCCGCATGAGCACGAGCCCGGAAGCCCCGAACCGCCTCCTGCCGCCCGGCCTCTTCAGCCACCGGCTGCTCGCGTGGATCTGGATCGTCCCCCAGGCGATCCTCGGCCTGCTGAACGTCCGCGCCTACCTCCTCGTCAGCGGCGAGATGTCGCGGGAGCAGGCGGCCGCGGCCCTGCAGATCGGCTGCGCCGAGGCCGCGCTTCTCGCGTTCGGCATGGGGCTGACGCTCTCGCTGCGCCGACGACGGGCCGACTTGAGCTGGGCCGGGTGCTGGCCGGTCTTCCTCGCGCACCTGGCCTACCTCTGGTGGACGACCGCCTGCGTCGGATCGAGCCTGCTGCCGCCATCGGTGACGCTCTGGATCCTGCCGCCCGAAACGGTGATCTACACCCAGTTCGCGCTCATCATGCCAGCCCTCTTCTGCGCGGCGCTCCGGCTGGCGTGCTTCGATACCCGGCGCTCGGCCACGGCCGAGATCAAGCGGGCCGTTCTCGTGGTCGCGTGGATCCCGCTCCTCTGGCTTCTGGTATCCCGCATCCCGGGCTGGTGGCGCTGGCCGGCTTGGGTCGGCGCGTGGGTCGTCGTACCCCTGTTCGTCCTGGCCACGGTCGCCTTCTTTGTGAGCCTCCTCCGCCTGGCGGTGATCCTGTGCGGCTGGGCGGCCCGGCGCGGTCCCCGGGGCATGTCGGCCCTGACCGCCCTTGTCGCGCTCGCCGGGCCGCTCGGCGGGCTCTGGCTCAACCGCAGCGTGCCGTTCCCGGCCGACTACCAGGCGCCCGCCGTCTACCTGCTCGCGGTGCTGAACGGGGTGCTCCTGCTCGTTCCGCCGCGCTTCGGCCCGCGGCTCAACGCCGCCGTCTGGCTGGCCCAGGCCGCCTTGTTCCCGTTCACCTTCTATTTCTTCGCCGTCTTCCTGCCGTTTCTCCCGCTCGGGTTGATCGCGGTCCTGGCCGCAGGCGCCGGGTTCCTGGTTCTCGTGCCGACGGCGCTCTTCCTGCTCCACGGCCACCGCCTGCTGGCCGGGATCCGGGAGGCGGAGGCGGCGCTCGGACCGCGGGCCGCGCGCGTGGCGCTCGCGCTCTCGCTGGCCGCCATGCCCGCGGCCTATACCATCGGCGCGCTCATGGATCGGGCGGCCCTGCGGCAGGCCATGAACCACGTCTACTCCCCCGATTTCCGGCGCGACGACCGCTTCGCCGGCAGACGCGCGCTGGTCGGCCGAGGCCTCGATCGTATGCGCGACTTCAAGGAGGGGCGGCGCATGCCCGTCCTCTCCGGGTACTACAACTGGCTGGTGTTCGACGGCCTCACGCTGCCCACACCCAAGCTGATTCAGATCGAGCGGGCGCTGTTCGGGGCCGAGCGCCAGCGCCGGACCGATGGGCCGTGGACGCGCGGCCTCTTCGGCAAACCGCAGCGCTCCCTCGTCTTCGACCAGCGGACGGCGCAGCCGGCCGCGCTGCCGGACACGGTGCGCGCGACGGACGTCCGGGCTTCGCGGTCCCACGAAGCCGGCGCCACCCGCGCGCTGGTGGCCATCGCGATGACCAATTCGGGTACGCGCCAGTCCGAGTTCGTGGGCCGCATCGAGCTCCCGGACGGCGCGCTCGTCTCCGGGTTCTGGCTCACCATCGGCGCCGAGCGCGCGCCGGGTCGACTGGTGGAGCGAAAGACCGCCATGTGGGTCTACCAGACCATCCGGAACGTCTCCCGCCGCGATCCCGGCGTGCTGACGTACCTCGGTCCCAACCGGCTCGAGCTGCGCGTCTTCCCGGTCGAGCCGGCGCAAGCGCGAACGGTCGAGGTCGAACTGCTGACGCCCGACTGCGTGACAAACCAGGCCGTGATCTGCGGGCAACCCGTGGATCTGCGCGACTCGCCCGCCGCCGAGCCCGGCCGTCCTGTCCGGCTGTCCGCCAGTCCGGCCGGCGACATGATTGGCGCGCATCGCTCTCTGCCCCGGGTGACCCGGCAGCCCTATCTGCACGTCATCGTGGACTGGTCGGTCCCATCGGCCGGCGAGCGCGACGTCGCGGCCCGGGTCGAACAAGCGGCCGCCCGCTTCCCGGGCATCCGCGAGTGCACGGTGAGCCTGGCGGGAGGCTCAGTGGAGGACATCTGCCCGGCGCCGGTGCCGGTGGGCGAGGCGGTGCAGGCCCTGCGCACGATCACGGCCGATCGGCCGCGCGACGGCGGATTCTGTCGCGACCGCGCCGTGAAGCGCGCCCTGTATCGCTCGGGCCTCATGGCCGGCGACACCGGCGCACTCCGCGCCCCGGTGATCGTTGTCGTGCAGGGGCCGGGCGAGCCGGTGCCCGATGAAGACGGCGTCGCCTGGTCCGCCGACTTGGCGCCGGACTTCCCCCACTACTTCGTCTTCCGCGGCGACGGGGTCCGGCGGATCGATCTGGCGACGGGCGCGGAGCGTGATACGGATTGCGGAATCGATCTGGCGCCGGTGACGCTCTGGCGCGTCGGGTCGGCGATCCGCGCCGCTCCGGCTTCGGCGCCGGTGGCGCGAGTTCCGACCGGGAGCCCGCTGACGGTATTCGATCCGACGCGCGAAGCGTATGTCCCCGTCGCCGTGGCCGATGGACCGGACCGGGGCAGAGCCGGCGCCAAGGGCATGGCCGCATGGAGCCTGTTCCTGGAGATCCGGCACAATCCCGCACGTGGCCGGACCCAGTGGGTCGATGCCGTCAGACAGAGCCAGGACGCCGGCGTGCTGCTGCCGCTCACGGCGTGGATTGTCGTGGAGAACTCCGCCCAGTGGCGGGTCATGGAGCGCCAGCAGGCGCGCAAGCTGCGCGGCGCCGAGCAGCTCGAGATCCGCAGCGTCCCCGACGGCAGCCCCGGCCTCCCCCTCGTCGCCGCGCTCTTCATCGTCCTGATCGCCAGCACGGCGGGCCGCTCGCCGGCGGCCGATTGACTTGCTGGGGACGGGCGGCGGGGGCTATGATCGCGCGCAACTTCGGAGGGCGCGATGAACATGGGCGACGCGGCGGCATTCTGGTCCTGGTATCTCGCCTCGCTATCCTTCGCCTGGGGCGCCTGCGTGGGGAGCTTCCTGAACGTCTGCATCTACCGCATCCCGCTGGAGCAGTCGGTGGTCACCCCCCGCTCCCACTGCCCGGGCTGCGGCCAGCCCATCGCGTGGTACGACAACATTCCGCTGGTCAGCTACATCGTGCTGCGCGCGCGCTGCCGCGCCTGCGGCATCCGGATCATCCCGCGCTACGTGCTCGTTGAGCTGCTCACCGCCGTCCTGTTCCTGCTGGTCTGGTTCCGGTTCGGCGTGACGCCCGGCATGGTGGCGCCCGCCCAGGCCCTGACGTGCTTCGCGCTCGTGCTCATCCACTGGCTCGTCGTGAGCGGGCTGGTTCTCGGGACGTTCGTGGACTTCGAGCATCTGATCCTGCCCGACCGCGTCACGATCGGCGGCATGATCGCCGGCGTTGCGCTCAGCGCGCTCGTGCCCGCCCTGCACGGAGGGGCCTCGCTATGGGAGGGCCTGCGGCCCTCGCTCGTCGGGCTCGCGGTCGGGTTCGGCCTGCTCTGGGGCGTGGCGCTCCTCGGCCGCCTCGCCTTCCGCAAGGAGGCGATGGGGTTTGGCGACGTGAAGCTGATGGGCGCGATCGGCGCGTTTTTCGGCTGGCAGGCCGTCCTCTTCACCATCATGGTCGCGTCGCTCGGGGGATCGATCATCGGGGTTTCCCTGATCGCCCTGCGCCGGAAGGAACTGCAGAGCCGGATCCCGTTCGGGCCGTACCTGGCGCTGGCCGCCGTGCTGTGGTTCCTGTGGGGCGCCGGCTGGTGGAACGCCTACGTGGGGTGGCTCACGGGCCAGCCCATCCCCTGACCGCGGCTACTCGGCCTTCGGCCGGTCGTCGGGGGGCGTCAGCCTCACGCAGTGGATGCTCAGTTGCTTCGGGCTGCCGCCGTAGAAGGCGACCAGCACGGTTCCGTCAGCCAGCCGCAGCGCCTTCGGATGGCCGAACGTCCAGCGGTACATGTCGTGCCAGTAGTCCGCCTCATCGCGGGCCTGCCCCATGCCGGCTTCCTGCCCGGCCACGCTGTCGTAGAGCACCACCTCGCTCGGCTGGTCCCACGTCTTTCCGAAGTCGCGGCTGAGCACGGCGCGCAGGCCCGGCGGGTTCTGGCGATGCACGTAGACGACCAGGATCTTGTGGTTGCCCATGAACACGGGGCACGCGATCTGGCCGCGAATGCCGGTCGGCCGCGGCCGGCTCCACTCGCACGCATCGGGGCTGCCCCACGCCAGGTGGATCTCGTCATCGCGCTTCTCGCGCCGGGCGTAGGTCCAGAAGAGCGCCAGGAGCCGGCCGTCGGCCGGGTGGACGGCGATCCGGTTGTCCCAGAGGTACCGGTCCTGGTACGGGTCGCACGCCATGGTGACCGGCTGGCTCCAGGTCTCGCCCCCGTCGCGTGACAGCCGCAGGTTGGCCGCCTGGATGCCGTCTGTGTCGTTCCAGTCCTTCCAGCTTTCGTACGGAAGGGCCAGCTGGCCGTCCGCCAGGCGCAGGATCTCGCCGGTCGGGCTCGCGCCCCGGTGCGGCCACAGGCTCACTTCGCGCCACGCGCTCCAGGTGGCGCCCGCATCGGCCGAGGCGGCCTGCAGGCACTTGAACGGCAGCAGGCCGGTCGTCGCCGGGTGAGCCAGCGGCAGGGCGGGATCGGAGCGGTCCACCCAATGGGCGGACATCAGCAGGCGGCCGGGCGCAACCTCCGTGATGTATCCGGCCGTGATGGATCCGGCCACGCCCCGGATGGTGGTCTCGAACCCGCCGGCGAGCGGCGTCCACGTCGCGCCTCCGTCGGCGCTCCGCATCACGCGCAGGTTGTCCTTCGCGGACAGCTTCTGGGGGCCGGTCTTGAAGCTGCACAGCAGCGTGCCGTCCGCGAGCTGGGCGAGCCCGACGAAGCAGGCAAATCGCTCGCCTTCCGGCGCCGCCCCTCCGTCGTGAATCAGCCCTCTCGCGATGATCTGCACGGCTCCCTCCCCTGTGTCCGATGGAACCCGCCGGCGGCGCGCCCCCGATTACGGCTGGTATTGTGCGCAGGTCGAGCGTCGGCGTCAATAATCCGACGAACAGAACCGGAAGATGCCGGACGCGCCCGTCCCGGGGCGCGCTGGCGCGTTGTGCCCGCGCTGTTGATTCCTTCGCGCAAACTGGTAGCATGCGGGCCGATTTGTCTGAGTTCCGACGGATAGTCAACACCGAGGGAATGGTCCATGAAGAAGCGCGATGAACTGGCTGTGTACGGTGGTCCCAAGGCCGCACCCGACGGGGCGATCATTAACCGCTGGCCCCCGGTCGACAACACCGACCGCAAGCTGGTCATGGCCTCGCTCGACGGCGGCAGCCACGCCTGGGGCCCCAACTGCGTCGCGTTCGAGAAGGAGTTCGCCGCCTGGAACGGCAACCGCTTCGCGATCAACACGAACAGCGGCACTGGGGCCCTGCACATGGCCCTCGCCGCCTGCGGGCTCGGAGCCGGCGACCACGTGATCGTGCCGGCCTACTCGTGGTCCTCGAGCGCCACGTGCGTCCTGCACCACAACCTCATCCCGGTCTTCGTGGACATCGACTTCGCCACGATGAACATGGACCCGGCCAAGATCGAGGCGGCGATCACCTCGAAGACCAAGGCGATCATCATCGTCCACCTCCACGGCCTGGCGGCCAACATGGACAAGGTGCTGAAGGTCGCCCGGAAGCACGGCCTCCGCGTGATCGAGGACGCCTGCCAGACGCACGGCGCCGAGTTCAAGGGCCGCAAGGTCGGCCAGTTCGGCGACTGCGCCGCATTCAGCTTCAACCAGAACAAGTGCCTCTGCTCCGGCGAGGGCGGCATGATGGTGACGGACGACGAGGAGCTCCTGGCCAAGGCGCGCCAGATCTGGTCGTTCGGCGAAAGCCGCACGCCGGTCGAGAAGCGCGACTACCACGCCTACGCGCTGGGGTGGATGTACCGGAGCGCGGACCTGGCGGCCGCCTTCGGCCGCGCCCAGCTCGCCAAGCTGGACCGCTACATCGAGGTCCAGCGAGAGAACGCCGGAATGCTGCTGGGCGAGCTCAAGGGCCTGCCCGCCGCCATCCTGCCGGTCGAGCCCGCCGGGCACATGCACACCTACTACAACTTCACGACGCGCATCGACATGAAGGCCGCCAAGTGGACCGGCGAGCCCGAAAAGCTGAGGAATGCCGTGGCCAAGGCGCTCTGCGCCGAGGGCGTGCCCGTCGGCGCCTGGCAGCAGTTCATCCTGCCGGCCATGACGGTGTTCCAGGCGAAGAACGCCTACGGCAAGGGCTGCCCGTGGTCCTGCCAGGGCGCCGGCCACGTGAAGTATGATCCCGCGGCCTACCCGATGGCCCAGCGGCACTGTTCCACCTCGTTCGGAATGACCTACCCGATCCGGCAGCCCAACGGCAAGAAGGCCGTCAAGGCCATCGCACGCGGGTTCTGGAAGGTCTTCTCCGGCATCCAGGGGATGGACGTCGAGCGCATCCTCTCAGGGAAGAAGTAATGGCCTTACGCGCCGGATTCGCCGAAATCGACATCACGCCGCCGCCCGGAACCGGCAAGATCGGCTGGCTCCGGCACCTCCAGTGCGACGAGGTGCTGGACCCGATCTTCGCGCGGGCGGCCGTGCTGGAGTCCGGCCGCGACCGCATCGCCTTCATCGCGCTCGACCTGCTGTCGATCCGCCGGGCCGACACGGCCGCCATCCGCCGCCGCCTCGAGCGCGAGCTGGGCTTCCCGGGCCGGAACGTCATGATCGCGGCGACCCACAACCACGGCGGGCCGGCCGTGTCCACCATCGGCGAGGTGCAGCGCGACGAGGCCTATGTGGCGATGCTGTCCGACCGCATCGTCCGCGCATTCGGCGACGCGCTCCGCAAGCGGGAGACAGCCGAGATCGGCTTTGCCAGCGGCTTTGAGTGGGGCGTCGCCTTCAACCGGCGGGTCCTCATGCGCGACGGAACCGCCCGCACCCATGGACGGTTCCCTGATCCCGACGCGCTGACGATCGAGGGGCCGATGGATCCCGAGGTCGCCGTGCTGGGCATCCGCCGCCCCTCGGGGCGCCTGCTCGGCTGCATCGTGAACTTCACCTGCCATCCGACCCATCACGGCGGCAGCAACGCCGTGACCGCCGGATACCCGGGCGTGATGGCCCGGTCGCTGAAGCGGCGCGGGTGCCCGATCACGCTCTTCCTGAACGGCGCCTGCGGAAACGTGCATCACGGTGACCCGGCCGGCCGCGGGACCGGAACGATGGAGGAAGCCGGGGAGCGGCTGGCAGACGACGCGCAGGCGCTCTTGAAGTCGATGTCCTTCCGGACAAGGGCACGGCTTGGCGCCGCCTCCGCCACCGTGCGACTGCCCTTCCGCACGGTCACGCCGGCCGAGGTGGCCGGCACCGTCCGCGGGGCCCAGCGGTTCATCGACCCGGCGATCTACGACCGCGGAATGCCCGCGCTCGTGGCGCGCATCCGGCGCGAAGGCCGCGCGCCCGCCGAGGCGCAGGCGCTCTTTGTGGATCGCGTCGCGTTTGCCGCGATCCCGGCCGAGTATTTCGTGGAGCACGGGCTGCGCATCAAGGAGATGTGCCACCCCGCCCACGCGCTGGTCGTGGGCCACGCCAACGGCATGGTCGGCTACGTGCCGACCCAGGCGGCCTTCCGGCGCGGCGGATACGAGACGACGTTCGGAGCCGGCAGCCACCTGGCGCCGGAAGCCGGCGACCAGCTTGCGGATGCCGCCATCCGCCTGGTCCGAAAGCACTTTCGCGCATCGAAGAACACGCACCGCTAAACCCTCAGATCAGGAGCACCAGACCATGCCGAACCTGCCCGTCGCCATCCAGCTCTACACCGTACGGGATATCCTGAAGAACGACTTCGAAGGGACCACGAAGGAACTCGCGAAGATGGGGTACAAGGCATTCGAGTTCGCCGGCCTCTACGGCGACAAGAAGCCGGCCGATCTCGCCAAGTACCTCAAGTCGATCGCGGTCGGCACGGCCGGCCAGCACGTGGCGCTCGAGGCGGTCGGCAAGCCCGAGAGCGACGCATATGCATACGCCGCCGCGCTGGGCTGCCCGTACCTGACCACCAGCCTCGCCGGCCAGGTGGAAAAGAACTGGAAGCCCATGATCGCCGAGGTATCCAAGGCCGCCGCCGTTGCGAAGTCCAAGGGCCTGCAGTTCACCTACCACAACCACGCGCAGGAGTTCCTGAAGGTGGACGGCGAGTGCGCGCTCGACATGATGTTCCGCATGACCGATGCGCAGGCCGTACAGTTCGAAGTCGACACCTTCTGGGTAAAGAAGGGCGGATCCGACCCCGTCGCGTACCTGACGAAGTGCGCCGGCCGCCTCCCTCAGGTGCATCTGAAGGACATGGACCCCGTCGACGGCACGTTCACGGAGGTCGGCAACGGCACCATGGATCTGCCCGCCATCTTCGCGGCCGGCGCGAAGTCCGGCGCACGCTGGGTCATCGTGGAGCAGGATCTGTCGAAGCGCCCGTCGGCCATGGACAGCGCCCGCATCAGCATCGAGAACCTCAAGAAGGCGAAGCTGGCGTAGGCCGCGGCGGCGCGAAGCGACGCCAGCTTCGGACGCGCGGTTGGCCTCCCATCTCATTCGGATTCACCACACGGAGACAAGGAGCGGACCCGAACACGGAGACTCGCGAATGGCGGCAGCCCGCTGCCGCGGCCTGCCGCCATTCACTCGCAGTTGGTCGGGGAGAGGAAGGAGCCGGAACAGGCACTCCTCAGCCTCCCCATAGCACGCGAGAGAACGACGGCCTGTGCCGGCAGCGCCGGACAGGCCGTCGTTGTCGAGCCTCCGTGTCCTTCTTCTCCGGGTCTCCGTGGTTCAATTCTGCTCTCCCCTTTGTGTCTGGCCAACGTCTGCTTCTCCCATTTCGACCGTAACCGCCCATGCCTCCGGCGGTTGTTGGCACAGCACCTTTCGGGCCAATCCTCGGTTCGATATTGCCGAGCTTGTCATCTGCGCGAAAACAGCGGCCCGGGAACGTCCACCGCAAAACCGTATTTGATGACCATGCTGGTCTCAACACATTATCTATGAATCGATTATGACTCTCCTGTCCGGCCTGCCTCGGTTTCTCCGCGCTCCAGTGGCATGGGTACTGCTAGCTAAGGGTATGCAGAGAGTGAACCCAAAGCGAGGCGACAGACCATGCGAGCGGCGATCACAGGCAGGGCGGGAATGGCCAAGTGGCTGGCCATCTGCCTGCTGGCGTTTGGGGCGGACGCCCCGGCCGTGTCCATCTCGATCGCGTGGGACATGCCCACCGGGAACACGGACGGCACGCCGCTCACGGATCTGGCCGGCTCCAAGCTCTACTACGGATCGGCCAGCCGCTCCTACACCGAGGTGATCGATGCCGGCACATCTACGAGCACCGTGGTGTCGGGCCTTGAGGACGGCCTGACCTATTACTTCGCCATCACGGCGTACAACACGACGAGCAACGAGAGCGCCTTCTCGGCGGAGCTGGTCTGGACGTGCGTGGAGCCTCCGACGGTCACGTCCGTCGTGGCCCGCTTCAACCCGACGCTGATCCAGGTGCACCTGAGCGAGCCGGTGAAGGCCGCTGAGGCCGGCGATCCCGCCCGCTACACGCTGGACGGGGGAATCGCCGTGGCCAGCGCCGCGCTGGAGGCCGGCGGACGGACGATCCTGCTCCGCACGACGTCCGCCATGACGGACGGGCAGACCTACACCCTTCGGCTGAACGACATCGCGGACATCGGCGGCACGGCGATCGATCCGGCCAATGCCTGCACATTCCGATTTGAAGCCGATGTAGCGACGGGCCTCGCGGCCTGCTGGCGCTTGGATGATGGAGCGGGAACAACGGCAGCCGATGACCGGCACGTGGCGGACGGAGCGCTCGTGGGCGGCGCCGCATGGGCCGCCGGCCGCCAGGGCACAGCGGTCCGCTTCGACGGGGCCGACGACTACATTGCAGCCGGCCGATCCGATCCCGCCACCGGGGACATGACCGTCTGCGCGTGGCTGCTCTGGAGCGGCGGCAGCGGCAGCGCACAGACCATCGCGGCCAAGCGAGACGCACGAACGGACGCGGGCATGCGCTGGAGCGCCGGGCTGACAGCCGCCGGCCAGGTGCGGTTCGAGGGACCTCTTTCGGGCACGACCTTCGCCTACACGCCGCCCGTGGGACAATGGGTGCATCTCGCGATCGTGAAATCCGGAACCTTGGCCACGCTCTATGTCAACGGGACCCCCGCGGGAAGCGGGCCGGCCTCCTTCGGCTCCGGCAGCAACGCGCTGCTGACGATCGGCGGCCTGGCGGGCGCCGCCGCGACATTCAACGGGTCGATCGACGAGGCGCGAATCTACAGTCGAGCCGTTACCGGCGATGAGATCCGGCAGGTCGCCGCCCTCACGGGCGGCGGGGGCGATCTGGACGGCGACGGAATCGCCGACCAGTGGACGCTGGCCTGCTTCGGCGCCGAGTCGGAGGCGGGCGGCGGGGCATCGGATCCGGACGGAGACGGAGTCGCGAACGTGGCGGAATTCATCGCCGGGACGGACCCGCTGGATCCGGGCAGCGCACCCACGCTCCTGATCGGCCTGGCAGACGGCTCGCCCCGCGTCTCGTTCACTGCATACGCCGCGGCCGGAGCGGGATATCAGGGCCGCAGCCGGTACTACTCGCTCGAGCAGCAAGACCTGTCTTCCGGCTCCGCATGGCAGACCGTGTCCGGCATGAGCCGCATTCCGGCGACAGGGCAGATGGTATACCATGCCGGCCAGGGCGGACTTGCCTATCGCACCCGGATCTCTCTCGAATAGGCCTCGGGCCTACTTCGCCATTCCGGCCAGCGCCTTGCGCGCCTCTTCGGCTTCCGGGAAGTCGGCCTTCAGATTCAGCGCCGCCTGCAGGTCGCGACGGGCTCCATCCCGATTGCCGGACTTGAGTCGCGCCATGCCCAGGTAGAACCGAACGCGCGCGTCTGTACCCATGGCGGCCGAACTCTCCTCCAGCAGGCGGATGGCCCATTCGTTCTCCCCACGCGCGTACACGATCCTCCCCAGCACGGCCGCCGCGCCGGGGTCAGCCGGCATCACGTCCCGGGCCTTCATCGCCAGCTTGAACGCCTCATCAAGGCTGCGTCGCTGATCGGCCAGGATCCCCGCCAGGTTGCGAGCGGCTGGCGCGAAGCCCGGCACGCGCCCGACGATATCGCGGTAGATGGCCTGGGCCTTGTCCGTCGCCGCCGCACGCTCATGCACCGCCGCGGTGGCCATGAGCGCCGCGACATCCTGCGGATCAGCCGCCAAGGCCGCACTCGCCGCATCCAGAGCGCCGACGGCGCCCGGGTCGCCCAGTACCCGCATCATATCGAGAAACCGCTCGGCGGCCGCCTGCTCTGGGAAGCGGCCTCCCGGCTTCAACGCCGAGCGGACGCCGCGCTCGGCGGCCGCCACATCCCCCATCATGAACCGGGCCAAGGCCAGGCGGTACTGGACCGTCGCGTTGGTCGGCGCCGCGGACGCGCTCTCGCCCAGAAGGCTGGCGGCCCACTTGTAGTCGCCGGTCCGGTAGGCCGCCCATCCCAGGAGCGCGGCGATCCGGGGATCGGTCGGCCGCGTCTCGCGCGCCTGCTTCGCCAGGGCCAAGGCGCCCCCCGCATCGCCGGCCTCCAGCCGAATCTCCGCGAGCGCGGTGATCGCCGGGACGTACTGGGGATTCGCGGCGACCGCCTTCTCGTAAAGCTCACGCGCCGCTCGCAACTCGCCGGCGCTGCGGTGGGCGGCGGCCGCCCGCACCAGAAGCGGCACGCTGTTCGGCGACTGAGCCAGAAGCGATTCGAGCTTCGCCAGATCCGCCTTGCCGACGGACGCGGCGTCGAGCTGCAGAATCGACCGCATCTCCTCCGCGCGCTCTCGCCCGGCAAACTTGGCGCTCCCCGAAAGCGCGCGATCAAGAGCCTTCCGGGCCGCCTCTTCGTCGCCCATCGCACTGTGGGCCATCCCCAGGTGGAACTGGATTTCGGACTGGTCGGGCAGCTTGTCGGCGCTCTCCTGAAGCAGGGTCAGGGCCCACTTCGGGTCGCCGCTCTGAAGAGCGATCCAGCCGAGGGTGTCGGCCGCATACGGATCGTTCGGCGCGAGCTCCCGCGCTCTCTTGGCGAGCTCGAATCCGCGCTCCCGCTTGCCCAGATACTCCGCGCAGATATAGGCGAGGTTATTGGCAGCCCCCGCGGCCTTCGGATTCACCTGCAGGATGCTCTCGAAGCGATCCGCCGCCTTGGCCCACTGCTCCTTCCGCTGGTACAGCATGCCCGCCATCATGAGCGCCGTGACATCCTTGGGCCGGACCTCCAGCCCCTTCTCAAGCTCCTGAAGCGCTTCGTCATCCCGGCCGGACGCCGCCAGGCAGTAGCTGAGCGCGATGTAGGCGCCCAAGTAGTCCGAATCGATCTCGATCGCCTTCTGGAGCGCCTCCTCCGCCTTCGCCCACTCCTTCCGGGACATGAGGATATTGCCCAGCAGATACCGGAGCGGCGCCGCGTCCGGCTGCTGCCCGATCCGCTTCAAGATCCGCTCCTGGGCCACCTCGAACCGTCCGGCCGCCAGATCGATCGCAACCAGCTGGATCAGGGGCTCATAGAACGTCGGGGCCATCTGAAGCGCAGCGGAAAAGCACTGGACCGCTTCATCGATCTTGCCCTGCTGACGCAACGCCATCCCAAGGAGATGCAGGGGCTGCGGGGCCTTGGGAGCCAGTTCCACGACTTTCCGGAACTCGGCCACAGCGCTCTCGGGTGCCCCCTGCATGCGGTACGCGCTGCCGAGCAGCACGCGGGCACGAATCTGGCTCGGATCCCGCTCGACCAGCTTGCGCATGCTCTCGATCCCGGAATCGACATTGCCCGCCCGCAGGTTGAGCTCCGCCAGCAGGTACTGGGCGTCGATGTTGTCGGGTTCGAAGCCGACGGCGATCTTCATCTCGTCCAGAGCCTTCCGGAGCTCGCCGTCTGCCACGAGGGCTCCCGCCAGCTGGAGGCGGATCTGGATGGCGCGGGGATAAGTGGCCAGCAGTTTTCGGCAGTCATCGATCACGTCCTTGGTCTGCCCCTTTATGATCTTCAGACGGCCCCGGAGGAGGATGGCCTGGATGTATTCGGGCTCCGCCTTCAGGATGCGGTCTACAATCCGCGCGCAGGCATCATGCTCGCCCTTGGCGAAGTTCAGCTCGGCAAGCGCGTACCATCCGGGAAGGAATTCGGGCGTGCTGGCGGTCAACCCCTCCAGAATCTTCCGGCCGTCCTCGATCTTTCCGGTTCGAATCCGGTAGTCCGCCAGCTTCAGCCGGATCGCCGAATTCGTCGGCGACGCATCGGACGCCGCCTGGTAGGAGAGGCCCGCCTTCTCGACCTCGCCCTTGAGCATCAGGAAGTCCGCGAATGCCACATGCGTCTCACCGGCCTTCGGGTCCAGCTGCACGGCCTTCTCGAATGCCTGGCCGGCGCCCGCGAGGTCCTGCTTCTGGAGCAGGAGCGCCCCCATCGCCAGCTGAAACCGCGCGTGCGAGCCGAACTGCGAGTCGAGCGACTTCAGCCGTCGGATCCCCTCGTCCGCCCGCTTGGGGTTGCAGCATGCACCGGCCCACAGCATGAGCGCATCGAAGTTCCCGGGCTCCTTAGCCAGCACGAACTCGATCTCTTTCCGGGCCTCCTCCGAGTTTCCAGTCACCAGGTAGAGCGCCCCCAGCTTCATGCGCAGATCGAGGTTGTTCGGCTCTCCGTCCCGAGCCATGACGAGCAGCGGGTACGCCTGCCGAACGTTGCGCAGGCTGTAGTAAGCCAGCCCCAGCTGCCGGATCGCCGGGCGGTTCGTCGGGGCCAACCGCAGCACATTCGCGTACTCGATCACGGCGGAGCGGTAGTTCCCCTTCGCGAAATACCGGTCGCCTTTCGCCATATGACGGGCTTGGGTGGCCTCACGGGTGCACCCGCACGTCATCGCAACAAGCATCCCCAGCACCAGAATGTGTGCGCCCCGATACTTGATCATAGTCTTGTGCATGTCCAATCCCTCCTCGAAACCCTCCGCACTCCCCCGTCCAGGCCGATTCTTCATGGCCCCGCACCTGCGGAATCTCGGTCCGACCGGCGGTTGACGCCGGTCCGGGTCTCCCCTCGCCGAAGCGCCAGCAGGACTCCAAACAACACCGCCAGCGATAGAACGAAGAAGATGGGTCCCCCTTGGTGGTGCAGGGGGCCATCGATGATCCCCGGGTCCACCTTCTCCGTGAGCGTCGAGATCACCGTCACGCGGAAGCCGTTCCGCAGCACGCCGATGGGCAGGATCGACAAGACCAGAGCCAGACGTCGCCATGGGGATGCCAGGAACAGATGGCTGGCCAGCAGGCCGGTGATGATCAGAACCAGGCTGGAGTGAATGCCGCTGCACTCCTCGGCCACCTCCACGACAAGCGTGGGGAAACGGAACGTCAATCCCTCGCGGTACATCGGAAGGTCGACCAGCCGCAGCATCATATACGCCGCGTCCGCCGACCATTCCTGGAGCCACACGCTGAACCCGCGCAGGAAGCTCGTCGGCAGGGGAACCATGAAGAGGAGCATGAACAGCGGAAACCAGAACGCCCGAAGTCCGGGCACACCAAAAGCCAGCGCGGAGATGCCCGCGGTGCCGAGGACGAAGGCCAGGATCAAGGGGCTCAAGACGTCATTGATCCTGGTGGCCGACGCGAGATGCGACGCCGTCTGGCTGTACAGGAGCGCACCCGCGGCAGCAACCGCCAACCCTGTCCCCCAACCCCAGGCCGGCGGGCCAGCGGCCAGGAGCCTCCGATCACGAGCCGCCAGCCATGCCGAGATGAACGGGATGAGCAGGATGTAGGACTGCAGGTTCGAAGCCAAGGCAAAGCGAGCCACTTCCGCCAGTGGAACCGCGAACACAATAATCCACAGAATTTCCAGCGTGGCAAACCGCCGGATCGCGCTTCGACTGGCTCTGCCGGCATCATCCCCCATCAACTGGACTCCCCGGATGCAACGACCGTGGCAGCGGTCCGAACGCTCGACACCTGTCGGTGCCCCATCGACCGCGCCCATAAGGTCGATACGACGTTTACACGAACGAGCAGTCTCCTGCAAGCGCCGCGATGGGCCGTATCGATGGGCTGCCCTTGCACCGGCATGTTACGTCCAAACGAAAAGGCGCCCACCGGACCGTCCGGTGGGCGCCTCGTGCGATCATCTGCAATCAGACTTACCGGCTCTTCCGGCCAACCAAGCCCATGCCCATCAGAGCCATGCCGAGCAGCGCAACCGTCGCTCCCGCGTCGGGAAGAACTTGGGTCGGGTCACGGGTCATCACGAGCTGGGACTGATAGTTCCGGTCCTGCCCGTTCACGGTCAGCGTCAGGTTCAGCACCTGCACAGCGCCGACCGTGTCATCGGCCTGAGCCAAGCCAAGGCTGGCGAACTGCTTCCCCGCCCCGACCAAGCTGTTGTAGAAGATGTTGCCGGCGGATATGGAATTGATCTCCTGCTCCAAGTACCAGATGCACTCCTGCAGAGCGGCAGCCGAAGCGCCCCGGCCAACACCGTAGTTGTAGATCCCGAGCGTGCCGGCCGCAAACCTCGTGTAGAGCCACGCCGTACCCGCAGACACCGGATCCGGATTCCCGCCGGCATTGCCGCCCGCGATCGCCCCGGCGCCGACCGTATAGTCGTAGACGCCCGGAAGCGAGACGGTCTCAGGCACCTCAAGGCAGAATGACTCGAAGCCTTGATTGACCGTCGCCAACGCATTGTAGTAGGTCTCGTAGCCGGTTCCCGCGATGTTGAACTCACCGCCGTTGCCGGAGAAGTACCCCGGGACTCGGTCGATCGTCAGCGTCACGGCCTTCGCGCTCGGAGCCGCCGCCAGTCCCGCCACCAACACTGCCGCCGCCAACCCTGCCAGTTTCCTGTTCATCGCTGACCTCCCTATCGTCTGATGGTTTCTTCTGCAATTCACGGAAGTGTATTTAGCACTCGGTGTGCCAATTCGGTACGCCCAGACGCCTTCGTTCTCAACAGACTGAATTCCAGCATGTTGCGAGAAGACGGGATTATTCGGTTTTTTCTACGTCAGGCCGGATACTGTAAACCGATCCGACGTTTCAGCCTTCTGACGGGGGGAGAACCACCTTAAAACAGAGGCGCCCACCGGACAATCCGGTGGGCGCTTGGTCGCAGCCGTCTTGAGTTGTCTTACCGGCTCTTCCGCCCGAAGAAGCCGATGCCCGTCAGTGCCAGACCGAGCAGCGCAACCGTCGCCGCCGCATCCGGGACGCGGGTCGGGGGGCCGGTGAACACGAGCTGGGACTGACGCTGAACAACCTGCCCGTTCACATTCTGCGTCAGGTTCAGCACCTTGACCGAGCCGACGGTGTCGTTTGCACGAGCCGCCGCCAGACTTCCGCCGAAGTGCGTCAACACCGCCGAGTAGAACGTGTTGCCACCGATGGAAGTAAGCTCCTGCTCCAGAAACCAGATGCAGTCCTGCAGGAGGCCCGCGGAGGCATTCCGGCCGCTACCGGGCGTGTAGTTGTAACCCGCCAGCGTTCCGGCCGCGAACTGCGTGTAGATCCACGCCGTTCCGGCAGACACCGGATCCGGATTCCCGCCGCCGTAGCCGCCCGCGATCGCCCCGGAGCCGACCGTGTAGTCGTAGACAGCCGGTATCGAGACCGCCTCAGGCTCCTCGATGCAGAACGACTCGAAACCGGTGACGTTGTACCGGTTAACCGCCGTCGCAGCCGCATTGTAGTACGTCTCGAAGCCGGTGCCTGCAATCGTGAACTCACCGCCGCTGCCCGTGAAGTGCCCGGACACCCGGTCAATCGTCAGCGACAGCGCCTTCGCGCTCGGAACGGCCGCCAACCCAACCACCATCGCCGCTGCTGCCAGTCCTGCCAGTCTCTTATTCATTTTCAGCCTTCCTCTCGTCGTCTCAGTTGATCTGCTGCGAACTTGATGAAATAGAGATTAGCAACATGCGTGCCAAGCGAGACCATGAACAGAGAGGATAAAAATAAAACGTTCACTGGCAATCAGTTGCGATAATCTCTGTTTTACCAAAAATGAATATCGAACGCGGATCAAACGTCCAAGTGTAAGCAGATCCGACGTTCGGGCGGGCGATCCGGGTTCGGAGTGGTGCACAGGCGGGGGCAGAGTCGCTGCGCCAGCGGCATCCAGCGCTCCGGCGTGCCGACTCGGAAAGAGGCGTGCAGGACGATGGTCATCCTGAGCTGAGCGATGGATCTCGTGCCGTGCGATCAGACCCGGGATTTCTTGCTCCGCCCTGAATGACAAGCAGTTACGCGTATTGCGTAATCACTGGCGAGTCAGCACACTAGGCCGGACTCGGGTGGTGTCCGTCGTCGCGCCGCAAGCCGAGCTTGTCCATCAGCTCGTAGAGCGTCGGGCGGCTGATGCCCAGCTCCTCGGCGGCAGCCGTGATCTTGCCTTTGTGGCGGGACAAGGCCCGCTGGACGAGGTCGCGCTCGAGCGCCTCGCGGGCTTCCTTCAGACTGGTGCCGTGATACCCGCCCGACGACTCCAGCTCCAGATCGGCGGGAAGCACCTGCCGGCCGTCAGCCATGATGACCGCCCGCTTGATCCGGTTCTCCAGCTCCCGGACGTTGCCGGGCCAGTTGTACAGCTCGATGGCCTGAGCCGCCTGGCGCGAGAACCCGCTCAATGACTTGCCGTGCTCCTTGGCGAACCGAGTCAGAAACGCCTTGGCGAGCATCACGACGTCGCCCGCCCGCTCCCGCAGCGGCGGCATGCGGAGGGTGATGACGGCCAGCCGGTAGTAGAGATCCTCCCGGAACTTCCCGTCCGCCATGCCCTGCTTGATGTTCGCGTTCGTGGCCGCAATGACACGCGTATCCACCTCGATCTCGGCGCGCCCCCCCACCCGCGTGATCCGCTGGTCCTGGAGGAACCGCAGCAGCTTCACCTGGATCGGCAGGGGGAGCTCCCCGATCTCGTCCAGCAGCAGGGTTCCGCCCGCGGCGGTCTCGATCCGCCCCTTCCGCTGCATGTGCGCGCCCGTGAAGGACCCCTTCTCATGGCCGAATAGCTCGCTCTCCAGCAGCGTCTCGGGAATGGCGCTGCAGTTGATCGCCACAAACGGCCCGGCCCGCCGGTTGCTTTGCCGGTGGATCGCCAGGGCCGCCATCTCCTTGCCGGTCCCGCTCTCCCCGAGGATCAGGACCGGCGCGTCCGTCCCCGCGAGCTTCCGGATGGATGCGAACAGGTCCTGCATCTGCGGGCTCGATCCCAGCATCCCCTCGAACCCGTCCTCCCGCATCCGGCCCTGCACGGCGCGGTACTCACGCTCCAGGTCGGCCACGTAGTAGGCGCGCTTCAGGATCACCTTCAGCTCGTCGGTGTCGATGGGCTTGTTCATGAAGTCGTACGCCCCCTCGCCCACCGCCCGCAGCGCGTTCTCCTTCTCTCCCTGGCCCGTGATCACAATGACCTTGACCGCGCGGCTGCGGCCCACCAGCTCCGCCAGCACCAGGAATCCCTCGTCGGGGTCGCTCGGCCGGGGCGGGAGCCCGAGGTCCAGCAGGACGACCGCCGGCTCGATCAGCGCGAACTCGCTGATCGCAGACAGCCGGTCGCCGGCCAGCACCACCTCGTAGTCGTCCGCCAGCGCCCACTTCATCTGCGTGCGGATGTCTTCGTCGTCGTCCACGATCAGTAGCTTCGGCTTCACTGGTTCACCCCTGTCGTCGGGAGCCACACGCGGAATGTGGTGCCCCGCCCTTCCTCGCTCTCAACCTCGATCCGTCCCCCGTGCGCCTCCATGATCCGCTTGCACTGGAAGAGCCCGATGCCCATCCCCTCCCGCTTGCTCGTCTGGAACGGATGGAACAGCGAGCGCTCCATGAACGCGCGCGACATCCCGCAGCCCGTGTCGGTGACCGACAGCCACACGCGGCCGTCCGCCTGGCCCGTCGCCACGCGAATCTCGCCCTCGCCGTCGAGCGCCTCGACCGCGTTCAGCACCAGGTTGACGACCACCTTCTGCATCTGCTCCGGGTCCATCGGAGCCTTCGCCACCGGGTCCAGGCTCCGAACCACGCGGATGCCGTCGCCGGCCGAAATGGCCCCCAGCGCCAGGCCGGCCACCCCGCTCAGGTCCATCGGCACCCGCTGCGGCTCCGTCTGCTGCCGCAGCGCCGTCAGCCGGTGAATCAGGTCGTTGATTTTCGACACGCTCTTCGCGATCGCCTTCAGGGCATCCTCGCGAAACGCGGGATCCGCGAAGTGCTTCGGCATGTTGCGCAGCAGCAGCGTGAGGCTGGACGCCGTGTTCTTCAGGTCATGGACGAAGAACGTGGACATCGTCTGGAACGCCTCCATCTCGCGCGACTCCAGCAGGCGGCGCGACAGCCGGATGTTCAGCAGGCTCGATCCCACGTGGTCGCCGATCGTCTTCAGGAGGTCGAACTCCTCCGCCGTGTACGGCGCGTCCCCCACGCGATCCCCCAGCACCATCACGCCCAGCAGCTGGCCCTGCGCCGCCAGCGGCACGCACATCCGCCCCGCGTGGACGTGGAAGGTGCCCGGGCTGGCGGCCCGCAGATGCTCGGCCCACGCGGCGGAGGCCGACTCGAGATGGAACGGGCCGGGCATCGCCCGCAGCGCCGCCAGCAGCTCCGCATCCCGCGAAGCCGGCTCCCGCAGCCGCTGCGCCTGCTCGTCGGTCAGCGAGGTCGACCCGCCGAACACCAGCGCGTCCCGCGCTTCATCCACGATCCAGACCGTAACCGACAGCGCCTCCAGCGTGTCCGACACGACCCGGACCACCGCCCGGCAGAAGTCCGGCAGCTGCACCGCCGACGCCGTCTGCCGGGCGAACGCCTTCCACACCCGGCTGTAGTCGTACCGCGGCCGGTGGAAGTGCCGGGTGACAAACTGGCTGATCCCCTGCCGGACCCGGTTCGATAGCAGCAGAACCGCCAGGCCGAGCAGCGCCATCAGCGCAAAGAACCCCTTCGCCGGCAGCCCCGCCACCGCTCCCAGCCACACCACGATCTGCGCCAGAAACCCGACCACCACGAGGTAGATGCCCGCCAGCAGGATCGTCAGCGAGTTCCGCAGCACCGCGTGGGACGGATACACGTCGACGTGCAGCAGCCGCCCGCGGAGCAGGCTCATGCCCATGAGCCCGCCCGCCACCATGAGGCTGATCGCGTTCAGCGACTCGAGCCCGAGCGTGGGGGAGGAGTACAGGAGCGCCTGGCTGCCGCTGTAGAGCCGCATGACGAACAGCGCGCCCAGCCCGAGCACCATGAACTTGATCCGCCACCGCATGGTGCCGATCGTCGTCCTCAGCGTCCGCTCCAGATTCGTCAGGATCAGCACCGCGCCCACGATCCCCAGGATGTCGATCGTCGCCGCCGGCCGGCCATAGGTCAGCACGCACGCGCCCGTCCCGTCCTCCACCCCGGCGACCAGATCGCCCCAGAACAGCACGGCGGTGCCGACGGGCAGGACGAACGCCAGCACGAGAGCCAGCCGCCAGCGCTGAAGGAAGTCCCGGTAGTTCCCGCGCGAATAGCACAGGCTGAAGACGAGCCAGACGCCGGGAACCAGCGCCGAGACCAGCAGGCGCGCCCGCTGCAGGTCGGTCAGGAATACGACGGAGTGCCAGCCCGAGCCGGCCGCCGCCAGCGCGCTCTCCAAGCCCAGCAGCACGAGGCCGGCCACGAACACGTTCCGCACCAGCGACCGCTCCTCGCGCATGAGCGCGGCAACGGCCAGCCCCCACATGCACAGGGCGGACGCCAGCACCAGCAGGCTTTCCGGGTTCATCCATCGACTCCGTGCGTCACCCGACGCCAATAAGAAGCGTTTCCACGCCAGCCGGCGCACCGGCCCTCAGTCGGCGCACCGGCGGCCGGGCGGAATACTAACAGCCCGTCAATCGCTTCGGAAGGGGAAACGCCTGCCGGCGTCACGCGCCGCGCGGGCCCAGCGCCTGCCAGAGCGCCAGCAGGAAGTCCCGGTTGTCGGCCGCGGCATATCGGAGAGCGCCGCCGCATCGGCTGAACGTCTTGTTGAACCGCATGTAGTACTCCGGCCGGCTCTCCGGCGGCTCGCCCGCCGACCAGTCCCATGTGCCCGGCTGCAGGTCGACCACCGCCAGGAAGTGGTCGCGGATCGCGCCGCCCCGCTGCCGCGCCAGGTTCTGCGCCATCGAGAGCGACTTCTCGAAGATCATGGGCGACATGACGGCGGAGCCGATCGAAAGGTAGACGCCGCCCTCCAGCTCGCTCACCTGCCGGGCGAACGCCAGGAAGTCGCGCTCGGCCGCGCGCCCCACCGCCGCGCCCGTGCTCATGGGATGCGTGTAGATGATGTCGTGCCCGAACATCGGGTGCCCGGTGAAGGGAATGCCCAGCCGGAAGGCGGCGGCCTGGACGCTGAAGCGCTTCCACGGATGAGGAACGGCCATCGCCCCGGCCGGAACCCGGTTGCGGCGGAGCGCATCGGCCAGGTCGGCCGCCGCCGCCGCTCCCGCCGGATCGCTTCCCAGCCGGGCGCGGCACGCCGCCTGCAGCTCCGCCTCCGCCGGCACCTGCAGCCCCTCGCGCTCGATCAGCGCCCCCACGGACTCGCCGTACCCCTTCCCCTCGTACGCGCCGACCGCCAGAGCCAGGTTGATGAAGAAACCCGTCTCGTGCCAGTTGCCGAACTCGCCGCGCTCGATCCCGCCCCGCACGTCCTCGCTGCTCTTCCCCTGGAACGCAAACTCCCAGTCGTGGATGATCCCCGCCCCGTTGGTGGCCAGCAGCGTGACCCAGCCGTTCTCGAGCAGGCGGATGAGCACGGGGCCGAGCCCGTTCTTGATGGCGTGCGCGCCGAACGCGAGAACGACCGGCCGACCGGCGGCCCGCGCGGCCCGCACGCGCCCGGCCGTCTCGAGCGCCACCGCCCGGGCCGCGCCCGACAAGCCGGCCGGCGCCGCGTCCGGCGATACGGCATCCCGCTCGATAGCCTTCTTGTTGCCCCGCTCACTCAGCGGCTTCATGCGGACCAGCGACCGGTCCAGTTGGGGATACGGCATAAGTCCTCCTCGCGCCGCCGGATTAAGCACCCGCCGCCCCCACACCGTCAAGCCGCGCCGGCAAACGCCCTCTGCCACTGCACCCCCGCGCTCGTCCTCGTCCCTGTGTATTCATTGCAGTTGTAGCCCTTCCTTGACGCCTTTCAGGATCGCGTTCGCCTTCTGGGCGGCATCCGCCGAGGGCATCGTCTTCCCGTCGCTCAGTTCGATCCTCACGTGGAAGCGGAGCCTCCAGGCTCGTGTCCTCCTGCGACGCAAGCCGGGATGCTTGCGCCACGCCAGGCCGCTCCCAACCGAATACCCCCCCGCACGGCGCTCGCCGCTGAGCGTGCGGCCTCCCCAGACCCACCGTTCCGAGTCCGCGACGGAACGGGGCGAACCGCGGCGCGGCTTGGGTTGCGTCGAGTCCGCGAGATGCCCAAACGGCGGCGCGGCAGATTGCCCCGGATGCAAGGCGCCGGGGGCGGCACCATACTCCTGTATGTGCCGTCCCCGGCAACACCGCAGCCGGAGCGAGATGCCGTGCCGCCGTTTGGCCCAAGCCGTGTCGCTTCTTCACCGTCAATCGCCGGCCGCGCCAGACAGGCGTCGGCCAGAGCGGCGACTGATCACTCGCGTGTCTCCCGGTCACTCTGGTATAGGTGCAGCCTGACACCGCGAACGGAGTTCATGACATGGCGTTGCCCCAGGACCCTGGAACCATCCTGATCACGTGCCCGAAGGGCATCCCGCCGTTCCTGCGCGGGGAAGTCGAGGCGCTCAAGTTCCCGATCAACCGCGTTGCCGAGTCCGGCGTCGAAACCGCCGGCTCGCTGGCCGATACCATGCGGCTGAACCTCCAGCTCCGCACCGCCCACCGCGTGCTCTTCCTGCTCGACCGCTTCCGCTCGCAGACGGCGGACGACCTCTACGCGCGGCTGCGCGCCCTTCCCTGGGAGAACTGGATCACGGCCGACGGCTACCTCACGGTCGATTCCGCCGTCTTCACCGAGGCCATCCGCGATGCCCGCTTCGTCAACCAGCGCGCGAAGGACGCCATCGTCGATCGGTTTCGCGAGCGCTGCGGACAGCGGCCCGATAGCGGGCCCGACGACCGCGGGGCCTGCGTGTTCGTCTACTGGAACCTGCTCGACTGCGCGGTCTACCTGAACACCTCGGGGCCCCCGCTGTCGCGCCGCGGCTACCGCCAGATCCCCGGGCGCGCCCCCATGCAGGAGACGCTCGCGGCCGCCGTCATCCTCGCCACCGGCTGGCGGGGCGACGCGCCGTTCATCAACCCCATGTGCGGCAGCGGCACGCTCGCCATCGAGGCCGCCCTGCTCGCCATGAACCGCGCGCCCGGCATGCTCCGCCCGGGCTTCGGCTTCATGCACCTGAAGGGGTTCGATCCCGCCGCCTGGAAGGCCCTGCGCCGGGATGCCGAGACCGCGGCGCGCGACCGCCTGGCGGCCCCCATCATCGCCTCGGACATCGATCCCCGCGCCGTGGACGCCGCCCGCCGCAACGCGCGCCGCGCGGGCGTGGAGCACCTCATCCGGTTCGAGGTGTGCGACTTCGCGGATACGCCGCTCCCGCCGGAGCCCGGCGTCATCGTGCTCAACCCCGAATACGGCGAGCGCCTCGGCGAGGCCCGGCAGCTCGAGCCCGTATACCGGCGCATCGGGGACTTCTTCAAGCAGAAGTGCCTCGGCCACACCGGCTACGTCTTCAGCGGCAACCTCGACCTGGCCAAGCGCGTGGGGCTCCGGTCCACGGCCCGCATCCCGTTCTTCAACAGCCGCATCGAATGCCGCCTCCTGAAGTTCGCGCTCTACGCCGGCACCATCCGCAGCAAGTACCGGACGCAGACGGAGACGGGAGACCTTGGACCTGCGACCTTAGACCTTGGACCTTAGACTTGGGACCTTGGACCGGCGTGTTCTGGACGAGGGGCGCGACGAACGCACTTGCGGCTACGCCGAGAGCGATCGGGATGTAGCCGCGGCCGGAGTTTCAGATGCCACACGCTTACGCGTGCGGCTACGAACCAGAGGTCATGTCCTCTGATCTCTGACTTCTGATCTCTGACCTCTGGTCCTCCTCCCCTCCGGCCAGCATCCCGCACGCGGCCTGGATGTCCTGACCACCGCTGTACCGCCGCGCCACCGGCATGCCCACGTGTGCGCGCAGCGCGTCGCGGAATGCCGCCAGCTCGTCCGGCGCTGGCGGCCGGAAGCGGCCCGTTGGGTCGTTGACGTCGATCAGGTCGAGCGTGATCGGCAGCCCCCGCGCCAGCTCCGCCAGCTGCCGCGCATCGACCTCGCCGGTGTTGATGCCGGCCATCAGGGTCCACGCCAGCGTCACGCGCCGCCCGGTCGCCGCGTGGTAATCGCGGACCGCGCCCATGAGCGCCCCGGTCGGGTGCTGGGCTTCCACGGGCATCAGCTCGCGGCGACGCACGGGATCCGCCGACGTGAGCGAGACGACGAGCCGGTACGGCAGGCGCTCCGCCGTGAAGCGACGGATCCCCGGCACGATGCCAGCCGTGGAGATCGAGATGGCCTTGCCGGCGATAGCCATGCCGCACGGCTCGGACAGGATCCGCGCCGCGCGCATCACGGCGTCGTAGTTCAGCATGGGCTCGCCCATGCCCATGAACACGACGCCGCGCACCGGGTGCGGCGAGTCGGCTGCGATCCGCGCCACCTGGTCCACAATTTCCCATGCCGCCAGGTGGCGCCGGAACCCCATCCGGCCGGTGGCGCAGAAGGCGCACCCGAGGGCGCACCCGGCCTGACAGCTCACGCAGACGATATACTTGGGATCGTCGGGCCGATGAAGGAGCGGAATGCGCACGGCCTCGAACGGCTCCGGCCCGGCGCCGCGGAACACGTAGCGCGCGAATCCGTCGCGCGGCGACACCACGCGGCGGGCTTGCTCGAGAACCGGAATGTGGGCCAGCGCGCGGACGCGCGCCAGCGCAGCCGGCGAGATGCCCGGCCCGGGCGCAAGCCACTCGCTCCGGCGCACGGCGGCCGCGTGGATCCGCCGCGCGAGGCCGGGCTTGATCCCCGCTGGCGCCAAGTCCGCCGCCAGCTCGTCGCTCGTCCGGTCTTTCAGCAGAATGGTCACGGCAGCGCCCATCGTCGCACGTCCGCGCCCGACGGTCCACCGCCGGCGACACCGGGTCCCAGACCGCTTCGTCGCACCACCGCGAACACGAACAGAGGGCAACGAAGGGAAGGAGGACGGATATCGAAGGCCAGCCGCGCCCCTGAGCCACCGTTCCGAGTCTGCGACGGAACGGGGCGAAACGGCGGGACGGATTGGGTCGCGCTGAGTCTGCGAAGCGCCCGAACGGGGATACGGCAGATTGGCTCAGATGGGCGGGCGCCGGGGGCGGCGCTGTACTCCGGTACGCGCCGTCCCCCGGCAACCGCCCAGATGAGCCGAGATGCCGTGTCCCCGTTCGGCCCAATCCGTCTCGCTTCTTTCAATCACGCCAGCCGGCACCATGGAGAGGGGCCAGAGGCGGCAAGGGCTTGCCGCCCTCCATCACGGGAGCTGGGGCGCCGCCCGGCAGGCGGCGCCTACGCGCTACGCGTGCAGCGCGGCGGCCAGCTTCCCGATCAGGCCGTCCTCCGGCTCGACCGGAAGCGGAACCACCTCGTGCTTCAGCACGCTGTGATAGGCGCCCAGGATGATGTTGAAGTCCACAAGCGCCGACGCCAGGTTCAGTGGATGCACCTTCCGGTCGTCCTCAAGCCAGTCGAACATCGCCTCGGTCAGCGCCGCCTGGGCCCGCACATCCTGCTCGAAGTAGTCGTGCGTGCCGCTCTCGGTCACGCCGTTCCGCCCTGTGTACTGCCACGACCACATCGTCCAGTGCGCGCTGCCGGCGCTCCCGTAGACGCTGATCCGCTTGTGGAGCGACACGGTCTCGACGGGCTTCGCCTCGGTGACCACGGTCGCGCCGGCCCCGCACCGCAGCAGGGCGCGCACGCCGTTGTCGTAGGAAATGGCGGCCATGGTCTCATCGGGGGCGTAGTGGCAACGCGGCGAAGGCTGAAGCCCCTTGGCGCCGGACGCCTGCGCCATCACGGAGGTCGGCCGGCCGCCCGGATTGAACGCGCTGACACCCTGGAGCATGTGCGTCCCCTGGGCGACCAGATTCAGCCGCGCGCTGGCGTCGATGAACTTGACCTCGCCGATGCCGCCCTCGGCGACGCGCTGCTGGAGCATGAACCGGTTGGGATGGAAATGGAGCTGGTGATTGACCGCGACCTTCGTCTTCACGCGGCCCGCCAGCTCGCGCATGCGCCGGTAGTCCTCGCCCTCGATCGCGATCGGCTTCTCGAACACGACGGCCGGAACGCCGGCCTCGGCCGCAGCCTCGAGGATCTCGGCCCGCGCGATCGGCGGCGTGTTCACGTGAACCAGGTCCGGCTTCTCCTTCCGCAGCATCTCGCGATAGTCGGTGTAGCGCCCGGCGATTTCGTACTTCCGGGCAAATTCATCCAGCTTCTCGGGCGTGCGGGTGCTGACCGCCACCACCCGCCCGCGCTTGATGTGCTGGTACGCCTGGGCATGCCCGTTCGCCCGGAACCCCGCCACGCCGATGATCACGCACTTGTACATCCGACCCGCTCCTTTCATCACCGCCAGTCAACACAGAGGTGCCAGTATGCCGCATCCGCGCAACGGCGGCCAACCCAACCGCATCACAGCGGCCGTCTCGGCGAGACGGCCCTACCAACGGAGCGGGAACCGAGCGCATGCGTTCGCCCCACCCCCGGCCCACCGTTCCGAGTCTGCGACGGAACGGTGCGAAACCGCGAGACGGATTGGGTCGCCCCGAGTCTGCGAGGGGTCCGAACGTGGACGCGTCAGCTTGGCTCGGATGGGCTGGCGCCGCAGGCGGCGCCATACTCCTGTATGCGCCGTCCTGCGGCAACAGCCCAGACGGGCCAAGATCACGCGCCCATGTTCGGCCCAATCCGTCTCGCTTCTTCTCATCGAGCCAGCCAGCACTGGGGCAGAGCCGACAGCGGCAAGGGATTGCCGCCCTCCATCACCGCCAGTCGACGACCACGCCCAGATACGCCGGATCGGCGCGGTCGAGGGCCGCGTAGGCGGCGGGGAGTTCGGTGGGCTGGATCGTGTGCGTCCACAGCGGCCCCAGCCGGATCTTGTCCGTCCGCAGCCACTCCAGCGCCTGGCGCAGATTGCTCTCCGTCGATGGCGTCCGGTCCGCGGGCGAGGACTGCCGCGGCAGCAGCATCTCCCACCCGCCGCGTATCGTCACATGCCGGAACTGGACGTGGTGCAGGAACGTGGCCAGGTTCACCTCGCACGTGCCGCGCGCCCCGCCCAGCGTCGACAGCTCGCCGCCCGCCGCCGTCGCCTCCAGCGCCGCCGGGAACGTCGAGGCCAGCCCCGTCGCATTGATGGTCAGCATCGCGCCCCGCCCGCCGGTCAGCGCCTTCACCTGCTCAACCGGGTTCCCGGCGGACGGATCGATCGCGCTCGCGATCCCCACCTCCTGCGCCCGCTTCCGCCGGGCCGCATCGGGATCGAGCCCGATCACCTCGAACCCGCGCAGCGCCGCGATCTGGGCCGCCAGGTTCCCGACCAGCCCCAGCCCCACGACCAGCGCGCTGCCCGTGATCTTGGGATCGAGATGGCAGAACGGCGTCAGCGCCACATTGATCATCCGCGCGAAGCACGCCTTGCCCGCGTCCATGCCCGCCGGCACCACCGGCAGAAGCCCTCCGCCGGCCACGATCTTGTAGTTCGCGTGGCAGGCAACCGAATCCTTGAGCATGGGAAAGCAGAAGACGGTCTGCCCGACCAGCGCCGGATCGAAGCCCGGCCCGCCCGCCTCCACCACGCCCGCCGCCGTATACCCCGGCGCGAACGCCTCCGTCCGCGCCGACCGGTACATGGAGAGCTCGGTCCCCGGGCTGATCAGCGAGTGCGTAACCCGCAGCCGGCATTCTCCCCACCCCGGCTCAGCGGCCAGCTCAACCTCGCGAACCTCCGCCTTCTGCTGCGCCACGAACATCAACTGCCTGGTCTTCATGTGGTCTCCTTCGTCATCCGATCCAACCGCTCCCCGGCGCCTTCAGAAATGGCCCCAGGCCCATGATATCGACTTTGCTCAGGTTCCCTGTAGTTGGCGAGGTTCAGGCCTTAGGTCGCTTTGCGCCTCGGCATGCGGGCTTGTACTCCGCACGCTTCTCCCGCACGGCCATGGGCGCCCCCGGCGGCGCGAGCAACTGCTTCATGGATCGCGCAACGTCCGGACAGGCGCGAAGGATCTGCTTGTCTTCGGTGACAAGCAGGACGCCGAGGGACCGCGCCAGAACAACGTAGGTTGCGTCGTAGGCGGTCAGGCCCGACGAATGGGCCGTGGTCAGGATCGCTGAAGGCGCGCACCCGTCCGTCCTGTCCGTGAGCAAACGCGCGGTCGTCCCCGCCGCGTCGATCGCATCGTGCAACGCGATCTTCCGCGCCTTCGTTTCCTGGAGTAGCGCATTCAGTACTTCAAACTGGCACAACGGATGCGTGACCCACGTCGCATCGCGCGCACGGACACCGCGGGCATCCAGCGCGAGAGGGGAGTCGAGGAGGAAAGCGACCACAACGTTGGCATCGACAACAATCATCGCTTCCCGTCCCTCGCGTCGCGAATGATCTGCACGATCTCCTCGCCGCTGATCGGCTTCAATGTCTTGATCGGCGGCGGCCACTCCGTGACAGCAGGACGATCCAGTTCCCGTTCCAGAATGGAGATGACTTCCCGGTTCATGGAACGGTGATGAACGGCGGCGCGCTGGCGCAACCGTTCATGCAAGGGCGGCGGCATGTTCTTGATCAGCAAAGCGGCCATGCAACACTCCTTTCGATACCCATGTTATACCGCTACGGTATATCTCGCGACTGAACTGCACGCAAGCCGAAACAACAGATCACTTGCGGTCTGGTTGGGTCCGACCGTGTCTGTCCCCAGGGTCTCCCTGCAGGTCAGCCGTCATGAGTATCCTTCTTGGTAACCTCAGGACACTCGACAGCATGGCGACGCCCTGTTCGGAAAAGGCATAGGGAAGAGATCGAGAGCCGCCCCAACTTGAAATCACAATCCGGGATTTCAAGTGAGCAACCTCTTGCGGCGCAAGCTGAAACATGAAGTCGGACGGGAATCGCTCTCGGTTCCTTTTCACGGCCTTCACCAGCGATTTGGGTTCGACGCCGTAGAGCTGCGCCAAGTCCGCACTCAGCATTACATCGGTGACCAGTGAGTGCCGCCCGCTGAACGATCCGGTCTGCCTCCGAGCCAGAACCGATGTCTGTCCGCCCCCCCGCGCTTGGGAGGCTGCCGACCGGGTACACCTCCGTTTTGACGGCGCTCATGCACGCCTACTACGAACCGGGAATTCCCGCGGCGCGCGGCGTCTGTAGTAGCGGCGTATGAGCCGCGTTCTGTCTCTGATCACGTCCCGGGCAGACGGATCCGGTAGCGGAAGCAGTCGGCGGTGAAGTGCTCGGGGCGGGTCATGGCGGAGAAGTTCATGAGCTTGGGCTGCTCGGGCATGGTCATAATGAGGTCGCCGGTGCCGCGCTCCTCGTAGAGGCCCCAGTTGGTGTAACGCACTTCCTCGGGCAGGTGCGCGGGGCGGTCCTGGATGACTTGGATCGAACGCCGGATCACGCGGCAGGTCGCGGGGTCGAACTCGGCGATGGCCAGCGGATAGCGCGGGGTCTGACCGTGCACCGGCCCCGGCAGGATGTTGGCCAGCCAGTAGCACGCTCCCGTCCGCGAGGACCGGAAGAAGGACGAGAACGAGGCGGGCGTCCACACGGTCCCGCCGTCGTCGTAGCACAGCGGCTGCGGCTCGCTCCACGTCATCCCTCCGTCGGTCGAGAGCGTCGAATAGCGCGTTGAGGGGATGCCGAGCCGCTCGTCACCCTGGCAGCGCATCGTGTTGAACACCCGACTGCCGCCCAGCGCGATCCCGGCCGGCTCGCAGCAGCCGAGCGCCGACTGCTCGCGCGCCAGAAGGATCGGCTCGCCAAAGCGCCACCGGACGTCGCGGCCCGAATCGTCCCACCGCCCGCGCACGTACAGCACGCCATAGCGGCCGCCGCGCCGGGGATCGTCAAACGCGTCGCCCGGCCACGGCACATGATACAGGGTCAGGCCGAAGAGCACCGTGCCGTCCTCCAGCCATACGGGCGGAGGCAGGTCGATCCCGGCGCCGGTCACGCCGAACACCAGGCCGGGGCCCCAGCGAGTCTCGTCGAAGCCGGGGCGCTCATCGACGATCTGGCGCGCCGCGGTCCAGCTCCGCCCGCCGTCGAACGACCGCTCGTACCACAGGCGGTACGTGCGCTGCCGCCGGTTGCCGCCGGCGAACATGCCCTCGGACGTGTCCACCTCGTAGGTGGCGAAGATGCTGATCAGGGCATCGCGCCGGGAATCGAGCGCGTGGAGGGACACATGGCGGCGACGGCCGTCGAGATGGGTCGCGTCCTCCACCGTCTGGTCGGGGCCTGCCGTCCATGTCCGCCCGTTGTCGGACGAGTAGCGGCGGAAGATCCGCGGATGGTAGAAGACATTCCGGCCCTGGGCATCGATGTGCAGCGCCTCGTGCTTGACGGACTCCATGAGCGTCCGCCCCTGCGCCGAGACATAGCACGGGTTCTGCGCATAGACGGCGATCCCCGGCGGGGCTTCGATATGCAGCTCTCGCTGAACCTCAATGCGTGGACAGGTCATGGATGTGTTACTGACGCCACCCTCACGTGCCGGCCGGCAATGTACTTGACCGGCCACTCGCGCGGGAAGGTGCCGACGTCGTAGACGACGTACAGGACGCCGGGTTCGGTCTCGCGCAGGCCGGTGTACCAGGTGCCGCAGGGATAGGGCACGGCGCCTCGCAGCTCGATCGGGAGGACGGTGAGGTTGGTCCACGTGTCGCCGCCGTCGCGGCTGAACACGACGTAGTAATTCTGCATCTCGCCGCCGCCCCAGATGCGCCAGCCGAAGCTGCACGCGAGCGTGCCGTCGGCCATCTCGATCATGTCGGGATCCACTCCCCCGAACGGCAAGGCTCGAGGCGTGGACCACGTCAGGCCCTCGTCGTCGCTGTGGCACTGGTACATCGCGCAGTTGTTGCTGCCGGTGCGCATCAGGCAGACCAGGCGCCCGGCCGCGGGGCCGCGTGTGAGGCGAACCATCACGGGCTCGTCAAAGCCCTCTTCGCCCACGGACGGATCGACCGCCACGGTGGACACATACCGCCAATACCGGCCGCCGTCGGTCGAGCGCAGCAGGACCACGCGCGTCTTGCACATCGTCGGCTGATAGGGACACGGCGTCACGTCACCCTCAAACCAGCAGTAGACCGTGGTCAGCAGGTCGCCGCCCGGCAGCTCCAGCAGGGTGCGATGCAGCGTGAGGCCCGAGTACGGATGGCCGCCGTCATCGAAGCCGCCCCGGCCCTGCGGGAGATGGATGACCATCGGGTGCGGACCATCGAGCGTGACAAGGTCGTCGCGCGACTCCCAGCAGCGGCCGCCCCACTCGCCCTTGCTGGTGGGCCCGCCGGCAATCGATTCATAAAGCACGATCCGGCCGTCGCTCAGCTCCGCGCAGTTGCCTTCCGTGATCGGCCCGACACCCTGCGTGTCCTTGAGCCACAGGCGCTTCCACGTCTGGCCGCCATCGCGCGACACCACCCGGCCGGGGATGGGGAAGACGTTCTGTTGAGGCGGCACCCATCCGGGCGGCGGAGTCGTCGCGGCTTGAACAAAGAGCGTTCCTTTGTTCGTGCGGAACAGGATCGGCTGCAAGCCGTCGGTGAAGACGATCTTCTCCGGGCCAACTTCAACCCGCAGGCTTTGATCCACTGGCGCTTCAGCTACGGTCTTCCACATCGCTCACTCCTTCGACCCCATGCGGGGTTCAGGGTTCACAGCCCAACCCTGGTGCGCTCCCATGCGACTGATTGGGCGAAACATGGGTGATTCTCCCTCCTGAACCCCGAACCCTGATCCCCAGTCCCTTCATGCGCCGAGGTTGAACAGCACCACGGACACCACGGCGAGGCCGAGCGCCGCATACCAGCCGGGCGTGCGCGCCTCGCCGAACGCGAGCACGGATACCAGCGAGGCGCACAGAATCGTCACCACGCACACGATGGCAAAGCATACGCCCCCGGGCAGGCCGGCCGACATGGCCATCAGCACCATGCCGGCGGTGGAGCCGAGCCCGGACACGACTCCGAGCCCCGCGGCCGCGCGCCAGTTGCAGGCCCGCCCGCGCTGCAGCGCGAGTTCAGCCGTGCACCCGATGACGATCCCGACATACATCAGGCCGAAGTACAGGGGGCCAAACGCATCGAGAATGGTGGCCCCGCCCGAGTCGAGGCGGCGCGTGAAGTCCTTCAGCGCGATGCCATGGATGCCGAGCAGCGCGATGATGGAGACCAGGAGCAGGCCATAGACGAAGCGGTTGCCCGCGCGATGCGGGTGGCCCGCGGCGGGCGGGCCGGCCGGGTCGGCGGCCTGCGACGAGGCGACCACGCACAGGATCGAGGTGGCCAGGCCCAGCCACTGCCATACGGCGAGCCGATCGTGCAGGAAGCCCACGGCATATACAGCGGCCGGGACGAACATGAAGTTGAGCGCGCACCAGACCGGCGAGAAGGGCCCGCGATCCAGGGCCGGCTTCATCAGGGCCACGGCGGCATAGTTGGCCAGCCCCGCGAGCAGCCCGGCCGCCCACACGAACCAGGGCGCGCGCCGCACGAGTTCGGCCGCCCCATCCGCGGCGAGCAGCTTGCCGAAGAAGAACACCGTGCCCACCAGCCCGACCATCAGGAAGATGGGAATCGGATGCGCGTTCCGCGGCCGCCCCACGCGGTACATGACGCCCATCACCGAGAAGGCCAGCCCCGACGCCACGGCAATCGCCGCCTGCCCTGCCAACGACATGAGACACGCCCCCGCATTTCACCCGCATCAGTTCGGCATTCGGATCTGCGAAACCGCGACACGATATCACGTCGCCGGCGAATTTCGCTGAAGAAACGGCGGGCCGGCCGCCGTGCCGCCGTGAGCCCGGCGCCGCGATCCGCTGGTTCGCAGCAGGCGCACGTGAGCGCCGGCAGACCC
>CAYSLU010000019.1:42529-67373 GCA_964431965.1 uncultured Verrucomicrobiota bacterium
CCCGGCGCCGCGATCCGCTGGTTCGCAGCAGGCGCACGTGAGCGCCGGCAGACCCCCGCATGCGCCCCGATCTTTCTCGCACGCCCGCGCACACAAATGCGGTCGAATCTGATACAGTCAATGGGATGCAGACTCACCGTCGCGCGACCATGCCGACAGCCCGCCGGCACTCTGTCGGGTCACTGGGGCTCGTGCTGGCGTCGATGCTCATGGCGGCCCCCGTGCGGGCCGACGACTGGCCCGCCTACGCGAGAGACGCGCACCGCAGCAACGCATCGAGCGAGCCGCTCGCCTTCCCCCTGCGTCTCGCGTGGTCCTACCAGTGCGCCCAGCCGCCCCGCCCGGCCTGGCCGGAGCCGGTCAAGACGCTCAACCGATTCGATTTCGATTACGCGTTCCACCCGGTCGTCGCCGGCGGGCTCGTCTGCTTCGGGTCCTCGGCGGACGACACCGTTCGCGCGCTGAGCGCGGAGACCGGTTCGGAGAAGTGGCACTTCATCGCCGGCGGACCGGTCCGGTTCGCGCCTCAGATCGCCGGCGGCCGGGTCTACTTCTCAGCCGACGACGGCGTCGTCTACTGCCTGGATGCCGCCACGGGCACGGTCGTCTGGAAGTTCACCGCCGCCCCGGCCGACGAGCGCATGATCGGCAACGAGCGCATGATCTCGCGCTGGCCCGCGCGGACGGGCGTGCTCGTGGACGGCGGCGTGGTCTACGCCACGGCGGGCATGTGGCCGGCCGACGGCGTTTTCGTCTACGCCCTGGACGCCGCGACCGGCACGGTCATCTGGTGCAACGACACCAGCGGGCTGATCTACGACGCGCGCACGCTGCACACGGGCTCCGACTTCGCCACCTACGGCGTCTGCCCGCAAGGGGCGCTCCTGGCGTCCGACACCATCCTCCTCGTGCCCACCGGCAAGGCCCTTCCGGCGGGCTTCGACCGCAAGACCGGCCAGCTCCTCTACTATCGGATCGACGCCGACAACAACACGCAGGGCGGCACGTGGATTACCATCGACGGGAACAAGTTCCACACCACGCCCTACATCATCTCGTTCGCGCTCGACTCGGGCCGGCAGGTCGCCAGCTCGTTCGGCGGCGGCACGATTCCGGACTACGCGGAGCGGATCCCCGGCAAGGCGTACTCGACGTACGAGAAGGTGAGCGCGATCGTCTCAGGCGGGAAGGCCCATGCGCGCAAGGCATCCGGCATGGTGCTGGCGGACACGACGCTGGTGATCGGACGGGCGGGCTCGGTGACGGCCGAGAGCGCCGGCCCGCGATCGGCGGCCGACCTGCGGTTCGCCCGCGCGGGCGAGGACCTGGCCGTCCTGGCCGGCGTCGCCGACCGCCGGACGGAGCAGGGGGCCAAGCCCTGGGACGGCTCCTGCATCGAGGTGTTCGGGAACACGCCGGGCCAGGCGCCCATCGGCCAGGTTTTTCTGGTGCCCGGCACGAAGACGGCGCCGGCTGTCGCGCTGCGTTCGCAGGACGGGAAGGTCGTACCCGCGCCCGGGATTCGGATCAAGTCCGTCGCGACGGCCAAGGGCTACGAGCTGTCGGCGCTGATCCCGCTCTCCCATCTGGCGCTGAGCGGCACGAGCGCCGCGGTCCGGCTCGAGGCTCAGGTGACCATCCCCGGCCCCGACGGAACGCGGCAGCGCGGCACGCTCTTCGGCAGCGTCACGGCGCACCAGGACAGCGCGCGGTTCGGCTCGTTCCGCCTCCCGCCGCAGGCCGCGCTCGCTTCGCCGGACGGCGTGCGGGCCGCGCTCTCGGCCGCGAAGCCCAGCCCCATCGTGATGGGCTGGGCCAGCGAGCTCTGGCGGGCGGACGTCGACGGCGAAGCGCGCGGCCTGGCCGTCGCGAACGGGCGCCTCTTCGTCTCGACAAGCTCCGGGAAGGTCTACTGCTTCGAGGAGGGAAGCGGAGGTCAGGGTTCGGGGGCCAGGGTTCAGGGGGCGAGTGCAGAGAGCCAGGCCTCTGCGCCCAGCCATCCGCCAGCAGCCATCGACCAGCTCCTCTCCGCGGGCATCGACCGCGGCTACGCGCTGGTCGTCGGTGATGCGGGCGGCGATCTGGCCACGGATATCGCGCGAGCCAGCCAGCTGCACGTCATATCGGTACTGACGGACGAGGCGGCAGCCCAGAGGTTGCGCGAAAAGCTGCTCGCATCCACAGCGCTCTACGGGAGCCGCGTCCACGTGCAGGTCGTGCCGGATCTCGGCCGGCTTCCCTTCGCCGACTACTTCGCCAACGCGATCGTGGTGGCCGGGCCCGTCCCGGGGCTCTCGGCCGCGGAGCTCTACCGCGTGCTGCGGCCGTGCGGTGGCCTGCTGCTATGCCCCGGCCTGCCGGCGGCGCAGGCGGAGGCGTTGGTCCGCGCCACTGGCGCCGCCGCGTCCGAGCTGAGCCGGGCCGGACAAGTCGTCCGCGGCCGGCTCCCCGGCGCGATGGACTGGGACTCCAAGTTCGCGCTGGACCAGCGCGTCAAGTGGCCGTTGCGCCTGCTCTGGTTCGGCGGGCCCGGCCCCGCGCAAGTCATGGACCGCAAGCAGTTCACGGACATCGGCCCGGTGGCCAACGGCCGGCTCTTCGTCATCGGCCAGGACGTGCTAAGCGCCGTGGATGCGTATAACGGGACGGTGCTCTGGACACGGCCCGTCCCGAAGGACGTCGCCGATCTCCGCCTGGCCGACGAGGTCCACCTCTCCGCCGATGTCGACCGCATCCCGGGAAAGACGTACGGGCGCGGGCTCAACGCGGACGGGTCGAACGTCTATCTCCGGCTCACCGGCTATTTCGGCACAAACGCGATGGGCTGCGTGCAGATGGACGCCCGGACGGGAAGGCAGCTGAAGCTCTACGCTCCCTATGCCGCGCCGACTCGAATCGCGCTCGCGAGCGCGCAGAGCTGGCCGCTGGAGATCGACGCCGCCCACTCCGGCACCGTCACCCTCCGGCAGGATGCCGACGGGCTGCTGCTCGTACTCTCGACGACGGATCCGACGATCACGCCGCTCGACCGCTGGGATCTCTATTTCGATTTCCGGCCGGCTGAGACGCGCTACGGCCTCTACGACCGCGGCGTGTTCAGCCTCGCCGTATTCCCGGCGAACAGCGGCGCGTCCGCTTCCTGGAAGCGGGGAACCGGCGAGGCCGTTCCGAGCGTGACCGTGGCCGGGACGCGCGAGGCCGGGAAGACGGCGACCACGGTGCGCCTGACCTGGGCGGAGCTGGCCGGACTCACCGGCGGAAAGCCGGCGTCCTTCGGGTTCGGAGTCCGGCTCAACGCCTGCGACAGCGCCGACACGGAGCGCGTCTCTCGGCGCTATCTCTTCTGCGACCTCGCGGCCGACGGCGTGAACAACGGCTGGGCCAACGTCGTGCTCGACGGCGCGTCCGCGGCGGCGACGGCGGCTCCCGCCGTCGTGGCCGGACCGTACACATCGATGCCGGCCCTGCCGATCGATCGGGGGCGCGTTCCGGTTCCGGGCAGTCAGCCCGCGGCCCAGGCGCCGCGCCGGCATCCGCTGACCGGCGAGGCGACGCCGAAGCTCTACCAGCCCGGCGGGATGTGCGGGGGCCCCGCCTACTCGGCCTTCGT
This sequence comes from uncultured Verrucomicrobiota bacterium, assembly GCA_964431965.1. Taxonomy (GTDB): domain Bacteria; phylum Verrucomicrobiota; class Kiritimatiellia; order CAIKKV01; family CAYSLU01; genus CAYSLU01. The sequence goes on from CAYSLU010000019.1 coordinate 46,140, forward strand.
CCGATTCGACCGATCCACGGCCATCGCCATCTACGACTTTGCCGACGACAGCGGCACGCGCACGTTCGACGGCGTCAAACCCGGCTGCGCGACCACCATGACCGTCTCTCAGGGCCTGCTGCTCTCGGTGGAGGGACGCGGCGGATGCACGTGCACGTTCAACTACCAGACGAGCCTGGCGCTCGCGCCGGTCGAGAAGCGCTGGAACGAGGACTGGGCGCTCTTCTTCGATCGCGACGCGGACAGCCGGGTCGTATCGGCGGCGCTCAACCTGGGCGCGCCCGGCGACCGCCGGGCCGCCGACGGCACGCTCTGGCTGAGCTTCCCGCGCATCGACAAGGGCAAGGGCGCGCCAGCCACGCCGCCGAACGTCAGCGCCATCGGCGTCGGCAACCGCGAGATGGTGGGCAACCTCCGGGTTCCGCTGACGGTGGAGACCTACCCGGACGGCGGCACGTACCGGTTCAACGCCGACCGGACTCGCTTCCGCGGCACCGATCGCCCCTGGCTCTACGCCTCCGGCTACCGCGGCATCCGCAAGGCGACGCTGAAGCTCGACTGCGGCACCTCGCTCATCTCCGCGCCGGTGGCCCAAGCGCCCGTGCTGGACGGCCGCGCCGACGCCGCCATCCGGGAAGGCGCGCCGCAGGCCGTTCTGCCCGTGTCGAAGACGGACATACGATTCCGGCACGACGCGTCGAACCTCTACGTCTTCGCCAGCCGTCCGGCGGTGATCGCGAAGAAGGGCGAGTCGGTGCCGTGGGTCCGGGACGCCCCGAAGCCGGGGCCCCGCGACGACCAGTCGTTCTACAACGATTGCTGCTGGGAGCTCTTCCTCGGCGACGCCCGCTCCGGCCGGGTCATGCACCTGCGCCTGATGACGACCGGCGCGCGGTTCGACGCGCTCTCGGAGTCGCCGGCGGCGGCGGGCGAGAACGTGAAGTGGAACGGGGCGTGGGCTTCGGCGGTCGCGGCGGACGACAACGAGTTCAGCCTCGAGATGGCCATCCCGTGGAAGACGCTGACGGACGCGGGGCTGGACACGAACAGCCTGGCGGTCAACGCCATGATGAACGGCCCGTTCCGGCAGTCGGAGGCCCTGAGGTTCGTCGGCATGCGCGGGCGTGACCGCTGCGAGAGCTTCGTTCCGCTCGGGCTCGGCCAGGCGCCGGCCGGCGCCGCCGCGCGCCCCGTCACCGTACGGCTCCACTTCGCCGAGCCCGACGCCGACGCCAGGGCGGGGCAGCGCGTGTTCGACGTCCGGCTCCAGGGGCAGACCGTCCTGACGGCTTTCGACATTGTGAAGGAAGCCGGCGCGCCGCGCACCGCGTTGGTGAAGGAGTTCACGGGCGTGCAGGCCGGCGCGGCGCTGACCCTCGAGTTCGAGGCGGCAGCGACGGCGATGACGGCGGGCAGCGCCCCGGTGCTCTGCGGGCTGGAACTGATCGACGAAGCGGCGCGTCCGCAGTAGCGCATAGGAGTCACCATGAACGGCAGTCGACGCGGATCGAGGTGGATCCCGCGGGCATGCGGGGCGCTGGCCGTCGGATGGGCTTGCGCCGCCGCAGGCGCCGACTGGCCGACGTACCGGCATGACATCCGGCGAAGCGCCGTTACCGAGGAAGCGCTCGCGCTGCCCCTGAAGCCGGCCTGGACCTATGTCTGCCCCCAGCCGCCGGCCCCGGCCTGGCCGGACCCCTTCCAACTCATCAACCGCCTGGACTTCGACTATGCGCCGCAGCCGGTCGTCGCGGAGGGAATCGTGTGCTTCGGCTCCTCGGCCGACGATACCGTTCGCGCCCTCGACGTGAAGACCGGGAAGGAGAAATGGCATTTCATCGCCGGCGGACCGGTCCGGTTCGCGCCGCAGATCGATCGGGGGAAAGTCTACTTCGCGGCGGACGACGGGGTCATCTACTGCCTCGATGCCGGCTCGGGGAAGGCGGTCTGGACCGTTCGGGCGGCGCCGGCCGACGAGCGCATGGTGGGTCAGCACCGGATGATCTCCCGCTGGCCGGTGCGAACGGGCGTCCTGGTGACCGACGGCGTCGTGTACGGCGTGGCGGGGATGTGGCAGTCGGAGGGGATGCTCGTCTACGCCCTCGAAGCCGATACGGGGCGGGAGCTCTGGTGCAACGACGCCAGCGGCTATTCCGCGCAAGGGGCGCTGCTGGCCAGCGACGATCTCCTGCTGGTGCCCAACGGCAACGAGCGGCCCACGCCGTTGAACCGCCGCACCGGGGCTCCGGTGGCGTGGCCCAAGAGCGGCCAGCCCGGCGCGGGCGGGACGTGGCAGACGATCGACCGCAACAAGCTCTACGCCTTCGCGTACCACCGAAGCAGCGTGCTCATGATCCAGCCCTATGCGCTGACCAACGGCCTGACGGGCCGCTGCTGGGGCGCTGACGTCGTCCCGCAGCTGACGCTCCGGACGCCGTGGAAGCCCGGGCAGGTTCAGGACAAGGGCAAGGTCAGCGCCATCGTTCACGAGGGGAAGCCCTACGCCCGCAGGGCGTACGGGATCGCGCTGGCAAAGGGCTCGCCCGCTCCCGCCCTGCTGCTCGGCGATGAAGGCGCGGTGATCGCCCAGGACCCCAACACCCAGCGCGAGCTGTGGCGCGCGGCCGTGCGCGGCGAAGCGCGCGAAATCGCCGTGGCCGATGGCCGCCTGTTCGTCGGCACCAGCAGTGGCGCGATCTACTGCTTCGAGCCCGGAAAGGGTGGTCCGGGGCCGGTGATCAGTGGTCAGTCATCAGCGGCCAGTCATCAGCTGGCGACACAACCACTGGCCACTGACCGCCGATCACCGATCACTGACGCGGTCCGCACCTCCGGCATGGATCGCGGCTTCGCGCTGGTGATCGGCGACCCGGACGCCCGGCTTTCGCTGACGCTGGTCGCGCAGACGCAGCTCCGCGTCGTGAACGTCCTGACCGATGCCGCCGCGGCGCAGGCGCTGCGGGAGCGCCTGCTCGCCGGGACGACGTCATACGGCTCGCGCCTCCACGTGCAGACGGTGGAGCGGCTCGACCGCCTGCCGTTCGCCCGCTACTTCGCCAATGCCGTGATCGTCGCGGCGCCGGCGCCCGGCCTCTCGGGCCCGGAGCTGTATCGGGTGCTTCGCCCGTGCGGCGGCATCATGCTCCTCCCGGGCTTGAAGCGCCCCGAGGCGGACGCCCTCGTCGCCGCCAGCGGCGCGACGGCCAGAGAGCGGCGATCATCCGCCGACGGCGCGCGCGTCGTGCGCGGCAAGCTGCCGGGCGCCCTCGACTGGGACACGAATCCCAAGGAGTACACGACCGACCAGTCCGTCCGGTGGCCGCTTCGGCTGCTCTGGTTCGGCGGGCCGGCTACACGCCAGGTTCAGAACGCCGAGCAGGGCGCACCCGGTCCGGCCGCGGGGAATGGCCGGTACATCATGTTCAGCGAACAGGCGCTGACCGCCGTCGATGCGTACAACGGCGAAGTGCTCTGGTCGCGGCCGATCCCGCGGCAATGGCCGCTGGTGCGCGATGTGGACGGCATGCTGGTCTCCGTCTCCGAGCACGCGCCGTACGGGAAGGCGGATCTGCTCCGCGGCTGCCGTCTCAACGACGACGCGGTTATCCTCCAACTGGGGCGGGGGTACTGGCGCGGACGAAGCGACGCGTTCATCCGTCTGGACGCGCGCTCCGGCGAGCAGACGAAGATTCACGGCCCCTGGCTGCCCTCCCCCGCCATCTCGCTGGCGACGCCCCGGACCTGGCCGGTGGACGTGGACACGCACCACTCCGGGACGCTGAGCCTGGAAGCCGGGGCCACGGGGCTGGTCGTCACGCTGGCGACCCGCGATCCGGTCGTGACGCCGCTGGACGCCTGGGAGCTGTTCTTCGATCTGCGTCCGCCGGAGTCGCGCTACGGCCTCTACGAGCGCGGCGCGTTCAATGTGCGTGTGGCCGTGGCCCAAGGGCCGGACGCACCGCCGTCCTGGAGCCGCGGAAACGGCTTGGCGTTCCCCTCGCTCGGCGTCTCGGGCGCGCGCACGGCGGACGGGACCGTGACCACGGTCGTGGTGCCGTGGTCGGAACTGGAAGCGGTGGCCGGCACCCGGCTGACCGGCTTCGGCTTCGCGGCCACGCTCAACTCGCGCGACGGCGCGGGGAGCGGCTCGCTCGTGCGCCGCCACCTCTTCGGCGATTGGGCGGCCGACGGGATCAACAACGGCTGGGCCGCCGTGACCATCGGCGACTCCGCACCGGCGCCGGACACCTCCGCGCCGCCCGCCATCGTGGCGGGCCCCTCCAACACCCTCAAGGAGCCGGCCGGGCGCGCGTGGGGCGGACGCGCGGCTAATGCGACCGCCATCGGGACTCCGGCGATTCACCCGCTCACGGGCGAACCCGTACCGAAGGTCTTCGGCGTGGCCCCCGTGTGCGGCGCCTCCTACTACGCCGGGGCCCTCATCTCCGGGCGCGGGACCATCTGCGACCTGATCGACAACAGCGGATTCCACCCGGTCGGCGGCGTGAAGACCGGCTGCACGGTGCCCCAGCTCATCGCGCTCGGCATGCTGATCATCTCCGAGGAGACGGGCCACTGCGTCTGCAACTATCCGCTGCGCACAAGCCTGGCCATGGCGCCGGCCGACCGGCGCCTGAACGAAGACTGGGCGCAGTACTACGAGCGCGACGCGGACACCGTGGTGCGGCAGGCCCATCTGAACTTCGGCGCGGCGGGCGATAGGCGGGATCCGGCCGGCCAGCTGTGGCTCGGATTTCCCCGGCGCGACACGGCGCAGACTCCCGAGGACTTTCCCAACTGCGACCATCCCCTGCCCTATCCCCAGGGCATGCGCGACGCGCAAACCGGCCTCTGGTACCGGCGGCCCATCCGGCCGGCCGTCTGGGTGCCCATGCAGGTTGACGCCCTGGCCGGCTTCGGGCCGTACCGCTTCAGCACCGATCGGGTGGCCATCCAGGGAACGGACCGCCCCTGGCTCTACGGCTCCGGGTATCGCGGGATCAAGAGGGCCACACTCCAGCTGAGCCAGTTCAAACCGCTCGCGTCCGGACGCGCTTCAGCCGCACCGGTCGTGGACGGCAAGCTTGCCGAGGCGATGTGGCAGGACGCGCCCGCTTCCGTCGCTCCGGCCCAGCCGCTGCTGCCCTTCACCGAAACACGCATCCGCTTCCGCCACGACGACCAGAGCCTGTACGTGGGCCTGAGCCGCCCGCCGAGCGTCTTCCGTCCCCCGCGCGCCGTCCGGGCCGCCGGCACCTCGCATGGCGCCTTCGTGAGCGAGCCGCGCGCCTGGCAGACCGGCGCGAGCAAGCCCGACGAGCCGTCGCCGAAGGACAACCTGTGGCGCCTGATCCTCAGCGACCGCGCCGGCCGGAAGGCCGTGCATCTCACCGTGACGGCGGGCGGCCTTCGAGCCGATGCACTGGGCCAGGCCGGAACGACCAACGCGGCCGACCGGACGTGGAACGCCGCGTGGCAGGGAGCAGCTGTTGCCGACACGAACGGCCTGACGATCGAGATGGCGATTCCGTGGGCCGTCCTGGAAGGTGTTGGACTAAGCCGCGATCAGCTGGCCGTCAACTGCCTGATGTACGATCCGGGCATCGGCCTGGAGTCTCTGACATACCTGGGGATGAACGGCGCCGACGCCTGCGCGAACTTCACGCCGCTGGGTCTCGGCGCGCCGGCGCCCGTGCCCCCGCGCGCGTTCACCGTCCGCCTGCACTTCGCCGAGCCGGACGCGAATGCCACGCCCGGCCAGCGCGTGTTCGCCGTGAAGCTCCAAGGGCAGACCGTGCTTCAGGAGCTCGACATTGCGAAGGAGGCGGGGGGCCCCCGGCGAGCGCTGGTCAGGGAATTCACGGGCATCCGGGCCGCCGAGGCGCTGGTGATCGAGTTCGCTCCCGCAGCGCCCGCTTCCTCCCTCACCCCAGGCAATGTCCCCGTCATCTGCGCCCTCGAGCTGACAGAATCCCTTAGCGAAAAGGAGTCCCGGTGAAGAAGATCCGCCCATTGCCCGCCAGAGCCACGGATATCGATGACCGGGTGTTCTGGGCCGCACTCCGCGTTCCGCCCGGCGCCCGGAATGCAAGCCATCTGGCGGCGGCCATCCGGCTCGGGAAGAAGGGGGCGCATGAGCGCGCGTATGCCGCGCTCGCCGACTACCACCGCGACGCGCTCGCCGGGGAATGGGCCATCACCCGGGATGCCTGGGCCAAGCGCGCGGCGCCCGACCCGCGGGTCCTGGGCGACCTGCTCCGGCACCGGATCACGGTCTGGCACACGCAGGTCATCGAGTTCGGCCCTACGATCGACTGGTGGCCCGAGGGCCAGGTGGCGGACAATATCCACGGGCTGCACCGCCTGCACTGGCTGCAGCCGGCGATCGTGGCGCTCCTGCAGACGGGCGACGCCCGCAGCCGCGCCTTCCTTCTCGATGTGATCGCCCAGTACGACGGCGCGCGGCGACACCCGCGATGGCCCGACATCCGCCGCGTGGGGTTCAGCTCCCTCGAGATCACCTCCAAGTGGGCGATCCTGAGGGCAGCCTATCTGGTGCTTCTGAACGGCGGAGACATGCCGCCCCTCGCGGTCGGCCGCTTCGCGCGGCTCTTCCTGGCCTTCGGCCGATCGCTGGCCGCCACGCTGGGGGACTACATCCCGGGCTACAACGCACAGGCGGTCGGCTTCACCACGCTGCTGCATCTCGCGCGCGTGTTCCCGGAGTTCCGCGAAGCCCCGGCATGGGACCGGAAGGCCGTCAAGCTGGTGCTCGCCCACGCCCGGAAGGGCTTCTTCGCCGACGGCGGAAACCGGGAGCGCGTCTGGGGCTACGGCACCATGCACGTGAGTTCGCTGAGCCAGCCTTACGAGATCGCGCGCCGGTACGGCGGGCTGGGCGGCCACGAGCGCGAGGTGCGCGCCACGCTGCTGAAGGCGTGCCAGTGGTACGTCAAGACCGTCGCCCCGCCGCCGACCTACGCCTTCCCCACGTACGGCGACGCGGGCTGGGCGACCCACGACCGGCTCCCGACGGTCCAGGCGATGGCCCGCTGCCTGCCGGAGTCCGCCACGGACCCGCTCCTGGGCGTGGATCGCACGCGCGGCCACCTGCTGGACTCGTCCGGCTTCGCCGTCATGCGGAACGGCGACAGCACGGCTTCGACCTACGTCAACCTCAGCTTCGGCCCATTCGCCGGCTGGCACTCGCACTGGGACCTGCTGAGCATGAACCTCTGGGCGTTCGGGGAGCCGTTGCTCGAGGAGCTGTGCCGGTTCGGCCCCTACGCCAACCCGCTGAACCGGATCTTCTACGCCCCGGAGAGCCACAACCAGGTGCTCATCGACGGGATGGTCTACGACAGCCGGCTCGTGGAAGGGCAGGATGTTCACTGGTTCTCGAGCGAGACGGTCGAGTACTTCTCCGCCTATCACCGTGCCTACCGGTTCTTCGTGTTCGGCCGCGACGCCTCGCCGGTCTCCCCCAACATCGAGGCCAAGGTGCGGCGCACCGTGCTGCTGGTGAAGAACCCCGGCTACGTCGTCGTGATGGACTCGGTCGAGGACAGCAACGCGCCGGTCTTCCGGGAGGCCATCTCGCAGTACTGGCACTCCCCGCACCCGTTCCGGGTGGTCGGTCCGGGCGCCGTCCGCACGGCGGGGCGCACGGGCTGCCTGCTGGTTCAGGCGCGGACGGAGGGGCTGCACCGGCTCGACACGTGCAAGGACTTCGGCGGCCCGGAGGTCGAGCACCTCGGCGTGGCGTACGATCGCTACGGCCTGCGCGCGCGCCGCTGGATGCCGGTCAACCACCGGGGCATCTCCGGCTTCACCACGGTCCTGTACCCGTTCAAGGGGCGGATGCCGGCCGTCTCGGCCAGCCCGCTGCCGACGTCGGGCAGCACCCCCTGGAAGACCGATGCGATCCGGGTCGTCTCGCCCGCCGGCACCGATGTCATCGTCCTGAATCCGGAGCGGGCGGCCGGCTTCGAGTGGAACGGCAAACCCATTGCCAGTCGAGCCTTCGTCCGCCTCGGAACGGGACGAGGCGAGTTGCGTGTGCCGTAGTCCGAAAGGCAGGAGCTAGCCATGCCGCGCGCCGACCAGATCATCATCCTCATGACCGATACCCAGCGGATCGACATGCTGGGATGCTACGGTAGCCCGGGCCTGCACACGCCGAACCTGGACCGGCTCGCGAGCCAGGGGCTCCGCTTCGACCGGGCGTACACCTGCCAGCCGGTCTGCGGGCCGGCCCGGGCGGCCCTCTTCACCGGCACCTACCCGCACAGCAACGGGAGCTGGGGCAACTGCATGCCGCTCGGCGCCAACGTGACGACGATCGGACAGCGCCTGCGCGACAGCGGGTTCCACACCGCGTACATCGGCAAGTGGCATCTGGACGGCGGCGACTACTTCGGCACCGGCCGCTGCCCCGACGGGTGGGACCCGCGCTACTGGTACGACATGCGGAACTACCTGGACCAGCTGCCGCCCGAGGACCGGCTCCGCTCGCGCAACCCGCGAACGAACGACGATCCCACGCTCGCCGCCGAGTTCACCTTCGGCCGCCGCTGCTCGAACCGCGCCATCGACTTCCTCGAGAAGCACGGCTCCGAGCGCTTTTGCCTGGCCCTGTCGTACGACGAGCCGCATGACCCGCACCTCTGTCCGCGCCCGTTCTCCGCGATGTTCACGGACTACCGCCACCCGAAGCGGCCAAACGTCTGGGACACGCTGGATGGCAAGCCGGAGCACCAGCGCACCTGGGCGGGCGCCGCCACGCAGGCGGATCGCGACGCGCTCATCATCAGCCTGCCCGACTTCTTCGGCTGCAACGCATTCGTCGATGACGAGATCGGCCGCGTCCTCGCGGCCATCGACCGGCACGCGCCGGGCGCGCTCGTGATCTACACCGCCGACCACGGCGACATGCTCGCCTCCCACTGCCTGTGGAACAAAGGTCCGGCCATGTACGACGAGATCACCCGCATCCCGTTCGTCGTCCGGTGGCCCGGCGTGGTCCCGGCCTCGGCCTCGTGCCCCCACCCCGTCTCGCACATCGACGTGGCGCCGACCCTGATGCAGGCGGCCGGGCTCGCCGTGCCGAAGCTGCTCGAAGGCCGGAGCCTCCTGCCGACGCTCGCCAACCCCGCCGTGCGCACGAATGATGCCGTGTTCATGGAGTTCGGACGCTACGAAGTCGATCACGACGGCTTCGGCGGCTTCCAGCCCATCCGCTGCGCGTACGACGGCCGCTACAAGCTCGCGGTCAACCTGCTCACGACCGACGAGCTCTACGATCACCAGTCCGATCCGGACGAGATGACGAACCTCATCGGCTCCGCCGACCACGCGGCCGCGCGCAACGCGCTGCACGACCGCCTCCTGGCCTGGATGGACGAGACGCGGGACCCGTTCCGCGGCTACTACTGGGAGCGTCGCCCGTGGCGCACCGCCGCCCGGCCGGCGTCCTGGAACTGCAGCGGCAAGACGCGGCAGCGCGAAAACGAGGAATACGAGCCCCGACAGCTCGACTACCGCACCGGACTCGAAATGACCGAAGCTGTGAGAACCAAATAGCATGAACTACTCGTTTGGCTGCGCGCGTCCCCTTTACGAGCGGAATGTCCATCCCCGCGTCCTGATCGGACCGGACGAACTGGCGGACCTGCGCGCCCGCACCCGCTCCGAGGCAACCATCGGCGGCCGCCTCCTCGCCGCCATGCGGCGCAAGGTGCTTCCGCAGGTGGCCGAGATCGAGGCGTGGGCGCCCGAGCCCGGCGTCATCAGCCCGGGAGACCGGAAGGACGCGTCCACGCCGGCCGGACGCGCCCTGCTCGACATCTCGCTGCTCGGCGTTCTCGATGCGAATCCCCGCTTCATCGCCGCGGCGGCGAAGATGCTGGCCCACCTGCCGACCGCCGACCGATTCTGCCTCGCGTACGAGCTGCTCTGGTCGCACCTGTCGCCGGACGCCCGCCGGGCCTACGTCCGCTGGGCGCTCGAGGCGTGCATCCGCAAGCCGCTCGAGAACTCGCGCGTTCGCTACTACCGCTCCGCGGGCGGCAACATCACGCTCTGGGACATGATGCGCCCGCTGTCCGCCATCCTCGCCATCCAGGGCGACGACGGCGCGCCCGACCTCTCGGCTGAACTGGCCGAGAGCCTGAAGCGCTTCGAGGCCACACTCAACGTGATCTTCACGCCCGACGGCTACCCCGAGGAGGACATCGGCTACGGCACCCAGGTCGCCGGGCGCATGGCCATCCTCGCCGAGGCGACGCGGCGGGCCGGCGTCTTCGACGCCTACCGCCAGTGCCCCCGCATCGCCCGGTTCGGCCAGGCGATCCTTCACTTCGTCCAGCCCTGGGGCGAGTTCCTGAGCAACACCGGCGATCACGGCGACGACTTCGATACGCGCGAGTTCATTCTGGCGCGACTCGCAACGGAGACCCGCGATCCCGCCCTGCTCTGGCTGCTCGGCACGCTCACCTACCCGTCGGCCGGGCCTGACATCCATGCGACGAACCGGGCCCGGGACGCGGAGGTCGCGCTCACCAGCGATCTTCCGAACGTGCCGGCGACCGTCTGGTCCGCCCTCGTGCTCGATGACCTTTCGGCCCAGCCGGCGCGGCCGGCCGCTCCCGCCTCGCCCACCCAGTTCCACGACCGCCGCCGCGGCCTGGTCTCGCTGCGCAGCGGCTGGGGCGACGACGACACGCTCGTGCTCTTCGACGGCGCGCAGCGCTCGCCGGCGGCGCAGGGCCACGCGCACGACAGCTGCGGACACTTCAGCCTCTCCGCACTCGGCGAATACTTCGCGATCGATACGGGCCGCTACAACATCGAGCAGAACTGCCACAACGTCGTGCTGGTCGACGGCCAGAGCGGTCGGTCCACCGACGGCCACTGGCGCATGTCCTACTACTACGGCCGCCTGACGGAGTGTCAGCCGGGCGAGTTTGTGGACTTCGCGGCCGTCGATAGCTCCCACCAGCACAACTGCTACTGGGCGTGGCGCAGCATCGGCCTGGTCAAGGGCGCCGGCGCCCCGGCCTACCTCTGGACCGTGGAGGACATCAACAAGGCCAACGACTGGGGCGAGTACGTATGGCAGCTTCACTCGAGCCCGGAGAACACGATTGAGCTGGCCGGCGATCGGGCCGTCATCCGCGGCTGGCGTCACGGGAACTTGCTCGACGTCCACTTCGCGCTTCCGGGCGTCCACGAGTACCCGAAGCCGCACACGCTTGAGCTGTCGCAGAACGTGGCCTCGCCCAGCTCCTACCACTACATCCCGGACCCGGCGGAACGTGCCCGGAGCGTGGCGCGACGCCCGTCCGACCAGCTCCATCACGCCGGCTACGTCCGCCCGCGCCTGCTAGCCAAGGTGGCCGGCTACAACGGCCGCTTTATGAGCCTGATGCTGCCGCGGCGGAAGGACGGCGCGCCGGCGCAGGTGGAGCGGCTCGCGTCGCTCGAGAACACGCTCGCCGTCCGGATCACGTTCGCGGAGGTGGAAGACATCGTCGTCTACGCCTACGACCACGACATGCTGGAGGCGGCGGACGTGCGCGGCCGCGGCCTCTGGTGCGTCGTCCGCCGCTCGCGAAAGACCGGCCAAGTCTTGTCCCACGCCCTCGGGCACGGGGTTTCTCTGCAGGCCGGCGGCGACACGCTGGAGACTCCGGGCTTCACTCGATAAAGCGGATTTCGGCGAAATCGGTCAGATTGTCGCTGGTGACGGAACCGGTCGTGTTCATGCGTTGGTATTCACGCGTGCTGCCCTCCAGCGTGGTTTTGGGGGGCGGAATGATGGAGCAGTCCGCCACGCGATGACGGGTGAAGTTGCCGGTCCAGAATGAAGTGCTGGCGGCGCCGGGCTTGGGGCGGACCGCGTCAGGCAGAGCGGAGAAAGGAAGAAAGACCTCGAGGCTCCAGAAATCAGACCCGACGAAGACCCCCGTCTTCATGCCCGTCGCTTCCCACGCCAAGTCCTTGTTCCTGTTGTCGAAGACGGCACGGGAGGCGCTGACGATGATCTGGTAGAAATCGCCGGCTCTCTTGCCGGTCACGTCGAGGAAGATTTCGACGTTGTCGTCCCACCAGACCCCGCCGTTGTCATGCCCGCCGTGGCGCGTTTCCAGGCGGTCAGGGGTGGGTTCGGTCATTCGGAAGCCGAAATAGACGCCATCGGACGTCCAGAGGCCCCGGACCGTGGTGGGGTATTTCGGTTGCTTGCCCTGCTCCTGACCGATCGCGACGATCATGGCGTTGGCTTGGGCGCGTCCCCATTGCGGCTCGTCGAGTTTGCCGTCGATGGCAGGCCCGTCGCCCACCTTCTGGAGATGCAGGGGTTTGAAGCCGCTGCCTTCAGCCAAGTCCCTGGACTCCTTGAAGAAAGCCTCCAAGTCGGGGGCCAGGTAGTCGAGGCGCGCCAAGGCGAGGGGGGCGGCACGGGCCTCCTCGCGCGCTTTGGCGAAGAGCGCTTCCATGCGCTGGACCGTGTCACGCGGGAAGCTCACGTCGTAGATGGCCTTGGGAGACATGCGGCCATCAGGCCACCGGCTGTCCTCCCAGCAGGAGATTTGAAGGCCGACCAACTCACGCATGCTGGCGGCGGCAGGGCCGAACAGCCGGGCACAGAACGCATCGGCGGCGGCATCCACGTTGAAGGCGGGGTTCCAGAGGCACTTAAGCCAGGTGTAGAGGCTGATGTGCTGGCGGGGCCAATGGTTGAACTCGCCGTTGATGAAGGAGCCGATGGTCTTGCCGCGGTTGGCCAGATAGAACCGTTTCGCCACATGCGGATATTGGTAGGCGGCCTTGGTCTTATGGGCCGGCCAGACGGAATAGTGCCAGTTCTGGATCTTACGGCCGGAGGCGGAGATCCACCGGTCGATGTTGGCCTGTTCGGCGGCGAGGATGGACGGTTCCTTGTAGGCCGCGAAGCCCGGCATGCCACAAATCTGCACCTCGACGTTTCCCGGGAACGTCACGCCGTCGGGGCAGGCGGTATAGTTGAGATAGGGCAGGAAGATCACGGTGAACCCGCGGTCCGGCCACCGCTTTTCGACTTCCTGGGCTAGCTTGTCCACGAAGGCGCACATGATTTTCGAAGCGGTGCCGTATTGGCCTCCCTGCCGATCCCAAGCGGCTTGGCAGGCCGCGCAATAGCATGCGAGCTCCACGTCGGCGGGGGAGACGGTGATGGCGGTCTTACCCATGATACCGAGATTGTACGGCTTGCCGTCCACGGCGTTCTGTATCTGGTCGAGGTAGGACTCGATCGTCCTGGGGTTGCTGTAGCAGAGGACGCCGAAATCGCGAGTGCCGTCCTGCTTGAGTTGGAATACCTCAGCCCGTTCGTTCGTGTAGGCCGTCTTCTGCCAGCGGGGCGTATGGACGGCCAGTTCGACGGGCCAGGAGTTGCCGGCGCGGAGGAACCGATGCAGGGGGCCCATGTTGAGTCCGGTGCCGCGCCAAGACTCGCTCATGTCGGGCCAAATGACGCGTACGCGGAAGACGGGGCTGTCCTCGATCCAGACGGGGGGCACGGTCAAGTCCCGGGCGGGCAGGACGGAGATGCCGAGATCATCGCCGTTCGTCTGGGGCATGGGCAGGAACCAGCGAACGCCGAGGTAACGCTCGGCGAAGTCGTAGACGCCCCAGGCCGTGCCGTTCACGGGCGAGTTCGTATGGCCCACGATGAAGATCTTGTCGCCATCGGTCTTGATGGCGAACCCTTCCACGGGCAGCTTGTCCGGGACGAGGCCGACTGCAGCAGCTTGGGGACATGGGCCGATAACGAGGGCGGGCCCATCGGGGACGACGTTGGTGACGGCCAGGCGGGTGCCCGTCGTCTTTTCGAAGAAGAGCTGGAGCTTGTCGATAGCGTTTCGGAGGAGGACGGGCGGCGTGTCCGCGATCACGAGCGTGGCGACGGGCTGGCCGCCCCTGACGAGAGGGATGGGCGCATGCCGGGGTGTCGCGAGGACCGTGACAGGGGTCAGGTCCGCAGCTTCCCACGGAGGGACAGCCCCCAGAGTAGAGGAAGCGACGGCAAGACCAAGGACAACCGCGAGAGGCAAAGCAGTACGAGATCTGTTCATGAATGGTCTCTTACCAGATGGCTCCTCAAACCTCGATAGCCATGAGATCCTTGCCCACGATCAGACCCTCACGGCCGAAGGTGCTGCGGACTTCGTCGACGAGGGTCTCAAGCGTGACGACGCCGGGCCTCAGACAGAAGTGCTTGATGAGAAGTCGCCTGACGCCTCTTGCCTTGGCCCAGGTGCCCAGTTCCCGCGGATCGGTGTGGAAGCCGACCCACTTCTCTTTCGTCAGCACGGCGGACGGGAACGAGCACTCGTGCACTAGCAGGTCCGCTCCGGCGGCGAGTTCCATCAGGTTGGGGCACACGGTCGTATCGCCGACCACGACGATAGCCTTTCCGTCTGCCTCGATGCGGTAGGCGAGGTTGTCGATCACGGGTTGCTTGTGGACGGGATGAGTGGTCTTGATGACGAATCCGTCAAAGACGAGCGTGCGGCCCTCATCAAGAATGTCCAGCGCCTCGTAGTCCTCGCCACGCAAACTGTAGTTCGGATGGCCGCGGCGAGACTCGATGTCTTCCCTATAGGTCCTCTGGAACAGGTTGTCGCAGAAGTCCCGGGTACCCCGGGGGCCGACGACCTGCATGGGGACCCGGCGCCCCAGGACCCATGAGGTCAGGAACAGATAAGGGAAGTCGCAGTTGTGGTCGTAGTGGTGATGCGTGAAGAACACGTCGGCGACGGATTCCAAGGGGATGCCTGCTTCGACGAGGCGCATGGAGGCGCCGCGACCGCAGTCGAAGAGAAGGTTCCTTCCCTTGACCTGAACGACCTGGCCGGGGCCCCAGTGTTCGAGGTCAGGCCGAACGGCGCCGGAACCCAGGAGGATGAATCTCATGTTGTATCTCTTCTGATGGGCCCGCCCTATCCGTCCGCCAACCGGAAGCCAGCGGAACACACTCGTTTCTTCCGCCCGTCCCGATCCCCCGCCCGCCGCCACGAGCGATCCAGCCAGCGGACAGTTGCCTGACGACGGAGCCGACACCGCTCCCGCCGCAAGCCGACGTTCAGCGCTGGGCCTTGGACGCTCTCGCCTTCTGCCTCGGGCTCTCCAATACCGGGGCGACGGCGGAGAGGATGGCGGCGGGGTTGGTGTCGGCGGGCGACCAGAGCATGGCGGGGCCGGTGATGCCGCCGGTTCCGAGTTCGTTCACCGCGCGGTTGGAGACCTTGACGACGATCACGTTGTCCGCCCCGGCCCGCGCCGCCGCCGTGGCGTCGAAGTCCCAGGGCTTGCCGAACGGCGCCGACCCGCGACTCACGAGCGGCAGCGGCTGGCCGTTGACCCACGCGGACGCCAAGTCATCGATGCCGCCGAGCCAGAGATGAACGGGCCGGCCCGCGTACGCGGCCGGAACGGCCGCGGTGGTCCGGTACCACGCCTCGCCCTTGTAATACCGGAGCCCCTGGCTGCTCCAGGACCGGCTCCGCGTCTTGAGCGAGGCCCAGCTCCCCGTCCCCATTTCAGGCTTGTAGAAGCCAAGCGCCTCTCCGCCATCCAAGGGATCCAGCAGGAACAGCCACTCGTCCGGGAGCGAACACACCATCGCGTTCCCGTCCTGCGTGCATGCGTAACCCGAGGTGACCGTCGGGGTCCAGAAGCGCCGCAGGTATCCGGCGCTCGACCGCTCGTAGAGCGCCGGCGGATCGCAGGCCACGGCCTGGGCGAGCAGCTCCAGCACGCGGTCGTGCGCCGCCTTGGCTGCATCGAACTGAAGGCCGTAGAGCGACCGCATCATGGCCAGGTTCGCCTCGCCGTAATCGTGCGCGAGCTGGACCATGGCCACCCGCTTCGCGTAGACCGAGTCTGCGCCCTGGGCGGCACGCGCCGCGCCTGCGAGCTGCTCGCCAAGCGATTGCATGACGGCCGGCGTCAGGATGTTGGGCATGTCGAACACGTTGCCGGTGTGGAAGTCGGCCCGCGCGAACGTGTCCTCCAGCAGATCGAAATAGGCCTGCATCGGCGCACGGGCCGGGCCGTAGAGGCCGGCAAAGTAATCGTCCATGATCCGGCGCGGATCCGCCTTCACGTTCCACATCAGTCGCGTGGCGAGATACAGAGATGGCGCGTGGTGCCCGAGCATCGGCATGCACTCGACGCGGCACCCGATCACGCCCTTCTCGTGCAGATACGGCAGCTCGTCGGCAATCTGCCGAAGCATGGAAAACGGAAGCCCCTGGTCGGCGAGGTTGAAGCAGTAGCCGCGGTAGAACACCGTGCTCCCCAGGGCCTGCCAGCCGTCGATGACGGTCCTGATGTAGGCCCGCTCGGCGCACATGGGATTGTTGATCGAATGGAACCGGCACACGTCGATCGGGGCCAGCACTGGTAGAACGCCCCGATTCGGCTTCTCGCGAACCGGCGGGCGCATGTACTGCGCGTAGGCGTAGAACCCGATCCCGGCATCCGGAAACTCCTTCTGCACATCCGCCAGGACGAGGTTGAAGAACTTCGTGAGACGATCGGTGATGGACACCTTCCCGCTCAGGGGATCCATGTCTCCCGCGTCCCACGGACTGCTTCCAAAGCCCGCCCCGTCGTCCGGCCCCATGGAGATGTACTTCTGGTCCGGATGCTTCCGGAAGTACTGGAGCGTCGCCTCGGTGGTCAGGCGCAACACCTCCGGGTCATCCACGCGGAGGTGTCCCGTGCGACGCCCGCCCTCCTCGCAGAACAGCTCCGGATGCTCTTTCGGATCCACCTTGATCGGAAAGCCGTGCGCGCCCGAGGAAACGCCGCCCTGTCGCGTGTGGCGCCCCCAGGCCCCGAATGTGCCTTGCTGAAGAAGCCGGGCGCCGAACGACGGAACCTGTACCGTCTCCTGCACGGCGAGCCGCACCGTTCGGTTCGAGGGGATCACCGTCCCGATGTCCCCCGGCATGAACCACCGCACGCCGAGCTGCTCCAGCAGCTCGTAGGCGGCAAACAGCGTACCCTCGGGTGACAGGCCGGCCAGCCGGATCCCGCCGGGATTCACCGACACGATGAAGGAGGCCGCATCCGCGCCAACGGCTTTGATCGTCGCTTCGGATCCGGGAAACAGCTGCTGCCCGATGTAGATCGGCAGGCCAGCCGGCGCGGCGGGCGGATTGGTGACCGTCGGGACGAGCGCACCCGACATCCGCAGCACGTACTCGGCGATTTCACGGGCGGCCAGCATCTCGTCCGCCTGCGGCCCGGCCGGCAGCACCAGCACGGCCCTCGGCGCTCCGTCGCGCACCAGATCAACCGCCTCCACCCCAGCGCCAACGGTCTCGCCCCCCAGGCCCGCGATCACCCAAAGCGCCGACAGCCCGACCAGCCAGCCAAACCGCAAGTCAGAAGCACACACACGCATGGATTCGCATCCTCTCGGTCTCGCACGAAACCCGTAGCCGCCGTTCCCATCTTTCGGGGCGGCCATCACGCGACACAGACACAGCAGATGTCGGCCTACGCTATCAGGCCTGCCGTGCGACCTCAATGCCGACGCGCCCGACACCAGCAAGAAGTGTGACTATGGCCCGGACTGAGGAGCCAGGGTTCAGGGTGTCAGGATCCAGAGCGCATAACAGACACCTGTTTGTCACCTGAACCCCGAACCCTGAACCCTTGCCCAATCTGGCCGCACCCACTCCCCCCTCGCTCCCAGCGCTTCTTTGCATGGACGGCACCGCTGCGGTAAACTTGTTGCCCATCATGACTACCCGACCTGAATCCTCCGCCCCGGCCGGTGCCGCACCCGCGCCCCGCCGCATCCACGTCATCGCATGCGGCGTCCTGGCCGTGGACCTTAGCGCCGTCGCCGACCGGCTCGGCCTGGACGTGACGCTGTCGTTCCTGCCCGGCGGCCTGCACAACAACCCGCACGAGCTGCGCCTGCGCCTGCAGCAGGCGATCGACGCCGCGTCGGCCTCCAACACGTGCGACCTGATCGCCGTCGGCTACGGCGTATGCGGGCGCGGCAGCGTCGGGCTGCAGGCGCGCGCCGTTCCGCTGGCCATCCCGCTCGTGCACGACTGCATCGCGCTCTTTCTGGGCTCCGACCGCGCGTACCGCGAGCAGTTCGCCAAGTACCCCGGCACCTACTACGTTTCCGCCGGCTGGGTCGAGGGAAAGGTCCGCCCCTGGAGCTCGCAGGAGAAGGAGCCCGCCGAGTGCGGCAGCCCCATCGAGCATGACTTCGACCGGCTCGTGGGCCAGTACGGCCGCGAACACGCGGAGGCCATTCGCGACTTCCTCACCAGCTGGCACCGCAACTACCAGCGCGCGGCATTCATCGACACCGGCGAAGGGACCGCAAGCCGCGCGCACTACTCCGGCATGGCCAAGGCCATGGCCACCGAGTTCGGCTGGCGCTACGAGGAGCTGCCCGGCACGCACGACCTGCTGATCCGCCTGCTCACCGCCCAGGAATCCTCCGACGGGATCCTGATCGTGCCGCCCCACTACGCCACGATCTATGACGCCGCGCGGCGTCACCTCCGGGCCGTCCCGGTCCGGGAGGCCGACGCGGCCGCATCCGCGGCCCCGGTCGTCGTGAGCGAAGAGCCGCCCGATGCGGCGCCCGCCGACTCCGGGCCGCGGGCCCGCCTGGGACTGGGCATCGACGCGGGCGGGACGTACACGGACATCGTGATCTACGATTTCGACACCCACGCGGTGATCCAAAAGGCCAAGGGGCTGACGACCAAGTGGGACTATGCCGTCGGGATCGAGGCGGCGCTGGACCAGCTCGACGCGAGCCGCTTCGCCGAGGTCGATCTCGTGTCGGTATCCACGACGCTCGCGACCAACGCCATCGTCGAGGGCCGCGGACAGAAAGTCGGCCTCCTGCTGATGCCGCCGTATGGGTGGTCCGACCCCGAGAACTTCACGCACGACTTGGTGTCGATCGTGAGCGGCCAGCTGGAGATCGACGGCCGCGAGCTGGTCCCCACCGATCCGGCGCACGTCCGCCGGGTCGTGCGGGACCTGATCGACCGCCAGGGCGTACAGGCCTTCGCCGTGGCCGGCTACGCCAGCCATGCGAATCCGTCCCACGAGCTGCAGATCCGGGCGGCGATCCGCGAGGAGACCAACGCCATCGTGACCTGCGGCCACGACGTGTCGGAGGGCCTCAACTACCGCATCCGCGCCGAGACGGCCGTGCTCAACGCGCGCATCATCCCCTGCCTCGACGCCTTCCTCGAGAAGGTGCAGACGACGGTGCGCCGCCGCGGCCTGCGCGCGCCCGTAATGGTCGTCAAGAGCGACGGATCCCTGATGAGCCTGGAGTCCGCCCGGCAGCGTCCGGTCGAGACGATCCTTTCCGGACCGGCCGCGAGCGTGGCGGGGGCCAGCTACCTCACGGGCGCGCCGGACGCGATCGTCGTGGACATCGGCGGAACCACGACGGACACAGCGACGATCCGCCACGGCACGGTCCAGACCTGTGCGGACGGCGCCACGGTCGGCCGATGGAAGACCCACGTCGAAGCCCTGGACATGCGCACGCTCGGCCTCGGCGGCGACAGCCGCGTCGCGCTGGTCAACGGCCAGCTGGAGATCGGCCCGCAGCGCATTGCGCCGGTGGCCTGGCTCTCCGCCCAGCACCCGAAGACCGCCCAGGCGCTGGACTGGCTGGAGCACCACCTCAACCGCTTCGATGTATCGACGCGGGGCATGGAGCTCCTGACGCTCACGCCCTACTCGCACCGCCGGGTGCACAGCGGTCGCGAGGCCCAGGTCGTGGCGCGCCTGAAAGAGCGCCCGCACTCCGTCGAAGAGCTCGTCCAGCGCGAGGAGAGCATGGCCGAGCATTTTCTTCCGCTCGCGCAGCTCGAGGAGGATCATATCGTCCAGCGCTGCGGCCTGACGCCGACGGACCTGCTGCACGCCGACGGCCGGCTTCAGCTGTGGGACGCAGCCGCCGCGCGGAAGGTGTGCGACCTCTATGCCCGCCTGATGCGCATCGAGCGCCCCACGCTCATCGAGCAGGGGCTCGCGCGCTTCGTCCACCTGCTGGCGTTCGAGCTGCTGAAGAAGCAGCTCGCGGACGAGACTGACGCGGACGCCATCACCGAGTCGCCGGCGGCCATGGCACTCATCAACCGGGCGCTGGGCGACCGCGACGACGGATTCAGCGTGCGCATCGCGCTGAAGGTGCCGGTCATCGGCATCGGGGCGCCGGCCCACTTCTTTCTGCCGGCGGCCGCCCGGCTCCTGCATGCCGAGGCCATCATTCCGGCCCACGCCGACGTCGCCAACGCGATCGGCGCGATCACGAGCCTCGTGCGTATCCACCGCCGGGTGACGATCGCCGTGAACGAGAAGGGGCTGTACCGGCTGGAAGGGCTCCCCGGAACGCCGACCTTCAACAATATCGGCGACGCGCAGGACTTCGCGGTCGGGCAGCTCCGGGAGATCGTGCGCGCGCTGGGCCGCGAGGCCGGCACCGGTCAACCGCAGGTTGAGATCCGCATCGACGACCGCCTGAGCGCGCTCAAGGACGGCCAGCAGCTGTTCCTCGACCGTACGGTCGAGGCCCGGCTGACCGGCCGTCCCGACCTCGCACGCCTCGCCTCTGTCTAAGCCCGCTTACGCCGTCATATCGACGACGGTCGGCTTCACTAGGCGCTCGAAGTCCGCGTAGGCCATTCGGATCACTTCCGTATGGGTTCCCGAGTTGAACGCGATCTCCTGGTCCTCCGCGAGCCGGCGGTCCGCATAGACCTCCAGGTTGTAGAGGTTCCCGAAGGGCGGCATGGCCCCCAGCTCGCAGCCCGGGAATCGGCCCCTGAACTCGTCCTCCGTCGCCAGCTTCGCCTCCTTCGCGCCGGTCACCGCCGCCAGCGCCTTCAGATTGACGTGGAAGGTCGACGGCACAGCCGCCATGGCCAGCATCCCGTCCAGTTTCACGACAACCGTCTTGACCATCTCGATGCCCCGGATGTGCGCGGACTCCGCCACCTCCTGCGCCGTAAAGGCCGGCGAATGCGTGATGGTGACGTACTTGGTCCGATGCTTGTTGAGTAGCTCCTTGATCATCTTGGCTGGCATACGCACCTCCCTTCGACAGCTGATCCGCTCATAACGCCTCTCCCGTCGTCATTCTAGGTCAAGATGGCGGCTTGCCAACCACTTTCTGGACACCGC
>CAYSLU010000020.1:0-21450 GCA_964431965.1 uncultured Verrucomicrobiota bacterium
GCAAATGCGGGGGTCGGCGATTATGCGGCTGTCAACGGCACAGTGGTCTGGCTGCTGGCCCGCAATGCCGGAACCACCATTCTGATCCGGTAACAAATTTTTCCCAACTCCCATGCTCCATACGGGTTCGAGTCCCGTCGCTCCCGCCACTCTTTCGCTTCCTCATCGCGCATTCCGGTTGATTGTACTCGCTGGCGCTGCAAAACCGCTTTGCGGGCGTGCGGGTGATGCACTACCCTTCCGGAGTTCCAGTGGAGGGGATCCTCATGGCCGCGCGCATTGATCGCGATACTGGACGGTATTTCCTCAAGGACGACGTGCGGATGGAGGTCGACTTCAGCCGTACGCCCCAGAACCGCGGCGTGCCGCCGCCGCCGATGGAGAAGCCGTGTCGTAGTGATGCGCCGCGAACCGTCCTCCCGGCGCCGGACCGCTGGAACGGCGTGAAGTCGGTGTCGGTCGAACAGGCGATCGGCCAGAGGGAGAGCCGGCGCCGCTTCGGGCCTGAGCCCCTGACGATCGACGAACTGAGTTTCCTTCTCTGGTCCACTCAGGGCGTGCGGCGGCGCGTGGGGCAGGGGGTGATGCTCCGGACGGTGCCGTCGGCCGGCGCCCGCCACGCCTTCGAGACGTACATCGTGGCGCTGCGCGTAGCGGGGTTGGAAGTCGGGGTGTATCGCTATCTCCCGTCGGAGCACGAGGTCGTGTTCGAGTTCGCGGATCCCGAGGCGGACGACCGGATCATCGAGGCGGTGCACGGGCAGTCCTTCGCCGGATCAGCGGCCGCGGTGTTCGTCTGGACGGCGGTTCCGGCCCGCATGGAGTGGCGCTACGGCGACGCCTCGTACAAGGTGATGGCGCTGGACGCGGGGCATGTCTGCCAGAATCTCTACCTGGCCTGCGAGTGCATCGGCGCCGGCACGTGCGCCATTGCGGCCTACCGGCAGGACCTGATGGACTCGTTCCTGCGCGTGGACGGAGTGGACGAGTTCGCGGTCTACGTGGCGCCGGTGGGGCGGGTTCCTGCGGGCCGGTGAGCGGGCGTCGTGCATGGTCATAACGGAGGGCGGAAGCATGAGATGGGCTTCAGTGTGCGCCGTCATGGCGGCGGTGGTCGTCGGAGCGGCAGGGGCGGAGCCGGCGGGCCCGGGGTACGGCGGTGTCGTCTACGCGCCCACGGCGGCGGCGGACGAGCTGGCGGCCGGCGTGGCCGATCTGGTGAGTTCCCTGGCCCGGATGACCGGACGGCCGTTTGACATCCAGACCAATGCCCTGCCGGAGCAGGGAATCCTGCTCCTGCGCGCGGATCTGCCCGGGGCGCCGGCCGACGCGGTGCGCGCGCTCAAGGGCAAGGGGCGCGAGCCGTTCGTCATCCGCTCCGAAGGCGAGCGGCTGTTCATCGTCGCGAACGCCAACGCGGGTCTCGCGCAGGGGATCTACTTCTACCTGCAGGAGCTGGGCTGCCGGTGGCTGATGCCGGGCGAGAACTGGACGGTTATCCCCGCCCGTCCCGACGTGCGGATCACGGTCGATCGCGTGATGACGCCCGCGTTCCGCCTGCGCGCGTTCTTCGGGACCGGCGGATTCGGCCCCTCGAATCCGGTGGACCCGAAGCTGACCGTGCGCGACCGGTGGGAGGCGTGGAAGCGGCGCAACCGGTTCGGCGGCGAGTTCTCGATGGCCGGGCACGCCGGCGAGGCGTTCAGCATCGCGTGCAAGGCGGAGCTCGAGGCGCATCCCGAGTATCGGGCCATGGTGAACGGCCAGCGCCTGCCCTGGGCCGCGGGCGTGAAGCCGTGCGCCTCCAACCCCGACGCCGTCCGCCTCTACATTGAGGAGCGGCTGCGCGCCCTGCGGCAGGCCGTGACCGCCAGCCCGGACAGTCCGCGCGCGTTTGCCGTGTCCGTGGAGCCGTCCGACGGCGGCGGCCACTGCGAGTGCCCGGACTGCCGGAAGATCGGGTCCGGCTCGGTAAGCGATCGGGTGTTCTTCCTGGCCAACCAGGTGGCGCGCGCGGTTCAGAAGGAGTTTCCCGGGAGGTGCGTGAGCCTCTATGCGTACAACGAGCACGCGGCCGTGCCGACCATACCGCTGGAGCCCAACGTCTATGTCGCGGTCATCCCGTACGGGTTTCAGCGCACGGGGCTCTCCGGCGACGAGCTGCTCGCGGCGTGGGGAAAGAAGGTGCCCCGGATGAGCCTGTACACCTACTGGTCCATCCCCGACTGGACTCAGGACATGCCGTCGTTCGACTACCTGCGTGCGGCGCCTGAGCGGATCCGGTACTGGCACGAGCACGGCGTCGAGGGCCTCAGCAATGAGAGCACGTACAGCGGGGGAGCCCTGGGGCCGACCTGGTACGTCGCCTCGCGCCTGCTGTGGGACCCCAAGGCGGACGAGCATGCGATCATGGAGGAATTCCACCGCCTGGCGTTCGGTCCGGCCGCTCCGGCGATGAAGCGGATGCTCGAGCGCTGGGCGAGCGGTTTCCTGCTAACGCGGATCGAGCTGGGGCTGTCCTACCGCGACCTGTCCGAAGCCCGGCGGCTCGCGGCGGGGAACGAGGCCGTTCTCGCGCGCATCGGCGACTACGAGACATACGTCCACTACCTGCGGCTCTGGAGCGAATACCAGGCGGCAAAGGCCGGATCGGCGGAGCGTCGGGCCCGGACGTCGGACCTGGTGACCTGGCTGTGGCGGATCGACTTGAACTGCATGGTTCATTCCTACCGCATGCAGCAGCTCCTGCTGGCGCGGTATGAGCGCGACTCCGGGCTGGCCCCGGACTTCGACCCCAAGAAGGCCGACGCCCCGGGGTGGACGCGCGCCACGCCGCTCGCGGCGGGTGAGCTGGCCGGGCTGATGGCGGACGGCGCCGTGCGGTATCCGGTCGTTGACGTGGAGATGAGAGCCTACTCGGGCGAGCTGGTTCCGCTCGCCCCGCCCGCTCCGCCGGGCACCAACCGCTTCTCCCGGGCGATGAACATGGCGGGACTGACGCGGTTCGAAGTCGATGCGCCGAAGGGCATGCCGTCGATCACCGTGCGGGTCCGCGTGGCGAACCAGCCCAACTCCGCGGGCGACCGGTTCTCGGCCTGGGACGCGCGTGAGCGCCGGATCATGGACGAGCGCCTGCCGGCAGACGGCGAGTGGAAGGAGTTGGTGATTCCGACGCGCCGGCCCGGGCGGTATCGGTTCGAGGTGTTCGATCAGAAGACCCGGTTCGACATCCAGGTTCCGGCCGGGGTGCCGCTGATTACGAAGTCGTTCACCAGTCCCGATCTGTCGCAGGAGCTCTTCTTCTATGTCCCGTCCGGGCTCCGGAAGGTGGCGATCCACGCGCCCGGCGCGATCCCGGTCCGCATCCGCGACGGCGCGGGGCGGCCGGTGGCGATCGAGCCGGGCGATCTGCTCCTGATCGACGTGCCGGACGGGCAGGACGGGCAGGTGTGGTCAATGGCGGGGTACAAGGCGTGGGCGCCGATCCGGATGCTCAATGTGCCCCAGGCGTTCGCGTTCTTCCGCGACACGCTGATGGTTCCGGCTGATGCGATGAAGGAGGGGCGATGATCAGTCGCGAGGCGGTTCGACGGGCGATTCGATTCCAGGATCCGGCGTGGCTCCCGCACGACTTTCCGGATCCCTTCGGCACGGACTTCGCGTTCGTGGGGATGGCGCAGTCGCCGGATGCGCGGCCCAACAGCGGGCTCGACGAGTGGGGCGCGGAGTGGGAGAACATCGGCATCTGCATGCTCGGCGAGGTGAAGCGCTATCCGCTGAAGGACTGGGCGGGCTTCGAGCGCCTGCCGATCCCGGACATCCGGTCTCCGCACCGGTGGACGACGCTGGACGGCGCCCGAGAGCGGGCGGGGGACAAGTACCTGCTGGCCTCGGGCATTTCGCTGTACGAGCGCGCTCACTTCATCCGCGGCCTGGAGAACCTGTGGATGGACATCCACGAGCATCCCGGGGAGCTCTGTCGCCTGCTCGACGTGCTGGTCGAGATGAACCTCGTGGCCATCGCGAAGTATGCCGCCGCCGGGGCGGACGGCTACATCTTCTGCGACGACTGGGGGCTGCAGGACCGGCTGATGATCGCGCCGGAGTCCTGGCGCGCGCTCTGGAAGCCGCGTTACGCCCGGGTCTTCGCGGCGGCGCGGGCGGCCGGCCTCGACACGTTCCTCCACAGCTGCGGCTACATCGTGGACATCATGGACGACCTCATCGAGGTGGGCATGGACGTCGTGCACATGGACCAGCAGGAGAACATGGGCCTGGACCTGCTGGAGGCGCGGTTTGGCGGACGGGTCACGTTCTTTGCGCCGGTTGACATCCAGAACACCATGGCGCGCGGCTCGCTCGACGACATCCGGGCGTACTGCCGGAAGATGGCGCGCCAGCTTGGCCGCCCGTCCGGCGGGTTCCTGCCGCGCTGGTACGTCGATCCCCAGGGCGCGGGCCACCGCCGCGAGGCGATCGACGCCATGTGCCGGGAGTTCCTGGAGATCAGCCGCGAGATGTATGGGCGGTGAACGGGCTGAGATGTTGTGAGTAAATCGATTTCGACGTGCTTCAGTGCGGTCGGCACGGAGGCCGACCCTCCAGTGCATCGGCAGACTCGGCTGTCTCGCAACATGGAGGGACGACCTCCGTGTCGTCCATCGGTTCACCCAGAGCCTCTGACGCGCGGCGGGCGGTGCGCCGTGCGGGTCGCGTTGAGCTGGGCTCTGGCCGTGTGCGTCCTGTCGGCGGCGGGTGCGGCCTATCCCGCGAGCCTGCACCGCGTCGATACGCTACGCCTCGAGTGGCGGGACGACGCCCGCTCCCGCACGGTGCCCGTGAAAGTCTACTACCCGGCCGACGCCACGGGCGCGTGTCCGGTCATCGTCTTTTCCCACGGCCTCGGAGGCTCTCGGGACGGATACTCCTACCTGGGCGAGTGCTGGGCGTCCAACGGTTACATCAGCGTGCATCCCCAGCATCCGAAGAGCGACGCCTCGGTTTGGCAGGGGAAGGCGCGGCCGCTCGATGCCATGCGCGATGCGGTCAAGGATCCGATAGAGAATGTGAACCGCCCGAAGGACATCACGTTCGTGCTGGATCGCCTCGCGGCCGCGAACCGGGAGCCAGGCCAACCCCTGGCGGGGCGCATCGACATGGGCCGGGTCGGCGTGGGCGGGCATTCGTACGGCGCCTATACCGCGCTGGCGGTGTCGGGCCGCGTCTTCGGGCGCGGCGTGCGGCCGATCGACCTGCGCGATCGGCGAGTCCGGGCGTGCGTAGCCCTCAGCGCCCCGGCGCGCGGGACGCCGGAGGACCGCGCATCGTACGCCGAGTTCCGCGCGCCGTGTCTGCGCATGACCGGCACGGAGGACGCATCGCCGATCACCGATACGACGCCGGAGCAGCGGCGGGTTCCATTCGACAGCATCTCCGCGCCCGGCCAGTTTCTGATCATCTTGAAGGGGGGCGATCACATGGTGTTCGCTGGGGCACCCCGCCGCCGCCCCGAGCGGCCGACGGATCGGCGCTTCGAGGAGATCATCCGCCGAGTCACGCTGGCCTTCTGGGACGCGTATCTGCGCGACGATGCCGATGCCAGGCGCTGGCTGGCGGGAGGTGGGCTGACCAGCCTCGCCGGTTCCGATGCGGCTGTAGAAACCAAGTGACGGAGGACTCATCTTGCTGACCGCAAGGCCCGCTTCTGGTTTGAGACGCCGCCCGAGGAGGAGTTGCGCCCGAAGAGCATGCTTGAGAAGAATGGTCTGGCCTGCGAGTTGAGCATCAGCACCTATGGCCCGTCCGCGGCCGCCACAATCCTGTAGAATCCTGCAAATCCTGTCAGAGATGCGGGCTCTCCAAGTCGGCTCCAAAGTGCTTTGGGACAAGACCGACCGATCTGCCATTCCGGCCGCGCATTAAGCCTTGTTGCGGTGTTGCTCCCCGGGGGGCTCTTGCTCTAAGATTCCTGACGCTTTTTCTGGCGTACGGGTTTGGTGGGTACGGCGTCCCGGCGATCCAGCGGTTGAGCGGCAGAAACGGCTGGGCGACAGACGCGCGTCGCCCGCCTGAGAGGTTCCCGACTATGTGGGCGGTCGCCTGTGTCAAGCAGGTTCCGGATACGACGCAGGTGCGGATCGACCCGGTGACGAACACGCTGATGCGGGAAGGCATCCCGTTCATCGTCAATCCGTTCGACACCCACGCCCTTGAAGAGAGCCTGCGGCTGAAGCAATCCGTCGGCTTGCGCGTGGCCGCTCTGTCAATGGGGCCGCCGAACGCGGAGGTGACGCTCCGCAAAGCCCTGGCCGTCGGCGCCGACGAGGTGGTGCTGCTGTCCGACCGAGCGTTCGCCGGGGCGGATACGCTGGCGACGAGCCAGGTGCTCGCCTCGGCCATTCGGCGGCTGGCGGAGCGCGAGGAGGTCGCGCTCGTCCTCTGCGGGAAGCAGACGATCGACGGCGACACGGCCCAGGTCGGCCCCGGCATCGCCACGCGGCTGGGGTACAGCCAGCTGACGCTCGTGGATCAGGTCATCGCGGTCGATCTCAAGGCGCGCACCGTGCGTGTGCGTCGCAAGCTCGAAGGCCGCCACGAGATCGTCGAGGCGCCGCTGCCGGCCGTGATTACGGTCGTCCGCGAGATCAACCGCCCCCGCTACCCGACGGTCCCGATGCGGCTGGCCGCGGCTCAGGCGACGGTCCCGGTCTGGAACAACGCGATGCTGGGCATCGATCCGAATACGATCGGGCTGAAGGGCTCGCCGACCAAGGTGAACCGCATCTTCTCGCCGGAGCGCGAGAAGGGCGAGATCGTGGGGGACGGGGCGCACGATCCGCAGGGCGCCGCGGCGGCGCTGGTCGATCGGCTGATCAGCCGGGACATCCTGGCCCTTTGAGGTAACTGGCGATGAGCACACCGGAACCGGGTTCTAAGCCCAAGTCGGCCAGGCGGCCGAGGGGCAAAGCCCGCCTGCTTCCCAGCACCTGCATCGCCTGCGGCGCGCGCTGCGAAAGCGCGTGCCCGGCGGACGCCATCGCGATGGACGCGGCGGGAGCGCCGATCGTCAACCTCGAGAAGTGCATCGGCTGCACGAAGTGCGTCAAGGTGTGCCCGGTTCAGGCGCTGGAGATGTTCTTCACCGCCGAGGAGCAGCGGGTTCTTGAGGCGCTTAAGGCGGGCGGAGCGCCGGCGGCCGAGGAGCCGGACGACGAGGGCACGAAGCTGGCGGCCATGCTTCGCGCGTACCGGGGCGTCTGGATCTTCGTGGAGCAGACGGACGGCGTGGCGGCGAAGGTCTCGTGGGAGCTGCTCGGCAAGGGCGTGGAGCTGGCGAAGACGCTCGGCGTCGAGCTGAGCGCGGTCGTCATCGGGGATGGCGTGGAGTCCCTCTGCGCGGAGGCATTCGCCTACGGCGCGCAGAAGGCGTACCTCGTCGATGCGCCTGTGTTCCGGCGCTACCGCACGGCGGCCTACCTGCAGGCCGTGTGCCACCTCGTGGAGCAGTACCGGCCGGAGCTGCTCCTGATGGGCGCGACGGGGCTCGGTCGCGATCTGGCCGGGGCCGTGGCCACGCGCCTGCAGACCGGCCTCACGGCGGACTGCACGGGGCTGGCGATCGACGGCGCGCGGAATCTGCTGCAGACGCGCCCGGCGTTCGGCGGAAACGTCATGGCCACGATCCTGTGCGAGCGCAATCGCCCGCAGATGTCGACCGTCCGGCCGCACGTGATGCCGATGCCGGCGCGCGACCTGGCCAACCGCGGCGTTATCGTGCGGGAGACCGTGCCGGTTGCGGAGGACGGGATTGCGGCGAAGGTGCTCGAGATCATCGAGGACGCGCAGGGGCAGGGCGCCGTGGACATCGCGGCGGCCGACTTCATCGTGTCCGGCGGCCGGGGCATGATGGGCAAGGAGAACTTCGCCATCCTCCAGGAGCTCGCGAGCGAGCTCGGCGGGGTGGTCGGCGCCTCGCGCGGTTCGGTGGACGCGGGCTGGATGCCGGCCGAGCGCCAGGTCGGGCAGACCGGCAAGACGGTGCGGCCGAAGATCTACATCGCCTGCGGCATCTCGGGCGCGATCCAGCACCTGGTCGGCATGCAGGACTCGGAGACCATCATCGCGATCAACCGCGACCGGGATGCCCCGATCTTCGAGGTGGCGAAGTACGGGATTGTCGGCGACCTGTTTCAGGTCATCCCGGCGCTCACGCGGCGCATCCGGGAGCTCAAGCGGCAGCGTGGCGCCTCGGCGCCGAAGGCATAGATCGACATGGGCCATTCACACCTGTTCGCCGTCCTGGTCGCGCTGAGCGTGTTCGCCTTCGCGGCGAGCTGCTTCGCCCGGTTCCGGCTGGTCGCCGTCGGCTCGGCCGACCGCACCCGCCTGACGCCCTTCTGGACGCGCGTGGGCCAGATGCTGCTGTACGCGATCGCTCAGAAGCGCGTGGTCGCGCGGCCGTTCGGCGTCAACCACGTGGCCATCTTCTGGTCGTTCCTCGTGCTCATGCTGGCCAACGCGGAGTTCGTGGTCAGCGGCGCGTTCCCTTCGGTCGGGTTCCACCGGCTCCCGCTGGCGGCGCAGTGCGGGCTGGGGCTGCTGTTCGACGCCGTGTCGCTGCTCACCCTGGCGGCCATTGCGACGGCCGTGGGGCGGCGCCTGCTGTTCCCACCCGACTACATGGAGGCGCGCAGCCGGGATGCCTTCATCATTCTCGGACTCATCGCGGCGCTCATGGTCGCCTTCTTCGGCGCCGGCGCGAGCGCGATCGCGACGGGCGCGGTCGACCCGCAGCTGGCGGCGTGGAAACCCGTGTCGCGCGCAATCGCGGGCCTGGCCGGCGACGCGCTCGGGGAGGGGGCGCTGACGGGGTTCTGGTGGGCGCACGCGGCGGTGCTGCTTGCGTTCCTCAACTACCTCCCGCACAGCAAGCACATGCACATTCTGACCGCGATCCCGAACTGCTACCTCCGCAGCCTGGGCAAGGTGAACACGCTGCCGCGCGAGGAGTTTGAGGCGGGCCGCGCGTTCGGCGGCGGGCGCGTGGACCGGCTCTCGTGGAAGGACCTGTTCGATTCGTTCTCATGCACCGAGTGCGGCCGCTGCACCGACGTGTGCCCGGCCTACCGAACCGGACAGCCGCTGAACCCCCGGCTCGTGGTGCACGACATCAAGATCAATCTGCTCGAGAACGGGCCGGCCATGCGGCGCGGAGAGAGCCCGGCTCGCCCGCTGATCGGCGGGCCCGGCGCGGAAGCCGGGGAGGGCACGGTGGCCGAGGCGGCCATCTGGTCGTGCACGACGTGCGGCGCCTGCATGGAGGCGTGCCCCGTGCTGATCGAGCAGATGCCGAAGATCCTGAAGATGCGCCGGGACCTGGTGGAGATGCAGGCCCGGTTCCCGCCCGAGCTCCTGAACCTCTTCGAGAACATGGAGCAGCGCGGGAATCCCTGGGGCATCGCCCCGAGCGAGCGGACGAAGTGGTGCGCCAACATCCAGACGCGGCCCTTCTCGGGCGAGACCGAGTACCTCTTCTTTGTCGGGTGCGCCGGGGCGTTCGACGCGCGGACGAAGCAGGTCTCGCTCGCGGTCTCAGCTCTCCTGGATGCGGCCGGCGTTTCGTGGGGCCTGCTGGGCCGCGACGAGTGGTGCTGCGGGGACAGCCTGCGCCGCCTCGGGAACGAGTATGCGTTCGACCAGATGGCCCGCCGGAACGTCGAGCTCTTCCGCGCGCGCGGGGTCCGCAAGATCGTCACGATCTGCCCGCACTGTTTCTCGACCCTCAAGAACGACTACCGCGCCTACGGGATCGAGCTGGAGGTGCTGCACCACAGCGAGCTGATCGACCAGCTCGTGGCATCCGGTCGCCTGCCCCGGGCTCCAAAGGCCGGCTACGGGCGGCTCGTGTACCACGATCCCTGTTACCTCGGCCGCCACAACGACGTGTACGATGCCCCCCGGCGCGTCATCGCGGCGGCCGCAGGCTCGGCGCCGGTTGAGCTGAAGCGGTGCCGGGAGAACTCGTTCTGCTGCGGAGCCGGCGGCGGCGGGATGTGGATGGAGCAGGACCGGGATACCCGAATCAACGTGGCGCGCGTCACCGAGGCGCTCGACGCGCATGCCCAGACGATCTGCGTCTCCTGCCCGTACTGCCTGCTGATGTTCGAGGACGGGCTCAAGACGAAGTCGGAGTACGAGCACGTCCGGGTGAAGGATGTGGCCGAACTGATGGCCGAGTCGCTGGCCGCATCAAGGGCTGGCGTGGCGGCTTCGCCGTCCTCAGGGGCGTGAGACGCGGCGAGGGAGTCGGATGCGCCGGTCGGGCCGGAGCCCGCCCCGATCGGCATGCCGAAGGAAGCGTAACTCGCCTGGCTCTGAGGGACGCCGCCGTGCCGCCCCTTGATCCGGCGCCGATCTCTGAGGCGCGATACCGCAAGCATCCCGAGGCGTTATCCATGCGCATGGTCACCCGCTTTGAGGTCCATGAAACCACCGGCCAGGCACGGTCCTCCGACGTGCTGTCGTGGGGCGTCCCCGTGCCCAGCGGAAAGGCTCCCGCAGGGGCTTCGCTTCGGATCGCCGCCCCGGGCGGACGCCTGCTTCCCGCGCAGGTCGATGTGCAGGCCCGCTGGGATGACGGCAGCGCGAAGTGGGTGCTCGTCACCGTCTCCCGGCTCACGATCGCCGGCGGGCGGGTCCTCCGGCTGTCCCTCGTCCACGCCGCGCGGCGAGCCATCGGCGCGGCCGCGGTCGTGCGCGTGCGGCGGCGGGCCGGCGGCGTTTCCGTGGCAACCGATCGCCTGCGCTTCGATGTCCGGGACAGCGGGCCGCTGGTGCCGTCGATCGAGGTCCGGGCGGGCCGCGTCTGGCGGCGGCTTGCCGGCGGGATGGACCTGCGCGCGGCCATCGACCACGCGGACGGCCCGCGGGCGTACCGGGCTTCGGCATCGCCCCGCGAAGTCGCCGTTGAGGTCGCCGGCCCGCGCCGCGCAGTCATTCGGATCGCCGGCGCGCACGCCGCCCCGGACGGCCGGACGTTTGGGCCCTACGTCCTGCGGATCGAGGCGATGGCCGGGCTGGCCCAGCTCCGGCTCACGCACAGCGTCGTGTACGACGGCGACCCGGCGAAGGACTTTGTGCGCGCTTCCGAGGTCGAGCTCGCGGCCGATGTCGGCGCGGGCCAGTCGTTCGCGTTCGGGGGCGACGACGGCGGCGAGGTGCGTGTCCCGCGCCAGAGGATCGACTGGTGCCCGGACTTCCGCCACGCCGAGCTGTTCCAGGACTCCGCCTCGCACTGGCGCGTGACGCGCTGGGTGGACCGCGCGCGGCGCGGCGTGTTCGGCGGCGAGGGGCTGCGCAGCGACGGATGGATGGAGCTGGCTGGAGCCCGCGGGCGAGTGGCGGCCGCCGTTCGCGACTTCTGGCAAAACCACCCGAAGAGCTTGTCCATCGACGGGGCGGAGGGCCTGCTCCGCATCGGCCTCTATCCGGCGCGAGCCGAGCGCCTGGACCTGCAGCGCTACAGCGATCTGGCGTACGCGAACACGTACGAAGGGCCGTGCACCTGGAAGCCGGAGACGGTCCCCTTCGACCCGAGATTCGGCGCGCACGGGATACGGAAGACGCATGATTTCGCGCTGTTCTTCGACACGCCGAATGCCTCGCGTGCGGCGCTGTTCTATGCGCGGCCGCTTACGGCCCGGCTGGCGCCGGCGGACTTTGCCCGGGCGGCGGTCACGTGGCCGGCGACGGCCCGCCGGAGTCGCGAGTGGCAGGAGCGGGCGGAGCGGTACCTCGATTTCCTGGGCGATGCCATGGTCCGCGACGGCGGCACCGGCTACGTGGACTACTTCGACCTGCCGATGGGCATGGAGCTGCCGTCCGGGCGCTGGCATCACGACTACGGCGGGCTGGGGTACATCAACTCGGAGGCCCTGCCGGGGCTCGGGCTCTGGCAGGCCTACTTCGTGACCGGCCGCGAGGATGCGCTCCGGATGGCCCTGGCCATGGTCCGCCACAACGCGGATCTGGACTCGTACCACGCCGGTCCGTTGGCCGGCTACGGGTCGCGGCACAACGTCAACCACTGGGGCGACATGTGCAAGGAGCCTCGGATCAGCCAGCCGGTCGACAAGCGCTTTGCGTACTACCTGGCGGGCGACCGCTCGGTTCTGGACTTGGCGTCGGTGTGCCGGCGCATGTGGGACGCGACGCTGGCGAAGCCCCGGCGGCTGCCGCTGACGGCGCACGTCCCGGCCCTTGTCTCCGGCCTGCTGTTCGCCGAGGAGAGCGGCATGTCCGCGGAGCGCCCGTGGCTCCTCGCGCTGGCCGACGCCATAGCCGCGTCGGTCAGCGAGCACGGCCAGATGCTCGCCCTGCTGGAGGTCGATGCAGCTCAGCGCACGGCGCGTCCGTGCCCGGACTCGGGGGTCCTGAGCTACATGATGTTCAGCTGCTTTGGCGGGCCGCAGACGTTCGCGGAACTGGCGGAGCGCTATGATCACCAGCCTCTTCGCGCGGCGCTGGTGCGAATGGCCCGCTACCTGATGCGGTCGCGCGTCGAGCGCGCGAGGATGGAGGGCGGGCCGGCCATCAGCGATGCGCTCGCCGCTTTTCGGGGGCTGGACCTGCTCGGGTATGCCTATGCGCGGACGGGCGACGAGGCGATCGCGCGGCACGCGCGGCGGCACCTCCGGGCGATCGCCGTGGAGGTGGGCGAAGTTCCTCAGGCGCGCTACGGCGTGCGGGGCGCGGGGCGTCGGCCGGCCCTCATCGGCGCGTCGCTCGGGGGCGTTACGGCGCGCGAGCGTGCTGCGGCGCGCCGCTACTATCCGTTCTTCCGGCGCCAGGACACATCCCAGTTCTTTCAAGTGGCGGTGTACCTGCACAAGCTTCAGGCCATCCTCGAACTGGTCGGCCGCTGATCGTCCGCGGCGTGGACATCCGTCCGGCGTGGGCGTATGGTGGCTGAGCCGTTGGAGCGGCTGCGATGGGGAGGGTGCGCACATGCCTGAACTGAATGACCTCTGGCCCAAGCTGGCCCCTGTGCTGGTGCCCCTCGTGTTCGTCATTGCGTGGTGCGCCGTGGCCAAGGTCATGGCCGCCTCAAGCGGCTGGGAACGGCTGGCGACGCGCTTCGAGCTGAGCAGCGAGTTCACCGGCAAGCGATACCGCTTCCAGTCGGGTGTCCTAACCGGGTTGCGGTTCAATAATGCGCTCGAGATCGGGGTCAGCCCGCGCGGCCTGTACCTTTCCCAGTTCATCCTGTTCCGGATCTTTCACAAGCCGCTGCTCATTCCCTGGTCGGAGATTCGCGCGACCGCTGTGCCGCGGCTTTGGATGCCCGGGTACCGGATGACCTTCCGCTCTCTGCCCGGGGTGTGGCTCGACGTGTCGGCCACGGTGTTCGGGCATCTGGCGGCGTATGTGAAGGTGGACGCGGCGCCTGCGAGCCCGGCGGACCGGGCCGGGGGCGGCGCGGATGAGGAGGCGAAGGGTTCATGAGCTACACTCCGGCGGGGAATCGGTACGAGGGCATGCGGTACAACCGGTGCGGGCGAAGCGGGCTGATGCTGCCCGCCGTGTCGCTCGGCCTGTGGCACAACTTCGGCGGCGTGGACAGCGTCGAGGAGAGCCGCGCCATGATCCGGCGGGCGTTCGACCTGGGCATCACGCACTTCGATCTGGCCAACAACTACGGCCCGCCGCCCGGCTCGGCCGAGGAGGCATTCGGGAAGATCCTGCGGCAGGACCTGTCATCGCACCGCGACGAGATGGTCGTCTCCACGAAGGCCGGCTGGCGCATGTGGCCGGGTCCCTATGGCGACCTCGGATCGCGGAAGTACCTGATCGCCAGCCTCGACCAGAGCCTGAGGCGGATGGGCGTCGAGTACGTGGACATCTACTACAGCCACCGTCCCGATCCGGACACGCCGGTCGAGGAGACGGTGGGCGCCCTCGATGCCGTCGTGCGGCAGGGCAAGGCGCTCTACGCCGGCATCTCGTCATACACGCCCGAGCAGACGCGCGCGGCGGCGCGGGCGCTGCGTCAGCTCGGAACGCCGTGCCTGATCCACCAGCCGTCCTACAACATGTTCAACCGATGGGTCGAGCAGGGGCTCCTGGACGTCCTGAAGGAGGAGGGGATGGGGTGCATCGCGTTTTCCCCGCTTGCGCAGGGGTTGCTCACGGACCGCTACCTGCGGGGCGTACCCGAGGGATCGCGCGCCTCCAAGCCGCACGGCTTCCTCAAGCGCGAGCACGTCGTCGAAGACAAGCTCGCCAAGGCCCGGCGCCTGGCCGACCTCGCGCGCGGCCGCGGGCAGACGCTGGCGCAGATGGCCATCGCGTGGGTCCTGCGGCATCCGGGCATGACCTCCGCGCTCGTGGGCGCCAGCCGCGTGAGCCAGGTCGAGGACAACGTGGGCGCCCTGAAGAACCTCGCGTTCTCAGAGGTGGAGCAGCAGGCGATCGAGCAGGCGCTCAACGGCTGATCGACCGCCGTGTGGAGGCCGTATGCCGAAGGTCCCGTCCCGGCCGAACGTGCTGCTGATCCTGACTGACCAGCAGTCCCTGCGCGCCATGGGCGCGTACGGAAACCGGCACGTCCGGACCCCGAACATGGACGCGCTGGCCGCCTGCGGCGTCCGGTTCGCGCGATCCTACTGCGCCGCCCCGGTGTGCAGCGCATCGCGTGCCGCCCTGGTGACGGGGCGCATGCCGCACGAGATCGGCGTCGAGGTCAACGACCGGCCGATCCGGGCCGGCGTGCCGACGCTGGGCTCGGTGTTCCGGGCGGCGGGCTACGACACGGCCTGGGCCGGCAAGTGGCACGTGCCCGAGTCCTACCCCGCCGCGGCTGATGCCATCCCGGGGTTCCGGAACCTCCCCGTGCCGCGGGATCCCCTGGCGCATCTTGGAAGCCGGATGGACGGGCCGACGGTGGACGCCGCCGTGGCGTTTCTCCGCGAGCGCCGCGACCGGCCATTTCTGTTGACCGTGTCCCTCCACAACCCGCACGACATCTGCGCCTGGATCGTGGGCCGGCACCGCGACGCAATCTCGATCCCGCCCCCGGATCTCCCGCTGCCCCCGCTGCCCGGCAACTTCGAGGTTGCGCTCCGCGAGCCCGAGTTTGTCTCGGCCTGCCGCCGGCGCGATCACTATGGCCCCGAGAACCTCTGGGCGGCCAAGTGGACGCCCGACGCGTGGCGACTTTACCTGCACGCCTACTACCGGCTCGTCGAGCGCGTCGATGCGCAGGTCGGTCGGCTGATCGATGCGCTTGGGGCTTGCGGCCGGAGGGACGACACGCTGATCGTGTTCACGAGCGATCACGGGGAGGGGCTGGCGGCGCACCGGCTCGTCGCCAAGCTGCTGTTCTACGAGGAGATGGTCTCGGTTCCGCTGGTCGTGGCCTGGCGCGGTTGGACCCCGGAGGGGGTGCAGGACGGCGAGCACCTCGTGTCCGGCCTCGATATCATGCCGACGCTGTGCGACTACGCCGGCGTGGCGGCGCCGGAGTTCGTGCGCGGCGCGAGCCTCCGGCCGGCGATCGAGCGCCCGGGCGAGCCGGGCCGGGAGTTTGTGGCGGCCGAGCTTCAGCCGGATCCCGCGCAGCCCGGCTTCAAGGGCCGCATGGTGCGGAGCCGGCGCTTCAAGTATGCCGTCTACTCGGAAGGTGCGCGGCCGGAGATGCTGTTCGACCTTGATGCCGATCCGCTTGAGACGCGGGACTTGGCGCCCGACCCCGATCAGCACCGGGTGATGGCGGCGCACCGCGCGATGCTGCGCTCGTGGATGGATCGGACCGGCGACGACTTCGTATGGCCGGCGCCGCTCCGCGCCCGATCCTGACGGCCGGCGACCACCGCCCCGGGGCTCCTCCGAGCGCCTTCGGCCTTGCCCGGGTTGGGCGGGGGGGAGTATCATCACGGGCGCAATGAACGTACCGAGTACACCGCGGCACGTGAGTGTCATGGAGCCCCGGCCGCGCGAGTTCATCCACATCTGGCTCGCCATCGGAATTGCGATCCTTATGGCCGTCTATCGGATCGCCATGGGCATCGCCAACCTCTACGGCGCGCAGCCGGACGCCTGGGTGCTGCAGGTCGTGGAATGGTTCACGGACGTCCTGTTCTTCTGGTTGCTGGCGCTGCTCTGGCTGGCATACCGGCGCTGGCGACTGGCGCTCGTGCGGCAGCGCGAACTCGAGATGGTCGTGTCGAGCATCAGCCCGGAGGTGCTCATGGTCGTCAACCCCGACCGTGTGATCACCATGTGCAACACGGCGATCCGCGACATGTTCGGCTACGAGGTGCGCGAGGTGCTCAACGAGCGCACGGACCTGCTCTACTTCGACCGCCGGGTGGAGGGGCGCAAACACGAGATCTTCCTCCAGCTGGAGAGCGTCGGGTTCCACGTGGGCGGCGCAACCGGCCGGCGCAAGAACGGCGAGACATTCCCGATCGAAATCGTGACGGGCCGCCTGCGCTGCGAGAAGGGCGTCGTGGTGCTCATCCGGGACATCACGGAGCGCCGGCGCTGGGAGGACCAGCTGCTCAAGGCTAAGGAGGAGGCGGAAGGCGCGAATCACAAGACGACCGAGGTATACGAGGAGCTGCGCCGGAACTTCGTCCGGCTGAAAGAGCTCGAGGGGACGCGCGACAACCTCACGCGCATGATCGTGCACGACCTCAAGTCCCCGCTGACCGTCATCCACGCCTATCTGGAGCTGCTGCGCAAGTCGGCGGCCGGGCGTCTCGAGTCGCGTGAGATCGGGTACTTGGACGAGGGGATGAAGACCGTCTGGCAGCTGGCGGAGATGATTAACGCGCTGCTCGATGTCGGGCGGCTCGAGAGCAAGGAGATGCCGCTCCACATCGACGAGCATGACGTGGTCCTCATTGCCGGAAGCGTAGTCGACAAGTTCCGCGCCGGGGCCGAGACGCGGGCGATCGATCTGGACGCTCCGTCCGGGGCTTCCCTCGTGAGCTGCGATCGCAGCATCGTGGGCCGGGTGATCTCCAACCTGGTCGGCAACGCCATCAAGTTCACGAACGAGCGCGGCTCCATCCGCATCCGGGTCGAGCCGCTGGGTAGCCAGGTCCGGGTCAGCGTGATCGACAACGGCTTGGGCATTGCGCCGGAGCATCAGCAGAAGGTGTTCGACCGGTTCTTCCAGGTTCAGGAGCGCAGCGGTTCGACCGGGCTCGGTCTCACCTTCTGCAAGCTGGCCGTCGAGGCGCACGGCGGGATGATCGGCGTGGACAGCCAAGCGGGCCACGGAAGCACGTTCTGGTTTATCCTTCCGGTTTCGCCGCCGGCCCGGTCCGCGTGACGCGCGGCCCGGCCTCGAATCAGCGCCGAGCAAGCGCCCCGGCCACCCGTACGCCTTCCTCGATGAAGATCAGCAGGTTTTCGATCCAGCGCGGCTCGGGGAATGGCCATTCCATGTAGCCGGAGCTCGGGCACAGGATGAACCGCCGGCCCGCGCCCGCCTCGAGGGCGCAGCGGACCAGAGCCCGGATGCGGTCCCCGGACGCGCTCATGAGGTCGTGCGTCTCAAGGTTGCCTTCGAGCCCCATGCGGTCGCCCACGGCCGCGAACGCCTCGGGCAAGCTCATGTCGCCCATGGGCGGCGGCTCGATCGGGTTCAGCACGTCGACGCCCATGTCCGCGAAGCGCCGGATGACCGGCGTCATGCGGCCGTGGCAGTGAACCCACACGCGGCCGCCGCGCTCGCGGATTCGGGACACGAGGGGCTGGTCCACCCGATACACCCACTCCTCGAAGTCCGCGAGCGACATCAGCGGAGGCGTGCACAGCTCTGGGCCGACCCACCCGAACACCGGGCCGAGGCCGGCGTTCAGCGCCAGTTCGGCGTGCGCCCGGAGCCGGCCCGCGAACACGGCGATGGCCTCCGACAGCTGATCCCGGCACTCGATGCTCCAGAACGCGAAGTTCTCCGACCCGATCAGCCGCTGCAGCCCATACATGGCGTGGTCGAGCCCGAAGTAGACGATGCCGCGATCGGCGACGGTCCGCTCCATCTCCCGGAAGGACGCCGCGCTGAATGGGAGGGGCCGGTACGGGATGGATAGGAGCCGCCGGATGTCGGAGGGCTCCTTCAGGAGATGCTCCTTCTCGTACCCGGGCTTCCCGAGCGTGCTGCGCGTGTAGACGCTGCTGAGCTCGCCCTCCGGTGTCCGGACCCGGGTCACGACGTCCACCCATTCGGGCGACGGGGTGGGGCGCTCCTCGGTCGACACGAGCCGGTCGGCGTCGGAGCCGCAGAACAGGTGGAAGGATGACCCGGCTCCGACCATCAGATCGGTCAGCGTGAGGGCGCGGTCGTACACCGGCTGGTACGCCGGGTGGAGCATGGTCTGTCCCGGCGTGAGCCCCCAGAGCTTGACGGCGGGCCGGTCGGGCAGGCGTCCCTCAAAGATGGCCATCAGTCGTTCGCGTCCGGTCATGGTCGGCATCCTCCGGCGGTGGTGCGGTGTGGCGCGGTCATCAGGGCTCCAGTGCGGTGGCCTGCGTGAGGCCGGACAGGTCGATCTGCAGAGACTCGGCGGCGAGCGCCTGGTCCACGTGGGCGGGCGTGCGGGCGCCCACGAGCACGGCGGTCGGGCCGGGCTGCCGGAGCACCCAGGCGAGCGCCAGGGTCGCCATCGGCACGCCGGCGGCCAGCGCCGCGGACTCCACGCGTTCCAGGACGCGAAAGCCGCGATCGGAGAAATAGATCGGCTGGTGTCCGGGGATGATGTCGAAGCGCGTTCCGGCCGGCACGGGTCCGCCGCGGCGGTACTTGCCGGTCAGGAATCCGGCTCCGGCCGGCGAGTACGTCAGGACGCCCACGCGGCGGTCCGCGCAGAGCGGGAGCAGCTCCCGCTCGATGCCGCGGTGCACGAGGTTGTAGATGGGCTGGATCGAGGCCATGGGGGGAACGCGCAGAATC
Source organism: uncultured Verrucomicrobiota bacterium (assembly GCA_964431965.1). Classification (GTDB taxonomy): domain Bacteria; phylum Verrucomicrobiota; class Kiritimatiellia; order CAIKKV01; family CAYSLU01; genus CAYSLU01. The sequence goes on from CAYSLU010000020.1 coordinate 18,962, forward strand.
TCCTGCCGCCACAGCGCGCGGGCCAGCTGCCAGGCGGCGAAGTTGCTGCAGCCCACGTGCCGGGCCTTGCCCTCGCGGACCAGTGTTTCGAGCGCGCCGAGCACCCCGTCGAGATCGGCGTCTGCATCCCATGCGTGCAGTTGGTAGAGGTCGATGCGGTCCGTGCGGAGGCGCCTCAGGCTGTCCTCCGCGCAGGATCGGATGCGGGTGGGCGAGAGCGGCTTGGTGACCTTGGTCGCGAGCACGATCCGATCGCGGACGCCGCGCCGGGCGGCCCACTCTCCGAGCACCTCCTCCGAGCGGCCCGCCGCATAGGCTTCCGCCGTGTCGAATAGCGTGATCCCGGCCTCCAGCGCGCGGTCGAGCACGGTGAACGACGTATCGCGATCGATCTCCCGGCCGAAGGTTACGCAGCCCAGCCCGATGCGGCTGACGGACAGGTCGGTTGCTCCCAGCGTGCGGTAGTCCATGGATCGTCGTACGGGTTAAGAGTTGATGGTTGATGATGCGCATGGAATGCTACCCCCCGATCGACTACCGAGGGAAGAAAGAACATGAAGCTGATGATCATGACGGACATGGAAGGCGTGGCCGGGGTGCTGAACCACGACGACTGGGTTCTGCCGGCCGGCCGGTTCTATGGCAAAGGGATGCGCCTGCTGACCGAGGAGGTTAACGCCGCGGTCCAGGGGTTCTGCGACGAGGGGGCGACGGAGATTGTCGTCGTGGACGGCCACGGAGCCGGCGGCATCGATCCCGAGCTGCTGGACGAGCGCGCGAAGCTGACGCGCGGCGCGCCGACCCCGCCCTGGCCGTGGGGGCTCGACAGCACGTTCGCGGGGCTGGCCTTCGTGGGGCAGCACGCCAAGGCGGGGACGCCGCACTCGCACATCACGCACACGCAGTGGTTCAACTACATCGACCTGGCCATCAACGGCATATCGATCGGCGAGTACGGGCAGCTGGCGCTGTGCGCCAGGGAGCTCGGGGTGCCGACCATCCTTGCGTGCGGCGAGATCGCGCTCGCGCGGGAGGCGGAGGTCCTGACGCCCGGAGTCGTGTCCGTCGGTGTCAAGCAGGGCTTGCTGCCGGACGGCTTGGACCACCTGGATACGGATGCCTACCGGCGCGCCAAGCTCAGCGCCACCCACATCGCGCCGCTCCGCGTCCGGTCCATGATCCGCGACGCCGCGCGGCGGGCGGTTCGCCGGCTTCGCGACGATCCGCGCGCCTTCCGCTACCCGGAGCTCCAGGCGCCCTACGTGCGGGTGGCGCGCTTCCGGGCGAACGGCGACCAGGCGCCGCACGAGGCGCGGGTGGAGCACCCGTCCAGCGTGATCGCGCTGATGAACCTGGGCTGAGCGGCTCTTTGCCATGACCATCTTCTTCTGCCCGGCGGTGCTCGACACCATTGTCTTCCTGGTCCTGTTCGCCGTCAGCTACGGCGCGGGCGAGCGCGGCATGACTATGTCGCAGTGCGCGTGGCTGGGCGGCGTGTTCCAGCTCGCGTACATGGTCACGAGCCCGGTCTCGGGCTTCCTGCTCAGCCGGCGGAATGCCCGCGCCATCCTGGTCGGCAGCACGGCGCTGACGACGCTGCTGGCGGTTCTGGGCGTGGCGCTGAAGGCGTTCGAACCCCTTCTGGTCGTCATGGTCGGCTTCGGGGTCACCACGGCCTTCTTCTTCAACTCATTCCAGACGTTCATGCGCGGCGAGTCGGCGCCGGGCGGGCTGGCGCGGACGACGGCGCTGTACACGCTGGCGTGGAGCTTCGGGGCGAGCGTGGGCTTCATGCTGTCGGGCGCGCTGTATCGGCTGGGGTGGTGGGTGCTGCCGCTGCTGGCGGCCGCGATCGGCAGCGCGGTGCTGGTGATCCTGGTCCGCCACCGGGCCCGCTCGCACGATGAGCTGTCCGCGGACGAGCACGTCGAGCCCGCGCCCGGAGGAGCGAGCGTCAACCATGCCGCCTACGTCTGGGTGGCGTGGATCATGATCTTCGCCGCGATGTTCGTGCAGCGGCCGATCCAGACCTTCTACCCCGCCGTGAGCGCGAAGCAGGGCGTGGCGCCGGCCTTGGCGGGAATTCCGCTCTTCCTGCACATGCTGATGCAGGGGATCAGCGGCGGGGCGATGGGCCGGTGCAGCCGGCTGCTCTACCGGAGGTCGGTCCTGGTCTCCGTTCAATGGGGGGCGGCGCTGATCCTCGTGGCGCTGTGGCTGGTTCCGTCCTACGTGCTGTCGTTTGTTGGTATTTCCGTCCTGGGTGTCTGGGCCGGCTTCGCCTATTTCTGCGCGGTCTACTACTCGAGCAACTCGGGGCATCGGTCCCGAAACGTGGGCGTGAACGAGTGCCTGGTGGGGCTGGGGTCCTTCGCCGGCCTCTTTGTCAGCGACTGGGCGATGAAGCGCTGGGGCGGGGAGCCCGTGATGTACGCCGTGTGCGCCATCGCCTTGCTCCTCGCCGGCGCGCTTCAGTGGCTCGTGGCCGG
>CAYSLU010000020.1:21550-67219 GCA_964431965.1 uncultured Verrucomicrobiota bacterium
CCGTGTGCGCCATCGCCTTGCTCCTCGCCGGCGCGCTTCAGTGGCTCGTGGCCGGGCGGCCGGCCGCGGGCATCAGATCGTAGACCGAGGGCTCCGGACGGCGAGGCGCCCCGGTCTCGAGTGGGGCGGGACTCCTCCGGCGGGGCCTTGGGGTCGCTCGCAGGGGCATGGACTTGAACGCCCGCCGGCCGAGCGCGCAGATAGTGGTTCTGCCCGGCGGACGGCGGGGTAGAATGTCGCCCGGTAGCACCCGCTCGTGTCGGGGGTGCCCTACGGGAGGTTCGCATGAGCGGTTTCCGCCTTCGTTTCTGGCTGCCTGCACTGGCGGCGGCCATGTCCGGAACGGCGTCGGCCCAGACGACGTTCCTCGTGTCACCTGCCGGCGGACACAATCCGCCGTTTGCCGACTGGGCGAACGCGGCCACCACCATCCAGGCAGCCGTGAACCTGGCGCAAGCGGGCGACACGGTGCTGGTCACGAACGGTGTGTATACGGCGTGTGAAGGGGCCATCACCACTGCGCTGGTCCGTGTGACCAATGGCATTCAGGTGGTCTCTGTCTCCGGCCCGGCGGCGACGATCGTGGATGCTCAAGGGATCAACGGACGGCGGGGCCTCGAAATCCTGCCCGGCGCGGCCGGCGCAACCGTCTCGGGCTTCACGTTCCGGCGCGGTCGCCGCAACACGGGGACATACGATCCGGCTGGCGGCGTGCTCATGTATGCGGGCGTGCTGACCAACAGCATCGTGTCCGACAGCCGCTGCACGCACCAAGGCGGCGGGGTCTACCTGGGCAACGGCGTGATCGCGGACTGCACCATCGTGAGTAACTACTCCGAGGAGTGGCAGTACGGGTACGGCGGCGGCTTCTACATGACCAACGGGATGGTGCTGAACTGCCGGATCCGGGACAACTGGACGCTCAGCCACCGGGGTGGCGGCGGGGTCTACCTGACGGGGGGCAGCCTGCGCAACTGCCTGATCACGGGCAACCGCGCCACGATGTACGCGGACAGCGGCACGCTTTACCGCGGCCAGGGCGGGGGCGTGCGCATGACCGGCGGGTCGGTGGTCGGCTGTACGATCGCGCGAAACCAGACGAGCGGCGCGGGAGGCGGGCTGCATCAGGCGGGCGGGGGCGTCACGAACTGCATCGTATTCCTGAACTCGGTCTGGCCGAGCGTTCCGCCCGAGCAGGCGAACGTGAGCCGGACGGCCGGAGCGATCGCGTACTCATGCAGTCGTCCTCTGGAGTCGGGCGCCGGGAACACGGACGGGGACCCGCTGTTCGCGGATGCGGCCGGCGGAGACTACCGCGTGCGCGGGGGGTCCGCGGCGATGGACTCCGGGACGAATCTCGCCGGCGTCGTGGACGACATCGAAGGGCGTGCGCGGCCGGTCGACGGCGACGGCGACGGCGCGGCTGCCTGCGACATGGGCGCCTACGAGGCCGACGAGCCGACGAACCGCGCGTATGAGTGCGACTTCCGCGCCTCGGCCGAGAGCGGCATCGAGTCCCTCGGCGTGATCCTCACGGCCGGCGTGTCCGGGCCCGATACCAACATCGTCTACTTCCGATGGGACTTGGACGTTGGGGCGACTCCGGCGATGACGGTGGAGGGGCCGGATCTGTGGACGGTGGAGACCAACTACGGCGTCGGCTGGCACACGGTTTCGCTCGCCGTGAGCAACTCGTCGGGGGCTGTTGCGAGCAGGGTCCGGCCGGCGTTCATTCGGGTCGCGCCCGCCGTGCTGTACGTGGCGACGAACGGTGCGCACGTGCCGCCGTTCGCCACACCGGCCGATGCCGCCACGAACCTCCAGCAGGCCGTGGACGCCGCCTACGCGGACGCCGCGACCGGATCGGTGATCGACATTGCGGCAGGGACATATCGGATCGGCAGCGACGTCGGGGTGGCCAAGGGAGTCACGCTTCGGGGGGGCGGGCCGGAGGCGTCCACGATCATGAGCACCAGTGCGACCTCGCGCTGCCTGGCGGTCGCGCACTCGAATGCGATCGTCAGCGGACTGACGCTCCGCGGGGCGAGTACGGCGGGGGCCAGCTACTACGGTGGGGCCGTGCTGCTGACGGCCGGCCTGGTGAGCAACTGCGTGGTGACGCGCTCCTCGGTCGGCGGCCGCGGCGGCGGCGTGTGGATGAGCGGCGGCGTGGTCTCCCGCAGCCTGATCAGCTCCAACTGGGTGACGGAATGGCAGCTGGGCCTCGGAGGCGGGGTCTACATGTCCGGCGGGCAGGTCTCGCACTCGGTCATTGCATCCAACACGAGCCTCAGCCATCAGGGCGGCGCGGGCGTCTACGTGGACGGCGGCGTGGTGCGCAACTGCTTGATCACAACAAACGTGAGCCGGTACGCGAACGCGCCGAACTACGGCAAGGGCGGCGGGCTCCGGATCGGATCCGGCGGGCTCGTGGAGAGTTGCACGATCGCGGACAACTTCTCGGAAGGACCGGGCGGCGGCATCCACATGGCGGCGGGGGGCGTCACGAACTGCATCGTCGTCTTCAACTCAGTCGATGCGCGCAACCCGGAGTCGGATCGGAATCTCTACCGGTCCGGCGGCTCCGTGGGTTTCTCGGATACGATCCCGCTGGCAGCGGGGCCGGGGAACATCGCCGCCGATCCCGACTTCCTGTCGCGCAGCGGGCGCGACCGCGACTACCGGCTCGGGCCCGTGTCCAGTTGCATCGATCACGGCACCAACCGGCCGTGGATGGGCGGCGCGGCCGACCTGGCCGGCTCCAACCGCATCGAGGGCGGCGCGGTCGATATCGGCGCGTACGAGGCCCCGCCGGCGGGCTCCGGGCCTCTGGCCGTCAGCTTCACCGTGGCGCCCGACGCCGGCTATACCAACGTCGAAGCCGTGTTCACCGCCAACGCGGTCGGAGCGGATTCGAACCTCGTCTACTACTGGTGGGACTTCAATACGAGCGGCGTGCCGGCCATGACGGTCGAAGGGCCGGACCTGAAGGTGGTGACCAACCGGTTCGGGTCGGGCTACTACAGCGTCTCGCTCACGGCCCGGAATGCCGGCGGCGAGATGCAGTCGATCGTTCGGGAGGATGTCGTCCGGGTGGCTCCGGCCTGGATCTACGTGTCGACCAATGGCGCGCCTCGTGCGCCGTTCATGACCTGGGCGACGGCCACGCCGAACTTGCAGGACGCAGTCAACGCGGCGGGCGGCGCGACCGGCGAGCACAGCTCGGTCCTCGTGGGCACCGGCACGTACGTGCTGGCGAACTCGGTGGGCATTGCCCGGCCGGTTGCCGTATTCGGAGTGGGCGGGCCGGAAGCGGTTCGGCTGCGCGGCGGCAACACGCGCGTGCTGCAGCTGTCAGACGCGGATGCGTTGGTCGCCGGCATGACGATCGCCGGCGTGACGAACTCGGCGCCGACCTATGACGGCGGCGGGGTCTATATCACGGCCGGTACGCTGTCGAACTGCGTGCTGTTCGGCAACTCGGCGGGCGGGCGGGGGGGCGGCGTGTATCTGGGCGGGGGCGCAGTGGTGGATTGCCGGTTCACGGGCAACCGCGCAACCGAATGGCAGTACGGATTCGGCGGCGGCGCGTATGTCGGCGGCGGGGCGGTGGACCGCTGCACGTTCGTGAGCAATCGGACGGACAGCCACCAGGGGGGCGGCGGCCTGTACGTCGCCGCCGGCACGGTTCGGAACTGCCTCGTGTCGCGGAACCGATCGACCTACACCGCGGCCGGTTCCGAAGGCGACGGCGGCGGTGCGGTGATTTCCGGCGGACAGATGATCAACTGCACGATTGCCCACAACTGGTCCGTGACCAACGGGGGGGGGCTGCAGGTGCGCGGCGGCGGAGTGACGAACTGCATCGTGTATGACAACACGGCCAGCAATCAGCCGGCTGCGGTTCAGGATCTGGATCTGGTCGCCGGGGGCCGCATTGGATGGTCGTGCTCGCCGGCCCTGGCTCCGGGTACGAACGGAAACCTTGCCGGGCCGCCTCTGTTCCGCGACGGGCCGGCCGGCGACTACCGGCTGGGCGCCGGGTCTCCCTGTCGGGACACGGGGGCGTTCTTCGGGTGGATGCTGGACGGGCAGGACCTGGACCGCACGCGTCGTGTCTGGAACGGCGCGGCGGACATGGGCGCGTACGAGGCGTTTCCTCCGGCGCGGGGACAGACCATCCAGGTTCACTGATCGGCTCCGGGGAGAAGACGCATGAAGCGACCGGGTGCGAAGCGCGGTGAGTCGGGTGTGGAGCGGTGGCGAGGGCCGGTCCGGCGGGCGGCGATTCCGGGGACGCCCGGGCCGTTCGTGAACACGCCGTTGCTGCGGCTGACCCCCGATCCGAAGACCGGCCGCGACCGGTTCTGGATCTCGACGTGGAACAGCAACGAAGGATCGCTGGCCGCCCTCGTCGACGAATCCGGCCGGCACCGGATATTCCGGTTCGGAAGCAGCCGGTACCCGGGGTTCTACAGCGCCGTCCAGGAGGACGACGACACGCTTTGGCTCTGCGGGTGGCTGTCCGAGGTCGTGCGGTTCTCGCTCCGCACTGGCCGGTTCGACGCCTATCCCACGGGGGCCCCCCAGGCGCTCGTGTTTCAGGGGGTGGTCCTCGACCGGGCCAGCGGCAAGCTGTTCGCCGCCGCGTTCCCGCCGCCGAACATGAAGGGGTTTGTGTTTGATACCCGCGCGCGGAAGGCGGTGGGCGTGGTCGATCTGCCCTTCCCGGGGCACTACACGCGCTGCTCGTTCCCGAACGGGGACGGCACGTGGAGCGTGGTGGCTCATCTGCCGGGCGAGCATCTGCTGGTGTGGGATCCGAAGACCGATCGGGTCGATGGGGTGACTCTGACGCCGGAGCGCGATGCCGAGGATGTGAAGGCCACGGTCTACTCGGTGATCCAGGACGCCCGGAGCCGGGCGTACATCCCGGCGAAGGGGTGGTACAACCCCGCGGTGCGGCGGATCGAGGCGGATGGGCCGCGGCCGGAGCGCGAGATGACGTGGTTTGCCCGGCGCGGCGAGCGGGCGTTTGGCATCAACTACGAGAATGCCACGGGAATCGTCGGCGCCTGGGACCTGGCGACAGGGCGCGTCAGCGAGCTCTGCCGCGTCCCCGACAGCCATCTTCAGAATGTGAACGCGACCGCATCCGGGAAGATCGTGTCGGTGAACCTTTATGGCGAGTTCATGCGTTTCGACGGGCGGACCGGCGCGCTCGAGTGCGCGGTTCGCCTCCCATCGAATGCGCGCGGCGTGACGGACTGCCTGTGCCGGATCGACCGGGATCGGGTGCTTGGGACGCCGTTCATCACGCAGCGCTTCTGGGAAGTGAACCTGCGGACGGGCCGCGGCGCGGACTGCGGCCGCGCGGCGCCGGGCGTGGGCGAAGTGCTGAAGGTGTGGAAGGCGGGGCGGAAGGTATACATGGCGGCTTACACCGGAGCCGAGCTGGTGGAGTACGATCCGGCGCGCCCTCCGCGGTTCCCGGAGAATCCGCGGGTGGTGGCGGACCCGCCCGGCGGCATGCGGCCGGTGGCTCGAGCGGCAGACGGACGTTGCCTGTACTACGCCTGCAGCCGGCACTACGGCCTGCTCGGATCGGTGCTGACCCGCTACGACCGGCGGACCGGCGAGGCGCGCTATGCGGCGGATGTGCTGGGCGACTTGCAGGTGACCAGCCTGGTATATGACCGGCGCACGCGGACGCTGCTGGCCGGGTCCACGATCCACTCGGACTGCCGAAGCTGCGAGCCGACCTCCACGACGTGTGCCCTGGCCCGACTGGACCCGGAGTCCCTGGCCGTGACCGGGCGCGTGACGCCGCCGGCCGGCACCCCGAGCGGCAACGTCGTGGGGCCGATGCGGCCGCGCGAGCATCTCGTGGTGTATCGGCTGGCTTCGGGGGCCTGCCGCTGGTGCGCCCTGCGCGACAGCGATTTTGACACGCCGCGAGAGCCGGATCTGCGCGCTTTTCCCGACGGGCACGAGGGCGTCTACTACGCCGGAAGGCCCGGGTGGTTCGTCATGAAGAACGCGGGCCGCCTGGAACTGTGGGATTTTCGGGGCGCAGAGCCGCGGCTTGCGCGCCTGCTGCACCCGCGGAGCCCGGGCATCGGCCTCGTCGAGGTGCAGGACGACTCCGTGCTCTTCTCAACGCCGAGGCAGGTCGTGGTTCTGGATGGATGCCTCCAGGGCCTGCGCTCCGCTTGACCCGTCCGGTCGAATGGTAAATACTGGGGCGACTGGAGAGAACACACCATGCGGAACATCGGACTGACCGAACTGCTGATTGTCTTGGGGATCATCGTGCTGCTGTTCGGCGCGAAGAAGCTGCCGGACTTGGCTCGATCGCTGGGGCGCAGCATTGGCGAGTTCAAGAAAGGCCGCGAGGATGGGGCGAAGGACCAGCAACCGAAGCCGCCTCCCTCCACTGACGTCTGACCGGACGGTCAGTTCGCCGCGGTCTGCGCCTTCAGCTTGCGGTTGATCGTGGCCAGAGCGGTTTCCGCGTCGGCCCGCCGCGGGCTTTCCGGATTGGCGGCCATGAAGTCCTCGTACACGGTCCGCGCTTCCGTGAGCCGATCCATCTGCTCGAGCGTGCGAGCTTTTCCGAAGGTGGCGACCGCCGACAAGAAGTGGTTCGTGTGGCTCTTCAGGAACGCCTCGAACCCCGCCAGCGCGTCTTCGCTCTGGCCGGTGGCCTCCTGGCAGTGGATCTTTCCGATCCGCGCGACATCGACCATGGGATGGTTCGGGTACTTCCGCTCGAAATCGGCGTAGCTCGTGCTGGCCATGCCGTAGTTGCCGGAGTCGTAGTAGGTTTTCGCCAGCTGGAGGATGGCGGTCTGCGCGGCGCGGGCGGAGGGGTACTGCTTGATGACTTCCTCGATCTGCTTCGAGCTGCGGGCCACGCTGAGCATTTCCGCCGCCTTGGCCTCGCCGGCGCTCTTGCTGGAGCGGTACCAGGAGAGGCCGCCGACCACCACAAGCGCCAGGCCGAGCCCGACCGCCAGCTGCATGCCGTAGTCGCTCAGGAACCGCTTGACGCTCTCCACTTCAGGCGCGATCTTCGGCGCGGGGGCCTGCTCGGTGTCCTGCGGGGCATCCGGCGCTTCCGGGGTGTTGTCATTCATGGTGATCTGCTTTCTCGTGTGTGAACGCATATAATTGGCGGGCCGGGCCGCTGGAATCAAGATCAAACCGCTGTTTGCTTGCCAGCCCGAGGGGTGGATGCCACTCTGTGTGGCAGTTCCGTGTAAGGAGCATCGGGTTATGACGGACGCGATTATTGGCCGGGACAAGCAGGACCAGCTGGCGGAGCGCATGCGCGCGCTGGGGGTCCGCGAGGAGGACCTGGTCGAGAAGTTCGTTCGCGGGGCGGGGTCCGGCGGTCAGAAGATCAACAAGACCTCCTCCTGCGTGTATCTCCGGCACGGCCCGAGCGGCATCGACGTGAAGTGCCAGCAGGAGCGCTCGCGCGAGATGAACCGGTTCCTGGCGCGCCGGGAGCTGTGCGAGCGGATCACGGAGCGCCGGCTGGGTGAGCAGAGCCGGCGGCAGCAGGAAGCGGAGCGCGTCCGCCGGCAGAAGCGGCGGCGCTCGCGACGGCAGAAGCAGCGCATGCTCGAAGAGAAGCACCGGCACGGCGACAAGAAGCGTATGCGTACGCCTGTGTCGCACGAGGCCTGATCGCCAGCGGGCGGGGAGCGCGGATATGTCGCCGACCAAGAAGGGCACGAAGCCCATCGCCAGCAACCGGAAGGCGTTCCACGACTACCATGTCCTCGACCGCATGGAGGCCGGGCTGGCGCTGGTGGGCACCGAGGTGAAGGCGCTTCGCGACGGGCACGTGAGCCTGGCCGGCGGCTTCGCAAGCGCGGACGACGGCGAAGTCGTGCTGCACGACGTCAATATCGCCACCTACGAGTTCGGCAACCAGTTCAACCATGACCCGACGCGCCCTCGGAAGCTCCTGCTTCACCGCGCGCAGATTGTCCGCCTGGCGGGGCAGGTGGCGCAGAAGGGCTACACGCTCATCCCGCTGAGCCTGTACTTTCGCGACGGCAAGGCGAAGGTGGAGCTTGGGGTCTGCAAAGGCAAGGTTGACCGCGACAAGCGCGAGGATGTTCGCCGCCGGGACGCAGACCGCGAGGCTTCGCGCGCCGTCGGACGCGGGTGACGGCGTCGGCCGCCCGACAGTGGAACGCGGGGCTCGGGCCGCTTCCAGGGAGCCGCCCGCCTACCGGTGGCTCTTGACGTCGATTCCCAGGCGGCGGATGCGGTAGTTGACGATTCGCTGGGTGGTCTGGAGATGGCGCGCGACGGCGGCGGCGTTGCCCCGGTGCTTCTTGAGGGCATCGACGAGGAGCTCCCGCTCGTAGGAGTCCACCATGGTCCGGAGGCTGGCGCCCTCCTCGGGGATGAGCTGCGTGTTCGTCTCCTCGCTCGTCTGGAGCGACGGGGGAAGCGTGTAGCCATGGATCGCGTTGTCGGTGCCGGTCAGCACGGCGCGTTCGATGCAGTTCTCCAGCTCCCGCACGTTTCCCGGCCAATGGTACATCATCATCATGTTGATGGCCGGGGTGGAGATCCGCTTGATCGTTCGGTTGTGCACCTCGTTGTACTTCTGCAGGAAGTGGTCCGCCAGCAGGATGATGTCCGACCGCCGCTCGCGGAGGGGCGGCAGGTGGATCGGGAAGACGTTCAGGCGGTAGTAGAGGTCCTCGCGGAACCGGCCCTCCTTGATGGCTTTCTCGAGGTCGCGGCTGGTCGCCGCGATGACGCGCACGTTTACCTGGATCGTGCGGTCGCCGCCCACCCGCTCGAACGTTCGGTCCTGGAGCACCCGGAGGAGGCGGACCTGGACAGCGGGCGCGATGTCGCCGATCTCGTCGAGGAAGATCGTGCCCCCGTTGGCGAGCTCAAAGCGGCCCCGGCGCTGCTGGGAAGCGCCCGTGAAGGCGCCCTTCTCGTGGCCGAACAGCTCGCTCTCAATCAGGCTTTCCGGCAGCGCCGCGCAGTTGACGGTGATGAACGCCTGGCCTTTGCGGGAGCTCGCGAAGTGGATGGCCCGCGCCACAAGCTCCTTGCCGGTGCCCGACTCGCCCCGGATCAGGACCGTGGCGGTGCTGTCGGCCACTTGCGCGATCTGCTCGTAGACGGAGCGCATGCTGCTGCAGTTGCCGACGATATTGCCCGGCCGGTACCGGTCGCCCAGCTGCTGGAGCAGGCGGCGATTCTCGGCGACCAGGCTGTCGCGCTCCGCAATCTGCTCGCGGATCCCGGCCACGGCCTCGGCGAGAACATTGGCGACCAGCTGGAGGAAATTCAGGTCGCGCTTGAGCGCGTCTGCGGGAGCCGTGGGCCGATCGACGCTCATCGTGCCGATCACCTGGCTGCGGTGGAGGATGGGCACGCAGATGAACGCCGCGTGCGATCCCTTCCGCGTCCGGGTCCGGTCCAGGAAGTGGCTGTCCTGGCTCATGTCGGGAATCACCGCCGGCTTCTTGGTCTTCGCGACGGTGCCGGTGATGCCCTCGCCGAGCTTGTACTGCCCGCGCTTGCGCTCCTCGGGCGTGAGCCCGTGCGAGGCCTCGATGGCGAAGCTGTCCGTGTCCGGCTGGCGCAGCGTGATGGTGCCGTGGGACATGCCCATCTCGGTGGACATGATGTCCAGCACTTCCTGCAGGAGCGGGGGCACGTCGTGCCCGTGGGCCGTCGCTTGAGAGATGCGGTAGAGCACTTCCAGCTCCAGGCTCGCGCGGTCTTTCATGCCGGCACCTTACGACATTTCTGTAGGCCGGGCAACGGAGAAGGACAGGATTGTTGTGTGGGTGAGGGAGAAAGGCGAAGGCCGGAGGGCAGAGGGCAGAAGACAAGGGGTTGGGGAGGCGGGGGAGTCTTGAGTTTCTTCCGGGGCGGAACATAATGCGCGGCCTCGAGGCGATGGGCGGCAGGACGTGTCGTGCGGCGGGGCAAACCAGCGCGAGTTGCGACCATGATCAAAGCGAATCTCATTCACCTGGGCTACAACATGTGGCGGGATCGGCCGTTCGCGGCCTCAGACCCTGCCGAACACAAGGATCTGTACTACGACCCCCGCCTGCGATTCGAGGAACGGCTCTGGCGCGACGTGATCACGCGCATGGCCGGGGCGGGCATGAATATGGTCGTCCTCGACTTGGGCGACGCAGTTGCCTACGAGAGCCATCCGGAGATCGCGCTCAAGGACGCGTGGTCTCCGGCGAAGCTCCGGGAGGAACTGGCCTTCTGTCGCCAACTGGGTGTCGAGCCGATCCCGAAGCTAAATTTCTCGGCCTGTCACGACACCTGGCTCGGCGAATACGCGCGGAAGCTGTCCACCCGCGAGTACTACGCCGCGTGCACGGACCTCATCCGCGAGGTCTCCGGCCTCTTCAGCACACCCCGGTTCTTCCATATCGGGATGGACGAGGAAACCTGGCAGCACCAGCGTCATCAGATGTACGCCGTGGTCCGCCAGGGCGCCTTGTGGTGGGATGACCTGAACTTCCTGGTTCAGGCCGCTGAGGGCGCGGGATCCCGCGCCTGGGTGTGGTCCGACGTTCTCTGGAACTGCGACCGGGCGGTGTTCCGGAAGAACATGCCCCTTCGCGTGCTTCAGAGCAACTGGTACTACGGCAATGTGTTCCCGCTGCCGGAGAACGACCCCAGGAACGACGTACGGGGTTACGAGTGGCTCGAGGAGATGGGGTATGACCAGGTGCCCACGGGCAGCACGTGGAGCCACCGCGAGAACTATGCCTTGACGGTGGGCTATTGCCGTCAGCACGTGTCGCCGGCACGGCTGATGGGGTTCATGATGGCGACATGGCGCCCAACCCTCGAGGAGCGGCGCCAGGTCCACCTGGCCGCGGTCGATGCCGTGGCCGCCGTCCCGTGACTTCCCCAGGAAGAGCAAGAACGTTCAACGCTCAACATGCAACACTCAACGTTCTATGGGCGACGTCAAAAAACGCCGTGGACGGGCAGGGAATGGTCTGACAGCATGTGGCGCGCCACGCTGGTCGAGGCCGCGAGTGGCCGTGTAGTCCGGCGTGCGCGGGAGATCCCGAATGCAACTGATGTGCGATGCGCTGGCCGTGCCGGGATCCCGGCACGGGTTGCTGGTGAAGCCGATGGAACGGTCCTGCGGGATCATCCGGTTCGATCCGTTTCACGAGCTGCCGGCCGTGGAGATCCGCGCCGGGGCCGTGATCGAGGGCGTGGAATACGTGTTCCCCCTCTGCCGCGACGGCGAGCGATTCACCTTCCTGGACCAGCGCCTGTCGCCGTGTTCGATGTCGTTCATCGGCCTGCACGCCGACACGGCGCTGAAGGTGAAGCTCACCATCGTCGCGCCCTTCCGGCCGCGCGACGCGGCGTTCTCGACGACGCCTGCCCTGGGGCTGCGCGTCGAGGTCATGCCCATGAACGGCCACTACCGCTGGCAGACGGCGCGGCGGAAGATCGAGCGGGCGGAGGCGTTCCTTGAGGTGCTCGGCCCTGAGATCCAGCGGGCCGAAGCCGGGGGCGACGCCGTGGACCTGTGTTTCACGAGCACGGCCCGCTACACGAAGGCCCGGCCCGACGGGACCGTCGACGAGACCCGCGAGCCGCTCCTGCAGCGCGACCGCCTGGTGGCCCTGCGCGGCCGCCGCGAGGGGTTGCGGTTCGTCCAGTCCGTCGACCTGACGGGCGGCGAGCGCGCTTCCCTCGACGTGGCGTGGTGCACGCACAGCGGTCCGGTGCTGAACGTGCGGGGAAGCCGCGTGCCGTTCAAGTATGCATCGCGCTTCGCGAACCTCGACGCCGTAGCCGCCTGGGCGCGGCGGGACGGCGGCGAGCTGTTCGAAAGCGCGCGGCGGGTCGACGGCATCGTCGCCGCCAACACCCTCTCGAAAAGCGTCAACGACCTGCTGGCCTACACGCTGCACTCGTGGATGATCGACACGTGGTGGGGGGAGCGCGGCGGCGGGCGCGACTGGTTCTCGGTGTGGGAGGGCAACTGCTACTTCCACTCCACGGTCGACGTCGAATACACGCAGGCGCCGTTCTACCTGGCCGCGTGGCCGGAGTTGCTCGCGATCGAGCTCGATGCGTGGCCCGAGTACTCGAAGGACGGGCGCGCGCTGCTCGGCGAGCGCGGCGCCGGCACGCTGTTCCTCTCGCACGACTGCGGCTCGCTTGCCGCCGCGGACGGCCAGATCTACCCGCACGACATGGAGGTCGAGGAGACGAGCAACTACCTGATCCTCCTCTACGCCCACTGGCGGAGGACGGGCGACGACCGGCTGGTCCGCGCGAAGGAGGACATCGTTCGCCGCTATCTGCAGTTCCTCGTCGCGTGCGACACCACCGGCAACGGCGTGCCCGACCGGGGCGTCGCGAACACGATCGACGACGCTTCGCCGGCCGTGCAGTTCGGCCGGGAGCAGGTCTACCTGGCCGTCAAGACGGTCGCGGCCTTCGAAACCGGCGCGGCCATGCTCGAGCGGATCGGCGACGCCGCCGCGGCGCGCCCCATCCGCGAGCGGGCGGCGGCGGTCCGCCGGCTGATCGAGGAGAAGGGGTGGCAGGGCGATCACTACGCCGTGCTGCTCGACAAGGGCGGGAAGGGGATCAAGAACCCGTGGTCGGGCCGCGTCATGGACCTCGCCGAGATACCGGGGTGGGACGCGCCGCACATCTACACCGAGAACGGGATGGCGGTGCTCGACCTGGTCGGTCTCGACCTCGGCCTGTCGCCCGAGCGCATCCGGACCGACCTGCGCGTTGCGGCGGAGCGCTGCCTGCGCGAGTACGGGTGCGTCCACACCGACTACGTGCTCGAGGCCCCGCCGGAGGACGCGCCGGTTGACGGACTGGCTGGCTCGTCGCTCAACCCCGGGTGGATCGCGATGAACATGCTGCGGGACATCGCCGCGTTCTACCGCGGGGTTGACCTGCGCGCGCTGGCCGACCGCTACTGGCAGTGGCAGGTCACGGCCAACACGCAGCAGCCCATGCTGTTCTTCGAGACGTTCAACGGGAACAATCTGCACTTCTATCCGCGCGGCGTGGCGATCTGGGGGTACTTCGACGCCGTCGGCGGCTGCGTGATAGACCGGGTCGCGGGAGTCGACCGCCAGTCGGCCCGGTTCCCCGGGGTTCGGGTTCCGCGCCTGTTCGACGCAGACTGGCTCGCGGGAACGTGCGCCGTGATCGAGTAGACGCCCGTGCAGCAGGCCGAGGGTCGCCCGCTGCTGCCTCCGCCGTCCGGTACGCCCATCCCTGAGGCGGGGCGCTAGTGTGCTGTCCCGCAAATGACTACGCAAAACGCGCAAGTGCCTGTCATTCCGAGTGGAGCGAGGAATCTCGGGCTTGATCGCACGGCAAGAGATCCTTCGCTTTGCTCAGGATGACCTTCATTTTGTAAGCCTATTTCCGAGACAGCACGCTAGCGGCTGGCGTCGTCGGGCTTGCGCTGCAGGGCGGCGAGAATCGCTGCGCCGACCTGTTCGCCGAGCTTCGCGTTCCCGGTTGCGTTGAAATGGCACTGGTCCGCGCCCTGCCATGCCGCCGCGTGGGGGAGCGTGAAGGCGTAGAGGTCGTCGATGGCGATCCCGTTCTCCTTCATCACGGCGGCGGCCGCGTCGTTGTATCTCCGGATGTCCTCGAAGCGCTCGCCCTTCCGGAACATGACGGGGGTGGTGCTGGCCCAGATCAGCCGCGCGTTCGTCTGCTTGAGCCGGGCCACGAGCTTCGCCAGGTTATCCCGGTACTGATCCAGATCGTACCGGATGCGCATCTGATCCGGAGCGAGCGTGCCTTCGTCCGCCGTGCGTATGAGCTGGCCGCTCTGCCGGTTCAGGTAGTGCGTGTCCCAGATGCCCCAGTTGAAGTGGATGACATCCCATCGCCCGGTTCCGAGCCACTGGTTGAGGTTGGCCAGACCGAAGCCGGTGTGCTGGCAGTTCGCGGGCGGTCGGAACACGTTGGCTTTTTCGCGCAGGTGCTGCCGGACGGGAGGGGTGTAGCCGATGGAGATCGAGTCGCCGATCAGCAGCACGCGCGGCAGGGCGGGGTCGCCCGCCGGGTTCTTCATGGCGCTTTCGAGGTGCTCGAAGCGCTGGGCATCGACCGGGACCGCGTCGGTTCCGGTCGGCGCTGCGGTGGGCGTGGGTTGGGGGGCCGCCGGGGCCATGCACGCCGACCACGCCAGCGCACCCAACAGGGCGATGGCGCGCTGGCGGCACGTCATGACGGGGTCTCTCCGCGTCGCACGCGCTTGGCGTGCAGGTATTTGATGATCTGGACCTTTTCGATGGTGATGAGGCCGCCGCTGCCGGACTCCTCGAAGAGGTCGTGGAGGCTCGGCAGGAAGCTGTTGATCTTCTCCTCCTGATCGGCGATCTCAACGATCATGGGCAGGTCGGACGAGAGGTCGAGCACCTTCTCGCTTCGGATGCGGGTGGAGGGGCCGAACCCGAGGACGCCGCGCCACGCGGTGGCCCCCGCGAGGCCTTGCTCCCGGGCCGCCCGGACGATCTCCTCATGGAGCGGGCGGTGGTGGTGCTTGTCTGCTTCCCCGAGGAAGATCCGCAGCAGTTTGGCTTCGCCTTTGAGTTCCATGGGGCACCTATGTCTTGAGGATCGCTTTCACCGCGAGTGAGCCGAGGACGAACATGAGGGCGCAGCCGACAAGGGTCAGCCCGAGGTAGCCGGCGGCGAGGTAGAACTCGCTCTCCCGGAGGAGCTGCATGAGCTCGTAGATGAACGAGCTCATCGTCGTGAACCCGCCGCACACGCCGGTGGCGAGGAGGAGCCGCATGGAGGGCGACAGTGCCTCGGTCGCCGTTGCGAGCGTGGCTATGGCTCCGATGGCCAGGCAGCCCAGGAGGTTGGCCCACAGCGTGCCGTGCGGGAACGAGATGGACCATCGCTGGGCGAGGATGGACAGCATGAATCGCAGCACGGATCCTGCGAATCCGCCGGCTCCGACCAACAGAATGGGGACCAATAGCCTCATGCGCCGTCGCCCGGGCTGCGCGGCCGCGGCATCGGGCGAGTTCGGATAGTACCAGACGGCGGATGGGGGGCAAGCCCGTGGCGGCGCGCTCACCGATCCGTCAGACCGCCAACCCCTTGAGGGCGCGCTGCGCCCACGGGCGAAGCAGCGGGGTCTGGGCGAGGCGGTAGATCGCCTGTGCCGCCGGGCGCCGGAACCGGACCATCACTGGCGCAAGCAGCCAGCTCTCGCCTCCGAAGCCGAGATTGAAGTAGTCGCGGCGTTCCTCGACATCGGCCGGCAGTTCCGTATTGCCGATCATGGCCTCGGCGACGTCGCGGCTGACGGCCGCAAAGTCGAGCCATCGGTAGCCGTGTTCGGCCGCCCACTGGATGGCATCGCAGGTGAGGATCGTGTTCGCCTGCAGGAGGCTGTTGGACTGGTCCCATCCCTTCTTCCAGAACGTCGCCCGATCGCCGAACAGCAGGCACAGTCCGGCCGCGATCCGTCGCCCTTCGTGCACGGCAAAATGAAGGCGGATGTGCCCGGCCGTCGAGAACGCCCGCCAAAGTGCCGCCGCCGCTTCGACGGACGGGGGATTCGGCGATGTCCGCTGGCGTTCGCAGGTGCTCTTCATCAGCTCGAAGAAGTGCGGGATGTCGTCGGCCCCGCCGTCGGTGATCGCCACGCCGCGGTCGCGCGCCTGGCGGATCTTCTTCCGCGTGCTGCGCCGGAACTCCTGCTCCACGGTCGCCCACGGGCGCGAGATATCGATCACCTGCGTCGCGGAGATGATCGGGAGGAGCGCGTCCTCGGCAAACCCGACCGCACGCAGTGCATCCGCTGTGTGCTGATCGCGGTCGGGTGCCTGCGCGATGATGGCCGTCAGGCCCTGCCTGGCCTGGAGATCGACGATCGCCCGGGAGATGTCCGCCCGGTATTCCCCTTGATCGTCGCTTGCCAGAGGACCCTTGTTGAGGAATCCGATCCGGCCCGCGCGCGTCGCCTTGGTGAGGACCTGAGTGCCAGCGACGATTCTGCCACCCTCTCGCACGATCGCCCACGTGGACGACCAGCCGTCAAGGGCCTTGGTCTGGGCCCAGGCTGAAGACTGCTGGAACTGCCCGAGCGGGTGCCCCTCGACAAAGGCGTCCCAGTCCGACGGGGGGGCCGGTGCGGCGATCTCGATGGTCCGCGCCGGCGGGTTGGGCGCGGCGCTCACGGCGCGTCCACCGTCTCTTGAGCGCGGTCCCCGTCGCGACGCTCTGGCGGAAGGGCCTCTCCGCGCAGCTTCCGGTGCTGATCGGGGGCCAGATGCTTCAGCACGGCCAGTGCGAGGGGATTTCCGCGGAAGCGTGCGGGACGCGGCACGATCTTGAAGCCGCGCAGCATATAGAAACGATCCAGGCCGCGCGGCATTCCGGCCACAGCCGAGAACACCACCCGGATCCGGGGATCGCCCGCGGCCGACTCCCGGATCGTGTGCAGCATTCCGTCGGAGGCCCGGTTCGCGAGCGCAAACTGGTTTCCGAAGTACATGCTGTAGTGCAGCACGTCCTGAACCAGGAAACTGAGCGTGACCGCGGCGATCCGATCTTCGTAGAACGCGCCGACGACTCGGACCTTCGGGAACGCGAAGACCGACCGCGCCCATCGAGAGAACTCCGAGGGGTTCTCTCGCGAGCTGTGGTGTCCGTACTGGGTGCGGTCGAGAAACTCCAGGTACACGGGGTGCCCCTGGACGGCCAGCATCTCCGGGTCTGTGATCCGGCGGTAGTCGAATGTGCGCAGCCCTTTGCGAATCTGACTTCGCAGGGAGCCATTCAAGGCCGTCAACGAATAGGCCGCCGCGTCATCGCACGCGAGCAGGTTGATCTGTGTGTTGGCGCGGTCGGCCGGGCGCACCGGGTACTGGACCCCGCCCACGAGGGCGCCCGCCCAGGGAATCGAGATGTCTTCGGGCAGGTCCTCGAACAGGTTCAACGGCCGGAAGAAGAACGGTCGCACCCGGCACCACCATACATTCCCCGCCTGTCGCAATGATCGACCGCCGACGACTCGCGCGTACTCGGCGTACTCGTCCGGAGTCATCGGCGTCCACGGGACGTCGTTCATTGATTGCCGAGAATCCAATGCCAGCCGCCTCGCTTGGTGTGCGGGTCGTATCCCTGCATCTTCCAGCAACGCTATATCAGTATAGCGGGCGGCCGATCTCTTTGTCGATGTCCGCTCTCGGGGCGAAATGAAGGCCGCATACGGGCGCTATATCGCGGGCCTTGCATCGGGCGGGGGGGCGGGTATCCTATCGCCCGTTTGCTCGGACGGAGGCCCGATGGCAGTCGATACATACGTGCAGTACAAGACGGACGGCACCCGGTTGACCCCCGGCCAGGTTCGGCGGGGTATGAACCTGAGCACCCTGGCGGGCTCGATGGCCAACATCTGGGTGGCGCTCCCCGGCATTCCGCTGACCATGATGATGGAATGCCTGAAGGCGAGCGGCGTGATGCTGGGCGCCGTGGTGACGGTGCAGCAGCTCGCGACGGTGGCGCAGGTCGTCGGCGCCCTGGTGGCGGAGCAGTTCCGCGCGAAGAAGGGCGTCTGGTTCGTCCTGGCCATCGTGCACCGGGGCATCTGGTTCGTTCCGGTCGGGCTGGCCTTCCTGGCGCCACACCGGCCGGCTCTGGCGTCGACGATCCTGCTGTGGATCGTGGCTGTCAGCGCGGTGTTTGCCCAGATGAGCGCGGGCCTGTGGTACAGCTGGATGGCGGACCTGGTTCCGGAGCGCCTGCGCGGCCGCTACTGGGCCGGCCGGATCAGCATCGTCACCCTGGCGTACCTGGTGGGCCTCGCGCTCTTCGGCTACCTTCTGGACGTATTTCCCGACCCCCGGCAGCCGGGCGGGTCGTGGATGGGCTTCATCATCGTGTTTGCCATCGGGGCCACGATCGGCTGCATCGACATCCTGGTTCACATGTTCGTGCCGGAGCCCCGCAGCGCCCCGCCGCAACGCCCCGCCGGCATGCTGCAGTATGTGCTGGCGCCGCTGCGCGACCAGAGCTTCCGGGCGCTGACGATGTCGATCGGGCTCTGGACATTCGGCGTCGGAGTCCTGGGCGCGTTTCCCATCGTCTACGTGACGCGAACATTCGGCGTGTCCTACACGCTGCTCTCGCTCTGGCTCATCTGCTCGTCGATCAGCACGGCGGTCACGGGGTTCCTCTGGGGGAGGCTGATGCAGCGGACCGGCGCCCGCACGTTCGGGGCGCTCATGATGCTGATGGGGCCGATCGCCGGCCTGAGCTGGTTCTTTCTGTCTGCCCGGCCCGTGGTGCTGACTCTGCCCCTGCTGGGGGTCCAGTCGGTGCCGCAGGCGATGATCGTCCTCTGCACGGCGAGCCTGCTGGCCGGCGGCTTCTATGCGGGGGTGTCGCTCTGCCAGCTCAACCTCACCGCCGCGCTGGCGCCCAAGGGCGCGGAGAAGACGGTCTGGATCTCGCTGCACTTCACGTTCTCCGGGCTGATGGGTGCGGCCGGGCCGATCGCGGGCGGTGCGATCGTCGACTATCTGGCTGCGCATCCGCTGCACGTGCGGCTGCCCGGCGGAATAGACCTGGCGTTCATGCACGTCCTGATCGCGGTCCACATGGGCGTGAGCTGGTTCATCGCCCTGCCGCTTCTCCTGCGCATCCGGAAGGGGACGGAGGACATGACGTTCACCACGGCGCTGACTCGGGTCTTCGTGGATAACCCCTGGAAGCTGGCGACGACCGTGTATGCCGTCGGGATCACGTTCACAACGCGCGCACTGGCGGCGGCGGCCAAGGCGACCGGCGGCCCGGCGCGCAGCATGGCGGTGACGCACCTGATCGAGCAGCTCGGAAGCCCGAACCGGGACGTGCGCGAGGAGGCGGTGCATGCGCTCGGGTCGATCGGCAGCCCCGATGCGGTCGCGGCACTGGTCCGCCATCTGGAGACGCAGGACACGGACCTGGCCCCGGAGATCGCGCGGGCGCTGCGCTCCGCGAAGAGCGGCCGGGAAGTCGGCATCCTGATGCAGAAGCTATCGGGCCCGGACAACCGGTCGGTGGTGGGCGCCGTCCGGGCGCTGGGCGAAGTGGGCGATGGGCGGGCGGCGGAGTCGATCCTGGCGCTGCTGCGCGCGAGCACGGACACGCAGGTCGTGGCGGCGTCGGGCGAGGCCCTGGCGCGGATCGGGGAGATCGCCGCGATATGGGAACTGCTGCCGCGGGTGAAGGCGGCCCGGAACCCGGTTCTGCGCGCGTCGCTCCTCGCGGCTGTCGGCGACCTGCTGGGCGGGCGCGCCGGCTTTGCCGATTTCCTGCGGGGCGAGGACGAGTTTCGAGGCGGCGAGGTGGCGCCGGCTTTGACCCGGCTCCGCCGGGCCGTGCGCAAGGCGTCGCGCGGACCCCTGAAGGCCGAGGGCCTCGCCGTGGTCCGGCAGATCGACGGCCTTGAGGAGGCATACGATAGCGAGGACATGCAGCGTACGGCCGACCTGTTGCTGGAGATTGCGATCGGGATCGCGGCGCTCGACTTCGGCATCGAGTTCGGCGGGGATGCGGAGATCCTGATGGACCAGCTGATCTGGCGGCACCCGCGGTTTGGCGTCGGGTTGTGGTACATCGACATGCTCGCCCACTACTGGGAAGGCGCGGGGCTCGGTCAGCGGGAGTGGCCGGACGTCGTCCTCGGCATCTATTTCGTGGTCACGCACGGCGAGACGATCTCCGCCTAGCCGTGTGCTGTGACGCACGTGACGGTGCAAGAACGCGGGAGTGCTTGCGATTCCGAGCGGAACGAGGAATCTCGGGCGTGGTCGCGCGGTGTGAGATCCTTCGCCTTGCTCAGGATGACGTCCATGCTGTACGCCTGCTTCTGCGGGAGCACACCAGCGGCGTGGCCCGAAGGCGCGGTAGATCGAGATGCTCGCGACCATGATCGAGGCGAGCGGCGCGTGCCGGAGGGGAGGCTGGGGTGAGTGAGGGGATTCGAACCCCCGACAGCCAGATCCACAATCTGGTGCTCTAACCAACTGAGCTACACCCACCATCAGTCTAGCGAAGGGTTGTAAATGTAGCGGGTCGCGTCGGCAAATCAAGGACAAAGGCGGACGTCCGACGGGTGCGATGATGCGGCAGCGACGGGAGGGGCCGAGCAGACCTGCGCCCCGGAGCGGCCGGACCGGACCTCGCCGGGCGCTCGCGCGGTTGCAGCGCTCCGGCACCCGAAACCGCACGGCGGGCGACCTATTTAGGATTGCCAGCGGGGGGCGGAGAGTCGTACCGTACGATGAATGGCTACGTTACCCGGTACTTCGCGAGCGGGGTCCATCCGTCCGAAGAAGTGGTACTTCTTCCGGCATCGGGTGCAGATCGTGATTTCCTTCCTCATGTTCGTGGGCGGCATCGTTTTAGCGGCCTACAGCCAGTGGGGCGGGAACACCGCGCTGCAGAAGATGGGCATGATCCTGTCGGGCGTGGGATTCATCGGGCTGATCATCTGGAACATCATCCGGATGCGCGAGCGCAGCTTCCTCTTCTTCTTCCGCGAGGAGCACGGCGACGTCAAGGCGCCACGGATGTCGGACGACTCTGAGGAAGACGAGGCGGAGGAGTACCGGTCGGCAGCGGGGGCACCGGGCACTCCAGAGCGTCCGCGACCGCCCGAAGCAACTCCGCCTCCTGAGCCGTGACCTTCTGGTCCGCGCCGACGGCCGCCGCGCAGGCGGCCACGATTACGCGCTTGATCGGTGCCGCCGCGAGCGCCAGCTGATTCAGCGCCTGGTCCACCGTCGAGAGCGAACACTCCGCCGCCGGGCGAAGGGGCTCGTCTTCCACCGCCGCCCCGATGTGTCGGATGGCCTGCGTGTAAGCCGCCGCCGCGCCGTCTTCAGAGCTTGCATCCCACCGGGCGAGGCTGGAGAGGACCGTTGCGATCGGGGCCGCCAGCGGACGCGCGCTGTAATACTGCGCCACAGTCGGCCGAACGCCGCCCAGCACGGGGTCCAGCCGGTGCCGCAGCGCGCGGTGCAGCGCGTACTCGAACAGATCCACGGAGTCGTCCGCCACGACCAGCTGCTCCACGGTGTCCCGGAATACGGGGTACTCGTCCCGGGACATGCCGCGGAGCGCGGGCATGACGAGGTCAGCCAGCGGCAGTCGCAGCTCGGGGGGCAGGGCGGCGGTGTCCGGCGCCAGGCGTTCGGCCGCGTCGCGGTCGGCCGGCGCGCGCTGCGCCAGGGCGGCGACCTGCCGGCTGCGAACGGCGGGGTCGGGCGAGAGCAGCAGGGCGTAGACGAGCGACCGGGCGTGGGCCGACCGCGCGGCGGATGCCAGCCGGGTCGGGATGCGCTCGATCAGTCCGGCGGCATACGTCAAGTCGGCCTCCGCGGGATTGCCGACGAACGAGGCAATGGTGGCGGCGCGCATCGGCGCCGCTGCCGCGACCGGCTGCGGCGGGGCGAACGCACGCGGTGGAATCGGTGCGTGCGGCGTCGCGGATGCCGCGGGGAACGTGCCGTCGAACGACGGGTCCAGGATGCGGATCCGCTCGGCGAGAGGCGGGTGCGTGGCGAAGAGCGACGAGAGCAGCGAGAATCCGCCGCCCTTTGCGAAGAACAGGTGGCTGAGTTCCTCGGCGCCAGGGTGGAGCATGCGGGATCCGGCGGAGAACGCGCCGATCTTCTTGAGCGCGCCGGCCAGTCCGGCGGGGTTTCGTGTGAACTGGACGGCCGACGCATCGGCCAGGAACTCGCGCTGGCGAGAGACCGCGCTCTTGATGAGCTGGGCAAAGAACACGCCGATCCGCCCGATGATCATGAGCGCCAGTCCGAGGAGGATGAAGGGCAGGGGGCTGCCCTTCTTGCTGCTGCGGCTGCGCCCGCCACCCGAGCGCATCGCGATCCGGAAGACCCAGTAGCCGACCATCGCGATCACGAGGATGCCGTAGAGCACGCCCATGAGGCGAATGTTCAGGCGCATGTCGCCGTTGAGGATGTGGCTGAACTCGTGGCCGATCACCCCCTGCAACTCCTCCCGCGTGAGGATGTTCAGCGTGCCGGCGGTGACGCCGATGACGGCGTCGCCCGGCGCAAACCCGGCGGCGAAGGCGTTGATGCCGGGCTCCTGGTCCATCACAAACACGCGGGGAACAGCCACGCCCGACGCGATCGCCATCTCCTCGACGACGTTCAGGAGCCGGCGCTCGGCTGGGTCGATGCTGGCCGGATCGACGGGGCGCCCGTCCAGCATGCGGGCTACGGCCTCGCCCCCCTGGGCCAGCGTGTGGATCCGCCACGCGGTGCCGAGCGTCACGATGGCGAGCGTGGCCCCCGCCACCCATGCGAAGAGCAGGGGATTCCACCAAGGTGCCGCGGTGGCGGCCTCGTCCGTCGAGAGGCCCCAGATGTAGATGGCGTCCACCGCGGTGTAGACGGCGGCGACGATCAGCGCCACGGCGGCGGCATAGTAGACGATCAGCCGCCGGGTGCGCCGACGGGCCACGTCCTGATGTTCAAAAAAGTCCATGCGTCGGGCCCATGCCGCGGCGGGCTCAGGTGAACTTCACGGAGGGCGCCTCGCGCTGTCCGGCGTCGGCCACCTCGAAGAGCTGGGCGGCGGCAAAGCCGAGCGAGCCGGCGAACACCACGGCGGGGAACGTCTCGCGGGCCGTGTTGTACGCCATCACCGAGTCGTTGTAGCTCGTGCGGGCGAAGGCGATCGCGTTCTCCGTCGAGGAGAGCTCCTGCATGAGCTGCATCATGGTCTGGTTGGCCTTCAGGTCGGGATACTGCTCGGCCACGGCGAAGAACCGACCCATCGCGCCCTGCAGCGAGCCCTCGGCACCCATCAGCCCCGTCATAGCGGCCGGATTGCCGGGCGCCGCGGCAGCGGCCTGGGCGGCGACCGAGGCCCGGTTGCGGGCGGCGACGACGGCCTCCAGCGTCTCGCGCTCGTGCTTGATGTAGCCCTTCGCCGTCTCCACCAGGTTTGGGATCAGGTCGTAGCGGCGCTTGAGCTGCACGTCGATCTGCGCGAAGGCGTTCCGAAACCGGTTCCGCAGGGCGACCAGCCGATTGTAGATCCCGATGACGGCGAAGACGATGATGACGACAACGGCCAGGACAGCGATTCCCGTGATGGCTCCGGACGACATGCTCATGGTGCGGTCTCCTCTTTGGCGCACGTGGCGCGTTATGGGGAGGATAATAGTTCGGGCGTTTGCCGGAGCAAGGGGAATCCGATGGCGTGCGTAAAGCTTCAGTGACGGGCGGGTCGGAACGGCGGAGACCGCCGGCTCCACGGAACGAGGCCACGCGGGCTCCTTGGAGCCGGCCGTCCCCGGCCGGTTCGGCTCCTCCGCCCCTCGCGTCGCTGGCCCATTACCGGCGTTCGGCGTTGCGGCGTCTCTTGCGCGCAGCGTATAGTCGCTCCCGCAAGGACGAGGCTGGATCGCGCAAACGGAGGAGCGGATGAAGGCGATCATGGTGATGTTCGACTCGCTGAACCGGCGCATGCTGCCGCCGTACGGGTGCGACTGGGTCCACGCGCCCAATTTCCAGCGGCTGGCGCAGCGGACGGTCACGTTCGACAACGCCTTCGTCGGGAGCATGCCGTGCATGCCTGCGCGGCGCGAGCTCCACACGGGCCGGTACAATTTCCTGCACCGGAGCTGGGGGCCGCTGGAGCCGTTTGACGACTCGATGCCGGACCTGCTGCGCAAGAACGGCGTCGCGAACCACCTGATCAGCGACCACTATCACTACTGGGAGGAGGGCGGCGGCAACTACCACACCCGCTTCCGCACATGGGAGATCGTGCGCGGCCCGGAAGGCGATCCGTGGAAGTGCAACCTGTCCGATTCCGTTCCGATCCCGGCGGACAGCTTCAACCTGAAGACCCGGCCCGGGCTCTGGACCCGTCAGGACTATGTCAATCGCTCCTACATGCAGCGGGAGGAGGACCACCACCAGTCGCAGACCTTCCGCCTGGGGCTGGACTTCCTGGAGACCAACCGCGCGGCGGACAACTGGTTCTTGCAGCTCGAGACGTTCGATCCCCACGAGCCGTACTTCACGTACGAGAAGTACATGAAGCTCTACGCTGACGCCTACGCGGGGCCTCATGCCGACTGGCCGCTGTACGGACGCGTCAACGAGCCGCCGGAGCTGGTGCAGCATATGCGCTGCATGAACGCGGCGCTGGTCAGCATGTGCGACCACTCGCTCGGCCGCATCTTGGACAAGATGGATGAGTTGGACCTGTGGAAGGACACCATGCTGATCGTGAACACCGATCACGGGTTCCTGCTGGGCGAGCACGGCTGGTGGGCGAAGTGCTGTCAGCCCTTCTACAACGAAGTCGCCAACATGCCGCTGTTCGTGTGGGATCCCCGGAGCGGGACGTCGGGCGAGCATCGGAGGAGCCTGGTTCAGACGATCGACCTGGCGCCGACGCTGCTTGAATACTTCGGGGTGGCGCGGCCGCCGGACATGCAGGGCGTGCCGCTGCGCGCAACCGTGGCCTCGGATGCACCGGTTCGCGAGGGTGGGCTCTTCGGCATCCACGGCGGGCACGTGAACTGCACCGACGGCCGCTACGTCTACATGCGCGCCCCGGCGCGGCCGGACAATGCGCCGCTGAACGAGTACACCCTGATGCCGGCGCACATGAGGGTGCCGTTCGGCGTGGGCGAGCTGCAGGACATCGCGCTGGCCGATCCGTTCCCGTTCACCAAGGGCTGCCGCACGATGAAGATCAAGGGCAACGCCTGGTTCAAGGCGCACGAGTTCGGCACGATGCTCTTCGACCTGCAGAGCGATCCGGGGCAGGAGCGGCCGATCCGCGACCCGGCGATTGAGGCGCGCATGGCCGGGCTGATGGCTGGCATCATGCGCGCGAATGACGCCCCGGCGGAGCAGTACGAGCGGCTGGGATTGAGTGCCTGAGACATTGTGAGAGACGGTCGGGACGGAGCCCGACCCTCCAGGGATCGGGGAGAACGGTGGAGTTCTTGGGCCTGGAGGGACGACCTCCGTGTCGTCCGCGGGTTCCATCGCCGCCATCGATGAGCGGGAGAGGCGACTTATGAGCAGACCGGTGTGTTGGACGGAGCGGCTGGAGGACGGGACGCGGCGGGAGGTGCGGGTCGCCGTCGGCCGCCGCGACGTGAAGTGGCAGTACAAGCTGTCGACCGCGGAGAAGTGGGACTACGACAGCCCGCCGTCGCCCGCTGACTGGGACGCCTTGCTGGAGCGCATGGAGTCCCGATACCAGCGGCGCACCGTTTCCTTCGAGTCTCTCGAGTTCGTGCGTCGCCTGCATGGCGCGGCTCGCGGAGGCTGATGGTACGGGGCGGGAGTAAGGACAGTGAAGATCCCCTCTTTGGAGGGGGGGGCCGTACCAGACAGCTCGGCGGATTGGGCCGAACGGCGGCGGGGCATCTCGCCCCGGCTGCGGCGTTGCCGGGGGACGGCGCGTACAGGAGTACAGCGCCGCCCCCGGCGTCTTGCATCCGAGGCAATCTGACCCACCGCCGTTCGGGCCCCTCGAAGACTCGGGGCGACCCGAGCCGCGCCGGATTTCGCCCCGTTCCGTCGCGGACTCGGAACGGTGGGTCGGGGATCAGTCCTGCCTTCGACGTTGGACGCTTCTGTTGCTCTGACTTCTGCGCCTCTGGTCTCTGACTGGCTGGGGTGCTCGGGCCGCGCGCTACCAGGGAGCTCGGCGGGTTGGGCTGGTCGCCGCTCAGTGCTTGAGCGGGCGGTAGTGCACGCGGTGGGGCTGCCAGTTATCGCCCTGCGTCTTGCGGCGCCACTCGTGGTACGCCTGGTAGTTGCCTTCGTACCAGATCACCTGGCTGTCGCCCTCGAAGGCGAGGATGTGCGTGGCGATCCGGTCGAGGAACCACCGGTCGTGGCTGATGACCATCGCGCAGCCGCCGAAGTCGATCAGCCCGTCCTCGAGCGAGCGGAGCGTGCCGAGGTCGAGGTCGTTCGACGGCTCGTCGAGTAGCAGCAGGTTTCCGCCGCTGCGCAGCAGCTTGGCGAGGTGCACGCGGTTGCGCTCTCCGCCCGAGAGCACGCCCACCTTGCGCTGCTGGTCCGTGCCCTTGAAGTTGAACCGCGCGCAGTAGGCCCGGCTGCTCATCTCGCGGCCGCCGACCTCGATCATCTCCTTGCCGTCCGCGACTTCTTCCCAGACGGTCTTGCCGGGGTCGAGGTCGTCGCGCGACTGGTTCACGTACGAGATGTCCACGCTTTCGCCGATCGTGAGCTGGCCCGAGGTGGGCTGCTCCTCGCCGGTCATCATGCGGAAGAGCGTGGTCTTGCCCGCGCCGTTCCCGCCGATGACGCCGACGATCCCGCCGCGCGGCAGGCTGAAGCTCACGTTCTCCATGATCACGCGCTCGCCGTACGCCTTGCAGAGGTTCACGGCCTCCACGACCTGGTTGCCCAGCCGCCGCCCGTGCGGGATCTGGATGGAGAGGCGCTCCTCGCGGGTGTCGTACTCCTGGGAGGCGAGCTCCTCGTAGCGCTTCAGGCGGGCCTTGTTCTTGGTGAGGCGGCTGGAGGCGTTCATGCGGACCCACTCCAGCTCCTGATCGAGCAGCTTCTGGCGGGATGCGTTCAGCTTCGCCTGCTGCGCTGACAGCGCCTGCTTCTGCACGAGCCAGGCCTCGTAGTTGCCCTTGTAGGGATACGTTCGGCCCGCGTCGATCTCCAGGATCCACTCGGTGACGTTGGAGAGGAAGTAGCGGTCGTGGGTGACCACGATGAGCGTGCCCTTGAACCGCTTGAGGTGTTCCTCCAGCCACGCGACCGACTCCGTGTCGAGGTGGTTGGTGGGCTCGTCGAGCAGCAGGACATCCGGGTTGCGCAGCAGCAGGCGGCAGAGCGCGACGCGCCGGCGCTCGCCGCCGGAGAGGATATCGACCTTCATGTCGCCGTCCGGGACGCGCAGGGCGTCCATGGCCATCTCGACGTGGTGGTCCAGCTCCCAGAGGTCGTTGTCGTCGATCTCCTTCTGCAGCCGGTCGAACTCGTCGTTGAGCTTCTCGCGCTCCGCGTCGGACAGATCCTCGCCGAGCTTGTCGCAGAGCTCGCCGTGCCGGTCGATCTTCGCCTGCTGGGCGGCGACGCCCTCGGCGATGGTCTCCTGGACGGTCTTGCCGGCGGTGAGCTGGGGCTCCTGCTCGAGGTAGCCGATCACGGCGTTCTTCGCGATCTCCACGTCTCCGACGTACTCCGTGTCGACGCGCGCCATGATGCGCAGCAGGCTCGATTTGCCGGAGCCGTTTCCGCCGATGACGCCGATGCGGGCGCCGAAGAAGAACGACAGGTTCACGTCCTCGAGGATCGTCTTGACCCCGTGTCTCTTGGTCAGGTTCTGCAGACTAAAGGCATATTCGCCGGCCACGTCGTGATCCTCCCGTGCATAAAGCGGCGGCTTTGTACCACACCGCCACGGAAAGCCAAGCCTGGATGCCGACGGCTGGGGGGTGATGCTGCTCGATGCTCGTCTTCAGGCGCGGCGGCCGGACCACCAGTCGGGCGGGTTCTGCTCCCCGCAGTCCATGCACTGGGTCGTGGTGAAGCGGGTGGCGCAGGTGGGGCAGACGGCCCCGGTCGCGAAGGTGTCGAACGCGGTGCCGCACTGGCCGCAGCGCCAGCGGGGGCCGATCAGCGGGGCGGCGCCGCAGGCCGGGCAGGCGAAGCCGGGGTGGCGCGGGAGCTTGTCCCGGCGGGCCAGCGCGAGCGCCTGCAGCAGGCCTTGCCAGCAGTTCATGAGGATGAACAAGGCGAGGATGCCGAACCAGACCGACTTCATGGAGATCGCCGCCAGCACGAGCAGTCCCACTCCCGCGAACCCCAGGATGCTCGCGACGAGCAGGCTGCGCGCGCGCCCCATCACGAACCACAGCAGCGAGCGCAGGATCTGACCGCCGTCGAGCGGGTAGACGGGCACGAGGTTGAACACCAGCAGGACGATGTTGATGACTGTGACGGAGTGAAGCAGTTGCCGGGCGTCGGGCGCCGCATCCATCAGCCCCGCATAGGTCACGGCGAACTGCGCCGCCATGAACACGGGGACGAGCGCGATATTGACCAGCGGGCCTGCGGCGATGCTCCACAGCATGGCGCCGGGGCGCTGGGGCGGGGCGACCACGGCCACGCCGCCCAGCGGCCAGAGCACGATCCGGTCCGCATGCCCGCCCACCTGCCGGCATGCGAGGGAGTGGCCGAACTCGTGCAGCAGGACGATCGCGAAGAGCGCCAGGTACTCCGCCACGTTCCAGATCGGCGACGAGTACTGTCCGGTGCGGTGGCTGATCTCGTACACGGCGACGAGGAACCACGACCAGTGAACGAAGACATCGATCCCTGAGAAGCGGAAGAGGCGAAACGAACCCTGGCTGGACGGCATCATCACGGAAGGGTACCGCATGCCCCGCCGCGGCAACAAGCCGATTGCGCCGCATTCCGGGACTTGCACATAGCGCACATACGTGCGATACTATGACTGTGGAAGGAGGAGGATGCGAAGATGAACATTACACTTTCGGCGGATGAAGAAACCGTGCGGCGGACTCGGGAGTACGCCCGTCTTCATGGCACGTCTCTGAATCAGCTGGTCCGCGATTACCTCCGCCAGTTGACGGCGGGGGACGAGGGGGAATCGGCGGCCAAGGAGTTCAGTCAACTGGCTCTGCAGCATGGCGGTCGCTCGCCGGCGGGATTCCGGTTCGACCGCGAAGCGGCGCATCGCAGGAGTGCCCGGGCATGAGTCGGGAATTCATGGACACCAACGTCGTGGTGTATGCCAACGATGCGCGCGATGCCCGGAAGCAGAAGCGGGCGATCGCGGTGATAGCGGCCGCCATGCAAGCCGGAGCGGGCGTGCTGTCCACCCAGGTCCTTCAGGAGTATGCCAACGTGGCGCTGTCGAAGTTGGGCCAGAAACAGGATGTTGTTCTGCGGCAGCTGAAACTGCTGGAACGTCTGTACGTGGTGCAACAGACACCGCCGCTCGTTCGTCGGGCCGTGGAACTGCACGGTTTGTACGGCATCTCGTTCTGGGATGCCTCGATCGTCGCGGCGGCGGAGGCGCACGGCTGCGACCGCATTCTGTCGGAGGACCTGAATACGGGCCAGTTCTACTCCGGCATCGTCGTGGTGAATCCGTTCGAGGCGTGATCCGTCCGGGCCGCATCACGCGAACCGATAGCTGTACAGATCCGCGTCGCGGAGCACGATGTGCAGGCGGACAGCTTGTCCGGCCAGGGCGCCAACGTCGCCGCGCCAGCGCACGGGGAACGCCAGGTCGTCGCCGATAATCTCCGTGCAGTCGTCCAGCCCGAATCCTTCCAGAGGGCGGCCGTCCGGCGACTGCAGCTCGACGCGCGCGCCGCCGCCCGCTGAGGTGGAAATGTTGAGCAGCAGCCGGCTGCCGGCGAACCGGAACGGGCGGGTCGTCAGGGCTCCGCCGCCCAGGGGGGCGTGCAGCGACACGAAACCGTCGATGCGCAGCGTGTAGCGGCGGATGGCGTTGGCCGCTCCGCGCCAGTAACCTTCGGTGGCGAACATGGACAGCTCGTTCGGCGCTCCGGCGACGTCCGACGCCGTTTCCAGCAGTCCCCAGCCCTGGTAGCAGTCGCCGTAGGCCCAGCTTCCCACCGGGCGCAGGCCCGGCCGGATGAACGCCTCGTCCCAGCGCTTGAACGTCCGTCCGTCCCGGCCGGCGATGAACTGCCCGTCGGTCACGGCGGCTCCGTAGCGCTCGCTCACCCGCGCGCGCAGCCGGCGATGCTCCAGCTCCGGCAGCGCCTCGACAGCCGGCGACCACGGCCGCTCCACGTAGCGCGTCGGGAAGCCGACGAAGACATGCGGGGCTCGGTAGTAGGGCATGATCTGATTGGTGTAGAGCTGCTCGGCGGGCGAGCCGGGGAACTCGACCCACTCCGGCTTCGTCCAGTGCCGGTAGTCCGGCGACGTACAGGTCTTGATTCCGCGGAAGAAGCGGCCCGAGAAGTCGCGCAGGTAGGCCCGGTACTCGCCGCGCGTGGCGTCCCAGAAAGCGAGGTTCTGCGAGTCGAACGCTCCTTCCGCCATGACCGGCTCTTCCTGCATGAGCGTCCAGCGGAAGCCGTCCGGCGACTGCATCGCGTACAGCTTGAGCGGCCAGCCGGTTTCGGATGCGCCCAGCGCCTTGTACCGGGCGTCCGGCGTGCAGGAGGGATTGGCGTCCGGGTACGGGGCGAAGCCGTGCACGCCGTTGTTCTTCTCGCCGATTCCGGCAAACACGATGTTGTTGTCCGTCGAGCCTCCGAACGCGACCAAGCCCAGCGACGGGCGCTGCCAGCGGATGCCGTCCGTGCTCTCGAGGTAGCCGATGCGGATGGGGGCCTCCTTCATTCGCGTCTTCCCGTCCTGCTCGACGATGGTGCCGTTCCACGCCTGGTAGTACATGCGGAAGATGGGGCCGTCGCGGAAATACGTCTTGTAGCCTCCGCACATGTTGCCTTCCCACGGCCGGTCGGCCGTGAGGGCGATTTCTTTCATGGCGGGCGGGTGAAGCCGCAGCGAGGCACCGCCGCTCAGCTCCTCGATGAGCGCGTCATCGACGAACAGCTCGAGGCGGGATCCGATATCGGGTACGGCATCCGGAGAGTTCATGATGGCCTTTGGGGATGGGTGGACTCACTGCTTCACGTGGATGGCAATCCTACTCGTACTCGACATCATACTCAACGGACTCCTTCGGGAGGAGCCGCTTCGCCGGGCAGGGGGAGCGGGATCGCGATTGCGCGCGCGGGATCAGGATCAGGACGGGGCTGGCGCGGGCCGGGCGGTCCAGGCGCGCTTGACGGGGGGCGGGTCCTGGCCGAACATGCGGGTCAGGAACGGCCGTGGCCGATGAAGGCAAAGGAGCGAGGAATGGACTTCTACGATGTCATCAAGGCGCGACTCAGCGTCCGCCGCTACACGAACCAGCCCGTGCCGGACGAGGCGATCGGGCGAATCCTGGAGGCGGCGCGTCAGGCGCCGTCAGCGTGCAACCGGCAGCCGTGGCACTTCTTTGTCGTGCGCGACGAGGCCGTGCGCCGGGCGCTCTGCGCGCCCGAGAAGCAGGAGTGGGCCGCCGCGGCCCCGGTGATCATCGTGGCCTGCAGCCGGCCCGCCGCGGCGTGGGTTCGTTGGGCGGACCAGAAGAACCACGCGGACATCGACGTGGCGATCGCATTCGAGCACATCGTACTCGCGGCCGCCGCGGAGGGGCTGGGTTCGTGCTGGATCTGCGCCTTCGACCCCCGGCATGCCCGCGACGTGCTGCGCCTCCCGGCCGAACTGGAGCCGGTGGCCATGACGCCGATCGGATACCCGGCCTCCGCTGCTTCGCCCCGCCCGCGACAGGAGCTCGCGGCGATCGTCACGGTCGTGTGAGTCGTTGCTGAGGCTGTGGCAACCTTGCTCCGCCACGGCGCCGCGTGGTAACCTCAACATCCGTGTGAGGGGCGGAGCACGCCCGGCGAGACGCGGGCACTGGAGACAGGCATGAGCAGCGGTGAGCGACATCGGTGCGCGACGGTCGTGCCGCCGGGGCCGGGGGGCTTCGGCTTCGCTCTGCTGTTTGAGCTGGAGAACGCGACGGCCCACGGTCGGCAGGTGATCTTTGGCATCCTGCGCGACGTGCTGGCGCAGCGTGAGATCGCACTCGCGCCGTGGGTGTTCTCCCGGTATTGCCTGAGCGGCACGCCCGAGCAGTACCTGCCGCGGGTGCTTGATGCGGTGGGCGCCCGGCGGGCGCCGGTTCAGCGGATCGTCGCGGAGGTGAAGGCCGGCATTTCGACATCCCTGCTGCGTCCGGACACGGCGATCGACCCGGTGCTGGCGAACGCCTTGACCGTCGCCGGCGAGATGGGGATGGGGATCGGCGGGCTGACCTGCCTCGACAACGGGTGCATGAACGACCTGACGCTCAAGCTGGGGCTGAAGGACGCCCGCTTCAGCATGCTCATGTCGAGCGCCTGCGCGGGCCAGACGCCGACCGAGGAATGCTGGACCAAGCTGGCCGGGATGGTGGGCGTTCCCCCTTCGGGGTGCGTGGTCATGGCGACCCGGGCGGTGGCCTGCCGGTCGGCCCTGAAGGCGGGGATGCGGTGCGTCGGCGTTCCGGATGAGTTCACGGCGTCGGAAGATTTCAGCGGTGCGGATTCGGTGGTGTCCGGCGGCGGCACGTCCACGGGGTTCCGCGATCTGCTGTTGAGGATGAGGTGATAGACCGGTGTCGACACAGTACCAGGAAGCGATAGCCGGCCGCGCGACGGCGGCCATGAAGCAGGCGGCGCGGGCGGAGGGGACCACGGCCGAGCGGGTGCGCGCGGAGGTGGCGGCCGGGCGGGCCGTGATTCCGTGCAATCCGGCCCACACGGGGCTGGCGCCCGCCGTGGTGGGGCGGGCATTCCGCACCAAGGTGAACGCCAACATCGGCCGCTCCGCCGGACGGTCGTCCACGCGCGAGGAGCGGCGCAAGCTCAAGGTGGCGCTGGACGCCGGCGCTGACGTCTTGATGGACCTGAGCGTGGGCGAGCAGGTGGCGGAGACGCGGGCGGCCCTGATCCAGGTCTGCCCCGTACCCATCGGGACCGTGCCCATCTACGAGGTCATCTCGCTGAGCGGCGGCCGCCCGGAGGAGTTCTCTCCGGACCTGCTGCTGTCGGTGATCGAGTCCCAGGCGCGGCAGGGCGTGGACTTCATGACGCTCCACGCGGGGCTCCTGAAGCGCCATGTCCCCCTGGCCATGCGGCGGGTTGCGGGTATCGTCAGCCGGGGCGGCGCGATCATGGCCGAGTGGATGATGAAGCGCGGGCTCGAGAACCCGCTTTACGCGCGCTGGGGCGACGTGATGGATATCTGCGCCGAGTATGACGTGACGGTTTCGCTTGGCGACGGGCTGCGGCCCGGCAGCCTGGCGGACGCCAGCGACAAGGCTCAGTTCGCCGAGCTGGACGTGCTGGGGCGGCTGGTGCGCCGCTGCCGCCGCCGGGGCGTGCAGGTGATGGTGGAGGGGCCCGGCCACGTCCCGTTCGACCAGATCCAGATGAACATGGAGCGGCAGCAGCAGGTCTGCGACGGCGCGCCGTTTTACGTGCTCGGGCCGGTGGTGACCGACATTGCGGCCGGCTACGATCACATCTCGTCCAGCATCGGCGGCACGGCGGCGGCGTACTACGGGGCCTCGCTCCTCTGCTACGTGACGCCGGCCGAGCACCTGGCGCTGCCGACGGCCGACGAAGTGCGCGAAGGCGTGGTGGCGCACCGAATCGCGGCGCATGCCGCGGATGTCGCGCGCGGCCTGCCGGGGGCGCGCAACCGGGACGACGCCATGTCGCGCGCCCGGGCCGCTTTCGACTGGGATCGCCAGTTCGAGCTTGCGCTCGACGGCCGGCGCGCGCGTGCCCGCTTCAGCCGGTCGCGTGCGGGAGTCGGCCCCGAGGGCGATCACTGCACGATGTGCGGCCGGGACTTCTGCGCCATGCGGCGGAGCGACCGCATCCGCCAGTGCACGCGCGCCGGCGCCCGGGGGCGCCATGGATAGCGGCCGGACGGGAGGGGCGGCCGGGGCGCCGGATGAGCGCCTGGCCCGGCTGCTGGACATTATGGCGCGACTGCGGTCCGAGAGCGGGTGCCCCTGGGATCGCGAGCAGACGCTCGAGACGCTGAAGCCGTTCCTGGTCGAGGAGTCCTACGAGCTGATCGACGCCATCGACTCCGGCGCGCCGGACGCGCACCGGGAGGAGCTTGGCGATGTCCTCCTTCAACTCGTCTTCCAAGCCCAGATCCGCCGGGAGCAGGGGCAGTTTGGATTTGCGGACGTCATCGACACGCTGGCCGAGAAGCTGATCCGCCGGCACCCGCATGTCTTCGGCACCACGGAGGTGACGGGCTCGGGGGACGTAATCCGGAACTGGGATGCCATCAAGGCGAAGGAAAAGGGCGACGACGAGGGGGCGCGCTCGGCGCTCGACGGCGTGCCCCGGCACCTTCCGGCGTTGCAGAAGGCGCACCAGGTGCAGAGCCGGGCGTCACGCGTCGGCTTCGACTGGAGCGCCGTGCACGACGTGATGGCCAAGATCGAGGAGGAGCTGCTCGAGCTGAAGCAGGCCATGGGCGAGCGCTCCCGCGACGCGATCACCGAGGAGATCGGGGACCTTCTGTTCTCGGTCGTCAACATCGCGCGCTTCCAGGGGATCAACTCGGAAGAGGCGCTGTCCCGCACCATCGCGAAGTTTGTCCGCCGCTTCCGTGAGATCGAGCGGCGGGTGCGAGCGGGGGGGCGCACCCTCGCGGACTGCGGCCTCGAGGAGATGGATGCCATCTGGAACGAGGTCAAGCGGGAGGAGGCGGCCCGGCCCGCCGCGGAATCCCCGGGAGGATGACTATGAGCCTTCGTGGATCGATTCTGGTTGCGCTTGTGGGGGTGGCGGCTCTCGCGTCGGACGCGACGACGGCCGCGGTTGATCCGGCCGCCGCCGACGGCCAGGTGCTCCGGCAGTTCTCCCGCGGCGTCAGCGCGGTTGCGAAGCGGGCGATGCCCGGCGTCGTTTTCATCCAGGTGGAGAAGACGATGGGGGCGGGCGACGAAGAGTCCACCTACAACGATCCGAGGGAGCTCTTTGAGGAGGAGTTCCTGAGGCGTTTCTTCGGGGCCCCCGTGCCCCCGCGGGGCGCGCGCAAGTTCCGCCAGGTGGGGCAGGGCACGGGCTTCATCATCACCAAGGACGGCTACATCCTGACCAACAACCACGTGGTGGGCGATGCGGACAAGGTCACCGTCAAGCTGCACGACGGCCGGCAGCTCGTGGCGAAGCGCGTGGGATCGGACCCGAAGTCCGAGGTGGCCGTGATCAAGATCGATGCCCGGGACCTGCCCGTGATCGAGCTGGGCGACTCGGCCGCCCTTGAGGTCGGCGAGCTCGTGCTCGCCATCGGAAACCCCTTCGGCCTGGCGGAGACCATCACGGTGGGCGTCGTGAGCGCCAAGGGGCGGAGCAACATCGGCATCGCCGACTACGAGGACTTCATCCAGACCGACGCCGCCATCAACCCCGGGAACTCGGGCGGCCCTCTGCTGAACACGGAGGGAAAGGCGGTCGGCATCAACACGGCGATCTTCAGCCGGAGCGGCGGGTACATGGGGATCGGCTTTGCGATTCCGGTGAACATGGTGCGATCGATCAAGGACCAGCTGATCCAGTCCGGCCGAGTCACGCGCGGGTACTTGGGCGTCATGATCCAGGACGTGACGCCCGAGATCGCCGGATCGTTCGGCCTGAAGGAGCCTGCCGGCGTGCTGGTGTCCGAGGTGACCGCGGGATCGCCGGCGGAGCAGGCCGGCCTCAAGGCGGGCGATGTCGTACTGCAGATGAGCGGCCAGCCCGTCGTGGGCGTGGGCGCATTCCGGAATGCGGTGGCCATGACCGCTCCCGGCGCCCGGTTGGCGCTTCTGGTCCATCGCGACGGCAAGGAGCGGAAGGTCGAGGTGCCCGTCGGCTCGCTGCCCGGCGATGCGCCGGAGCCGGCGGTGGCGATCGTCGATAAGCTGGGCATGGCGATCGAGGACCTGACGCGCGAGGTGGCGCAGCGCTTCGGGTATGCGTTCGAGAAGGGCGTCATCATCACGCGGGTCGATGAGGGCACCGCCGCGGAGGCGGCGGGCCTGCAGGCCGGCATGGTCATCACGGGCGTGAATCGGAGAGACGTGGCGAACACGGCGGAGTTCCGGCAGGCGCTGGCCGGGGCGGATCCGGCTGGCCGGGTTCTGCTGCTGGTTCGGGATCCGCAGGGCGCCCGGTACGTGGTCATTGCGATCCGGTGACCCGGCGCGGCCGGGTCGCTGGCGAGGAGGTTTCCGGATGAGTACGGAGCGTTTGTTTCTCGGGCTGGATTCGAGCACGCAAGGCCTGAAGGCGGTGGCGATCAACGCGCGCCTGGACGTGGTGGCCGAGTTCGCCGTGAACTACGACGCGCGGCTGCCGGAGTTCCGGACGCAGGGCGGCGTGCACCGGGACGGGTTGGCGGTCACCTCTCCGCCGCTCATGTGGGTGGCGGCGCTCGATCTGCTCCTCGACGACATGAAGCGGGCCGCGTTTCCGTTCGCCCGCGTCGCCGCGGTGTCCGGATCGGGGCAGCAGCACGGGAGCGTCTACCTGAAGGCCGGCGCGAGGGCCGCGCTGCGCGGGCTGGACCCCGCGAAGCCGCTCCGGGGCCAGGCGGAGGGGATCTACTCGGTGCCCGCCTCGCCGGTTTGGATGGATTCGAGCACGGGGCGCGAGTGCCGCGAACGAGACGACGCCCTTGGCGGGCCGCAGGCCGTCGCGGAGCGGACGGGGTCCCGATCGTACGAGCGGTTCACGGGAAACCAGATCGCCAAGATCCGGCTGGAGCAGCCGGCGGCATACGGGGCCACGGAGCGCATCGCGCTCGTAAGCTCGTTCATGGCCTCGCTGCTGATCGGCGACTACGCGCCCATCGATGCGGCGGACGGCTCCGGCATGAATCTCATGGACATCCGGACCCGCCGGTGGGACGCCGGCGCGCTGTCCATCACCGGGCCCGATCTGGAAGCCAAGCTGGGCGAGATCGTTCCGTCGCACCACGTGATCGGCGGCCTCCACTCGTACTACGTGCGGCGGTTCGGGTTTGCGGCGGGGTGCCGGGTGATCGCATTTTCGGGCGACAACCCCTGCAGCCTGGCCGGGCTCAGGCTGCAGGATCCCGGCTGCGTGGCGATCAGCCTCGGAACCAGCGACACGGTGTTCGGCTCGCTTTCGGAGCCGAAGCCGTCGGCGACCGAAGGGCACATCTTTGCCAATCCGGTCGATCCGGCGGCGTACATGGCCCTGATCTGCTACAAGAACGGATCGCTCACGCGCGAGCGCATCCGCGACGAGCAGGCGGGCGGCTCGTGGGACCGGTTTGCGGAGGCGCTGGCAGCGACCGCGCCCGGGAACGGCGGGCACATCGGATTCTATGTTCTCGAGCCGGAGATCACCCCCCCGATCCTCAAGACGGGCATCCACCGGTACGGGCCGTCCGGCCGGCCGGGGTCCTCGTTCTCCGCCGCGACGGAGGTGCGGGCGGTCGTCGAAGGGCAGTTCCTGTCCATGCGCCTGCACGGCGAGCACGTGGGTCTTCGGCCCCGGCAGGTGCTGGCCACCGGCGGGGCGTCGGCCAACCGCGCCATCCTGCGCGTCATGGCCGACGTGTTCGGCGTGTCGGTTTTCACGGCCGAGCAGACGAATTCGGCCGCGCTGGGAGCCGCCTATCGCGCGGTGCACGGCTGGCGCTGCGCCGAAGGCGGGCGGTTCGAGCCTTTTGCCGAGAGCATGGCGGCCGCCAAGCCGTTCGTGCGTGCGGCCGACCCCGATCCCCGGGCGCACGGGGTCTACGCGGATATGCTGCACCGCTACGCGGAGATGGAGCGGCGCGTCGTCGGTCTGGCGTAGCCCGCGCGCGGAGGCGGGGCTGCCCGGGCCGGCCGCGCGGACGGCTGCGCTCGGGCCTCGGACATGCTCCCTCCGGCGGTATCCCCGAGCGGCAGGAGAACTGCTGGCGCCCGGTCGCTCCTGCTCCGGAGCGCGAGATGCATCCGACCCTCCGATCCTCACCCGATCCGGCGCGCATGCGGACCGGCCGCCCGCGATGCGCGTCCACAACGGGATTGTCAGCAGCGTGGTTCGGGCCATATAGTGTAACGCGCAAGCGGCGTTCACCGCTTGAGCGGGTTCGAAGGACAACCAGAGGCGCGGGCTCACAGCCCGCCGGAAGGAGTCGGCTATGGCTAGAATCGTTTACGTTCAGGGATCGCCGCGCGTGGAGCGGTCGTATTCCGATCGGGTGGCTCAGGCGTTCCTCGATGCCTATCGGGCGGCCCATCCGGGCGACACGGTGGCGACGCTCGACGTGTTCGGGATGAACCTGCCGGCGTTCGACGGGGTCGCGCTCGGGGCGAAGTATCGGATCATGCACGGCGAGAAGCACTCGGCGCAGGAGGCCGCGGCCTGGAAGGCCGTGGAGGACGTCATCCGCCAGTTCACGGCCGGCGACAAGTTCGTGTTCTCGGTGCCCATGTGGAACTTCGGCATCCCGTACCGGCTGAAGCAGTTCTTCGACGTCATCGTGCAGCCGGGCTACACGTTCGGGTTCACGCCGGGCGAGGGGTTCAAGGGGTTGATCACCGGGAAGCCGGCGTTCGTGGCATTCGCGCGCGGGGGGGAATACGGGGCGGGTGAGGGCGCCCTGCCGTACGACTTCCAGCGCCGCTACATGGAGCTCATTCTCGGATTCATGGGCATCACGAAGGTCCAGTCCCTCCTGGTCGAGCCGACCGAGATGTCTGGCCCGGACATGGCGAAGGCGCGTTTCGAAGCCTCGGTCCAGAAGGCCCGCGAACTGGCAAAGGCTTTCTGACTTTGCGCGTGCGATGCCGATCAGGCCGGCCGGGCCCGCGGGGGCCGGCCGGCCCGTTGTTTTTCCGATCCCGTGCACATGTCCTTGTTTAGGAGGGGAGGCGTGGTACACTAGCCAGATTTTCGTACGCGGGGGATCAGACGTTATGAGTGAAAGCCTGCAGCAGTTGGAAGAGCGATTCCTGGCCTCGGTCGGGAGCGATCCCATCCCCGTGGACGAACTGATCGCCTTGATCGTGGGCGTTGGCAAGGGCGGCCATTCGAAGCACGCGGCCGGCTGGGCCGAGCTTCTGCAGGACGCCTTGAGCGAGCGCGGCACGCCGGCTGACGCCGCCCGCCTGCTGGAGCTCCGTCTGGGCTGGCCCGAAACCACGCCGGAGTCGGTGAAGGCGGGCTGCGCCGCCGTCGCGGCGAGCATCCTGGGCAAGGGCAAGCCCGCCGACCGCCTGCTCGAGACGCTGGGGTACAAGCCCGGCCAGACGCCGGAGGAATGCGTGGCCCGCGTGATCAAGCTCACGCGGATCGCGCCCGGCGTCATCTGCCTGAACAAGACGTGGGGCTTCGGCGTCGTCCGCTCGCTCGATCCCTTCTACGAGCGCGTGGCGATCGACTTTGACCGCAAGAAGGAGCACACGCTGGCCCTGTCCTACGCCCTCGAGTCGCTCGACCTGATCGGGCCGGACCATCTGCTGGCGCTGCGCCATAGCGATCCGGCGCGGGTCCGCCAGATGATCGAGGCGGAGCCAGCCGAGCTCGTCAAGCAGGCCATTCGCAGCTTCGGGCCGATGAACTCGGCCCGCCTTCAGGAGACCCTGGCCGCGCACGGGCTGGTGGCGGAGGGGGCGTGGAAGCCGTTCTGGGATGCCGCGCGCAAAGGCCTGAAGAACGACCCGCTGGTCGACATGCCGGGCGAGCGCCGGTCGCCCATCACCATCCGCGAGAGCGGGCGCCGCTACGACGAGTCCTGGCTGCAGCTGATGGTCCGCGAGCGCGACCTGGAGACGATCCTCAAGCGCATCGACCAGGCCGTGGCCGATGATGCCTCCCTGGTGAAGGACGCGCGGTTCCGGGAAGTGGCGTCGAACCGCCTGGCGTACGTGGTGGTGGGGGCGGGGACGCGGCAGGTGGGCGTGTGGGCCCAGGCCGTGATGTCGGCGCACCGGCTCGGCCTGACCGCCGCGATGCCCGACTCCTCGGCGCAGGAGCAGGCGATGTTCACGGTGCCCGGATTCATGGCGGCGGCCGCCAGCCTATCCAGCCGCGACCTCGACGAGTTCATGGAGTACATGGCGGGCCGGGACCGCGAGAAGACGGTGCAGCTGCTGCTGAAGACGTTTCCGGACCTCTCCATGACCGTGTTCAACGCGGCCGTGGACTTTCTCACGGAGCACGGGGCGGAGGCCGAATGCGTCGAGTGCATGCGCGGCTGGATCTCCTCGCGCCAGGAGACGGTCGAGATGCTGTACTGGCTGGCCCGGCGGCCGGACTACCTGGAAGCGAAGGGGCTCGGCCGGTCGGGCGATCTGCCGTTTCGCATTCTGGCCGCCATGCGCGGCAACTACGCCTACGAGCGTCTGAAGGCGGCCAACCAGCTGCGCGAGCTGATGCAGGACGGGACGTGGCTCGAGCAGGCGACGGCGCGGATGTCCGATTTCGAGCGGCGGGAGTTCATGGCTCAGATCAGCCGATCCAGCGCGATCCGCGGGCTCGACACGCAGTCGGTCATGGCGAAGCTGATCCGCCTGTATCCCGAGCTCGGCAGCGTGGTGGCCTCCGCGTCCGACGACGAGGATCAGCCCCTCTCGGGGGGCCTCACGTCGTGGCGCTCGTACCGCGCCCGCCAGAAGGCGCTGGAGCATATCGTGCGCGAGGAGATTCCGCAGAACAGCCGCGACATCGCGCAGGCGCGCAGCTACGGCGATCTCCGGGAGAACTTCGAGTACAAGGCCGCCAAGGATCAGCAAGGGCTGCTCATGCGGCGCCAGGAGGACTTGGAGGCCGACCTCAAGCAGGTGCGCGGCACGGACTTTTCCGGCTTTCCGGTCGAGGTCGTCGGGATGGGTACATCGGTGAAGGTTCGATTCGCCGACGGGCACGAAGAGCAGTATCATGTCTTGGGCGAGTGGGATCAGGATCCGGGCCTCGGCATCCTGTCCTGCCGGAGCCGCATGGCCGAGGTGCTCAAGGGGCATCGCCCCGGGGACGAGGTCGAGTTTCCGGCTGACATGACCGGCGGACGGTGTACCGTGATCGAAGTCGGCGGGCTCACGGATCACATCCGGCAGTGGGCGACGCAGGAATAAGGCGCGGCGGGCGGCATGATTGACAGGTGGCGCGGCGCAGTGGTATAAAACGGCCCTTTTTCGGGGCGGACCAGAGGTTGACCCCAGTTCGCGAGGTAGACAGCATGGCAACGAAGACGACATCTAAGAAGACGGCCGCCAAGACTCCCTCCGCGAAGCCGGCGAAGCCGACTGACGCGAAGGCGGAGAAAGCCGCCGCAAAGAAACCCGCGCCCGTGACGAAGGATGTGCGCCGGGAGGAGCCTCGGAAGGACGAGAAGCCGGCATCCCTCATGTCCGAGAAGGACCGGAACGCCTTCAAGAACCACCTGCTCAAGCTCCGCGAGAAGGTGACCGGACATATCTCGTTTCTGGCCGACGACACCCTGAACCGGGTGGACGACACGCCGACCGAGGACCGGACGGACGACTTTGACCGCGAGTTCGCCCTGAACTTGGTGAGCAGCGAGCATGATGCGCTGTTCGAAATCGACGAAGCCCTGCGGCGGCTCGAAGAGGGCCGATACGGCGTCTGCGAGTCCTGCAGCAAGCACATCGAGCGGCCACGCCTGCAGGCGCTTCCGTTCGCGAAGATGTGCGTGAGCTGCCAGACCCAGAACGAGAAGGGGCGGACGAAGTTCCGGCCGTTCGGAGCCACGATCTACCAGACGACCGAGCGATCGGCCGAAGGTGGACCGGCGGGCGAAGAGCCGGCTCCCAGCGAGTAGCCGGGCGCGAGTTGTCGCGGCCGGTTGATCGGACGTACTGGCGCCATGCCCGCACTGTGCCTCAGCTTCCTGATCGTGGCTCTCGATCAGCTCTCAAAATGGCTGGTTCGGATCGAGTTTCCGCTCGGCCACTCGATCCCCATCGTGCCCGGATGCTTCAACCTCACCTACGTCCGGAACACGGGCGCCGCGTGGGGCATGATGGGCGGCCTGAACGGATGGCTCGCCGTGCTGTCGATCGTCATGCTGATCGTCATCGTCGTGTTCCGGCGCTCGTTCCTGAGTGACGTGCCCGTTCACCGCGTGGCGCTCGGCTGCATGGTCGGCGGGATCGTCGGCAACCTGCTGGATCGTGTTCGGTTGGACTACGTGGTGGACTTCCTCGACTTCCACGCCGGCGTACACCACTTTCCCGCCTTCAACGTGGCCGACTCCGCAATCTGTGTGGGTGTCGGACTCTATGTCGCATCGTCCTTCTGGCTGACGGCGCATCCCCTCAACTCCGGAC
This sequence comes from uncultured Verrucomicrobiota bacterium, assembly GCA_964431965.1. GTDB lineage: Bacteria > Verrucomicrobiota > Kiritimatiellia > CAIKKV01 > CAYSLU01 > CAYSLU01. Next base: position 63,575 of record CAYSLU010000020.1, read on the forward strand.
GGGGCGAGCAGACGACGGCGGCCGGCGGGGCTTGATTGGTCCGGGGCGCGCCCCGCGCTTCCTCCGGCGACCCGACCATGAACGCAGCAGTCGCCCAGGCGTATGTCCTCGTAGGGCCAACGGCGGTCGGCAAGACCGCGGTGGCGCAGTGGATTGCCGAGCGCGGCGGGTTCGATATCCTGTCCGCCGACTCCATGCTCTTCTACCGCGGGCTGGACGTTGGAACGGCCAAGCCGACCCCCTCGGAGCGGGCGCGCGCCCGGTACTGGGGCGTTGATGTGGCGGACCCTTCGGAGCGGTTCAGTGCCGGGGCCTTTCGGCAGCTTGCTCGGGCCGCCTTTGCCGACGCGGCCGTTCGTCATGCTCCGATGATCGTCGTCGGCGGCTCGGGGCTCTACGTCAAGAGCCTGACGGACGGGCTGGCGGATGTGCCTCCCGCGGAGTCGGGGGGGCGCGCCCGCTGGGAGGCGATGCTGGCGTCGGGCGGGCCGCCGGCGCTGCTGGGTGCGCTGCGCGAGCGGGCGCCTGCCCTGGCCGAGGCGCTTCGGGATCAGGCCAATCCGCGCCGGCTGATCCGGGCCTTGGAGTTGGCGGAGGCCGGCGTCCGGGAGCCCCCTCGAAGCTGGCGCGCAACCGGGGGGACGCCTCTTACCGGGCTTCGCATGGATCCGGCCGCGCTCAAGGTTCGGATCGAAGCCCGCGTGCGGGCGATGTTCGCGTCCGGCCTGCTCGAGGAGGCTGACCGGCTGATAGCCGTCGGCGCGCTCGGGCCCACCGCCGCCCAGGCGATCGGCTATGCCGAGGCGATTGCCTGCGGGCGCGGCGAGTGCTCGCGTGAGGAGGCGATCGCGCGCACGGCCGCCCGGACCCGGCAGCTGGCCAAGCGCCAGCTCACATGGTTCCGGCATCAGGCGAAGGTGCACTGGATCGAACTGGATGCCGCGACCTCGGTGGAGGAGGCGGCCCGGCGCGTGATGGAGGAGTGGGATCGCTCCGGCCCAGTTGCTCTGGCTCCGTGGTGACCGGCGTCGCGCGAGCGGGGCGGCGACGGAACGCGGAAGCGGGCGTGTCTGGCCGTTGTGTTTCCGATCCTCATCGCATAATATCGCGCGCACATCTTCGGGGGATGATCAGGGATGGGGGGGATCATGGGGAAGCAGAAGGTGTGCGATGGAGCGACGCTATACCGCGTATGCGACATGCCGGAGCGGCTGCGGCCCCGTGAGGAGGTCGAGCGCTCGGGCGTGGAGAACGTGGCGGATGACATCCTGCTGGCGATCGTGCTGCGCAGCGGGGTGCAGGGCCTGAACGTGATCGAGCTCGCGCGGAGCATGCTCCGCCGGTACGGATCGCTCTCCGGCATCGCGAAGGCGAGCGCGGAGGAGCTGACCTCCACGCCGGGCATCGGGCCGGTGAAGGCGCAGGTGCTGCGCGCAACCTTGGAGTTGGGGAGCCGGCTGGCCCGGGAGGCGACGGATGCGGAGTACGTGATCCGGGCTCCGGAGGATGTGGCCCGCCTGCTCCGGCCGCGGGCCCGGACGCTGGAGCAGGAGACGTTCTGGGTGCTGCTGCTGGACGCCAAGAACCGGCTGAAGGGCCAGCCGCTCGACGTGACGCAGGGGATACTCGACGCGAGCCTGGTGCATCCGCGGGAGGTGTTCCGGGAGGCGGTGCGGGCGGCCAGCGCGGCGATCGTGGTGGCGCACAACCATCCGTCGGGCGATCCGACGCCATCGGCCGAGGACGTGCGCATCACGCGGCAGCTGGTGAGCGCCGGCCGGGTGGTGGATATCAAGGTGCTCGACCACGTGGTCGTGGGACGGTCGAGCGCGGAGCGCCCGCAGGATTTCGTCAGCCTCCGGGAATCGGGGGTCGTGAACTTCGAGGAGCAGCGGCAGCCATGAGCATTCACTCGACGGCGGTGGTCGATCCGGGCGCGGAGATCGGACCGGATGTGACGATCGGGCCGTTTTCCTGCATCGGGCCCCACACGGTGATCGGGGCCCGCTGCCACATCGGCCCGCACGTGAACATCCTGCCGTTCACATCCATCGGCCCGGAGTGCCGCATCCATACGGGTGCCGTCATCGGCGACCTGCCGCAGGACACGGGGTTCAAGTGGGAGGACTCGAGCGTCCGGGTCGGCGCCAAGTGCACGATTCGCGAGTACGTGACGATCCACCGCGGGACGAAAGGCGGGACGGCCACGGAGATCGGCGACGGCTGCTTCCTGATGGCGATGTCGCACTGCGCGCACAACGTGAAGCTGGGCAGCGGCGTGATCCTGGCGAACGGGGCGCTGCTCGCGGGCTACGTGGAGGTGGGCGATCGGGCGTTCATCAGCGGGCACTGCCTGGTGCACCAGTTCACCCGTGTCGGCCGGATGGCCATGCTGTCCGGCGGCGCCGGCGTGTCGAAGGACGTCCCGCCGTTCTGTACCGCTCGCTCCATGAGCGTGAACCGGATTGCGGGCCTGAACGTGGTGGGGATGCGGCGCGGAGGCTTCGCGCCCGAGCAGCGAATGGAGCTCAAGAGCGCATTCCGCCTGCTGTACCGCTCCGGGCTCAACGTCACGCAGGCCCTGGAGCGCATCCGCTCGGCGCTGCACAGCGAGCCGATCAAGGAATTCTGTTCGTTCGTGGAAGCCTCCAAGCGCGGGATCTGCGGCTACGGCTCAGACGGCTCAGACGGCGCGGACGAAGCTGCGGAGGAGTAGCCCGCGCTCAGCGCAGCTCGAGCACCCGCCCCGCCTGCCGGACCAGGTCCGCCACGGTTGCTCTCGGCGGGAGGTTGGTAAATCCCGAGCGGACCAGCTCCCGGAGCAAGCCTGCGTCTCCTTCTGCCCGGTGGAGTCGGCCCGTGGGGACGTGTAGGTAGTCTGCCAGCGCCCCCGCCGTGTACCGCCCGGCCGACGGATACCATCGCCGGAAGAGCGCCCGGGTATCGACCACCGCATTGCTGATCCCTCCCAGGCCGCAGCGTCGGAGCTCGGAGCGCAGAATCCCGGCGTCGAACGTGGCGTTGTGAGCCAGCAGCACGGCGTCCCCGGCAAACGCCGCAAACTCGGGGAAGACGGACTCGAAGTCGGGTGCGTGCGCGACCATGTCGTCGGTGATGCCGTGCACGCTCCGGGCGGCCTCGGGGATCGGCGCGTGCGGATTCACCAACCAGGCCCGCTGCTCCAGCGTTTCCGCGCCGCGGAACTTGACGGCGGCGATCTCGACGATGCGATCGCGCCGGGTGGAGAGCCCGGTAGTCTCCGTGTCGAAGGCGACGAACACCGCGCCCGTCGCCGGCCGGCTGGCGATCGCCGGCGGCAGGTTCGTGGAGGGATCGAGCTCGGCGGCTGGCCGAGCGGCCGCGACGGCGGCGGCGAACAGAATCGGGATGACGCAGCGCGGGGCTTTCATGGGATGCGGCCCAGCACGGGGATCCGCCGGAGCAGGGGATGGCGCCGCGCAAACTCCGGATCCACGCGGCGGATCGCGATCAGGATCAGCGGCCCATAGACGGCGGCGCTCGCGCCGAGCGCGGCCAGGGCGGCCCCGTAGGGGCGGCCGTCGAACAGCCGGCCGGCGGCGCCTGCCGCGAGGCCGGCCGGGATCGCGCAGAGCGCCGAGGCCGCCGCCAGGAGGGCCGCCGGGC
>CAYSLU010000021.1:0-65870 GCA_964431965.1 uncultured Verrucomicrobiota bacterium
GCGGACTCAGCGCGACCCAATCCGCCTCGCGGGGCGCCCCGTTCCGTCGCGGACTCGGAACGGTGGGTCAGGGGTGCGTCTGTCCTTCGAAATTCGGAGATCCTTGTTCGACATTCTGCTGTTCGCTTGGCTGTCTTCGTGTGACAATCGGACGCGACAGACGAGAGGGAGAGGATCAGAGATGAAGAAACTTGCGCCGTGGAAGGGGATCGTCCTGGCGGGGGGCGCCGGCAGCCGGCTCCATCCGATCACGATGGTGGCCAGCAAGCAGATGCTGCCGGTCTACGACAAGCCGATGGTGTACTACCCGATCGCCACCCTGATGATGGGCGGCATCCGGGATATCCTGATCATTTCCACGCCGAAGGACCTGCCGCGGTTCCGCGAGCTGCTCGGCGACGGGCGCCGGCTGGGCGTGAATTTCTCCTATATCGAGCAGGCCGCGCCCAACGGCATCGCGCAGGCGTTCCTGCTCGGCGAGTCCTTCATCGGCCGCTCGCCCGTCTGCCTGATCCTCGGCGACAACCTGTTCTACGGCAACATGGACTTCTTCCGCCGGGCGCTGGAGCGCCGCACGGGGGGCACGATCCTGGGCTACCCGGTCCAGGATCCCGAGCGCTACGGGGTGGTGGAGTTCGACGCGAAGGGCCGCGCGATCAGCATCGAGGAGAAGCCGAAGGAGCCCAAGAGCAAGTATGCGGTGCCGGGGCTCTACTGCTACGACCACCGCGTGGTCGACGTGGCCCGGAATCTCAAGCCGTCGCCCCGGGGGGAGCTGGAGATCACGGACGTCAACCGCGTCTACCTCCGGCGCGGACAGCTTCGCGTCGAGCTGCTCGGCCGCGGCATGGCGTGGCTCGATACCGGCACGCCGCAGAGCCTGCTTGAGGCGAGCAACTTCGTGGCGAGCATCGAGAACCGCCAGGGGTTGAAGATCGGGTGCATTGAGGAGATCGCGTTCCGGATGGGCTTCATCAACCTCGACCAGCTGCTCGAGCTGGCGACATCCTTGAAGTCGAGCGAGTACGGCCGCTACCTGTTCAGCGTGGCGAACGAATTCAGGGACGGCAAGATGGTGCTCCACCCCCGCGGGTGATCCGCGCCGAGCCGGAGGTGCAAGACGATGAAGAAAGCGATCGTGTGCGGGGCGGGCGGGTTCATCGGCAGCCACCTGGTAAAGCGCCTCAAGCAGGAGGGCTACTGGGTCCGGGGCGTCGACATCAAGCACCCGGAGTTCGCCAGGACGGCGGCGGACGAGTTTTCGCTGCTCGATCTGCGCGAGGCCGAGAATTGCGCGAAGGCCCTGACGGTCGGGCGTGACCGCGTGGACGAGGTGTACCAGCTGGCGGCCGACATGGGCGGGATGGGGTTCATCCACTCCGCGGAGTGCGAGATCATGCGCAACAGCGTGCTGATCAACGTGCACATGACGCACGCCGCCGCGCTCAAGCAGGTCGGCCGCTACTTCTTTTCCTCCTCCGTCTGCGTATACCGCGACATGAAGCGCGGCGAGCCGGAAATGCCCGAGTCCGGTGCCTACCCGGCGCTGCCGGACAACGAGTACGGATGGGAGAAGCTCTACGCCGAGCGCATGGCCATGGCCTACGGGCGGCGGCACACGATCCCGGTGCGCATCGCCCGCTTTCAGAACTGCTACGGCCCCGAGGGGACGTGGCGCGGCGGGCGCGAGAAGGCCCCCGCCGCCATCTCCCGCAAGGTCGCCGAGGCGTCGGACGGCGGGACGGTCGAGGTGTGGGGCGACGGCACCGCGGTGCGGTCGTACACCTACGTGGACGACATGGTGGACGGAATCTTCCGCCTCATGCACTCCGATCTGGAAGGGGCCGTGAACATCGGGTGCCCGGAGTACGTGGATGTAAACGAGCTGGTGCGGACGGTCGCCGCCGCGGCCGGCAAGCGGATCTCGATCCGGCACATCAAGGGCCCGGTTGGCGTGCAGTCCCGCAACTTCAGCAACGAGCGCATCTATTCCATCGGCTGGAAGGCCCGGTTCCCCTTGAAGGACGGCATCGCCCGCACGTACCCGTGGGTCGAGGAGCAGGTTCGCAAGGCCGCCGGCCCGAAGCACTAGTGGAACCGGCGTTCCGGATCACTTCGATATGGCGTTTCTTGACAGGGTCAGCCGGCCGCTCGTGTTCGTGCTCATCGCGGCGCCGGTTCTCGGCGGTCCGTGGCTGTTCGGCGCGTGGGAGGCCTGGTGGTTCTGGCCGTTCGCCATGTGCATCTTCGCCGCCGCCGGGCTCCTCGGGCTGCGTGCCGCCTTTGGCGTGGAGCCGGACTGGAGCGGCTTCCGGATGCGCCGCTGGCTGTGGACCGTCGGGGCGGCCTGGGGGGTCTTTCTGGTCTACGCGGCGGCTCGCGCGGCGCAGGCCCGCGTCCATACCGATGCGGAGCGCGCGTTTCTGCTGTTCCTGACGCCGGTTCTGCTGGCGCTGGCGATCGCGTTCGGGCTGTCGGCGCGTCGTGCCCGTCTGCTGATCGGCCTGTCGATGGCGAACCTGACGGCGATCGGCCTGTACGGCATCGTCAACCAGCACATCACCGGCGGCGTCTGGGTGCTCTGGCTGCCCGGCTATCCGCAGTACATCATCGAGAACCGCGTGACCGGCACCTATTTCTGTCCGGACCACTTCGCCGGCCTCATGGAGATCCTGTTCGCGTGCGCCGCCGGGGTTCTCCTGGCCCGCGAGCCGCGCTGGCCGGCCCGGCTCGGCTCGGCCGCGGCGCTGGCCGTGGCGGCGGCGGGCGTCGTGATGAGCAAGTCGCGCGGCGGCGGGCTTGCGCTGGCCGTGGTGTGCGGGCTGGCCCTGGTGATCGGCTTCGCCCAGTGGCGGCCGGCCGTGCGCTGGACGCTCCGGGCGTGCACGCTGGCCGCGGTGGTGCTGGCGGGGCTGGCAGTGATCGTCTGCGGCCGGACGTACGTCGAGCGGTTCCGCCAGTATCCGTGGGACCGGCTCGAGCAATCCGACCGGGGCCAGATGATCGCCGGTGCTCTGCGCGCGTGGCGCACCTCCCCGGTGGTGGGGATTGGCCCGGGCATGCACCAGAACCTGTGGCCGCACTTTGCGGCCAGCCCGGACGGCGATCGGGCGAAGGGCATCTGGCCCAGCCGCCCGAACTACACGTTCCATTCGTACGAGGTGCATAGCGACTGGGTGCAGCTTCTGGAGGAGCTGGGCGTTGTGGGATTTGCGCTGTTCGGCGCGGCGGCGGCGGCGGGCGCCGGGCTGCTTGAGTCCGCGCGCCGCCGAGCGGTGGCGCGGCTGCGCGCGGCCGGGCGCGCGACGCCGGGCTACTGGACCGGGCTGGCGGCGCTGCTGGCCGTGGCCGCCCTGGCGTTCCACTCGCTCGGCGACTTCAACCTGCAGATCCCGGCCACCACGTGGGTTCTGGCCGCGGTTGTCGCGGCGGCGATCGGCCAGGCGGCGGATGCGGCCGGCGCCGAGGGGGAGGGTCGGTGAGGACGATCATCATCAGCGACCTTCACCTCGGGTCTCGCTACTTCCAGCTGGCGCTGTACGACCGGTTCATGGATGGGCTGCCCGACGATGCGACGCTGGTCCTCAACGGCGATACGGTGGACGCCGTGCATCGCGACCTCCCGCCCGCCCACCGGAGCGCGCTGGATCGCTTGCGCGCCGAATCGCGGCGGCGACGCGTCGTCTGGCTGTTCGGCAACCACGACGACACCTACGCGATGGACGACCCGGCGCAGATCGAGTTCCGGAAGGACTACTCCATCGGAAAGCGCCTGTACGTGGCGCACGGGTTCGACTTCGACAACGTGATTCCGTACCATACGATCTTCGTGCATCTCTTCCGGGCGATGCACCAGGTCCGCGTGCTGCTCGGTGCGGAGGCGGTGCACGTGGCGCAGTACGCGAAGAAGTGGAGCGCCCTGTACCGCGTGCTGCGGAAGAGCGTGGCCATGAACGCGGTCGAGCACGCGAAGGAGAGCGGCTACTCCGCCGTGACGTGCGGGCACACCCACTTCATGGAGGACGTGACGCTGGACGGGATACGCTATATCAACACCGGGGCGTGGACCGAGCGGCCCGCCTATTACGTGGACGTGGACGACGTGAACATCCTGCTGCGTCAGGTCGACGAACAATGAGCGCCGGGGCATCGAGCAAGCGACCGGGCGAACCACCGCCGGCGGCCGGTGCGAACCTGCGCTGGCACGCGGGGCTGGTGACGCCGGAGGACCGGCGCCGCCTCCTGGGCCAGACCGGCTGCGTGATCTGGCTTACCGGCCTGAGCGGCTCCGGCAAGTCCACCCTGGCCTGTGCCGTGGAGCGGGCCTTGGTGGACGCCGGGCACGCCGCGTACGTACTCGACGGCGACAACGTCCGCCACGGGCTCAACGCGAACCTCGGGTTCTCCGCCGAGGATCGCGTCGAAAACATCCGCCGCGTGGCGCACGTGGCCCGGCTCTTTGCCGACGCCGGGGTTATCCTGCTCACGGCCTTCATCTCGCCATTCCGGAGCGGGCGCGATGCGGCCCGGGCCATCGTGGGTCCCGATCGATTCGTGGAGGTCTACCTCGACGTGCCGGTTTCCGTGTGCGAAGGGCGCGACCCGAAGGGCCTCTACCGAAAAGCCCGCGCCGGTGAGATCGCGGACTTCACGGGAGTCACCTCCCCGTTCGAGCCGCCGCTGGCTCCCGAGCTGGCCCTTGACACAGCGCGATTGGATCTTTCTTTATGCGTGAGCGGCGTGGTAACCTTTTTGGCCGGCCGAGACCTGCTCGGCACGGTGTCGCCATGAGCATGTATAACCTGACCCATCTGAAGCAGTTGGAGGCGGAGAGCATCTTCATCCTCCGCGAGGTGGCTGCCGAGTTCGAGCGGCCGGTGATGCTGTATTCCATCGGCAAGGACTCGTCCGTGATGGTGCATCTGGCGCGAAAGGCGTTCCACCCGGGGCCCATTCCATTTCCGTTACTGCACGTAGATACCACCTACAAGTTCCGCGAGATGTACGAGTTTCGGGACCGCTACACGAAGGAGATCGGCGTCGAACTCCACGTGCACATCAACCGGAAGGCAATCGAAGAGGGGGCGAACCCGTGGACTCTGGGGACGCAGAAGTGCTGCGGGCTCCTCAAGACCCAGGCCTTGATCGACGCCCTTCGCGAGGGACGCCACGACGCCGCCTTCGGCGGGGCTCGCCGCGATGAGGAGAAGTCGCGGGCCAAGGAGCGCATCTACTCGTTCCGGGACTCGCTCGGCCAGTGGGACCCCAAGAACCAGCGGCCTGAGCTGTGGAACCTCTTCAACGCCCGCGTCAACAAGGGCGAGTCGATCCGGGTGTTCCCGATCTCCAACTGGACCGAGCTCGACGTGTGGCAGTACATCCACCAGGAGCACATTCCGGTGGTGCCGATGTACTTCGCGGCCATGCGCCAGATGATCGTGCGTGAGGGGCAGCTGATTCCCCTGGACCGCCCGATCCCGCTGCGTCCCGGCGAGAAGCCGGAGTCCGTTCTGTGCCGGTTCCGGACGCTCGGCTGCTACCCGTGCACCGGAGCCGTGCGCTCCGCCGCCATCACGGTGCCGGAGATCATCGAGGAGATGATGGTCTGCCGCGTGTCCGAGCGTTCGACCCGGATCATCGACCACGATGCCGAGGGCTCGATGGAAATGAAGAAGCGCGAGGGGTACTTCTAGCGCCATGAGCGATCGCACGGATGCCGCCATCGAGGAGTTTCTCCGCCAGAACGAGCGGAAGGAGCTGCTTCGCTTCTCCACGGCCGGCAGCGTGGACGACGGCAAGTCGACCCTGATCGGCCGCCTGCTCCATGACGCCAAGGGCATCTACGAGGACCACCTGGCCTCGGTCAAGGCCGCCTCCGCCAAGGGCTCCGCCGAGGGAGATATCGACTACGCGCTCGTGACGGACGGACTCAAGGCCGAGCGCGAGCAGGGCATCACCATCGACGTGGCGTACCGCTACTTCTCCACGCCACGCCGGAAGTTCATCATCGCCGACACGCCGGGCCACGAGCAGTACACGCGCAACATGGCCACCGGCGCATCCACGGCGAACCTGGCCATCATCCTCATCGACGCCCAGCAGGGCGTGCTCGTGCAGTCGAGGCGGCACGCGTTCATCGCGTCCCTTCTCGGCATCCCGCACCTCATCGTCGCCGTGAACAAGATGGACCTCGTCGGCTACGACGAGGCCGTGTTCGAGGCCGTCCGGGCGGAGTTCAGCGGCTTTGCCGCGAAGCTGGGCATCGTCGATGTGCGCTTCATCCCGATCAGCGCGCTGAAGGGCGACAACGTCGTCGAGCGGAGCGGCCGCATGCCGTGGTTCCGCGGCGAGAGCCTGCTCGAGGTGCTGGAGACCATCCACATTTCGAGCGACCGCAATCTGATCGACATGCGGTTTCCCGTGCAGTACGTGCTGCGGCCCGACCGCACCTACCGCGGGTACTGCGGCTCCATCGCCTCCGGACTGATCCGGCCGGGCGACGAGGTGATGGTGCTCCCGTCGATGAAGACCACGCGGGTGACCGGGATCACGAGCTTTGACGGCGACCGCGAGCTGGCGTTCCCGCCCATGTCGGTTGCGATCACGCTGGCCGACCAGGTGGATATCAGCCGCGGCGACATGCTGGTGCATCCGCACAACGTGCCCAAGGTGGAGCGGCACTTCGAGGCCATGGTGGTGTGGATGAGCGAGGCGCCGATGGACCTGGCCCGTCCCTATCTCATCAAGCACACGACGCGCACGACGCGCGTGCGCATCGATGCGGTCCGGTACCAGGTCGACGTGAACACGCTGCACCGCCTGCCGTGCACGGGCCTCGAGCTGAACGCCATCGGCCGCGTGGTCTTCACGGCGAACCAGCCGCTCTTCTACGACCCCTATAGCCGGAATCGGTCCACGGGCTGCTTCATCCTGGTGGATCCGATCAGCAACAACACGGTGGCGGCGGGCATGATCATCGACCGCGAGCCGTCGGAGCGCCTGCCGGCTCGCATGGAGTCGGCCGCGGCGGAGCCGCGCGCCCCGCTGCAGCGCCACGACAGCCGGGTGGGCGAGGCGGAGCGGTCCGAGCGGCTCGCGCAGCGTCCGGCGACCATCTGGCTTACGGGGCTCGTGGGCTCGGGCAAGACCGGCATCGCGTATGCGCTTGAGCGGCGGATCTTCGACCTCGGCGGCCTGGCGGCGGTGCTCGACGGATCCAACTTCCGGATGGGGCTGAGCCGCGACCTCGACTTCTCCACGTCGGGCATCGCGGAGCACCTGCGCCGCGTGGCGGAAACGGCCCGGCTGATGAACCAGGGCGGGCTCATCGCCATCTGCGCGTTCGCCTCGCCGGTCGCCTCGCTGCGGGCGGAGGCCGGTGCAATCGTGGGGCGCGACCGGTTTATTGAAGTGCACGTCGATGCCCCGCTCGAGTGGTGCGAGGCACACGACCGCTCCGGGCTCTACGCCCGGGCCCGGGCCGGCGAGATCCGCAATCTCGCGGGCGTCGACCTGCCGTACGAGCCGCCCGCTCAGCCGGACCTGGTGATTCCCGCCGATCGCACGACCGCGGATGCGGCCGTCGAGCGGATCTTGGAGATCCTTCGCGGCAAGGGCATCTTCCCTCGGCCGCGGACCTGATCGGCCGCCGGCCGCCTATCGATTCGGCCCGACGAAGCCTGTGGGCATCTGATTGCCGGAGCCCGCTGGCCCGCCGCGAACGCGCTTCATGCGTGCCAGCCGCTGTGCTACTGTCTCCATCCGGTCTCCGTGCCTGCGTCGGCCCGGCGCCGGACCGGTCCTTTTCCGACCGTGAGGCGCGCTGTCGTTGCTGCCTGAGCGGACCGCTAAGCCGTCGATTGGGCGCATAATCGACCGGCACGGAGTGTGTCTTCCGATGACCCAAGGTGAGTCCCTGACGACGTCGCCCGTGCCTGCGGGCAGCTGGCGCGGCCGGCTGTTCCGGGGGCTGTCATGGGCGCTGGCCGGCGCCGTGGTCTCGCGCGCCTTCGCTCTGCTGGCCTCCATCGTCGTGGCGCGGCTGGTGGGCCGGGAGTCCTTTGGCGAGCTGGGCGTGATCATGAGCACCGTGGGGATGTTCCAGGTATTCGCTGGGTTTGGGCTGGGCACCACTGCGACCAAGTATGTGGCGCAGTACCGGGAAACAGATCCGCTGCGGGCCGCGCGCGTGGCGCGCCTGGCCCGGGTGGGGGCGGTTGTGACCGGTGTGGCGATGGCGGCGGGGCTGTTCCTCCTGGCGCCGTGGCTGGCGGCCGAGACGCTGAAGTCGCCGCAGCTGACGGGCCTGCTGCGGGTCGGCGCGGCATGGCTGTTTCTGATGGCTGTGAACGACGCGCAGACGGGGCTCCTGGCCGGGTTCGAGGCGTTCGGCGCCATTGCGCGAGCCAACGCCGCGGCGGGCATGTTGTCCTTTCCGCTCACGGTCGCGTGTGCCTGGCAGTGGGGCGTGACCGGAGCCGTATGGGCGCTGGTCGGGACGGCGGCCGTGACCGCGCTGCTATACCGCGCCGCGCTGACGCGGGAGTACGCGCGCACCGGGTTTCTCCGCCGCCCCGAGGGCTGGACGCGTGAGTGGCCCGCGTTGCTCGCGTTCAGCGTTCCGGCCGCCCTTGCGGGTGCGCTGGTGGCTCCCGCCAACTGGCTGGGCGTTGCCATGGTCGTCAACCACCCGGGCGGCTATGCGGAGATGGGGCTGTTCAATGCGGCCAACCAGTGGCGTACCGCCATCCTGTTCCTGCCCGGCGCGCTGGGGTTTGCGGCGCTGCCGCTGCTGACCCAGCTGTACGCGCAGGACGATCGGCGCCGGTTCGCCCGGATGCTGGGCGCGAACCTCGGCATCAACGGCGGAGTGGCGTTGATGGGCGCGGGCGCCGTCGTGCTGTTCGGGGGGTGGATCATGCGGAGCTACGGATCGGACTTCGCCGGCGGACGGCTGGTGCTGGCCCTGCTGGCGGGATCCGCGGTGCTGATGGCGGTCGGATCGGTCGTGGGCTCCGCGATCACCAGCTCCGGGCGCATGTGGTATGGATTCGCGTTCAACGCCCTCTGGGCCGTGGCGTTGGTCGGCGGGGCGTGGGTGCTGGTGCCGACGCGCGGCGCGGCCGGGCTTGCGCTGGCGACGCTGGTGGCCTATGGCCTGCACCTCCTGTGGCAGGGAGGCTATCTGCTGACTTCCGTGGTTCCGGCGGGGCGCCGGGCTTCGGCCGTCCGCGGGGAGGGGGCGCCGCCCGCGTGAGGATCTGCATGCTGTCGTCGGACTTCCTTCCCGCCGTGGGAGGAATCGCCTCCCACGTGCTCGGTCTGTCCCGGGCCCTGCAGCGCGCGGGGCATGAGGTGGACGTGGTCATGCCGTACATCGGCCGGCGCCCCAACGGCGAAGCCGAGTGGGAGGCGATGGGCGTCCGGGTCGAGCCGGTCCGGATACCGCGCATCCCGAAGCTCATGCGCCTCGTCTACGGGCCCCGGCTCGCGCACCGGCTCCGCGAACTCCACGCACAGCGCCGCTACGACCTGGTGCACTGGCACACGCTGCCGTACGACGGATGGGCCGCGGCGCGCAGCGGAATTGCCTGCCGCATCTTCACCAATCACACGTCCGATTTCCTGGAGATGATCGAGAGCGCGCGGGGCCGCCGCCGCGCCGCGTGGATCCTGGCGCCCGCCCAGCGCGTCATCGCGCCCAGCCAGGAGCTCGCCGACCGCAGCGTCGAGGCCGGATTTCCGGCGGATCGCGTGCTCTGCATCCCGAACGGCGTGAACGCCGACCGGTTCCGGCCGGGGATTGACGGAGCGCCGACCCGCCAGCGCCACGCGATACCGCCCGGTGCGTTCGTCTTCATCTGCGCCCGGCGGCTGGACGAGAAGAACGGAGTCCGGTACTGGGCGGCGGCGCTTCCTCTGATCCTGGCGAAGGCGTCCAGACCGGTTCACTTCCTGTTCGTCGGAGATGCGCCAGACGATGAGCGCTCCGATCGGCGGGCGGTGCTGCGGCACCTCTGGCATCTGGCGAAGCCGAGCGCCTTCACGTTCGCCGGCAGCATCCCGACCTCGGACATGCCGCTCTACTATGCCGCCTCCAGCGCGGCGGTCCTGCCGTCGCTCCGCGAGGCCACGAGCATCACCGGCCTGGAATCGATGGCTTCCGGCCTGCCGCTCATCGGCACCCGCGTGGGCGGCATTCCCGAGATCGTCGAGGACGGTGTGACCGGCATGCTGGTGACCCCGGCGTCGACGGAGGCGCTGGCCACGGCCGCGCTCGATCTAATGGGTCGCCCGGCCGAGGCGATTGCGCGCATGGGCCGGGCCGCGCGGCGGGCGGTCGAGGAGCGGTTCAGCTGGGACGCGGTGGCGCAGCGGACCGTGCGCGTCTACGAAGGGATGCTCGCGGCTGAAGGGGGCGGAGCCTAGCCATGTGCGGAATTGCCGGCAGCTTCGGGGTCGCCGACGCGGATGCGATTCGCCGGATGATCCGCGCCCTCGCACACCGGGGGCCCGACGACGAGGGCGTATGGACCGACCCATCCCTGCCGGCCGCGTTCGGGCACCGCCGGCTGTCGATCCTGGACCTGTCGTCCGCCGGCCACCAGCCCATGAGCGACCCGAGCGGGCGCCTGTGGATCGTGTTCAACGGCGAGATTTACAACTACCGCGATTTGCGCCGCGAGCTCGAAGCCCGCGGTCGCCCGTTCCGGACGCAGAGCGACACGGAAGTCATCCTCGCGGCATATGCCGAATGGGGGCCGACGTGCGTAACCCGGCTGCGCGGCATGTTCGCGATGGCCATCGCGGACCGCGCGCCCGGGTCCGGGGCGCCGTCCCTGCTGCTGGCCCGGGACCGGCTGGGCATCAAGCCGCTCCTCTATCACCTCCGGGGGAGCGAGCTGTGGTTCGCCTCTGAGCTGCGCGCGCTGGTCGCGGGCGGCAGGCTGGAGCCGCGGGTGCGGGCCGATGCGATCGTCGATTTCCTTGCGTTCGGATCGGTCAGCCAGCCGGGCACCGTGTTCGAGGGGGTCAAGGCGCTGCCCCCCGGCCACTGGATGGAGGTGCGCGGCTCCGACCGCCGCCTGGTTTCGTACTGGGATCTGCACGACGTAACGGCGGGGCTTCGCCGCGAGCTGGCTGGAGTGGACGAGGAGGAGGCCCGCCTGCGGCTGCGCGCCGCGCTCGAGGAGGCCACGCGGTATCACCTGATCGCCGACGTGCCGGTCGGCGCCTTCTTCAGCGGCGGGATCGACTCCACGGCGATCGTCGGCCTGATGTCCCGCGTGTCCGGCCGCCGGATCCGGACGCTGTCGGTCGGGTACGAGTCGGACTCCGGGGACGAGCGCTCGTTCGCCGGGCAGGCCGCCGCCCGGCTGGGCACGGAGCACCGCGAGGTGGTTGTTCGCGAGACGGATGTGGTCGATCTGTTCCCCAAGATCGTTGAGGCGATCGATCAGCCGAGCGTGGACGGCGCGAACACATGGATCGTCTCCCGCGCGGCCCGCGCGGACTTCCCGGTGGCTCTGTCGGGGCTGGGGGGCGACGAGCTCATGGCCGGATACGGACACTTTGGCCTCCTCGCTCGCGCGGACCGCGAGTCGCCGGTCGGTTCGCCGGTCGCGTTCGGGTGCTGGCGGCGCGTCCGGGAGATCGGGCGGGTCGGCCGGCAGAGCTATCGCCGGTTCATGGCGGCAGCGGACCCTGCCGAGCGGCGGGGGCTGGCCCGGAGCGTGCTCGCTCCGCACCAGCTTCGGCGGGCGTTCGCCCCCGGACTGCGGGATGCGGTCTGGCAGCGGATTCGCGCCGGCTCCCGCCCGTGGTTTCGCGCGGAAGCGGATTCCGTGCAGCGTACGAGCTACGCCGAGGTGCAGGGGTATCTGCTCAACACGCTGCTGCGCGACGGCGACTGCATGAGCATGGCGCACGCGCTGGAGATGCGCCCGGTCCTGCTCGATCACCCGCTGGTGGAGCTGCTATATGCGCTGCCCGAGCGCCTGAAGCTGCGCGAGGGCCGGACGAAGTATTTGTTCGTCCGGGCCGTCGAGGATATTCTCGGGCCCGAGACAGTCGGCCGCCGTAAGATGGGCTTCGAGCTGCCGTACGCCGCATGGATGGGCTCCGCGCGGTGCCTCCGTCCGCTGATCGAGGACCTGCTGGAGTCGGCTCCGGCCCGCGCGCTGTTCGGGGAGCGATGCCGTGCATCGCTGCGGATCCGGCTCGCGGCGGGCCGGCCTCCGGAGGCGCTGTGGGGGTGGTCGATGCTGCTGCTCTGGCTGGAGCAGGGGGGGCACGAGCTGCCGCCGATTCCGGGGCCGGTCGAGTCCGATGCGGGTGCGGGTGTGGAGGGGAGCCGATGAGCGAATCTCTGTCGATATCGCGCAACCGCTTGCTGGCCGGGCTGGTCGTGACGGCTTCGCTGACGCTGGGCCTGGTCCTGACCCTCTACACCGGAGGAATGTCCGGCTGGATCCTGCTGCTGGGGCTCCTGGCGGTCAGCCTGTTCTTCGCCCGTCCCTCGTCCCTCGTTCCGGTCTACTGGGGGTGGGCGGCGATCGTGAGCTATCTGCGGACCGTCGTGAGCATTCCCGGGATGAGTTTCGTCGATGAAGCCCTGGTCTCGCTCATGGTCTGCCTGATCGCCGGGAGCCATGTGCTGGGTCGGGCGGGCGACCCCGAGCTCCACCGGGCCAACCGGCTGTTTGCCGTCCTCCTGATCATCACCGGCGTCTCCGCTGTGGTCAACCGGGTGCCTCCGCTGCCGGCGTTCCACTTCGTGACCACGTACTTCGCCTGCTTCGCCGTCTTCTACATGACGATCTACTACCCGCCGTCGGTCCGTGCGGTCTTTGCCGCCGTCATCGTCACGTTCATCGCCCAGCTCATCCTCAACTTCACGTGGTACGCCGGCGTCAACCCGCTGCCCAACTTCCGCGGTGGAACGGTGGACTTTGCCATCGGATCCTTCGGAAGCTGCGACTTGGTGGCCTACTTCTGCATCTTCGTGCTGTTTCTGATGAGAGCGGCCAACCGGTACGCCAGTTCGCTCGCGACGCGGCTGTGGGCGGGAGTGCTGGCGCTTGCCGGCATCTTCCAGCTGTTCATCACGTTTACGGTGCATGCCTACCTGCTGTTCGTCCTTGGGGTCCTCGTCCAGATGGCGATCGTCTACCGAAGCATGAAGGCCCGCGTGTCCGTGGCGGTCGGCATGGCGGTCGTCTGTGCCTCCTTCTACTTCTTCAGCGCGACCGATTTCGCCGGCCAGCACGGCTTCGGGCGCTCGGACCTCGTGCTGACGGCGAACTCCCTGGGTCCGCGTTCGCTGGCCATGTGGTCGGGACCCAAGGGGCAGGTGTACAAGGCCGTCCTGTTCGAATCTCACGAGGATCTGCCGTTTGTGCCCATCGGCGGCGGCCCCGGGAACTTCGCCAGCCCCATCGCCTCGCAGTACGAGCGCCCCCTGGCCGAGAAGTACGTCAACGTGTTCTTTTCCACATACTCGGGGCTCGTGGAGATGTACGGCAGCAGCGTGCTCCAGAGCGTCTTGACCGGCTTTCTGGCGATCTACGGGGACCTGGGATTTGTCGGCATGGCCGTGTTCTTCGGCCTTCACTTCTATGCGTTCGGCCGGATCCTGTCGCATTACCAGAACGGCCGCTATCGCAGCCGGGAGAAGCGGATGCTGGCCGAGGCGCTGCTGCCGTCCATGGTTCTCTTCTTCGTCCTGGTGTTCATCACGGACGTGTTCTCGCAGCACCTGATCCAGAGCGGCATCTGGATGTGCGTGGCACTGCTTTGGAAGGCGGATCTGGCGCCGGCGGCGACTCCGCCGGAGCCGGCGCGTCCAACGCGGGATCCCATGGCCCGCTTCGTGGCTCCGGTCTAGGTCTATTCGTCGGCCGCGGCGCTCCCCCGTCCGGCCTATCGTGATGACTGCGCTTCCGATCGAGCTCGGCCCGATCCTCCTGGATCGCACTGGCTGCATGTACACGCACACCGGCGTGGCGCGCTACATCAACGGCCTGCAGACCGCGCTGATTGCGGCGGGCTGCGAGGTGCGGCCGTTCCAACCATATCCCGACCTCGCGCTGGCAAGGCGTACGCCCCGGCGCCCGCTCCGCTCCGTGCTCACCCAGTGGTGGCATGCCGTGCGTCTGCCGGCGCGGCTCGCCCGAGGCCGGCCAGGCGCCGTCGCCCACTACACCGCCATGGCGGCGCGCTGTCCGCCGCTGTGCACCGTGATCACGGTGCACGATCTCAACCCGCTGTTCTGTCCCGCCGACTTTTCCAGGTACTCGCGCTTCATGGGGCGGTGTTACCTGCGGACGCTTGACCGGGCCGATGCCATCATCACCGGCGCCGGATTTGTGCGCGACGAGATGCTCCGCCATCGGCCCGGGCTGGCGGGTCGCATCCACGTGGTCCATCACGGGTACGCGTTCGAGCCCGCCGGCGCGTCGCCAGCCAAGGAGCCGGGGCTCTTCCTCTTCGTTGGTGGAATCGGCCCGAACAAGAATCTGGGCCGGGCCATCGCGGCGTTTGCCGCATGCGCCGCGCAGCGGCCGGGGGCTGATATGCGCTTCCTGATCGTCGGTCCGGTGATCAACCGGCCATACGCCGATGCGCTCGAGCGCCAGGTTCGGTCGGCCGGCCTGGAGCGCCGCGTCCGGTTCCTCGGGGAGCAGCCGGACTCCGTCGTGGCGGACTGCTACCGCCGGGCGTCCGGATTCGTCTTTGTCTCGCTTCGTGAAGGGTTCGGCTTCCCGGTGCTCGAGGCCCAGGCGAACGGCTGCGCCTGCATCGCAAGCCGAACGACATCGCTCCCGGAAGTCGGCGGCGACGGGTGCCTCTACGTGGATCCGGAGCGGACAGACGAGATGGCCGATGCCATGGGCCGGGTGCTGGATGACCCTGCTGGGACCGGGCGGCTCGTCGACCGCGGCCGGCGGAACGCGGCGCGCTTCTCATGGGACGCGTGCGCGCGGGACACGATCGCCGTCTATCGCGAGGCGCTGGCCCGGCACCGCATGGGGCGGGGCGCATGATCGCGAGCGCCGACCGCTCGATGCGGATCCTCGCCATCGCGCAGGATTTTTCGCGGCGCAATCCGTCGGGCTCGGCCTTGCTGCGCCTGCTGAATGTCTTGGTTCGACGGCACGCGGTGACGTGCATGGGCGGGACGCCCCGCCCCGCGGAGATGGATCCGGCGATTCGGTACATCCGCGCCTGGCGGCCGCGCCGGGGCGGCGTGCTGGCCGGCTTGCTCGCCTTTCACGCCTCGCACTGGGTGGCGTACCGCTGGCTGACCGCGGTTCGCGGCGAGCGTTTTGACATCGTGCAGACGATTGACTCCGAGTCGCTTCTGGGGACGGTCGTGACGTTCCACTGCTGTCATGCCGCATACCTGGAGACGATGGATCGGAGCGGATTGCTGCGGTGGACGGGCTGGCGGGGGCACGCGGCTGCCGCATACACGCGGTTGATCTACCGCTTCCGGGCCGCCGTGGAGCGGCGCGTCTGCCGGTCGTCGCGCACGGCCGGGATTATTGCCCTGTCGGCGGGCTCGGCCGCGGATGTCGTGCGGCACTACTCGCCGCGGGCTGCGCCGGTCGTCATCCCGAACTCCATCGCATGAGCCCGCTTGCATGCCTGTTTGTCGCGCTCGGCGCCTGGCGGCGAAAGGGGCTTCCGCTCATACTGGACGCGGTGGCGGCGGCGGATTCTCGTCGCCCGGGGGCATGTAGGCTGCGGGTGGTCGGCGCGCCGGGCCTGGGAGATGACGGCGTGCTGGATGCGCACCGGGAGCTGCTGGAGCGGGGGGTGGTGGCTGCCCTGGGCTTCCAGGCGGACGTCGCTCCGGCCTACACCGAGTCGGATGTCCTCTTGGTGGGGTCGCATTACGAGACGTGCTCGCTGGTCATGCTGGATGCGCTGAAGCACGGGCTGGCGATCGTCGCCGTACCCGTGCACGGGACGGGTGAAATGGTGCGAGACGGAGTGAACGGCTTTCTCGTCGACGCGCGCGCCGAAGCGATGGCCGCGCGCATCGTTGAACTCGCGGCCGACCCCGGGCGCCTCGCCGCGATGAAGCGCGAGAGCCGGGCGCTCGCCGGGCGGTTCGGCGCCGCCGAGCTGGCCCGCGAAACGGAGCGGGCCTACCGCCGGGTGGCCGGATGAAGCGCGTCCTCTACTTCGACATCAGCGGCCGGGGCGGCGGCTCCAACGTGAGCCTGCGCACGCTCGTTGACGCCCTCGATCCCCTGCGCGTGGAGCCGGTGCTCGCCTTCGGGACGGCGCCGAGCCCAGCCATCTGGGGGGAGCGCCCCGCGATCTCCATCGCCATGGCGGGACTCGACAACTACGACTTCTTTCCGGCGGGCTGGAACGCCCCGTGGCTGCACCACCTGGCTTGCTGGCTCTTGCGCCTGCCGCGCGACTACGCAGCGTCGGTCCGGATCGTCCGGCGGATCCGCCCCGACGTCGTTCACGTCAACTGCGGCCAGGCTATCGCGTTTGGGCTCGCGGCGCGGCGGCTTCGGGTGCCGACCGTCTGGCACGTTCGCGAGCTGGTGTGCCGGAACACGCTGGGCCGGATGCAGGCCCGCCTCTACGGCGCCTGCGCGGCGCGTGTGATCGTGCCGTCCCATGCGGTGGCCCGGCGCCTGGCCGGATGCCGGTCGCCCGTGCTGGTCATTCCAAATGCCGCCGCCGTTGCCCCGGTGTCGGACGCTACGGCTGCCGATTTCCGGGCGCAGCATGGCATCCGCCCGGACGCTCTGGCCGTGCTGTTCCTGGGCGCGTACCAGATTCCCAAGGGTCCGCTGTTCCTGGCCGGAGTCGCCGACCGGCTGACCGACGCACCGATCGTGTTCGTTCTGGCCGGCGAGCCGCCGGCCGCGCCCTCCGGACCGGCCCACCGAGCTCTGCGCGCAGCGTATCGCGGGCTGGGTGGAGGCCCTGCGCCGGCGGCGCAGATCGCCGCCCGCTGGGGCGAGCACGCGCGCGCCGGGCGCGCCGTGTTCACGGGCTACGTTCCGGCGGCGACGGCCATCGGCGCGTGTGACCTCGTCGTCTGTCCGAATCTCGCCGGCGAGTCGTTCGGCCGTACCGTGGTCGAGGCGAATGCCCTGGGGCGGGCGGTTGTCGCGAGCGAGGTCGAACCGTTCGACGAGACGATCGAGGACGGTGTGACCGGCTGGCGGCTGCCGCTGAGCGAGGTGCGATGGGCGGCCCGGCTGCGCGGGCTGGCGCGTGAGCCGGAGCGGCTGGCAGCAGCCGGCGAGCGCGCGCGGAACCGGTCCGCGCGCTACGAGCCAGCCGCCCACGCGGCGCGCCTAATGGCCGTGTACGACGAGGTTGCCGACGGCGCGCCGAAGCTGGCGCGTTGAACGTGGATTCGATCATGCCGTTCTGCGACGTCATCCGGATCGACCGGTGGGGTGGGGCGCGCGCCTGGATTGCGTCGCACCTGCCCGAGGGGCGCTTCTCCCGGATCTTCGTGAAGCCCAACTGGGTGCGGCACGCTGATGACCCGGCCTTTCCGATCGGCGCGCTGGTGACGAGCCCCGGGCTGATCGAGGCCGTCGTTGACGCGTGCATCGAGAAGTACCCGGCCGCGGAGCGCATCACGGTGGGCGATGTCCCGCTGCAGAGCTGCGAGTGGGATCGGCTCCGGGAGCAGGCCGGAATTGCACGGCTCGAGGTGAAGCATCGGGAGGGGCGCGGCCCGGTCGTCGAATGGCGTGACTTGCGGCGCGAGCGATTCGTGCTGCGCGACGGATTCCTTGAGCCCGCCGCCGAGACGGCTCCGGGCGACCCGCGCGGCTACCGCGAGGTGATCCTCGACGAGTCGAGTTTTCTGGATCCGGTGAGCGATGACGTGTCCCGGTTCCGCGTCTCCGACTACGATCCCGGCGAGACGACCAGCAGCCATCGCCGAGGCTCGCACCGATACCTGATGTGCGGGAGTGCGCTCGACAGCGATCTCTTCATCAACCTGCCCAAGATGAAGACGCACCAGAAGACCGGTATCACCGGCGCGCTCAAGAACATCGTGGGGCTGGTCGGCGCGAAGTCGTGTCTCGTGCACCACCGCATGGGCCGTCCAGCGGCGGGGGGCGATGAGTTTCCGGCCGACGGCTCGGCGTGGGTACAGGCTCAGACGCGGCTGCGCGAGCGGCTGCAGAAGCGCTCCCGGCTGCTCTTCGCGGCTGGCCGGGCCGCGTGGCGCGTCATCCGGCGCGGCGCGGGGATCGAGACCCGCGGCACGCCGGAGAATCTGGGGAGGCGCATGTACGTCGGCGCAGGCTCGTGGTACGGCAACGACACGATCTGGCGGATGATCTACGACCTGAACCGGATCATCCGCTATGCCCCGCCGGGCGGCGGCCGGCTGGCGTCGGCCCCGCAGCGGCGCTACGTGGCATTTCTCGACGGGGTCGTCGCGGGAGAGGGGAACGGCCCGCTCCAGCCGCTGCCCGTGGATGCGCGAGTGGGCATGGCCTCGGACGACCCGTTCCGGATGGACCTGGCCATGGCGGCCCTGATGGGATTCGACCCGGCCCGCATTCCGCTGTTCGCCAACATGGCCCTCTTTGGAGACGCCGAGTGGGGCGCGTTCGACCTGCGGGAGGCCGTGTTTACGGTTGAGGGGAAGCCGTGCGCGGGGGTAGCGGGAGTTCGGGCGATCAAGGCGTTCGTGCCGCCCCCGGGCTGGCGCGGGCACATCGAGCGGAGGGATGGATGAGCGCGGGGGCCTGGGTCCGGCGGGCGCTGTTCTTCGGCGCCAGCCGCGCGATCGGCTCGCGAGTCGGAGCCGACTACCGCGAGTGGCTCGCGCTCGAGCGGGCGAGCCCGTCCGCCGTGCGCGGGATGGCGGACCGGCGGCTGGAGGCGATCCTGGGCCACGCCGCGCGCCACGTGCCGTATTATCGGGATCGCGCCGGGGGGGGCGGTGCGTCCGGGCTGTCCGGTTTTCCGATCCTGACGAAGGACGACATCCGAACGCACGCAACGGAGCTCATGACGCCATCGGTGCGGGCGGAGCACGAGGGGGCCGCCCGCCGCCGCGGCTACTCGTGGGTGGCCGTGAAGACCGGCGGATCCACCGGGGCGCCGACGACGGTGATTCACGACGCCCGGTTCCGCGACCGCGGCCGCGCCAGCCGGCTGTACTCGCAGCGGCTGTGCGGATTTCCGTTCGGCACGCCGTACTTCCGCCTCTGGGGATCCATGGCCGACATCAACCGGTCGGCCGATTCGTTCAGCCACCGCGCGCTATCGCGCCTCGCGGCTGAGGTGACGCTGAATGCGTTCCGGATGGGACCGGCGGACATGGATCAGTACCTCGAGCGGATGAAGGGATCGCCGCTTCGGCACCTCATGGCGTACGTTGACGCGGCGCAGGCCCTGGCCGGGCACGCGCGCCGGACCGGCCGGGCCGTCGGGCGCCTGGAGTCCGTCATGGCATGCGCCGGCACGGTGACGGCCGGCGCGCGCTCGGAGATCGCCTCCGTCTTTGGCTCGCGCGTTCACAACAAGTACGGCAG
The DNA here is from genome assembly GCA_964431965.1 of uncultured Verrucomicrobiota bacterium. Taxonomy (GTDB): domain Bacteria; phylum Verrucomicrobiota; class Kiritimatiellia; order CAIKKV01; family CAYSLU01; genus CAYSLU01. The sequence goes on from CAYSLU010000021.1 coordinate 19,548, forward strand.
CCGGGACTGCACGGACATGGCTTGCGAGTGCGAGCGCGGCGGCCTGCATGTGTACAGCCACCACGTCCACCTGGAGGTCGTGGGCGACGACGGCCGGGCGCTGCCGGCCGGACAGGCGGGGCGGCTGCTGGTGACGCTGCTCGGGAATCGAGCCTTTCCGATGATCCGGTACGAAATCGGCGATGTCGGCGCGCTGGCTGATGGGGCGTGCCCGTGCGGGCGCCCGTTCCCGCTGCTCGACCGGCTCGAAGGCCGCTCGCTGGAGTTTCTGACGTCGGTTGGCGGCGGGTACGTTTCCCCCGTCTACATTCGTCACCTCGTGGGCGTCGTGCACAACCCCGGCTTCATTCGACGATTCCAGCTCGTTCAGGAAGCGGTCTCGGTGTTCCGCCTTGCGATCGAGCTGGAGTCCGGCGTCGCGGAATCCGCCTTCCGCGAGCTGGAGGCGCGCATTCGACCCGATCTGCTGGCGGTGCTCGGCGCTGGCGCCGCCCTGGTGATCGAACGCGTCGCGGAGATCGCGCCTTCCGCGAGCGGGAAATTCCTCTACACGGTCAACCGGGCGGGCCAGACCCGGTGAGGATCCTCTTCGTCCACACGGGTGCGGATCTCTATGGGGCCAGCCGCTCGCTTCTGCGCCTCGCGGGGCGGCTGGTTCGCGACGGCCATGCGGCGGCGTGCCTGCTGCCGTATGAGGGGCCTCTGCGCGAGCGCTTGGCGGCGGCCGGAGTGGACGTTCGCATCGACGGCCGCATGCCGCTGCTCGTGCGCGGCGAGCTGCGCGGAATCGGCGGATGGGTGCGGCTGGCGGTCCGGTCGATCGGCGCGGGCGTCGGCGCGGCGGCCACGGTCCGCGAATGGAAGCCGGACCTCGTGCATACGAACACGGCGGCTGTGGTTCCGGTCTACGGCCTCGTTGCCCGCATGATGGGCGTGCCGCACGTGGCGCACCTGCGCGAGTCCTTTGGCGACTTCGGGCGCCTGTGGAAGCTCTTCCAGTGGGCGGTGTGGCTCGGAGCCTCGCGGATCGTGGCGGTATCCCAGGCGATTGCGGACCAGGCGACGCCGGCTGTGCGTCGCCGGGTGGTCGTGATTCACAACGGCTTTCCCCGGGAGGAGTTCGAGCCGGTCCCCCCGGAGCGCGTGGAGCGGTTTCGCCGGCAGTTCGGCTTGGGCGGCTGCCTGCTGGCGGGCGTCGTGGGCCGCATCAAGTTCAAGCGCAAGGGGCAGGAGACGTTCGTTGCGGCGGCGGAGCTTCTGTCCGCCTGGCATGACCGGGCGCGATTCCTCATCATCGGAAGCCCGTTCCCGGGGAACGAATCGCACCTCCGGCAGCTCAATAGCCTGGTGAACGAGCTGGGCGTGGGGCGGGTCGTCGTTCTCACCGGAGAAGTCGAGGACATCAAGGCGGCGATCTCGGCGCTTGACGTGCTGGTGCTTCCGTCCGGCCAGCCGGAGCCGTTCGGGGGCGTGGTGGTGGAAGCCATGGCCCTGGGGCGACCGGTCGTCGGCACCCGGCTCGGCGGGACCGTCGAGCAGGTGGAGGATGGCGTCACGGGTCTGCTCGTGCCGCCGGATGACCCCTCGGCGCTGGCCGAAGCCATCGGCCGGCTGTTCGGGAGCCCGGAGCGGCGGGCGGAGATGGGGCGGCTGGGCCGCGAGCGCTACATGCAGCGCTTCGAGTTCGATCCCTTCTATGCGAGCATGATGGCCCTGTATTCGGCGCTCACGGGTGGCAGCCGGAAGACCAGTCGTTGCGAGGACAAGCAGCTGTGAGCCATCGCATCCACATCCAGCGTCTGGGCGACGGCTATCTCGACGCTGTTCGCGCCGGCTTCGAGAGCCTCGGGCTGGGGCGGCGGGTCCGGCCCGGCGATCCGGTGTTCATCAAGCCGAATCTCACGTTTCCCGTCTATCGGCGGGGCGTGATGACCAGCCCGGCCTGCATAGAGGCGCTCGTGGTGGCGCTGAAGGACTACACGGACCGCATCATCGTGGGCGAGGCCGACTCGGGCGGCTACAACCGGTTCAGCATGGACGCCGTGCTGGAGAAGACGGGCATCACGGCGCTGCAGCGCACGCACGGCATCCGGGTGGTGAATCTCAGCCGCCTGCCCAGCCGGGAGATCGTCTGCTTGCGGCGGGGGCGGGAGATCCGGTTTCCATTTCCCGCGCTTATCCTGGACGAGGCGTCGCTCATGGTCTCGGCCGCCGTGCCGAAGATTCACATGAACACGCTGGTGAGCATGACGGTGAAGAACCTCTGGGGCTGCATCCCGGAGCCGCCGGTCCGGCTCCGCCTGCACCCCAGCCTCGAGAGCGTGCTCTACGGCATCGTCCGGCAGCTGCCGCCGACCATCGGCGTGATCGACGGACGGTTCGGCCTGAACCGCAGCGGCCCGCTCCGGGGCGACCCTGTCGCGCTCGGCTGGCTGGCCATGGCGGACGACCTCTACGCGGCGGATGTCGCGGGCTGCCATCTGATCGGCATCGACCCGCGTCGCGTGTACTACCTGCGGGACGTCCAGTCGCGCGACTACCGGATGCCCGGACTGGCGGATCTGGAGTTCAGCCGGGATTGGCTCCCGTTCCGGGCCGACCCGCCGTTTCACCTCCGGCGCGCCTGGACCGACTACCCGGGCGCGATGGCCTTCCGCTCGCCACTCCTGGCCTACATCGCCTACCGCTCGCCTCTGGCGCGCGCCCTGCACCGCCTGCTGTATGTGTTCCGTGAGCCCTTCTATGACTACGACGACCCCGGCCAGACCGCCGAGTGATGCGCTGGCCTCGGGGCGGGGCGCCGACCGATTCCCGGTGCTCTCCTCGTGGGTCAGCGCGGGGACCATGGACGATGCCGTCCGTCGGATCGCCGGATGGATCGCGGGGCGCGAGCGTCGCTACGTGAACCTGTGCACGTCAGACACGATTCTGCAGTGCCATGATACGCCTGCGCTTCGCGCGGCGGTCGCCGGGGCGGGGATGGCTGCACCGGATGGCATGCCGCTCGTATGGCTGGGGCGGCTGCGCGGCTGCCGCGTGGGCCGGGTGTATGGGCCCGACCTGATGCTGCGCGTATGCGAGGCCGGCGTGGCTTCGGGCTGGCGGCATTACTTCTACGGGTCGAGTGCGGACGTGCTGGCGGATCTGGAGCGGCGCCTGCGCGAGCGCTTCCCGGGCCTGATCGTGGCGGGCCGGCATGCGCCGCCATTCCGGGTGCTGACCGAGGCGGAGGAGCGCGCCGACGCGGATCTGATCAACGCTGCCCGGCCGGACATCGTCTGGGCGGGGCTGGGCACGCCGAAGCAGGACTACTGGGTTGCGCGGCAGCGCCCGGCGCTCGACGCGCCGGTGCTCATTGCCGTCGGTGCGGCCTTCGCATTCCACGCCGGTCATCTGCGGCAGGCGCCGCGCTGGATGATGCGCTGCGGCCTGGAATGGGCGTTCCGGCTGGCCATCGAGCCGCGGCGCTTGTGGCGGCGGTATGTGCTGGGCAATCCGCGTTTCGTGTGGCTGGCGGCGAGGCAGTGGCTGACGGGCCGACCGACGCCGGACCGGTCGAGCGGAGGTGCGGCCTGAGTGGTGCCATACAGGATGAGGGGCGGGGCGTGGTCCTGGCGCGTCGTGCGCTGGTGCTCGGGATTGTCGTCCTCGGCGCGGCCCTGTTCCATTTCTGGGGAAACACCTACGCCGGGCTCGATACGCGCGAATCGACACGCTCCTGCTTCGTGTGGCTGGGGCGGCGGTGGCGCGACAGCGCGGCCTCCTTCGGGGGTGGCGACTACTCGCATGCGTGGCTGATTCCGCTGATCAGCGCGTGGCTGGTCTGGCGGCAGCGGGCGGCGCTTCGCACCGCACCGGCTGGCGTGAGCCTTACGGGGTTCGCGGTCACGGCGTTCGGGCTGTTCCTGCACTGGGCCGGCGCCCGGGCCCAGCAGCCACAGGCCTCGGCCGTGGCGATGGTCGTGCTGTGCTGGGGTATCCCGCTCTACCTGCGCGGCTGGCCCACTGCGCGCATCCTGCTCTTTCCGTGCGCCTATCTGCTCTTCTGCATTCCCTGGAACTTCTTCGATAGCTTGACGTTTCCGCTCCGGCTTGTCGCGAGCATGATCTCGGCGGGGGTGCTGAACGGGATCGGCATCGCGTCGGTGCGGGCCGGCACCGCCATCTATTCGGCCGACGGGAGCGGGTTTAACTTCGACGTGGCGGATCCGTGCAGCGGGATTCGATCGCTGCTGGCGATGATGGCCCTCACGGCGCTGTACGCGTACTTCCGGCGCGGCTCGATCGTCAAACGGTGGATTCTGTTCGTCGGATCGCTTCCGCTGGCGATGGCGGGGAATATCGCGCGCATCGTGGCAATTGCGATCGTGGCGCGGGTCCTCGGCCCGGAGGCGGCGGAAGGCGCCTACCATAGCCTTTCGGGCTATATCTTCTACACGGTCGCCGTGCTGCTGATGCTGGGGCTCGGCGGGCTGCTCGATGTCGATATGCGCGAGTGGATGCGGCGTCACCGGGCGAGTCGCACGAGCCGGAGGTCGGCGCCGTGAGTCGAGGACTCAGTCCATACCTGGTCGTGCTGGCCCTGCTGGGGCTTACGGCGCTGGGCTTGGTGTTCGGCGTTGATGTCACGGTCTCCGACGAGGCCGGGATCCGGACCGAGCTGCCGGAGCACGTCGGCCGATGGATCGGGCACGAGCTGGTGTTCTGTCAGAACGAGCGGTGCATGCGCGAGTTCGCGGCGGACGCGCTGGCCGATCCGAGCCGGTGTCCCGTGTGCGAAGGCGAGCTGGGCCCGCTGGCGCTTGGTGAACGGCAGCTCCTGCCGGCCGATACCGTGATCGCCCGCCGGCGCTATATCGGGCCGGACGGCCAGTCGATCGTGGCGACCATCGTGCTGAGTGGCCGGGAGCGCGCGAGCATCCACCGCCCCGAGATCTGCGTGACCGGGCAGGGGTTCCGGACCGCGGGGGCGGGCGTGGAGGCTGTGCCGCTGCCGGGCCGTCCTCCGCTGAAGCTCATGGGGCTGGATCTGGCCCGCGCGCTGGGTCGGCCGGGTCGGCCAGGTCCCGAGCAGCTCTCGCATTTCGCGTACTGGTTCGCCGGGAAGGGGCGGGAGACGCCGCGACACGTCCAGCGCCTGTGGTGGCAGATGACGGACCGTGTGTTTCACTCCGTCTCGCACCGGTGGGCCTACATTTCCGTACACACGCCGCGGCAGGAGCGGTCAGACGTCCACCTGCGCCGCATCCGTGAGTTCATCCGCGAACTCTATCCCCTGATCCAGCCCGCCGCGGGCCGCGCGGCCGGCGCGCGAACGAGCGAGGCGCTCAGTACGCCCCGCGCGGGAACAGGATCGCCCGCACCGTCCGGAGGATGATCTTCAGATCCAGCATGGCACTGGCGTTGCGCAGGTAGTAGAGGTCCAGGACGCACATGCTGTGGAAGTCGAGATCACTCCTGCCGGAAACCTGCCACAGGCACGTCAGGCCCGGCATTCCCTCATGCCGGCTGTAGTGCCACTCCTCGTAGTAGCTGTTGAAGTCCCGCCGCGGTAGCGGCCGGGGCCCAACCATCACCATCTCCCCCCTCAGGACGTTCACGAGCTGCGGCAGCTCGTCTAGGCTGAACCTCCGCAGCACTCGCCCGACCCGCGTGATCCGCGGATCCTTCCGCACCTTGAAGAGGGCCCCGGACTGGTTGAACTCTTCCATTGCGACCTGCAGCTCCTCCGCCCGATTGTGCATCGTGCGGAACTTGAGCATCTGGAACGGCACGCGATTCACGCCGATGCGCTCCTGGATGAACAGGACGGGACGTCCCCCTGTGGCGAGGATCAGGAGCGCGATAAGGACGAGGAGCGGGCTGAGCAGGATCAGGAGCAGCAGCGATGCCGCCCGGGAGACGGCCTTCTGGATGGCGATGCGTCGGTCGGGATTCGGGTTCAGGCCGAAGTGAACCAGCGGCACGCCGTAGACCGTATCGACCGTCACCCGGGCCTTGTGCACGAGCACGTCGAGGTGGTTCGAGAGCACCTTGGTCATCGCCCCCGCCGTGCGCGCCCGGTCCAGCAGCTTCATGATCGGTGCCACGTCGAGCCCCGGCTCGGCGCAGATGATCATCGCCACCCCAAGCTCTTTCGCGCGCGCCGCGACGGCGTCGATCGATTCGTCGGGCCGCGCCGGATCGAATCCAATCCGCCCCGCGAGGCGAATCCCCTGCGGCTCGTCGGCCTGGATGATATCGCGGATGAAGCTGGCGTGGCGGTTCTCGCCCACAAGGAGCGCGGGGCAGATCCCGCCTCCGAGGTGACCGCGGTCGCGGCGCAGGATCCGGTCGGCGAGCGCCCGGCCGAACGGCGCAAAGGCCGCGTTCAGGAACAGGATGGTCAGGAACATGCTGCGCGGATGGAACCAGTTCCGGCTCAGGTAGAAATAGCCGAAGAAGACGAGCAGGGCCAGGATGCTGGCCATGGCGAAGTTCCACGGCGTGTCGCGGCGGCGGATCAGGCGGCGCCCCGCATAGAAATCCATGGCCCCGTAGATGAAGCAGAGCGTGCCGGCCAGGAAGAACAGGATTCGCGGAGCGGCGGCCAGATAGAAGTCCACGTAGTCGACCGCCCCGGGCGGAGGCAACTGGTCGAAATGGAAGAGCCCGTTGACCGCGTCATACGCGCGCTGGCCGTACCAGCTCGCGAAGCGCAGCCAGATCGTCGCGTAGTACGCCGCGACGATGGCGAAGACGTCGGCCAGAAAGTACAGAAAGCCGTGTCTCAGCAAGTTCCCGCGCGGGGTCATGGCCGGTGAGTATAGGGGTTGCCGTTCCATGGACGCAAGTCGGAGGGGCGCCATCTAGCTGACGTCTACGGCCGACGTCACCTCGCGGCCGGTGAACGGCTCGAAGGCGGTGATGGTCCAGCGGCCGCGGCGGGCGTTGTCCGCGAGCGGCTCCTCGACGCGCAGAACGCCGTTTGTCGCGCACAGCCGTCCGCCGTACGCGCGGCGCTCCGTTCCGCCTGCATCTGCTACGCGCACGTCGACGATCTGATCGCCGCGAGCCGGGGCGCCGACCTCGTTCAGCAGCCGCACGGTGAAGCCCAGCCGCCCGCCGGCCTCGGCCCGGGCGCTGTCGGGCACCAGCTCCAGCCGCTCCGCGACCGATGGGTAGAACCCCACGATCCAGCCCTCCCGCTCGTCGAGGTCCGCGTCCACCTCGATTCCCTCCGCGGTTTGCCGAAACGCGACCGATCGCCGCGTGACCATGTCCCGGGCCGCAACCGCGCGGATGGGCGGGCGGTGCAGCGTGATGTGGCCGCGCTGCCGCCCGCCGGCATGGTTGACGGCTACCAGCACCAGCGTATCGGATGTGCGGAGCATGTTCGCCTCGATCCATGCGTTGGAGCTGGCGGCGTGCGGGCGAAGGCCGGCGCCGAAGAAGAAGACGCGGACGACCGCCTCGATCTGCTCCTGCAAGACCAGGTCCTCCCCTTCGACGGCCGCCGTGTACAGCTCGTTGAGGTCGGCGGAGAGCAGAAGCCCCCGGCCCCTGTCGCAGGTGCTGCGCGTGAGCGTCACCTGCCGGTGGAAGTGCTCCGGCTCGGCTCCCTCGAACACCGGGGCCAGGATGGCGGAGGCGCCGCCGGCCAGGTTGCGCGAGGGAACCCCGTCACAGATCAGCGCGCCCCCGCGCCGCACCCAGTCCTCGATGGCCCGGGCATCGGCGTCGTCCATGTACTCGACGCCGGCCAGCACGAGTCCGCCATACCCATCGAGCGCGCCGTCCCGCAGCGCCCGCTGATCGATCACGTCGGCCTCGCCGAAGGAGCGCACCAGAAGCTCGGCCACGTTGACGGCGGACCGGTGGTAGGGCCAGACCGCGTCATACGGGCGGGCTTCGAGGCCGTAGAACCCAAGGCCCACATGACGGTCCGGTAACCGTCGCGGGGGGATCCGGTAGAGCCGGTCATGGAACGGAAAGACCATGGCCACTGACCGCTGCGGCGGCTCCGCGCGATCCAGCAGCGGAGCGACCTGCCGCACCTTCCGGACGTCCGCGGCGAAGGCGTCGAACTTCTCTTCCCTGCAGTTCTGCTTGCTGCTGAACGGCCCTTTCGACATCAGGTGGAACGTCTTGGCGCCCGCCCCCACCGCGGTATAGAGCGTTTCGGAGGGCGCGCGGAGCGGATCCCATGGCGTGACGGGCGCATCCCGGTCCGTGACCTGGATGTAGAAGCCGAACCGCTGCCGGTTGCGACGGGCGAGAAACCGGAAGTGGCCGGACAGGTAGTGGAACTCGTTCCACCGGAGCGAGCGCGAGCCGCGCCAGTGCGGGTACATGTAGTTGTAGCAGTCGAACTCGACGAAGTCCGCGTGCGGCGCCCACGGCAGATCCTCGGCGACGCCGTGCGCGGCTGAGAGGCAGCCGCTGCCGATGCCGCAGAGGACATGGTGCAGGCTGGGGCCCGGGCCCAGCGACTTCCATGTCTCGTACCCGAGGCGGAACGCCTCGGCTGCGTACTCCACGATCCACTCGAAGTAGTCGCGGGTGCGGCCGTCCCGGGCGGCGATTGCCTCATCCCACGTCGGCATCGGATAGCCGTGGCGTCGTTCGAACTCGCTCCGGCACCGGGCGCAGCGACATACGTTTCCGCGCATCAAGTGGGGCTCGTCCAGGATCTCGAACGAGGCGAGGCGCGGGATGCGCTCGGCGGCGAGGTGCACGCGGTCCAGCATGCCGCGGAGCGCGGCCGCGTGCTCGGGGTCGAAGAGGCATGGCCGGGTCGGTCGGGAGCCCTCGTCCCCATAGTGGGCGTGCGTGCTGAGCAGCGTCAGCCTGGAGTACTCGCCCCACAGGTCCAAGCCGTCCCGCTGAATCCGATACTGCTGGTAGGCCGTGGCATCGAACGCGGGCGGCGGTGCGAGCCGGTCCTCCGGACTCGGCAGCCCCGTCGAGAATGCGGTGAAGCCGCGGCTGGTGAAGTAGTCGACCCACCAGTCGATGCGCTCCTCGGTGGCCCCGTGCGCGTTGGCGACAAACGAGAAGCCGATGCGGCGCAGCGGATCCGCCACGCTGAAGCGGACGCGCGCCTCGTCGTCGCCCGCCCGCAGCGCGGCCTCGTAGTCGCCGGTCTCAAGCCGGGGCAGCGGGACGTCGATCGCCCCGGCGGTCACGCGCTCCCGACGCAGCACCTCGCGTCCGTCGAAGTCCCGGATCGTCAGCTGGCCTGACAGCGGACGCGTGGCGGAGGCCGCGAGCGGAAGGGCGCGCCCGGGCGCCGCCACGAAGCCGCCGTGCCGGATCCACAGGCGCAGGTCCGCCGGCGAGCGAGCGTCAAGCGTGACGATCCGGACGTTGCACGGCGCCTGCCGCCCGACGGGCGGTAGGCCGTCGCCGGTCCGGGGTGGTGCGCCGGCGCCGGTCACCTCGATCCGTACCTGCCAGAGCCCGGGCGCCGGCGGGACGAACTCGTAGTCGACCGTATCGCCTTGAACCGGCACGCTGCTGCGTTGGACGGGCTCGAATTGCGGCTCGCGTCCGGCCGCCAGCCACCCGGGATCAGCGCGGCTGATTGCGGCCTGGGCCTGCCATCCTGCCCCGGGGTCAGCCGCGAGGCGCAGGGTGATGCGCCGCTGGTCGCCCGCCAGCCGGGGCGAGGAGTCGATGGCGCATGCGGTGATCGCCAGATCCTGGTCGCGACGCATGAGCCACGCCATCGTCTGGCGCAGGAGCTCGCCCCAGGCCGGCGTCCGGAACATGGTGTCGGTCGCATCGCCCGGATAGGCGCTGACCATCACGACCCGGCCGCGGCCGTAGGTGCCGGCGAGGATGATCGGCGCCTGCTCCGACCGGGCCACGATGGCGGCAGAGGCCGTGGGCCGGCACGGTTGAGCATGGCGAATTTCGCCAAGCGGGCCGCTCAGGCCGCGCGCGATCGGATGGTCGGCTGCGAGGGTGACCGGCGCGGCCGGGCAGGTTGACTCGGGTGCCGGCGGGTCGTTCCACAGGCGGGTCGCCTTGTCAGGCTGCAGCTCGATCACGGCGGGCATCGCCTCCCGGAACGGACCCCAGTTGCGTTGCCCGCTGGAGAACGAATGAGGGCCGCCGATCATCAGGACGCCTCCGCCGCCCTCAACGTACGCCAGCAGGTTGTACAGGTCATCGGTATCGAAGACGCAGGGGTCGATATCCGCGAGCACGACCGCGTCGAGCGCGTGCAGGCCGACGTGCTGCTGGAGCGTGGCGTCGAGCCGCTTCGGCAGCGGACGCGTGAGCGGAAGATGCAGCCCGAAGAAGAAGCTCTCCGTCCAGCGCGCCAGGAACGGCAGCTCGCGCAGCGCGCGGCGGACCCCGTAGTCCGGCGCCGCACCGCACTCCGCGTGAAACACGACTCGAACGCCTTCCGGATCCACGGCACGTCCTCCCTGACGGTCACGGCCGGGCAGCCGCCCTCGCGCTGTACTCCTGGAGCAGCGCCGTGTAGATGCGGTAGTCGGCCAGCGACACCTGCGGCGGCGTCTGGTGGTCGCACGACGGGATGAAGCGCCCCGCCCGCATGGCCGGCAGCAGCCGCTCGAACTCCGCCCGCATCGCTGCCTCCCCGCGCCACATCACCATCTTGTCGTACGCCCCGATGAACCGGAACTCCGGGTGCCGCCGCCGGAGCGCCACGATATCGACGCCAGCGGCACGCTCGAGCGGGAGAAGCCCCTCGACGCCGACCGATTCGAACCAGGGGATAAGCTCCGAGATGTCGCCGTCCGAGTCCACGATCGGCGTGATGTCGAACTCGCGCAGGAGCGGGATCAGGCGGCGATAGTACGGGGCGATGAACTCCTCGAAGCACGCGTGGGAGACCATGGGGCCGAGGTTGTACGACATATCCTCTGCGACCGTCGCGAACTCCGGCTTCACGATGCGGCAGAACCCGCGGACGACCTCCAGATTGAACGCGAGCACGTCTTCATTGATCCGGTGAATCAGGTCCGGCTGGTCGTGGAAGGCGTAGAGGTGGCGCTCGATACCCAGGATGCGGCGAGGGAACCAGAAGAATCCCTCGAGGGTCAGCCAGATGACGAGGTCCCCCCGGCGGTGCTGAGCGAGCCACTCCGGTCGAAGCAGGGCCGGAAAGTCCGTCCGGGGATAGAGCAGCGGCCGGAGTCGCTCGTAGTCGCCGGGATCCGCCGCGATGCCGGCGCCGTGGGCGGCGGGGCTCGGCGCACCGGGGCCGATCGCGCCGATCCAGAACTGACGGTAGGGATCGAGCCCCAGATGAGCGCGGATGTCCGCTCCATCGGTCAGGTCGGCGGGCAGGCCCTCCGCGCGCCAGCGGTCGATCGTCTGGTTCCACCAGCCGGCCCACTCGATGACGGGCAGGCGGTCGACGGGCTGCCCGGCCATGACGGCGCGGAAACGGTCGACGTGGTTCATCGCGGCTCTCCTTCCGGTGTCCGCCGGGTGATCTGCCAGGCGAGGGGGAACCAGCCGGCGATCGCCATGAGGGCGATGGCGGGCAGGGCCGGTGTGGGGAGGACGACGAAGCGAGCCGCGACGGCGAGGGCGATGGACGTGGCGCCCTTGGCGAAGCGGTAGGTGAAGGCGTCGATCAGTTCCTTCGCGCGGTAGCGGGCGTCGTAGGAGAGCGGCACGTAGAGGAGCTCCTTGGCCGCGCGGAAGATCGAGTAGTCGAGCACCTTGAAGGCGAAGTAGGCGATGCCGGCGGAGGCGAGCGACGGCCGGCCCAGCGCGCAGGCGCAGGCGGCTAGGTGGACGGCGGGGATGGCGAGGTGGATCGCGCGAAGCGACGCGCGGCGGAGGAGCAGGGGGGCGGCGATGAACTGGAACCCGGCCGCGGCGGCGTTGAGCTGGGCGTAGAAGCCCCCGAGCCACTGGGTGCGCAGGTCCTTCACCGGGAACGCCTGTTCGACAAAGCGGCTGAACTGCAGGTCGACCAGCGTCGAGACGATCTGCGTGGCCGCGACCAGGAGCGCGAGGTCGCGGAGCGTGCGGCTGCGCACCAGCAGTCCGACGCCCAGGTGACCGCCTTGTCCGCCTGCCTCGTCGGCCCGGGGCTGGGGCTCTCCGGCGATGTCGTACGCGAGGATCGCGAGCAGGCTGGTCGGCACGAGCGTCGCGGCCGCGAGCAGCAGCAGGTTGGCGCTTCCCAGCGTGACGGCGAGGGCCCTCACGAGCAGGCCGCCCGCGATGGCGCCGAGCGAGGCAATGCCGCAGACGGGCCCGTTCAGCCGGGCGCCTTCGTCGCGGCGGACCGAGCTGTTGATGAAGGACCAGACCTGCTCGACGAGCACCACGATGTAGGCCTCGCGGAACACGTACAGGGCGCCGGTGGCGGCGCGGCTGCCGGCCTGGATGGCGGCGAAACAGGCCACGAGCGCCAGGGCGGACCCGGCGGCCGTCAGCAGAATCGCGCGGCGGGCGCCGACCGCCGAGAGCAGCCGGGCGTACGCCCAGATGAAGGCGAGCGTTCCGACCGGCCCGAGCGCCATGACCACCGGCAGGCGGTCGGCCGTGTAGGCGCCGATGAAGAGCGATTGCGACACGCTGCGCAGGAACTCGTAGCCGCAGAGGAGGAAGCCGGCCGATCCCCCGATGGCGAGAGCGGCTAGCGCGCGATCCCGGCGGATCCCGAGCCACGTGGCGGTCATGCTCCCTCCGTGAGCCAGCAACCGAATCCGGCTTTGGCGCGGGCGGTCACTGCGGATGCTGCAGCGTGCCCTCGAATACGTGTACGGCGGGGCCGAGCAACGTGACGCACTCCGCGGTGTCGTCCGTCATCCGATAGTCGACTTCCAGCACGTCGCCGCTGGCGCAGGTGATGAGGACGGGTGTCCGGACCACCCAGCCGAGCTTCCCGGCGATCAGGCCGCTGGCGACGACTCCGGTCCCGCACGCCTGGGTCTCGGCTTCGACGCCGCGCTCGAAGGTCCGAATGGCGAGCGCCTGCGGGCCGTCCACGCGGACGAAGTTCACGTTCGTTCCCGCCGGAGCGAATGCCGCATGGCGGCGCATGGCGGACCCGAATGCCGCGACATCCACTTCGTCGAGGTCGTCGACCTCGATCACGCAGTGGGGGACGCCGCTGTTCACAAAGCTGTAGGTGATGCCCCGCCCGTCCCAGTCCAGCGTCTGGCGGAGGCGCCAATCCTTCGGGGGCGTCATCTGCAGCTGGACGCGGTCCCCGATGACTTCGGCTCGCAGCAGGCCGGCCACGGTGTCGATGGTCATGTGGCCGGGCGCGGCTCCGATCTCGTGGGCCAGGCGGGCGACGCACCGGGCGCCGTTTCCGCACATCTCGACCTCGCCGCCGTCCGGGTTGAAGAACCGCATCCGGAAGTCCGCCTTCTCGGACCGCCCGATGAGGATGACGCCTTCGCATCCGACTCCGGTGCGGCGACGCGAGATCGCCGCGATCCAGTCGCGGTCGTCAGCCGGGAAGGTCCCGGCCCGGTCATCCACAAGGATGAAGTCGTTGGCGGCTCCGTGCATCTTCCAGAAGGGGATCTTCATGGTGCTCTCTCCGGTGGTTTCTGGAGTTCGATCATATCGCTGAGGACCTGCAGGGTCTCGAGCAGAACCAGGTCGGAATCGATGCTCTTCGGTCCGGTGCCCTCCTCGTCGACCTCCTTTTCCGCATCTCCGAGGCGGCGCTCTTCGCGCGCCATCTCGACGCGCTCCTGAAGGTTCAGCGAGATCGTCTTCGCCCGCTGCATGGCGGCGACGCGCTCGATAAGCTCGCGCTCCGCGGCAAAGCGGGGGCTGTCCGCCCGGCGCGCCTCGGAACGCGCGCGCAGCAGCGGGATGGCCTGGCGGGGCTCGATCGCCGGCCGATACGGGGCGGGATCGACGGCCGCCCAGCCGAGCGCGTTCGGCAGGTGCTCCTCGCCGATTTCGAGGGCGTCAAGGGCGGACGACATGACGATGTCCGGGGTCACGCCGCGAAGCTGGGTCGAGCCGCCGGCTATGCGGTAGAACTTGGCGGCCGTAATTTTCAGCGAGCCAAGCGCCGGGTCGCGGCGGTCGAGCGGGACCAGCGACTGGACGGTGCCCTTGCCGTGGGTCTTCGCGTCGCCCACGATGAGGGCGCGACCGTAGTCCTGGAGGGCGGCGGCCAGAATCTCCGATGCGGATGCGCTCTGCCGGTTCACCAGCACGACGATCGGGCGGCGCCAGGCAACCGAGAAGTCCGGGTCGCTCAGAACCTGTACGCCGCGTCGTTCCCGGACCTGCACGACGGGGCCGGCGGCGATGAAGAGGCCGGTCATCTCGATGGCTTCGGCGAGCGAGCCGCCGCCGTTGTTGCGCAGGTCGAGCACGATGCCGACGGCGTTTGAAGCCGACATTTCGCCGAGCAGGCGGCGGACGTCCCGGGTCGAGCTGCGGTAGTTCGCGTCGTCGTTCCCCATCCGCCCGGCCATGTCGGCGTAGAACGTCGGCAGGCTGATGATGCCCAGGCGCCGCACGATGCCGTCGCTGCCGCTCACGTCCCGGACGCGCGCCTGGGCGGCCTGCTCCTCGAGCTTGACCTCGTCGCGCATGATGTCGATCCGGATGGTGCGGGACCCGCTGGCGTCGGCGGCCGGAATGACGGCCAGGACGACCTTCGTTCCCTTCTCCCCCCGGATCTTGTCGACGATCTTCCGGAGCGGCCAGTGGAGGATGTCCTCGATCTCGCCGTCGCCTTGCGCCACGCCGATGATCTTGTCGCCGTCCTTGAGGCGGCCGTCGCGGGCCGCCGGCCCGCCGGGGATGATGCGCTCGACCCTGGCCGCGCCGTCCTCGGTGCCCAGGAGGGCTCCGATGCCGACCAGGGACAGCTTCATTCCGATGTCAAAGTCCTCGGCCGTGCTCGGCGCCATGTAGTCGGAGTGCGGGTCGCACGCCTGCGCCCAGGCGGACAGGTAGCGCTGCAACACCCACTCGGCATCGCTGTCCTGGATCACCGTGAGGAACTGCTTGTATCGCTTGAAGATGGATTCCTGCGGTGTCGGGGGGGGCGGTCCGCCGGCGGCCGGCGCATTCGTGCCCGAGGCGACGACGTTCGTCAGGGCGGCCGGCGCATTCGTGGCTCCGGGCGATGCGGCGTTGGTGCTGGAGTTCCTTCGGGCGTTCTCCTCGGTGATGCGCTTGGACACCAGCTGGCTGACGTATTCGTTCTTGATCTTCCGCCGCCAGAGGTCGTTCCACTCGGCTTCGCTGGCCGGCCAGGCCGCCTCGCGGCGCTTCCACGCGTAGGTCTCCTTCACGCCGGCGTCGATCGGTTCGGCGAGCAGGCGCCGGACGTAGTCCACGCGGTTGCTCACGCGCTGCTGGAAGAGGGCGAACGCGGAATAGGCGAAGGCCATGTCGCCGTGCTTCATGCTCTCGCCCAAGGCGGCCCCCTCCCGGCGGAACTGCTCGATGTCGGCGGCGAGGAAGAACGAGTGGTCGAAGTCGAGCGCGTTGATGTAGAGCGCCAAGGCGTTCGTGGAGAGGTGCTCGTTGAAGGCCGGGCGCTCCAGATGGGCCTCCGGGAGCATGCGTGCGACCGTTCGGGCGATGCGGCCGTACAGGGGGTCGGGATCCATCGGCACGCCGGGCGTGGCGGATGCCGCGCCGGCGCCGCCGAGCGTTAGAATGGCGATGGCTCGAAACAGGCGGTTCATATGGCTTTCCGGCGACCCCTGCCGGCCACCTAAAGATTCAAATTGTGCCCCCGTTGGATGGCAAAACAAGCTATTTGTGGGCAAGCGGCACGCTTCGCATTGCCTTGGCCGCTCCGAACGGCTATGAAAGCGGTTCGCACACGCAACCGGAGAGATCATGTCACTGACACGCTTCAGCGTATCGCTCGATGAGGGGCTGGTGCAGCAGTTTGACGCCAAGATCCGGAGGGATCGCTGTCCCACCCGGTCGAAGGCCGTCGGAGACCTGATCCGCTCCAGCCTGGTCCAGACAGAGTGGCAGGCGGGGGACGCCGTCGCCGGGGCCGTCGTGCTCGTCTACGACCATCATAAGCGGGACATCGTGCGGCGGCTGATGGAGGTCCAGCACGACTGCCACGACGTCATCATCTCGACCCAGCACGTCCATCTCGACCATGACAACTGCCTGGAGATTGTGGCCGTCCGGGGGAAGCCCGGCGAGATCGATGCGATCGTCAAGCGCCTCCGGTCGGTCAAGGGGCTGAAGCACGTGTCCCTGGCCGCGGGAACGACCGGCCGGCGCCTGGCCTAGCCGCCCCGGGGCCGCCGACGGGTTGCGCCATAAGAAAATGTTACCGATGCCGAGGAGGGGGAGACCGCTTCTTTTTGCTTGAGTGGTGTTACGTTGTAGTTATAAGTATTACTGTTCTGTAGTGGCGCTCCGGAGGGCGAAGCGAGACGGAGGGACGGCGCCGGATGCGGGATGGAAGGTGGCGGGGAGGCGCCGCTCTGGGGGGGGGTGCTGACCGTGTCGCGCGGCGCGGGCGAGGGGCGGACGCTGGCCATTGACGACGCGGTGGAGCGGTTCGGCGAGATGCGTGCGGGCCAGGTGATCGAGTGCGGGGGCGACGTGCGGCACCGCATGGGACGCCGATGGAGCCCGGGCGAGAGCCTGGCGCCGGATCTGGCCCGGGGGCCGAGGACCAGCTGCGAAGCGCCGGACTTCGCGGCGACCGCTGGACTGACCCGGGCATTCGGGGTCACGAACGACAACAGCCAGCAGCAGGAGACGGGATATGCACATGGCGGACGCTCTGATCTCTCCCGCCGTCGGCGGGGCTCTCTGGGCGGTTTCGGGCGGGCTGGTTGCCTTCTGCGCCCGGAAGGTGAAGCAGAGCCGCCGGGACAACCTGGTCCCCCTGATGGGCGTTCTGGGCGCGTTCATCTTCGCCGCGCAGATGATCAACTTCTCGATTCCGGGGACCGGATCGAGCGGGCACCTCGGTGGGGGGCTGATCCTGGCGGTTCTGCTCGGGCCGCACGCGGCGCTCCTGGTCATCGCCTCGGTCCTGACCGTGCAGGCGTTTTTCTTTGCCGACGGCGGACTGCTGGCCCTGGGCTGCAACATCTTCAACCTCGGGTTCTTCCCGGCGTTCGTCGCGTACCCGCTGGTCTACCGAGTCGTGGCGCGGGATCAGCGGGGGACCACGCGCGCCTGGGTGGCCGCGATGGCGGCCGCCGTCGCGGGACTGCAGCTCGGTGCCTTTAGCGTCGTGCTCGAGACCCGGGCGTCCGGCATCTCGGAATTGCCCTTCCGCACCTTTGTCCTCATGATGCTTCCCATCCATCTGGCGATCGGGGCGGTTGAGGGGCTGGCCACTGCGGCGGTTGTCTCTTTCGTGGCCCGCGCGCGCCCGGAGGCGCTGCAGGCGGCCGCGGCGCCACGCCCGGAGAGCATGCGGCCGGCGCTGCTCGGGCTGGCGATCGCCGCCGCTCTGGTGGGCGGCGTCGCCAGCTGGTTCGCCTCGTCACGGCCGGACGGCCTGGAAGGGTCGCTGGCCGCGATCACCGGCGAGGGCGAGCTTGCCGTTGCGGACGTCGGGCTCCGGAAGGGGTTGGCCGAGCTGCAACGCCGGACGGCCTTCCTGCCGGACTACGGGTTCCGGGCGCCGGAAGGCGGGCCCGGGGCCGTCGATGCGGCGGCCCCAGAGCCGGATCCGTGGCCCGCGGTCAGCGCGGGGACGTCCATCTCCGGGCTGGTCGGAGGGCTGATAACCCTGGCACTGGCCGGCCTGGCCGGGCTGGCGCTGACGGCGCGATCGGCCCGGCGGGAGCGGTAGGCACGGAGGCCGGAAGAGGAGCGTCATGGCGATTGCGGACTGGATCGAGGTTGGCCGCATGGACGAGCTGGGGCGAATGGACTCGCCGGCGCACCGGCTCGACGCCCGGGCGAAGGCGGTCGTTACGCTTGTGTTCGTCGCCGTCGTGATGTCTTTCCCGCGCCGCGAGCTGTCGGCGCTGACGCCGTTCCTGCTGTACCCGGTGGCGCTGCTCTCGGCCGGGCGCATCCCGGCCGGGTACATCGCCCGGAAGGTGCTGGTGGCGGCCCCGTTCGCCGTGGTGGTTGGCATGTTCAACCCGCTGCTCGACCGCGAGCCGGTTCTGGCGATCGGCCCGCTCGTGCTGACCGGCGGATGGATGTCCTTCTTCTCGATCCTGTTCCGCTTCGTGCTGACGGTCGGCGCGGCGCTCGCGCTCGTCGCCTGCACCGGCATGATCGGGCTGGTCTCCGGCATCGAGCGGCTGGGCGTGCCGCGCGTCTTTGCCGTCCAGCTGCTGTTCCTGTACCGGTACCTGTTCGTCGTGGCCGACCAAGGGGTCAAGATGCGGCGCGCGGTCGGCCTCCGGTCGGGGCCGCTCCGCTCCGTGCCCCTCCGCGTCTACGGGTCGCTGATCGGGAACCTGCTGCTGCGGTCGATGGACCGGGCCGAGCGCGTGCACCGCGCCATGGTGGCGCGGGGATTCGACGGCGAGGTCCGCGTGCTGAGGCGGCCGGCGCCCGGGCCGGCTGACTGGGCGTTTGTGGGCGGCTGCCTGGCCCTGTTCGCGGTCGGTCGGGCGTGGAACCTGGCGGAAGCGCTCGGCATTCTTCTGACGCGGATGGCATCATGAGTCACCACATCGTTGAGGTCCGCGATCTGTGCTACGCGTATCCGGACGGCACGGAGGCGCTCAAGGGCGTGTCGTTCCGTATCGAGCACGGCGGCGCGGTCGCGCTCGTCGGCGCCAACGGGGCCGGCAAGTCCACGCTGCTCCTTCACCTGAACGGCTGTTTGCCGGGCGCTCGCGGCGAGGTCCGGATCGGCGATACGCCGCTGACGCGCGAGACGGCGTCGGCCGTAAGGCGGTCGGTCGGCATGGTGTTCCAGGACCCGGACGACCAGCTGTTCATGCCGACCGTCGGGGAGGACGTGGCGTTCGGCCCGCTGAACGCCGGTCTGCCCCCGAGGCAGGTCGAGGAGCGCGTGGCGCAAGCGCTGGAGCGGGTGGGGATGACGCGCGTCCGCGAGCGCCCGCCGTACCGGCTGTCGGCGGGCGAGAAGCGCGCCGTGGCGATCGCGACCGTCCTGGCGATGGCGCCGGGCATCCGGGGGAGGGGCGAGCCTTCGTCGAACCTCGATCCCCGGGCGCGCCGGCGCCTGATCGATCTGCTCCGGTCGTTCGAGCACACGAAGATCATCGCGACGCACGACCTGGAGCTGGTCGTGGAGGTCTGCTCGCGGGTGATCGTGCTCGACGGGGGGAAGGTCGTGGCCGACGGCCCCGCCCGCGACGTCCTCAACGACGAGCCGCTGATGCTGGCGCACGGGCTGGAGCGGCCGCATATCCTCCGGCACGTCCATTCCCACCCGGCGGCTGAGCACGCGCACTGAGCGGGCCGGGGCTATCCCTGGGCCAGAATGAACCGGACCGCTTCGGGGAGCGTATCGAAGAAGCGGTCGGGCCGGGTGTCGCCCTCCGCCCACGGGTGGCCCGTGCGCACGAGCGCCGTGCGGAGACCGGCGCTCCGGCCGCACTCCGCGTCGCGACCCGTGTCGCCGATCATCCATGAGCGGGCGAGGTCGATCCCGTACTCCTGATCGGCGCGACGGATCAGCCCGGTCTTTGGCTTGCGGCAGGCGCAGTCCACGGCGTACTCGCGGTTGGGGTTGGGTCCGCCGGGGGCCGGGTGGTGCGGGCAGAAGTAGATCGCGTCAAGCCGCGCCCCGCGCTCGGCGAGCATGGCCGCGAGCCGGGCGTGAATCGCGTCCAGCTCGGAGATTGTGCACAGGTTGCGCGCGACCACGGACTGGTTGGTGATGACGATGGCCAGATACGCCGAGGCATTGATGGCGGCGATGGCGTCTGCCACCCCGGGCAGCAGTCGCAGGTCCTCGGGTCGCCGGAGGTAGTCGACCTCGACGTTGATCACGCCGTCGCGGTCCAGGAAGATCGCCCGCCGCTTCGGTGTGCCCGTCATGTTGACTCCCGGCCGAAAGAGGTTCGTTGCGTGCCGCTTCCCGTCATGCTCTGGACGCCGACGAATCGGGCTGCATGCGTCGGCGATTGTGCTCTGTCAGTCGGGCACGATAGGCCGACAGGTCGATGCCGGGTTTGGCCGCGCCGGAGCTGATAGCCGCCTCGGCCACGGCGGCGGATATTTCGACGAACAGCCGCCGGTCGAACGGCTTGGGGATGATGTAGCCCGCGCCGAATCCGAGCTCTTCCCGGGGGTACAGAGCCTGGACCTCCGGTGGCACCTCGAGCTTGGCCAGGGACGCGAGCGCGCGGGACGCGGCTGTCTTCATGGCCATATTGATTGTCCGGCTCCGGGCGTCGAGCGCACCCCGGAACAGGAACGGGAATCCCAGCACGTTGTTGATCTGATTGGGGAAGTCCGAGCGGCCCGTGGCCATGACGTACGGGGCGTTTCCCAAGGCCTGGGAGACCAGCTCCGGCCTGATCTCCGGGTCGGGGTTCGCCATGGCGAATATGGCGGGATAGGTCGACATGGCCCGGACGTGGTCCGGCTTCAGGCAGTCCGCCGCCGAAACGCCGATGAAGACATGCGCGCCCGCCATCGCGTCGGCGAGGGTTGTGGCGGCCGTGTCCGATGCATGGCGTCGCTTCTCGGCATTCAGGTCGGCCCGCCCGACTCGAATCACGCCCTTCGAGTCGCAGATCACCACGCTCCGGGCTCCGGCCGCCTTCAGCATGTCGGCGATCCGGATTCCGGCGGCTCCGGCCCCATTGATGACGATGCGGAGCTCGTCCAGACTACGCTGAGACAGCTCCGCGTAGTTCATGACGCCGGCGAGCGTGATGACGGCGGTCCCCCATTGGTCATCGTGGAAGACGGGTATGTCGAGCAGTTGATCCAGCCGGTCTTCGATCTCGAAGCAGGCTGGCGCGGCGATGTCTTCGAGGTTGATGCCGCCATACATGGGGGCGATCGCGCAGACGGCGTCGATCACCCGCTGGGGATCGGTGGGGCCCCGGCTCTGCCCCCCGGCGCGGCAATGCGCGAGCGGAACGGGCCATCCGTCCACATCGCCGAATGACTTGAACAGCACCGCCTTGCCTTCCATGACGGGGATGCTGGCCTCGGCGCCTAGGTCGCCCAGACCCAGAATGGCCGTTCCGTCCGTGACGACGGCCACCAAGTTGCCCTTTGCGGTGTATTCCCAGATGGAGTCGGGACGCGCGGCGATCTCGCGAACCGGAACCGCGACGCCGGGCGTGTAGGCCTTGCACAAGTCGTTCAGGCTGGCCAGGGGGCGGGTCGCTCGCATGCCAACCTTGCCGCCGTGATGGTACGAGAGAATGTCCTCGCGGCTGATGCTCATGTCCGTGCTCTCCCTCTATGTGCGGATCGCGATGGACAGTAGCGGCCCGGAGGATGCGGGTCAAGACCCGGTCGGATCGGTTCGTCCGGATCGGATGGCGTGCGGCAGGGCTGGATCTACGAGGCCGAGCCGGCGGCTCCGCGGATATAGGCTGTCGTGCTGAAGGATCCCTCCATGGGGCAGAAGGCGACGCGGCCGCCCCACGACGAAAGCAGGGATTCCTCCTCGCGCACGCGATCCGGCTCGTAGGACCCGCCCTTGACGTGGACCGCGGGCTGGAGGCGGCGGATCAGGTCCAAGGGCTTGTCCTCTGCGAACGCATACACGGCGGAGACCGACTCGAGCGAGCGGAGCGCCGCCGCCCGGAAGGAGAGGGGGAAGACCGGCCTCGTCGGCCCCTTGTATCGGCGTACCGACTCGTCGCTATTGAGCAGCACCGCCAGCTCGCTTCCCATCGTGCGAGCTTGGGCGAGGAAGCGGAGATGTCCGACGTGGAGGATATCGAAGCATCCGTTCGCCGTGACTCGCCGCGCCGGGGGCGTCGGCGGAGCCGGAGGAGGGGAGTCGACGGCCTCCGGGATGCCCGCCGGCCACGTTACCGGCAGCGGAAACGGGCCCTCGCTCAGGCGGGCGATGATCTCCCGGGTGGAGCAACCGGCGACGGCGGGCACATCGATCCGGACCGTCGCTTCCGCGGCGGCGCACTCGGATGATGGATCCGGCGATCCGTGCGCCGGTCCAGTGACCCACGCGAAGGGCTTCAGCTCGCGCAGCAGGCTGCGGGCGCAGTCCGGCTCGGCGGCTGTGACGGCCGAGACCTGCCGAAGGTGCGTCAGCGCCTCTGCCCGGTCGCTGAATGCATTCCGGGGCTTGTTGGCTCCGAGGTCCGAATCGTCCGGGGTGAGAAGGACCGATACATGGGACGCATGTCGCGCAGCCAAGACCAGCGTCAGAAGGTTCCCGGGCTGTAGGATGTCGAACGTTCCGACTACGACGGCGCGGAGCGGATACCGGCGGGCGTCGTTGATAAGTTGCGAAGGGGTGACCAGCTTGACTCGGGGCTCTGGGGTAACGGACATGAGCGCTGGTCCACCCCCGGGTTCCGCAAGGGTTCCGTGGATCCGAAAAAGCGGCTTCACAGCCCGCGGAGGCGTTCGTCACACCAGACATTTCTGGCGCTGATCGACGTACTCCTCCCAAGTCTGAAGGCTGTTTCCTGTCGGAGTGGTGAACTCCACGCCGACGGAGAACGGCTCGCTGTCCGATCCCCGCCTCACCCAGCGGACTACGCCGCTGTGCGTCAGCGTCTTCAGCGGATCTTTCAGGGCGATATGAATCGTGAAGTCGGTATTGACGGGTATGAAATTCCGGTTTCGGAATCGCAATCCGCCTCTGGATATGTCCTGAGTCAGATGAAAGAACATATGGCTGCGCTTTGTTCCTTCCTCCGACGTATATTTCAGGGCTATCGTGTGCTCGTCTCGCAGGCGGGGATAACGCCGCCTTTCCGCGGATGCTGTCTCCATCTTGTACCTCCCTTACAGTGCGAATGTAAGGGACGAGAAATCAACCTTCAACTTCAGTATACTAGGGCGAGCGGCTCGAATATCAAGATATTTGTTTTTCCACCTTCAGGCCGACCAGGCGGCGGAGCATGGTGAGGGGCCCGACGCGCCGGCCGGCGATTCTCCACGTCCCGGCGGGCTGTCCGAGCAGTCGGCGAAGGGCTTGGGCAGGATGGTCCGCATCGAACGGCTGATCGGAGACGATGCCGTACGAACCCATGGTGCGCTCCTGGCCGGAGAGCGGCAGCGGATCCGACCCGGCTACAACAGAGAGCCCGCGGTCCTGCGCTCGCCGGTAGGCGGCCGGCTCGGTCCAGCCGGTGCAGCGGAGCGATGTGTCTCCGATCAGCAGGGCTCCCGGGCTTGCCTCATCGATCAGCTCTTGCACCAGCCTGCCGCGCCGGCCGAACCATTTTCCAGGCGCCCAGCTGGCGACCGGTATTCCCCCGGCCATTCGAATGCGATCCGCTACTTCCCGGGCCGGCAGGCGATCCAGATCCGTCGGGGCCGAGGCCAGAGAGAGGAGTTCGATCCGCTCGCCGGTAACCACCTGCCGTCCGGCCACCAACAGGATATCGCGCATCCCTGCCGCGCTGATGCGTATGGCGTCGCCGTCTCCGGTCCGGCTGACGGAGAATCCCGCCGGTAGCGTTCCGCTGTCGCCACGGCGCAGCCGGCAGAAGGCGTCGGTCGACGATCCGTCCGTCAGCACGGCGACCCGCTCGGCCGGGGTAGATCCCGGGGGGGCGAGTGCGTCGAGATTGCGAGACAAGTGACGGAAGGCGAGGGCCGGATCGTATCGGGAGTACAGATGGACGTGGCAGTCGATACACGTCGAGGTCACGGCTTGTCCTCGGCCGTCGCGGCCTTCCAGTTGCAGAGCGCCTTCCAGATGGCGGCGTGGGCCTGGCGAACAACAGCCTCCGCCTGCTGCTCTTGCTGACGGCGGACGGACGCGCCATGGGTGTGGGCGAGCAGCACGAGGGTGTCCTCGTCCGCCCACACGGGCTGCCGCAGCTTGAGAAACGTGGCGATGTCGCACCGCGCATTGTTCCACTTCACTTGAAGGAACTGCCTAAAGTTGCTGACGGGGTTGCGAAAGCTGGACAGCGTCAGGCCGCGCGGGATCCAGCTGGGGTCATCGCGGGCCGATATTCGAGGGAACGCCATGGAGCGAATGTCGATGTGCGCCGGCCGGTAGTCAACGGCGCGAGCCATGGCGGTGATCCAGACGGAGGAATCTCCGCTTTCAGACGTGAGTCGCCATGCCTGCGTCCCGTCCGTGCTCGCGTCGTCCTTGAGATTCTCAACCGTATAGCCCTTGATCTTCATGCACATGGGCATGTTGTAGCCGTGTACCAGGCGAATGACGATCGTGCCCCGCCAGCCGGAGGCCGGATGGGCGGCATAGGCGAGGAGGTTGGGGGCGGTCGGATCATGGACTTCAACTGCGATGGGCTGGAAGACCCATTCGGGAGCGGATGGCGCGAACGTTCGGAAATCGGCCGACGTCAGCTCGAACGGCTCGAACGGCCTGGAGCTGCGCTGCGCCATGATCTCCCAGAATCCGACGAGGACGACGCATACGGCCAGCAGGATGGGGATCCGCCACGACCGTGCTGTCGTGGCTCGAGGGTCCGGGTTGCCGGGGGTGCCCGATTGAGCGCTCATCAGTAGTACGCCAAGTTCAGCAGGACGATCGACACATAAATATAGATCACGCTGACGATCGAAGCGATGGTGTTTCCGACCATCACATCCCGACGCGTGTCGTAGAAGGCGGCGGTCTCCGCCGGGAGCATCTGCTGGGCGATGAGCGGGATCGAGTTGAGCAGGGCGATCAGGAAGAATATCGGGTAGACCCATGACCGGCTGAGGAAGTAGGCGGAGGCCATGAATCCGGAAAACGTGATGAGGCAGACGCCGGTGAATCGGCGCATGAACCGCTCCTCCGGGTCGCGGGGCGCGGCGAAGGCCAGACGCACTCGCCAGCAGCCGAGAGCCCCCAGGAGCAGCAGGCCGAACCAGAACCAGTATCCGACCAAGCCGATCTCCGTATAGCACGCTACGAACGCATTGTGTGCGGCGCGGTCGCTGGCGACCGTGTAGAACATTCCGTAACCGATGCCGAACAGGACGTTGTGCTTGAAGACCTCGTTCGCCATTCCCCAGAAGACCACGCGTTCCTGGGCCGACATATCGAGCATCGCACCGCCCTTTGTTCCCGCCAGCACCAAACCAACCACGAGCATAATTCCGACGGCGCGCGGGAACACCCGCTCGGGCAGGCGGAGCAGCACGACGATGCCGCCCGCCGTGGCGAGACCGACGAGGCCGCCGCGCGAGTGCGTCGACAGGAAGGCCGGCATCAGCAGCAGGGCGCATAGCAGGCTGCAGGCAATGAACCAGAGGACCGACATCCGGCGCGGGATCCCGAATGCCAGCGACATGGCGGCGGCCAGCACCTGCGCCATGTCGTTCGGGTCTCCGAATATCCCGAAGAACTGGGTGCGGATCTGCATCTCGCCGCTGGGCTTCGTGATGAACAAGGGCTCGCCGCCCGCGAAGCCGCTGCCGGTCTCCTGCTGTCTCAGGGCGTGTACGGCCATGATGCAGGCGCCCAAGACCAGGACGGCGGCGAACATGCGGAGCCGAGACGGGCGGTCGAGAACGCACAGCAACAGCAGCGTGAAGAAGCAGATCTTTCCCGTGTCGGGCAGCGTCTCGATGATTCCCCCGACATAGGTGTGGGGGATATGACTGAACCCGGACATGAGCCACAGGCCGAAGAGCAGGGTGATGGCGGGGGTCTTGGGGAATCGGATCTTGCCCTGCTGGATTTCCATCAGCAGCGCCAGCAGCGCCGTGTATACCACGGCATCGAGCAGGGGCCATCCCTCCAGCTGCGGGACCAGCCATTCCTGCGGTCTCCAGAAGACGAGGATGACGAAAACGATGGTGAGGAAGAACGTCATGGCGCTAACACGGCTTCCGCGTCACCGAACGTAGCGCTCCATGCCGAACAGCACGATGCGCGTGGTACGGAGAATGATCTGCAGATCCAGCGGGATCGACAGATTCTTGATGTAGTACATGTCGAATTCAAGCTTGCGGCGGGCATCTTCGAAGCTGCTTCCGTATGGGTACCGAATCTGGGCCCATCCCGTCAACCCGGGCAGCACGTTTTCGCGCTCGCGATAGTAGGGGATGCGCTTCTCCAACTCGGCCACGAGCTCCGGGCGCTCCGGCCGGGGCCCCACGATGCTCATGTCGCCCCGGATCACGTTGATCAGCTGAGGCAGTTCATCCAGCCGGAACCGCCTCAGCACGTGGCCGATTCGAGTGATGCGAGCGTCGTCGGCGGGCGACCACATCACGCCGGATTGCGCCTCGGCCTGGTCGACCATCGTCCGGAACTTGTACATGCGGAACGGCGCGCCGAACCGACCGACCCGGATCTGGCTGTAGAGGATCGGACTGCGGGGTGCGCTGAGCTTGAGGGCGGCCGCAATGACGAGCGCGAGCGGGACGGCCAGAGCGCCGCCGACGAACGACGTGACGAGATCGACGAAGCGCTTGATGCGGGAGGTCACCGGCGTCGCTGTCGCCATGCAGGCCTCCGTCAGCCATGACTCGTCGATCAAGTCGAGCGGGATGCGTCCGTTGTATATCTCGGTGGCGTTCAGGGCGTTGAGAACGAGGACGCCTTCGAAGCGCAACCGACGCAGCTGGGGGTAGATCAGGGCCGCGCGTTCCTGAGGCTCGATTCCGATGATGATGACCTGCACTCCGAGGCTGCGGAGGACGTCGGTCAGCGTGTCCGGCTGGACGTGTATTGCTGCGACACGGTCGATCGTTTCGCTGGGGGCGGTGGCGGCGGTGCGCCGGTCTGTCAGGCTGATGAAGGCGGACACGCGATGGATAGGCCGGATGAACTCGTTCTCGACCATCTGTCGGATGCTGGTTGCCAGCTCGCCGGTGCCGATGACTGCAACGCGGTAGGCGAACATCGGGCTGCGCAGGATGAAGCGGTAGAGCGCGACGGTCATCAGCAGCCAGAGAAGGGAATAGATGCCCATCGCCAGCAGCAGGGTGCCGCGGCCGAGCAGCGTTTGAAACCAGGCATACGACGTCATGCTGACGATCAGGATGGCCACCAGGAGCGAGAAGGCCCAGTTCACGACCAGGTTGAACCGCGACACGCGGAGCTGGATGCCGTATGTGCCGGCGATGTAGTTGACCAAAACGATGCTGCCGCAGAAGAAGAGCCAGCCGTCGAGTCGGTCGATCAGGTAGCCAGGAAGGGAGTCGAGGCCGAATCGGATGGTGATTCCGGAGATGACGCCGACGGCTAGGCAGAAGGCGTTGAGAAGCGCCATCCAGAGGGTCTGCCCGCCGAGGTGATCGCGCGAGACATTCACGGTTACTCCGTCGGGAGAAACGTTTTCCGGATCCAGCGCATGGCTGAACGTCGGCGTGAATCCCACTTGCGGTCTCGCGGCGTCCGGCGTCCGGTGACGCCCGCCTCGTCATGAAGATAGTAGTCGTACCCGTATGCGTACGCGTAGCTGTAGTATGCGTAGTTCGGATACTGGTAGGCATAGTACAGGCTGCTGATGCGGTGCATTTCGATGCTGTTGACGATCAGCCCGATGACGTGCGCGTCCTCGAGCATGTCGATCGAGTAGCGGATCGTGGACTTCGGGGTCCGGTTGGCATGGGCCACGTAGATTACGGAGCACAGCTGCGGGGAAGCCAGAATCACCGTGTCCGTTATGCGCAGAACCGGCGCGCTGTCCATGTAGATCACGTCGAACTCCTCGCGGGCTTCTGCGAGGAAGGCCCGCAGATCGGCCGAATGCAGGAGCTCCGCCGTGTTCTTATGGGGCGTACCGGCAGGCGCGAACCAGAGGTTGTCGAAGGCCGTCTTCGCTATGACGTCGCGGAGCGGGCGTTTCTCCTTGAGCATGTCGGTGATCCCGGGGCTGCGCTCGCGGTCGAGCGACTTGTGCAGCACGCCGCGGCGAAGATCCGCGTCCATCAGCAGCACCTTCCGCCCGGTTCGAGCGGTCATGATGGCCAGGTTGAGCACGGTGAGCGTCTTGCCTTCCTTGGAGTCGGCGCTGGTGAGCAGGGCCACCTTCTGCCCGGCCTTCTCGAGGGCCGAGATCACGTTTGTGCGGAGCGCGCGATACGCCTCGGCGGCGCCGGTCGAATGCTCCTCGCTGACGATCGGCCGAATGCGGCTGTGCAGCCCGCTGTGCACCCAGTACGGGACGCCGCCGAGGAATGGGACGCCGATGAGCGATTCGACGTCGGTGATGGACTGGACCTTGTTGTCGAGCACGTGCGTCAGCAGGGCGAGCCCGAAGCCCGACCCGAGTCCGGCCATGAGGGTGACCAGCAGGATCTTGAGGGGATCGGGCCAGATCGGCCGGCCGCTGGACCCGATGTCCTCCGCGACCAGGAAGTGCTCGCTCTTGAGCTCCTCATCGACCTTGAGCTCCTGCAGGCGCGAGTACAGATTTTGGTACATGCTCTCGATGCGGGACACGGCCAGCGAGAGATGGCGCAGGTCCGACTGCTTCCGGCTCGCCATCAGGTAGGAATCCTGCCAGCGCCGCTCGGCTTGGGCCAGCGCCTCGGATTGGATCGTCAGGGCCTTGCGCCGGGACTTCAGCCGCTCAAACTCCACGGTGGCGGAGAAATCGAGTTGGCCCTTCATCTCGGCGATCTTGCTCTTGACGGCCTGGATCTCCGGGTGCTCCGGACGGAGCGTCTGCGTCAGCTCCTGCTCGCGCTGCTGCAGCCGCATCAGCTGGACGCGCAGATCCTGGTAGCGTCCCAGCTCCTCCAAGCGCGAATCCAAGTCGTCTGTTCGTGCCGGCTGGTCCCGGACTCCGGCCTCCGCGAGGGCCTTGTCGCGGGCGGCTCCGGTCAGCGGCTCGTTCGGCGGGGCCACCGCGCCGGTCTCTCGCGTGAGGGTATTGACGTCGCGGATCACAAACAGGTCCTCGCCCTTCAGGCGGGGAAACTGGGCGTCGAGCATGTAGATCTCGGAGTTGAGCTGCTGCTGGCGAGACATCAGGGCACCCAGATATCCGCGCTCCAGCGACGCCTTGTTCTCGACGTAGGCCATCTGGTGGAGGCGCTCGTATTCCACGACATCCTCTTCGGCCGAGCGGATGCGATCGCTCAGGCGATCCAGCTCTTCCGAGAGCACGGAAGTGGCCGAGGAATAGGACTCGCGCTTGACGTTGTTGATCTCCTTCTGAAACTCGTCAAGGAGGGTCTGGAGGAACGCCTGCCCGTAGTGAGGGTTCGTACTCCGCGCGGTGATGGTGATCATATTCAGCGCGCGATCGATGTAGATGTTGACTCCCAGCCAAAGGGCCGCCTCGCTGCCGACCTCCCGGGCCCAGCGCTCCCGGAGCAGTTGCACCACGCGGACGCGCATCCGCGTGCTGGTGAGAAAGTGGTTATACATGTTCATGTTTCGCCACATTTCGCCCTGGTTGGATACCGAGAGGGTCGGGTCGCGATACATCATGACCTTGCAGCTCGCGAGATACTCCTTGGGAACGACCTCGAGGTAGAGCACCCCGCCGAGCAGGCAGTACAGGAAGCACACCATGATGAGCTTCCAGCGGAAGAACAGGATGGCGAAGTAGACCCGTGGGTCGAGCTTCTGCTGTTCCTGCCGTGGAGTAACGGGCATGAGGTATGTGTCTTAGAAGAGGCTGAGGTGCCGGGCGGGCACGATGATCTTATCGCCGTTCTCGAGCGCGACGTCGTCTTCGGTCCGGCCTTCCTTCATGAGCACGTCTGCATTCCCCAGAATCTCGGTTTCGACGCCGTTCTTGTCCCGCCGGACGATTCGGATCGAATCCCCCTTGGCGAACGGAGGCAACCCCCCGATCTTGAAGAGCAGGTACATGAGGGTGCAGGGCTCCTCCGCGGCGAACCGAACCACTCCGGGATTCTTGACTTCGCCCAGCAGCAGGATGTGCTTCTCGCCCATCGGCCCCTGCACGCGGTTCTCGTACGAGAACACGTGGATGATGTCGTTGTTCTGCAGGAACACCTGGGGAATGTTGGGTCGCCCCTTGTCGTCGACCAGCGCCACGCTCTCGCCCGGCGCGGCCACTTGAAACGGTGAAAGCATGCCGCCGCGCACAATCTTGACGCGCGCGTTGTTGGCCTGGGGGCGGAGTCCGCCGGCCCGCAGCAGCGCCTCGTGGAGCGTGATCGACGACCCGGGGCCGATCTTGAGCGTACCCGGGCGGAGCACTTCCCCGCTGATCCCGACCTTGTCGTATGATGCCTTCGCCATGCGGACGGTCACGGTGGCCTTTCTCAGATAGCGGCTTTCGAGCACGCTCCGAATTTTGGCGGCCACCTGCTCGACGGTCATGTCATGGAGCGTCACGAGGCCCACGTACCCGAAATCGATCGCCGAGAAATCGTTGACGGCGTAGCGCCCGGTGAGGCTGGGATCCTCTTCGACGGTGATCTGCAGCACGCTGTCGGGCTGAACCGTCACAGGCCCCGACTCGCTCGGCTGTGCTTCGTCGGCCGGCGCCTGCAGGGGCGGTTCCTCTCCGGCGGGCGGGGGTGGCGAGGCTGGAAGGCGAGGCGCTGTGCCCGGCGTGGCCGCGAGGGGTGGGGCGACACGGGCGGCAGCGGTTGCCGGGGTGACGGAAGGAGCCAAAGCCGGGGGCGTCGATGCGGACGATGTGGGTGTGGCGGCTGGAGCGCCCGAGTTGTTGGCGGCCGCCTCCTCCTGCAGGATCTGTGCGATCAACTCGTCCGTCCGGCGCGAGGACGCACATCCGCCGCCCAACCAGCCGGCCAGCGCGGGGGCCATGAGAAGCGCAATCGCCACGCGCAGGCAACGGTTGGACTGCGTTTTCATGGAATACTTCCAGCCGCCCCGCAACCTGCGGGGATCCGCCATTTCCTCACCAGCTGCCAAATCGAGCCAACTGTAGCAAACAAATTCTACGTATTCACATCCTTGGCGTCAATTGTCGGATCGGGGCGGGCGGAATCCGGCCGTCGGGGGGGGGCGCGGTCACCACAGCCGCCGCAACGTGCCGGACTGCTCGTCCACCCGTCGGATGAGATCGCGCGCCCTCAGGTCCGCCAGCGCGGAGCGGGTTGCGTCCCGCTGGATCCGTTCGAGCGTCCGGCGAGCCTCTTCATACCGCCCGAGGGAGAACTGGATCTCGGCGGCGTTGATGTTCATTTCGGCCCAGGCGTAGTCGCCCTGCCGTGCCAACTTCAGCGCCCGCGTCATGTACTGCTCGGCCTTGGATGGCGCGCCGGATCGGAGGAAGACGACGGCGGCCGTGTCCAAGGCCGCAAAGCTGTTGCTCCCGATGGTGACCAGGCGATCCACCAGCTGGATGGCGCGCGGCGTCGTCCGGGGCTCCTGAGCCAGGCAGTAGACGAGGTTGTTCAGCACGCTCAGCTCGTTGGGATACTTCGCGTAGGCCGTCTCGAGAATGCGTAGTGCCTTGTCGGACTTTCCCTCGAGCCGGGCGGCTTCGGCCGCCAGCAGCAGCGTCCTCAAGTGGACGTCGGCTCCGCCCTTCTGGACGGCTGCATCCAAGACGGCCACGGCCCGCTCCCTCTGTCCCTTCGAGAAATAGACATCCCCCAGCTGCTCGGCCCACTGGTTTTCGTTGGGGTATCGCTGGCTCAGGCTTTCCAGGGCGGACACCAAGTCCTGGTCGAGCGATCGCTCCGCGGTCTTGATCCCGACGATCACGCGATAGAACGGCCATGGTTCGTCCGCCTCGCCCGCTCCAGCCTGCGCGCACGAGAGGGCCCACTTGTTGTCCCGGACAGCCAGGGCACAGCGCAGCCCCAGCATGTAGGCGGGCAGCATTCCCCGTCCGTTGGCGATGGAGTTGCTGGCGGCCAGGCAGGCCGCGTTGGTCATCCCGTTCCTGAGCAGGAAGTCCCCGGCTCGCACCATCGTGCCGGGAGAGAACCGCGTCCCCGCGATGGCTCCCCCGATCTCCCGGTCGGCCCATGTCCCGGCGCCGTCCGCGCGGGTCTTGGCCACGAGGTGAGCGAGCCAGACCTCGGAATCCTGGGGGCACAGCGTGCGCGCGGACTCCACGACGTCCTTCCGTCCCCCGGTGAGCGCGATCAGGATCCGGTGCAGCATGCTGGAATGGGGGCAGAGCTCGGCGGCCCGCGCGGCGGCGCCCCGTGCCTCGTTCACCCGTCCGGCGCCGGCCAACAGCATGGTCAGCTCGTTCAGCGCCACGGCTTGTTCATAGGAATTCCGTCCGATCGACGTCCATCGCGCCAGCTCGGATGACGCGCCCTCGGCTTTCCCGGCCAGCCACTGGCGCCGGATCGCGTACAGATTGGTCAGGAACGGGCTGGGAACGCCCGCCTCCGGCCCCGGAAGCCGGTTGCGCTCGTACTGGGCTTGGACGGCGGTGCGGTTGGTGGGGCCCTGCCAGGCTACGGTCCACTCCGCCGGCGGCAGGAACAGCGTCTGCGGTCGCCCGTCGGTCGAGGGGAGCTTCACGCCGCCGGCCGCTTTGGCCATCTGGGCGGCGGCCCGATAGCGCTGGGTCTCGAACAGCAGGCGTGCCATGACGGGAGCCCGCTCAACGTCCGGCAGGCGGCTGGTGAGGAAGAGGGCTTCCTCCTTGAATCCGTAGAAGTCCCATATGGCGCTGATGGCCGACCGGACCTGATCGGAGTCTGGCAAATCCCGCTGGAACCGCTCTGCGATCGTCATGGCGTAGACGCCCATCTGCAGATGGAGCAGGCAGTTGACCATCCGAAGCCCGGCGGCCATGTCGAGTTCGTCGTCCTCTCTCTGGACCTCGTGCAGCGCCTCGTAGGCGGAGGGCCACGCCTGGGTCTTTTCGTACAGCCCGACCTGCTCCTGCAGGATCTCGCGCCGCTTGCCCGGGTACCGAGCGGCCAGCTTGGACACGCGCTCGAGCGCGTCGTCGATCCGCCCCGCCATCTCCAGCACCATGGGGTACGCCATGTCCATGCGGGGCGTGAGCGTCCCCGTTTCCTCCGCCTTTCGGAGCTTGGCCAGCGACTCGTCCACGTACCGGCGCCGGATGTCCGTCGATCCGTCCTGGGCGATCTCATGGCCGTGCGGCATGCGGCTCCAGATTCCGCGCCAGGGCGAGAGATTCCGCGTGAGCCGGCAGAACGACGAGAGGTTGATCGTATCCGTGTCGGTGTCCGCCTTCAGGTTCAATGCCTGGCGCCGCATCAGGAACCAGCTGTCGGCGAAGCGCGCCGGAACGAGCGGCAGAGCGAGATCCTCCGGGGCCTTCGACTGGATCCGGCAGTAGGCCAGCCATGCGAGGTCGGGGCGGTTCAGGGCGAAGGCCGAGTCGATGATCCGGGTCAAGTCCTCGACGTCGGTCTGCCGAAGGCTGGCCTTGAAGGTCTCGGCGAACAGCGCCTCCCACTCCGGGCCCTGCCGGAGCATCGCCATCGTGAGCATCGCGTTGAGGAAGAGCGGTTCGCGGGGCCAGGACTTGATGCCCCGGCGCAGTGCTTCGGCGGCGCCGCTGCGGTCGTTCATGCGCAGGCCGGCGGCGAACGAGATGGCGGCATGAAGCGGCTGGCGGTATGGGGTTACCCCGTCCGACTTCCATATCGCCCGCCACTTGTGCCGCGCGGCCATGTAGGGAAAGAGCGCGCGCACGCGTTCCTGCAGGAGGTAGGACTGGGCGGCCTTCGTGACGTTGGCTTCCACCACGTCCGCCTGGTCGGATGCAGCGCCGAGCTCGGCCAGGATCATGGCCACCGTGGGCCAGTTTCGAGTGTCCTCCGGGAGGTCCGAGATGACCTGCAGCGCCCGGGCCGTCTCGCCCAAGCCGCCGAGGGCCTGGGCCTCGACCACGCGGTCGTCCATCGTGCGCTTGTCCGGCGGGATGCGGCGGATCTCGACCAGGGCCTCCGTGAACTTGCGCCGCTGGACGAGCACATTGAGGCGGTCCTGCTTGAGCGCGGCGTTGTCCGGAGTCAGGCGCAGGGCCGCCTGAATGGCCCGCTCCGCGGCCTCGGGATTGGTGAGCAGCAGCTCCTCGGCCGCCGCGCGGATCATTTCCACGCGGTGGCTGGGCCGCAGTTTGTACGCCACGGCGGCGACGGCCACCGCGGCGACGGCGATCACGGTGGCCGCCGCTGCGCTTCGCGAGAGCACGGTCCAGAAGCGGGGAATGCGCGACGCCCTGTCCCGGGGCTCCTGGTCCCCGGCGCGCGAGGCCCGCTGGCGCAGGCGCGCGTCCGTTCGCCAGCGCTTCCAGAACGATGCCTCGAAGTGGATGGCCACTACGCTGACCACCAGGAGCACGCCCAGCGAGTCGTGCAGGAAATTCGTGGCCCACTCCTGCGGCATGTTGGCTCCGACCTTCACCATGACGAACACCCGCACGATGTTGAGCACCAGCACCTGGGCCAGGCCCGCCGCCGCCACGCCGACGATCTCTGCCGCCTTCAGCCGTAGCAGCATGCCGACGCCCACCCCGCACAGGAGAACCGTCACGGCCGTCCGCATGCCGCTGCACTCCTCCGGCACCATGAACGACCGGAAGCCGGTGTGCAGGAGCAGCCCGTCGGCCCAGACCCGGACGTTGACGGTGTGCAGCAGCGCGCCCGCCCCGATCACCGACAGGCGTTGCATGGCGAGTTCGAGCGGGCCGAACAGCTGGCCGGGCAGGGGATGGACCCAGTACAGAATGATCAGTGCCCGCGCGATGTCGCCGCCGAACCGGGCGGGGAGCGACCAGCGCATGCAGGAGAAGAGGAGCAGCAGGAGCCCCAGCCACTCGAACTGCCGGACATCGAAGACGATGGCCAGGATGACGAGCGCGGCCCCGCCGACCCCGGCCGGGAGGACCAGCCGGTCCGAAATCACCAAGTCCGGAGCTTCCGGCTTGGGGCGGAGCAGGATCAGGGCGGAGAACAGGAAGCCCAGGGTGAACCGCAGGATCCCGTTGGGATCACCCGTTACCCGGGCGAAATTCACCCAGAACCAGAGGGCAAACAGCATGGCCGCCAGAACGAGAACCGAGCGCTGGGGGGATAGGGCGGTGCGTGCCATGAAGCCGCTCAAAACTCGTGCGTGTACGTCAGCAGCGCCCAGAACGTGTCGCGCGTGAACGCGATCCCGTCATTGTCGCTGAATCGCTCGGCGTGTTCGACCGAGAGCGAAAGCGATAGCTCCTTTGCGAGCTGGAACGCGAGCCCCACGCTGCTCACCCACGTGCTGTAGTCGGTACTCAAGGTCGGGTCGGTGAGCAGCGAGGAGAGGGCGGCGGAGTTGGTCGATAGCGAGGAGGACGAGTCATTGTGGCGGACGTCGTAGGCCGTCGCCCCCAGCAGATCGACTCGCTTGGAGAGTGGATGCGTAGCCGAGCCCCCGACGCTCATGGTCGAGTACCCGGGCAGGTCGGTGAGCTGCGGATCGGCCTGCGTGTAGCGGGCGAAGGCGCTGGCGGCCA
This sequence comes from uncultured Verrucomicrobiota bacterium, assembly GCA_964431965.1. GTDB lineage: Bacteria > Verrucomicrobiota > Kiritimatiellia > CAIKKV01 > CAYSLU01 > CAYSLU01. Next base: position 54,917 of record CAYSLU010000021.1, read on the forward strand.
ACCGGTCGCTGGCCCAGCTGATGTCGTAGCCGACCGACGTGTCGATCTCCACCGCGGTCCGGAATCCGCCGGACTGGCTGCGGCTGGCGTTCAGCCCGTGGCTCAGGTTCTTGGACAGCTGGGTCTTCAGACCGGCGGAGCCGGTGAGGGCTTCAGACGACCCGCTGTCCTCGCCCGGTCCGGGCGAGATCAGCCCGTAGATCGAGTAGCCGATGGCGCCGCTCAGCCTCGTGCGCTCAGTCGGCGACAGCCCCGTATTGACCTCGTAGTTCTGGCCGAATACGTTGCCCCGGTCGGCGGCCGGGTAGATGCCGTAGGTGTAGCCGGCGCTGACGCCGACCACCCAGACGGGGTTCACCTGCCACTGGTAGGTCTGGCTCTCGGCGTACGTCGTGCTGCGCACGTCTTCAAAGCGGCTGCCGAGCGGAATCACGTCGCCGCGGGTCGCCGATAGCGCCAGGCTCTGATCGGAGGCCGTGAGCCAGTCCAGGTCCAGCCCCAGAAGATTGTCGAAATGCTCGTATCTCCGGCCGCCGTACAGATCGATCATGCCCCGGGAGTCAATGTAATCGATCCGATACGTCGGGCGGTCGTATACCCGCCCCCTCACGTTCGGCGCGAGCTGGAATTGCAGGGCGAAATCCCCCGTGATGCCGGAGCCGGGCGGGGTGATGAAGAAGCCGCCGTCCTGAGTGCCCAGGGGATAGTACTCGTAGCCGACGGAAATGGAGGCCTCCAGGTCCGTGTGCCGGTTAATCATGAGGTAGTTGCGGAACGACATCGTCGAGATGAGCGGAATCTCGGAGCCGTCTTCCGTGATCTGGCCCCGCCCCTCGCCCCGGATGGCATCCGTCTGGGCCTGGGTGGATCGGCTGTAGCGATAGCCCGCGGTCTGGGTGAACGTCCAGTTCGAGTAGAACGGTCCCAGACGGAAGGTGGCATAGTCGGGAATTCCGACTTCCCGGTAGTTCGTATAGCGCAGGCTTTGGGCATGGGCGGCCCCGGCGGAAGCCATCAGAAGGCTGCCGAGCATCAGGCTGGCTGCGCCCGACGGTCGGCCGCGCCGCTGGGAGGCGATGTTCATCTTGATCCTTACGAACGCGCAGCCCCATGGCTGCGCCCAACCCGTATACCCTCAAACGCTATCACGTCACGCCGCCGTCCTTCCACGAAAAAAGCGGGTTCTGTCGTGTAGCATTTGAACTTTCCGTTCTGCGTGCGTTGAACGTTCCGTGCGTGCGTTGAAGTTTCCGCGAGGGGTCAGATGGTCCAGAAGGGGGCGTGGCGCTTGTACGAGCACAGCAAGATGGGTTTACCGCCAGTGCGGGGTTCATTGGCGAGGAAGGATACCGTGCCATCGGGATGGTCGCATCGCAGGACCCAGGAGTTGAACCGCGGCCCCAGCTTGACCTTGGTCGTATCGAGGCTCACGCAGCCATCGAGACCGACGCGGACGCGCTGACGTACCGACCAGACGTACTTCCACCAAGGGTCCTTGCGGCAGGGACGCAGGAGGCAACGCCCCTCCCGTTTGGCCCGCCGCCAAGCGGTGTTGGGTGTCATCTGGAGTTCGCGGTGTATTTCCTCCTGATTGTGATGATGGCGCAGGTCGTCGAGAGGCGGATTGGCCGGTTCGATCTCTCCGATGGCGTGAGCCGCAAAGAAGCTCGGCAAGCGGTTCTGCCAGAACTGATGCTGCTGTTCGATCTTGCCATTGGCTTGGGGCGTGGGAGCCGGCTTCAACGTCACGTCATAGCGCCGGAGTGCCTCAGCCAAGTACGTCATGCTGTCGGGGATCTTGGAGAAGAAGAAGCTGTGGTGGTCCACGTATAGGGCCAACGGCAGCCCATACTCCTCAAAGGCGCGGGGCAGGAAATCCATGTACGCCAGCAGGCATTCTCTCGGGTAGAGCCGGGCGCCCACGATCACGCGACTGCAGTCATCCACCATGTCCAGCAACGGATACAGGCGATCCTCTTGCCCAAACCAGTGGTGGGGTGTTGCATCCAACTGCCAGAGGGCACCAAGTTCCGCACATTGCCACCGCCGGATCGGCCCTGAACTGGTCTTCTTGGGTGGACCCGCATGCGCACAGCCCTGCTGCAACGCCCAGCGTCGGACCGTGGCCCGATCCGTGTGGAACTGATGCAGCCGCAAAGCCTCGGAGGCGCAGAACGCATAGGGCGCCGCAGGCCGGACTGTCAGCATCTTGCGCCACAGCGCTTCGACGGAATCGGGAATCTGGCGCTGGCGATTGCCTCCTGACTTGCCAGGACCCCATTCATCCGTTCGGCCGTCGGCACAGGCCTGCAGGTACCCGTGGTACAACTGCCGCACGCGCCGTTCACTCACCCCCACTTCCGTCGCCACCTCCCGGGCCGTGATGGCTCCCGTTCTTAGTTGGCCCATCAGATGCCGCACGTGCCCGGACCCCACTCGCCCCATCAGTTGAACGTAGTTCTTTTCATCATCCCATCCTATCTCTCCCGCCCATATCCCTCCACGCTTCAAGCGGAAAGTTCAACGCACGCATCCGGAACCTTCAACGCACGGGGGGAAGCTTCAACGCACAGACGGAAAGTTTGTTCGCACCACGACACGAAAAAAGCGGGTTCGGCGCCGCGGGCAGGCGCCTCAGTTGGCGTCGCGTCGTCCCAGAATGCGGAGGACGGTCGCCGCCTGCCCGAAGCTCGGAACATCCCGGACGGGGCGGTAGACCCGGAGCACCTCGCCCCAGAGCCGGTCCTGCTCGGACTGCGGGAGCTCCGCGACCGCCGGGCAGGAGATCGACAGGCTGTACCCGCTCAGGGCCGCCACCGGCGCGCCCGCGTCCCGGATCAGGGCGAGCAGCATTGGGGTGTTGACCACGTGCACGCGCTGGCACCGGTCATCCGACCACCCCGGGTAATAGCTGAAGGGGCCCAGCTCCAGGCCGGACGGGACCCGCCGGTTCGCTTCCACCGCCAGGTACATGTCCTGCGTCAGGATTCGATCCGCCGGCTCCGTCATTCCCCGTATCCCGGCGGCCACGCGCTGCAGCTTGCGCAGCGGGGGCTCGTCCTTGAGCCGCCACCAGATGCGATCGCGGCCCTGGATGAACCAGCCCTGATTGATGGGGGACGAGCACGCGGCGGCGATGCTCGCGAGCAGGACGGCCGTGCAGATCCACGCCCGCACGGGGCCGCTCCCCGCGCCGCGGAACACAGCCAGCGCGAGGGCGACGGCAAAAAGGGGAAACGCCATCACCTGGTAGTCTTCGTACGGCACCGGTGCGGCTATGTGCACGGCGGTCAGCGCGGCCGCGGCCGCCCACAGCGCTCGCGGCAGCCACGGCGCCGGGGACTCGTCCGGTTCCCCGGCCACCCGCGAAAGGCCAAATCCACGCGCCAGCACCAGGACGGCCCAGAGAGCGGCGGCGACGAAGTACGCCTGGACGAGCCGGGATATGAACCCGGCCTTGTAGACCAGCATCTGCATCGGAGCCCCGCCGTCCCGCGACGTATGATAGGTGAGCAGGCCGAAGAGGAACCCGTCGGGCGCGGCCAGCAGGAACGGCCCGAAAAGCGCCGCCGCCCCGGCCGCTGCGCCCGCCGCGAACCCCGCCGCCGCCGGCCACCGCTTCCGCCCGTCCGCCGCCATGAGGAGGAAGACCACGGGCAGGACGATTCCGGCCGAAACGCGCGTTGCGGCCGCGGCCATCATGGCGGCGCCTGCCCCTGCGGCGGCTGGCACGGCCCAGCGCTTCCCGCGGACGGTCAGCAGCAGAAAGCCGCCGGCCAGCATGAGGCTGGACAGCGAGTAGGTCTTCACGACGGTCGTGTAGTAGCTGTGATAGACGTTGACCGCGATCAGGGAGAAGGCCGCCGCGGCTACGAACGGCCGCGCCGGGCCCGAGGCGAGCCGGCCCGCCAGCCATGCGGCCAAGCCGGCGGCCGCCAGGCCCATGATGGCCGTGAAGAGGCGCCCGCCCGCCACTCCCCACGCATCAACCAGTGGGGCGGCCAGGGCGTAGGCATAGGCCATGAACGGGCCTTGCGTGAAGGCGAAATCGCGGTAGGGGACCTGCCCGTCCGCGACGAGCCGGGCCGCGTACAGATACCAGCCCTCGTCCTGGTTGAGATCGCCCAGGTACAGGTTGGCGGCGGACAGCGCGAGGGCCGTTCCGGCGGCGGCCGCCCACAGCCCGATCATGAGTGCCTTGCGCGGCATGCTCGTCCTTTCCCCGTCAGGCGGCCCCGCTCCCCGGCCCGGCTCCTCAGGAGCCCGGGTGTACCGCCGGAATCTTTCGGGCGCAGAGCGGACAGGCGGCCGGCTCGTAGGTGACTGGTTCCATCTTCAGGAGGCTGAACGTCGGATAGGGGAACCGGGCCTTGCCGCCGCTGCGGTCCACCAGCACGGCGACCGCTCCCACCTTCCCCCCCGCCGCCTCGACGATATCAATGGTCTCCTGCACCCGCCCGCCGCGGGTGATCACGTCTTCGGCCACCACGAAGACCTCTCCCGGGGCGACTCGGAATCCTCTCCGGAGCACCAGCTTGTTGTTTTCCTTCTCGGCGAAGTAGGACTTCGTATCCAGCGCCTTGGCGATCTCGTGCCCCACGAACAGCCCGCCCATCGCCGGCGCGATTACCCCGTCGGGCTTCCACGACGCCCCGAGGCTCCGGCGCATCTGCTCCGTGAGCGCCCCGCAGAGCCGCTCGGCGATGCGCGGGTGCTGGAGCACCATGGCACACTGGAAGAACTGGTCGCTATGCAGGCCGGATCGCAGCTCGAAGTGCCCCTGCAGCAGGGCGCTGGTTTCGCGGAACACGCTGAGAATGTCCTCTGGGGTCATCTGCCTCTCCTGGCCCGGCGCCGGCCGGCGGGTTGCTTCAAATCGGTCGCGTACACTATCATGGCCCGGTTGCGGTTCCAAGAGCTACGCGGCGTGAACGGCACGGGTGTCAGTGATGGGCGGGTCGGAACGGCGGAGACCGCCGGTCTCCACGGAACGAGGCCAAGCGGGCTCGCTTGGAGCCGGCCGTCCCCGGCCGGTTCGGGCTCCTTCCCCCCTCCCGACACGGGCCCAGTGCAGAGAGCGGCCGGAAGGCGGGCGGCCGATACGCCAGGCCTCCGGCGGGGGAGGACGGCCATGTGCGAATCGATGAGTGAGGTGCTGGAGCGGTATCAGGTCGCGAATCTCGGCGTCCTCTCGGCGCCCGCCCCGAGGTCGGCGCTGGCAGACGACGAGATCCGGGATGCGCTCCGCCGGCCGGTCTGGAGCGGCGCGGGCGCCGGAGCGGCGTGGAGCCGGGTTGCGCCCGGCGAACGAACGTGCATCGTCGTCTCCGACCACACGCGCAAGACGGGCGCCAGCCGCGTCCTGCCGATCTTACTGGACGGGCTCTTCGCGCGTGGATGCTCGGCCGGGGATCTGTTCATCCTCTTTGCATCGGGCATTCATCGTCGGCCGAAGAGCGAGGAGATCGATCGGATTCTCGGGCCCGACGTCGCACGCGCGTTCGCCGGGCGGATCTTCTTCCACGATGCGGATGCCTCCGCGGGCCTGGTTGATGTGGGAGCCACCCCTCGGGGGCACCGCGTGCGGCTGAACCGCCTGGCCGTCGAAGCCCGGCGGCTGATCCTGGTCGGCGCCGCCACCTATCACTACCACGCCGGCTTCGGAGGCGGGCGGAAGTCGCTCGTACCCGGGTTGGCCGGTCGCGAAACCATCGCGTGGAACCATAGCCTTACCCTCGATCCGGATGCCGATCGGATCCACCCCGCCGTCCGGATCGGCAACACGGATGGGAACCCCGTTGCGGAGGAGATGCTGGCAGGCGCCCGGCTCCGCCCGCCCGACGCGATCGTCAACACCGTGCTTTCTCCGGCGGGCGAGGTGGTCGGAGTGTTTGCCGGGGATATGGAGCCGGCGCACCGGGCGGCCTGCGCGCTCGTGGAGCGGGTGAGCCGCGTGGATATCCGGGAGGCGGCCGACTTGGTGATCGCCTCGGCCGGCTCCGCCTCCAACTGGGTCCAGTCACACAAGGCGCTGTTCAACGCGTCGCGTGCAGTCGGCGCCGAAGGGCGTATCATCCTGCTGGCGCCGTGTCCCGATGGGCTGGGCGACGAGGGCTTCCGCCGATGGGCGCGCCTGCGCGATGTCCGCGATATCTACCGCGGCCTGCGTCAGGCTCCCGAGGTGCTGGGGCAGACGGCGTTGTCGACGCGCGAGCGGGGCGCTCGAACGATCGCGGTCACCGGCATGGGGGCGGACGACGTGTCGGATCTGGGCATCGAGACGGCGCCCGATCTCGATGCGGCGGTTTGTGATTCGCTGGCGCGGCTGCGCGAGCGCGTGGGAGGCCGAACGCCCACCTGTTACCTCATGCCCGAGGCGATGTCCGTCGTCCCGTTCCTCAGCCCTTGAAGATCACGAATTTCCGCATCGCGTAGTTGATGAGCAGCGCGCTCACCAGGTTGGCGCAGAAGGCCACAGTGGTCATCATGCCGTAATAGCGGATGAGGAAGCCCATGATCGACGTTCCGACGAATATGCTGACGCCCGAGACCGCGTAGAACATGGCGATCTCGACCACGGGATGGTGCCGCCCCGGCTTGAATACCCACAGGATGTTCAGGATATAAGCGGTGAGATTCGAGACGAGAAACGCCAGGAAGTTGTCGATCATCGAGTTCCGCGACCGGATCGCATCGGACACCTCCTGCACGGGCATGTGAAGCAGGCCGGCCACGACATCGTTGCCGCTCAAGGCCGGCATGAGCTTCCAGGCGAGGAGGTAGAAGAGGCAGATGTGAACGGCCGTGGCGACGCCGCCGGAGATGCCGTACTTGATGAACTGGACGAGCGGCCCGGCGTCGCGTTGCTTGAACTGCTGAAGGAGATCATTCATGTCATGTGCTCCGGAAATGGCGCGAAATGATGGGCCACCCCGGCGGGCCTGTAAACAAGAAACGCGGCCCAATCGTCTGCCGGCCGAGGCGGCCGCCTGGGTCCGGCGGCTGAAGCTCCGGCCCCATCCGGAGGGCGGATGGTTCCGCGAAACCTACCGCTCGGCACAATCCATCCCGGCCTCCGGCCTTCCGGCGCGGTTCGGCGGGGCGCGGGCGATCTCGACGGCCATCTACTTTCTGCTGCCCGGCGGCGCGTACTCAGCCTTCCACCGGATCCGATCCGACGAACTCTGGCACTTCCACGCCGGCGATCCGCTGACGATTCACGTCATTGCATCCGACGGGTGCCTCAGCCGGATCCGGCTGGGCGCCGACCCGCGTTGGGGAGCGCGCTTCCAAGCCAGCGTTCCGGCCGGCGCCTGGTTTGCCGCCGAACTCGGACCGCGAGGGCGATATGCCCTGGTTGGCTGCACGGTGGCCCCGGGATTCGATTTTTGCGACTTCGAGCTGGCCGAGCGCGGGGCGCTGATGAGTGCGTTCCCTCGGCACCGGGCGCTGATCGGCCGGTTGACCCGCTCAGTCATCGATTCTACGAGCCGCTCGACCATGCGGGGCAAGTCAGGCAGTCGCGCTCGCTGAGCCGGAACGATGCGGTTGCTGACTGGTGCCCGGTGGCCCGCGACCTCCGGGCGCGGGCCACCTTTGTTGATCTCGTCTCGGCCGTCAACCACGTGCCATCAGCGGCGTCCGTGTCGGCGGGGCAAAACTGTTGCATTTCGAGGGGTCCGGCGTAGCATGAACGACGTTGAGCGCCCAGCGGGGAGGGGAAATGACGTGCGTGTCAATCGGAACGTGCTGGCTGGGGCCATGGCGGCTGCCGTGGCGTGCATGTGCGGACTCGCCGGATGCGAGGGCGATGACTCCAAGGGCAATCCCGTGGCCATCAGTCCGACCGCGGCGACGATCGGGCCGGGAGACGTCCTCGAACTCACCGTCCACGGCGGTAGCGTGACCGCGTGGCATGAGTCACATCCGGGCTGGGGGCGGATCAAGGCGATCGCGCCGAACCGCGTCACGTACACCAGCGCGTACACCCCGGGCGGGGCGGACGAGCTGCAGATCCTGAAGGCCGACGTCACCGTGTCCGTCGATCCGCCGCGTTCGGCCACGGCCGAGGCCTACATCACGCACCGCGGGGCGCAGTCGAGTTCGACCACCACAACGACCACCACAACCGGGGGATCGACGACGACGAGCACCGGCGCGGGCAGCACGACGACTACGACGGCCGCCGCGACGACCACCACCACGACCGTTGTTGCGACCACCACGACCACTACGACGACGACTTCGGTCGCGCCTCCGCTTCCGGGGTGAGGCGGTGTCCGATTTCGATGCGGTGGCTTGAAACGGCTTGAAAAGCGGGGTGCCCTCCTCTAATGTGGGCGCGCTTTTTTTGCAGCGGATTCGGCAGGAACATACGAAGGAGCAGCCATGTCTGAGATCACCCATGTCGTCGCGCGCGAGATTCTGGACTCCCGGGGCAACCCGACCATCGAGGCCGAGGTGTCCATCGGCAGCGGGATCATCGGGCGGGCGGCCGTTCCGTCCGGGGCATCGACGGGCGAGAACGAGGCCGTCGAGTTGCGTGACGGCGACAAGAAGCGCTACGGCGGGAAGGGCGTCCTGAAGGCCGTCCGCAACGTCAACGAAGTCATCTATCCGGCTCTGGCGGGGCATGACATCTTCGACCAGGTGGGGATCGACCGGATCATGCTGGACCTCGACGGGACCGCGACCAAGAGCAAGCTTGGCGCCAATGCGATCCTCGCCGTGTCGCTGGCTTCGGCGAAGGCCGCGGCGGAGTGCTCCGGCCTGCCGCTCTACCGCTACATCGGCGGCGCCAATGCCAAGGTCATGCCGGTTCCGATGATGAACATCCTGAACGGCGGCGCCCACTCGGACGCGCCGGTGGACATCCAGGAGTTCATGATCATGCCGAAGGGCGCGAAGAGCTTCAGCGATGCGCTCCGGATGGGCACCGAGGTCTTCCACGCGCTGAAGTCGGTCCTGAAGGGCATGAAGCTCAGCACGGCCGTCGGCGACGAGGGCGGGTTCGCGCCGGCCCTCAAGAGCAACGAGGAAGCGCTGAAGGTCATCATGGAGGCGATCGCCAAGGCCGGCTACGCCCCGGGCAAGGACATTTTCATCGCGCTCGACGTGGCGGCCAGCGAGTTCTACGACGCCAAGTCCCGCAAGTACGTGTTCAAGAAGAGCGACCAGTCGCAGCGCTCGGCCGAGGAGATGGTCGAGTTCTACGCGCGCCTGGTCGGCAAGTACCCCATCATCAGCATCGAAGACGGCATGTCCGAGGCCGACTGGACGGGCTGGAAGCTGCTCACGGAGAAGCTGGGATCGAAGGTCCAGCTGGTGGGTGACGACCTGTTCGTCACGAACACCAAGTTCCTGAAGAAGGGCATCGACATGGGCGTCGCCAACTCGATCCTGGTCAAGGTGAACCAGATCGGCAGCCTGAGCGAGACGCTCGACGCCATGCTGATGGCGACGCGCGCCAGCTACACGGCGGTGGTCAGCCACCGCTCGGGCGAGACCGAGGACGTGACGATCGCGGACCTCGCGGTGGCCACCAACGCCGGCCAGATTAAGACCGGTTCGCTTTGCCGCACGGATCGCGTGGCCAAGTACAACCAGCTCCTGCGCATCGAGGAGGCTCTGGGCCGGCACGCCGTGTACGGCGGCACGATCTGATCGAGCGGCGTCGAGCGGAGCGGCCGGGGCGCGGGCGGGTCAGCCCGTGCCGCCGGCGGATGGGCATGTCACCGGACAGGAATCGCGGTTGAACTACTGGGTCGTCATCTACCGGGTGGCGTGGGTCATGCTGGTCATCCTGTGCGTGATCGGCCTCACGTGCATCTTCCTGCCCAAGTGCCAGCAGTATCGCGAGCTCCAGATCCGCAAGGGGAAGCTCGGGCAGGAGACCGCGCAGATCGAGGCGGGCATCAAGGGGCTTCAGGCCAACGAGGAACGTCTTCAGACCGATCGCGGGTTCGTCGAGCGCACCGCGCGCGAGCTCGGAATGGTCAAGCCCGGCGAAACCGTTTACCGCGTGACGCGAGAGGCGTCGAACACCATCGGCGGGACCCGGTGAGCCGGCTGATGACATGGCGCGGCGGCGTAGCGGCGTGCGTCCTTGCAGGCTTGCTTTCGGCCGGCGGATGCGTCAGGATACAAGAAGAATTGACGCTGAACGCGGACGGTTCAGGGCGGCTTCGGCTCGTGTACGCGATGTCGGAGCAGTCCTTGGCGCAGATCGACAGCGCGGTCGGCCTCGCCCGTCAGATGGACGCGGCGGCGGGGTCCAATGTGGTGGCGGGCGCGGACCGCGACCTTGAGAACCCCTTGTTCTTTGAAGAGGACCGGATTTCGCGTGCCTTCCGGAAGTACCGGGATGGCGGGGTGACCTTGGATGCCGTCAAGGTCTCCGTGCGCGAGGGATGGAAGTACGCGGACCTGACGATCAGCTTCCGCAGCCTGGATGCGCTGTCGCGTCTCTGGCTGTTCGAGAACAGCGTGATCACGGTGAAGCGGACGCCGGAAGGCAACTACCTCCTGTATCAGCAACCGGTCAATTTCGCGGGCGATGTGGATCTTCGGGATCCGGCGGTGATGCGGGACTTGGGACCGCTGTTGTCCGGCTTTCAAGTTTCGGTGAAGATCGAGTCGCCGGCGCGGGTGATGGATAGCAATGCCTTACGCCAAGCGGACCGGACGGTTCAGTGGGACGCGAATCTCGACCGCGATCCCGCGTCGCTCGGCCGGTTGCAGGCTGGGGGGTTGTACGTGGTTCTGAACGGTTCGGAGATCACGCTTTCGGAAGTCGGCATGCGCGCAAAGGCAGCGACGCCGGCGACGAACGACGTGCGGCGCGGGGTTCGTTGATTGCAGGGCTCGGGTGGTGAAATGGCAGACACACTAGTTTGAGGGGCTAGTGACCGCAAGGTCGTGGGGGTTCAAGTCCCCCCCCGAGCACCAAATCCTC